>JBILIK010000052.1:0-16403 GCA_044350025.1 Polaromonas sp. | reverse complement strand
AGTCATCGTCGATCAAGGCCGCGCTGCGCCCGCCCTCGGGCACCGGCGCATGACCACTGCCGCCGCCACTGCCGCCTCCACCGCCCAAAGCCGCCGGCGCGATGCGCGCCAGCAGGGCACCCGTGAGCAGCGCGGCCAGCACCACCGCCGGAAAAGGCATGCCGAATACGGCAATCGCCAGAAAGCTGAGCACCGCTATGGTCCAGGGCACCGGCAACTGCCGCGGCGGGCCCAGTGACTTGCTGCCGATGCGGTGCAGCGCGTGCAACACGATGGCCGCGACCGCCGGCTTGATGCCGTAAAACAATGCAGCCACCAGCGGCTGCGTGCCCCAAGCCATGTAGACCCAGCTCAGAGCGATGAGCATCAGCAGCGAGGGCAGCACAAACAGCAGGCCGGCCGCAATGCCGCCCCGCGTTTTGTGCATCAGCCAACCCAGGTACGTGGCCAGTTGTTGGGCCTCAGGTCCGGGCAAAAGCATGCAAAAGTTGAGCGCATGCAAAAAACGTTTTTCAGAGACCCAGCCGCGCCGCTCGACCAGCTCGCGGTGCATGATGGCGATCTGTCCGGCCGGCCCGCCAAAACTGATGAATCCCAGCTTGAACCAAAAGCGCAAGGCCTCCCGAAATGGCACCACAAACTCTGTTTGAGCGGGTGCGGCCGGGTTCATCCGCGCTGCACCTTGAAAACAGCGCGGCTGGCGCGCGCGTTGGGCCAGAAGCGAATTTCCTGACCATCTTGCAAGCCGAATTCATCCAAAATACGGAGTTGGTTTTTCAGCGCCAGGGCCCTGAAATCCTGCAGCGTGCCCACGCGAATGTTGGGCGTGTCGTACCACTGGTAGGGCAGCACCTTGGTCACCGGCATGCGCCCGCGCAGCACCGCCAGCCGGTTGGGCCAATGGCCGAAGTTGGGAAAGGCGACGATGCCCAGGCGGCCCACGCGGGCGGTTTCGCGCAGCATCACCTCGGCGTTACGCAGGTGCTGCAAAGTGTCGATCTGCAAGACCACGTCAAACGAGCTGTCGCCGAACATGCTCAAACCGTCTTCAAGGTTGAGCTGAATCACATTGACGCCGCGCGCCACACAGGCTTGCACATTGGTGTCATCGAGCTCAACGCCATAGCCCGAGCAGCCGCGCTCTCGAATCAGGTGCGCCAGCAATTCGCCGGTGCCGCAACCCAGGTCAAGCACGCGCGCGCCCTGCGGCACCAGGCGGGCGATCGACAGCAGGTCCGGCGAGGCTTCCTTGAGCACGGGCCGCAATGATGACTGCGCGGTGTTCATGCGGCCACCTTGCCGTTGAAGTAGGCGCGCACCACGGCCAGGTAACGCGGATCCTCGAGCAAAAAGGCGTCATGGCCGTGCGGCGCGTCGATCTCGGCGTAGCTCACGTCGCGCTGATTATCGAGCAGCGCTTTGACGATCTCACGGCTGCGCGCCGGCGCAAAACGCCAGTCGGTGGTGAAGCTGACCAGCAAAAACTTCGCGCGTGCCTTGGCCAGCGCCAGACTCAAGTTGCCGCCGCATTCACCAGCCGGGTCAAAGTAGTCCAGCGCACGCGTGATCAGCAAATAAGTGTTGGCGTCAAAGTACTCGCTGAACTTGTCACCCTGGTAACGCAAGTAACTCTCAATCTGAAACTCCACATCTTGCGTCGAATACAAATACGCCCGGCCAGCGGCGCTACTTTGCGCCTCCGCAGGGTCCGCTCCCTCCAAGCCAGGGCCGCGGAGCCGGCTTAGCCGGTCCGCAGGCGCAGCGGCCCCCCCGGGGGGCAGCGCAGTACGCGCAGCGACAAGCGTGGGGGCTAATGCTCTGCCAAATTTCTCGTTCATCACATCGTCGCTCAGGTACGTGATGTGGCCGATCATGCGGGCAATGCGCAGGCCGCGCTTTGGCAGTACGCCGTGGCGGTAAAAGTGGCCGTCGTGAAAATCGGGGTCGGTGGTGATGGCGCGGCGCGCCACTTCGTTGAAGGCGATGTTTTCAGCGTTCAGGTTGGGTGCGCTGGCGACCACCACCGCGTGCCGCACCCGGTCGGGGTATTGCAGCGTCCAGGCCAGCGCCTGCATGCCGCCCAGGCTGCCGCCCATCACGGCGGCCAGTGTCTGAATCCCCAGGGCGTCGAGCAACCTTGCCTGTGCATCGACCCAGTCTTCTACCGTGACCACCGGAAAGTCGGCGCCGTAAATTTGCTGCGTGTCCGGGTTGATCTGCATCGGGCCGGTGGAGCCGAAACAGGAGCCGAGGTTGTTGACGCCAATGACGAAAAACCGGTTGGTGTCCACCGGCTTGCCGGGGCCGATCATGGTGTTCCACCAGCCTTCAGACTTGGCTTGGACTGCACCTGTTGGGTCAAGGTAAACGCCGGCCACATGGTGCGAGGCATTGAGTGCGTGGCAAATCAGCACGGCGTTCGACTTGTCAGCGTTGAGCTTGCCGTAGGTTTCGTAGCTCAGGTCGTAAGCGCGTACCGAGGCACCGCTTCGCAATGGCAGCGCAGCCTCGAAATGCATGCTCAGTGGTGTGGCGACGAGGGTCAAAAAATCACCTGCATAAAAACAAAAACCCGGCCTCGCTAAAGCGATTCCGGGTTCATGGGCATCGTCTTTAGCTGTACTTTTTAAGCGCCCGCAAGCTGTGCAAATCGGCGCTACGTTGAGTATATCGCTCCTGTTTGAGCGCCCGTGTGGCTTGGCAGGTCCTCAAAAGGGCGACCAGATGGCCAGCACCGCCAACACGGCAAAGATCAGCGCCGACACGCGGTGCACCACCACCAGCGGGAGCAAGCGCGTAACGCGCTCGCCCAACCAGACCACGGGTGCATTGGCCAGCATCATGCCGAAGGTAGTGCCGGCCACCACCGCCAGGTAAGCGTCAAAGCGCGCGGCCAGCATGACCGTGGCGATCTGCGTCTTGTCACCCATCTCGGCCAAAAAAAACATCAGCACCGTTGTGGCAAAAACACCCCAGCGCGGCGGCTTGGCGTCGCTGTCGTCGTCCAGCTTGTCGGGCACCAGCATCCAGACCGCCATGGCCAAAAACGAGGCGGCCAGAATCCAGCGCAACACCCCGGCGCTGATCTGGGTGCTCACCCAGGCCCCGAGGGCGCCGGCCAGTGCATGGTTGGCGACAGTGGCCACCAGAATCCCGAAGACGATGGGCCAGGGTTTTTTGAAGCGAGCCGCCAGCAACAGCGCCAGCAGCTGGGTTTTGTCGCCGATTTCGGCCAGGGCGACGATGCCCGTTGAGACGAGGAATGCTTCCAAAGTAAAAAACTCCTGCCTGAAGACATTCCATGGCCACTTTCGAATTGTAAGTTCGCAAGAACGAAGCAATTGACGCACCGCGAAGGCCCACTTCTTGCTTACTGTTGGTGCGTTTTCTGGTTTTTCACTTTAAACGCACCAATAAAGAACAGAACTCTAGGAGCCCACCCCGTGGAAGCACTAAAACAGGGATCAGACGCACTATTTATTTTGCTGGGCGGCATCATGGTGCTGGCCATGCACGCCGGATTTGCATTTCTCGAGCTCGGCACGGTGCGCAAAAAAAACCAGGTCAACGCGCTGGTGAAAATTCTGGTGGATTTCTCCGTCTCTACCGTTGTTTACTTCGCCGTCGGTTACAGCGTGGCCTATGGCAGCCACTTTTTTGTGGGCGCCGAACAGCTGGCAGCCAAAAACGGCTATGAGTTGGTCAAGTTTTTCTTTCTGCTGACTTTTGCGGCGGCCATTCCGGCCATCATCTCGGGCGGCATTGCCGAGCGAGCACGTTTTTATCCGCAACTGATCGCCACGGCAGTGATCGTCGGGCTGATCTACCCTTTCTTTGAGGGCATTGTCTGGAATCAACACTTTGGCGTGCAAGCCTGGATCAAAGCGCTGACCGGAGAAGAGTTTCATGATTTTGCCGGCTCGGTGGTGGTGCACGCCATGGGCGGTTGGCTGGCGCTGCCGGCTGTGCTGCTGCTGGGTGCGCGCAGCAACCGCTACCGCAAAGACGGGCTGGTGTCTGCGCATCCGCCTTCTAACATTCCGTTTCTGGCCCTGGGCGCCTGGATTTTGACGGTCGGCTGGTTTGGTTTTAACGTGATGAGCGCCCAGACGCTGGACAAGATTTCCGGCCTGGTTGCTGTTAACTCTTTGATGGCCATGGTCGGCGGCACGCTGGCGGCGCTGGCATTTGGCAAGAACGACCCCGGTTTTGTGCACAACGGGCCGCTGGCCGGTCTGGTGGCGGTGTGCGCAGGCTCGGACCTGATGCACCCGCTGGGCGCGCTGGTGGTGGGCGGGGTGGCAGGTGCTTTGTTTGTGGTGATGTTCACGCTGACTCAAAACAAATGGAAGATAGACGACGTTTTAGGCGTCTGGCCTCTGCACGGCTTGTGTGGCGCCTGGGGCGGTGTGGCCGCCGGCATTTTCGGTCTCAAGGCGCTGGGCGGCCTGGGCGGTGTCAGCCTGAGCGCGCAGATCATCGGTACCGCCATGGGCGTGGGTTGGGCGCTGGTCAGCGGATTTGCCGTGTATGGCCTGATCCGGGCATTCACCGACTTGCGTTTAAGCCATGAGGAGGAGTTTGAGGGGGCAGACCTCTCGATTCACCGGATTGGCGCCACGCCGGACCGCGAAGTCAATTGGTAAGCTGGTGCGCACCAGTGGCCGGTAAATGTCTTTAATTTGACACAAACCCACGCCGCCGCCGCGCCAGCCCTTGGATTTGCTTGCCAATTTGCTTTTATTCCGGTCATCTATCGCATAATCTCAGCGTGCATGTGGGACCCACTTGCATGAGTGAGGTGATCGGTCAGTTTCGCGCGCTACAGCGTTTACGTTCAGATTTGTTGTGCTTTCGGGACCCCATCGCTTTTGTTTTAGTGTTTTAGAGGAGTCCTTTCATGGGCAACAAACTTTATGTCGGCAACCTGCCGTACTCGGTTCGTGACGAAGACCTGCAACAATCTTTTGGTCAGTTCGGCTCTGTCACCAGCGCCAAAGTCATGATGGAGCGTGACACCGGTCGCTCCAAAGGCTTTGGTTTTGTCGAAATGGGCAGCGATGCGGAAGCCCAGGCTGCCATCAATGGCATGAACGGTCAGCCTTTGGGCGGCCGAAGTGTTGTTGTGAATGAAGCCCGCCCCATGGAGGCGCGTCCTCCACGCAGCGGCGGATTTGGCGGCGGTGGTGGTGGTGGCGGCTACGGCGGTGGCGGCGGAGGTCGTTCAGGCGGTGGCGGTGGCTACGGCGGCGGCGGTTCTGGTGGCGGCGGTGGCGGCTACGGTGGTGGCGGTGGTGGTGGTTCTGACGGCGGCTTTCGCAGCCCTTATGGCGGTGGCGGTGGTGGTGGTGGCCGCTCCGGCGGCGGCGGTGGCGGCGGTGGCCGCGGCGGTTATTAAACCCTTGCCCCCAAAAATACCAGGCTTGCCATTACTTTCAGACACCCTCTGAAAGGCAGCGCTTCAAAGGCTTCAAGACTTAGGTCTTGAGGCTTTTTTTGCTTTGCGCATCAACGAGAAGGGGCGGGCTCCGTGCTGCTGCGGGGTTCCAGCCTGGCTTTGACGCGGCCCTGCAAATCGGTCACTTGGGTGACGCTATCGTGTGTCAGAGCGTCGCCGCTGAACTTGTCCTTGCCGCTGGTCAGCACCACTGGCAAATGAGATTTGATTCGCTCTTCATCTACAAAGACGTGCAAAAACTCGCCCTGGTACTCCTGTCGGGGTAACCAACTGCCATCGGCTTGTTGCAGCGGCTCACGCACCACCCGTGCATTTCCAAAGAGTTGAACCTCATTGCCGGCATCGTTGCTCAATGCGCGCGTGGCCGTCGCCGTTGTGATGCGCCCCTGCGGATTGATGGCGCGCATTTTGAACTGGTCAATTTCAACCGTCTCGGTGTCCGGGTAGTGCCGCGCTTCAAGCCCAAAAACTTCTGACTTCAGCCGGCCCTTCTCGTCAAAGGTTTTCACCGTGGCGCGGCGCATGAAATAGTCCACCTCGTGCTTTGCGGCGCGCTCAAGCACAGGTGCGGGAGCCGGCGGTGCGCTGCTGACCAGCCAGTAAGTCACCAAGGCCAGCAGGCCGGTGACGAGCAAGGGCAAATAAATCGTCAGCCGGTCCCAAAGCCGCAAAACCAGCGCTAGACCCCCTCGCCTGCCAGGTGTCGGGATGTCCAACTTCGGCAGTGCAGGCGCGATCATGCGGCGTACTCGGCCAGCAGACTGGCATAGCGGCCACTGGCCACCAGCAGGAGGTCGCAAAGTTCCCGCACCGCGCCATGGCCGCCGCTTGCGCGCGTTACATGGTGGGCCACCGCCAATACTTGCGCATGCGCATGGGGTGGCGCGCAGCACAAGGCGGCGCGGCGCATCACCGGCAAATCAGGCCAGTCATCGCCCATGGCCGCTGCTTCATGCCAGCCGCAGCCCAGCGCCTTCAAACTTTGCTCGGCTGCCGGGCGTTTGTCTTCGGTGCTGAAGTGCGCATGTGCAACACCCAAGGCCTGCAATCTCGCACGCAGCACCACGCTGTCACGGCCGGTGATGATGACGGGTGTGATACCGGCTTTTTGCAAGAGCTTCAGGCCGTGACCGTCCAGGGTGTTAAAGCGTTTGATGGACTCAGCCGCGCCCGCTGTCTGGCCGGTGCCGGAGGGGGCATGTTCGCTGAAATAAATCCCGCCGTCGGTGAGTACGCCGTCGACGTCCAAAAAAACCAGCTTCACCCCCTGTGCAAGCAGCAGCAGCTCCGGCGCAAAATTCATCACGGGCACCAGGGGCGGCAAAATGGGCGCGTTTGTTGGGGTCATCAAATCACCTTGGCGCGCAACAAGTCATTGCTGTTGAGCGCGCCGCACAGGTGGCCCGCCGCGTCGGTAACCAACACGCTGGTAATGCGGTGCTGCTCCATCATGGCCGCTGCATCGACTGCCAGTGCGCTCGCCATCAGCGTACGTGGGTTGGCGTGCATCACGTCGGCCGCCAACATGGCGCGCAAGTCCACGCCGGTTTCTATCAAGCGGCGCAAATCGCCATCGGTAAAAATCCCAAGCAGGCGATGTTGTGCGTCCGTGACCGCAGAAGCGCCCAGGCCTTTGACGCTCATCTCGCGCATCAACTCGCCCAGGCTGGCATGCGGCCGGACGGCAGGAACTGCGTCGCCCTGGCGCATCACATCGGCCACCAGTGTGAGCAGCTTGCGCCCCAGCGCGCCGCCAGGGTGCGAACGGGCAAAGTCTTCGGGCTTGAAACCGCGCGCCTGTAACAGTGCCACCGCAAGCGCATCACCCATGGCCAGTTGGGCCGTTGTGCTGGCCGTGGGCGCCAAGTTCAGCGGGCAGGCTTCCTGAGCCACGCTGGTATCTAGCACCATGTCGGCGTGCAGCGCCAGCGAAGACTGCTTGCTGCCCGTCAGCGCCACCAGCATCACCTGCAGGCGGCGCAGGGTCGGCAAAATTGCACTGAGTTCTGCGCTTTCACCACTGTTGGAAATCGCCAGCACCACGTCGGCCGGCGTGATCATGCCCAGGTCGCCATGGCTGGCTTCGCCGGGGTGTACAAACATGGCCGGCGTTCCCGTTGACGCCAGGGTGGCGGCAATCTTGCGACCGATGTGGCCGCTCTTGCCCATGCCCATCACAACCACGCGGCCGTTGCAGTGCAAAATCGTCTGCACCGCATCGGCAAATTCGGGCCCGATGCGCGCGCCCAGACCCAATACCGCTGCCGCTTCTATCTCAAAGGTCTTGCGGGCCAAGGCCACTGCTTGCGCCGGGTCAAAAGCGGGGCGGTCAAATGTCATGCGCTTGATTCTATCGAGCCACAACGCCGCGTCCCTGCTGACGCGCTGGCTGGCGCCGTCAAACCGCTTGTTTGCCGGGACTTTGCCGCCAAGAACACTGCGTCAAAGCCATCCGATACCATGTCTGGATGTCTGGCCTTGAACTCACGCTTTTTTACCTGCTGGCCGCAGTGCTTGGCGTGGTGGCGTGCCGCTTGTTAAAGCTGCCGCCCATGTTGGGCTACCTGCTGGTGGGCGTGGTGATCGGGCCCAATGCCTTGGAGCTGGCGCCGGATGCCGATGGTGTTCGCTACCTGGGCGAGTTTGGCGTGGTGTTGCTGATGTTTGTGATCGGGCTGGAGTTCAACTTACCTAAGTTGCGCTCGATGCGCCGGCATGTGTTTGGCCTGGGCTTGTTTCAGGTGGTGCTGACCATGCTGCTGGTGATTGCCGGCTCTTTGTTGCTGGCCGCGGTGCTGCCCGACTTGTGGGGCATGAGCTGGCAGACGGCGGTGGTCTTGTCGGGTGCCGTGGCCATGAGCAGCACGGCGCTGGTGGTGAAGCTGCTGTCCGACCGCCTGGAGCTGGAGTCTGAACACGGCAAGCGCGTGATGGGCGTCTTGCTTTTTCAAGACCTGGCCGTAGTGCCCCTGCTGGTGTTGATTCCTGCTTTGGGTTCACCGCCGGAGCAACTCTTCACGGCGCTGGGTTTGGCGCTGCTCAAAGCCACCGTGCTGCTGGGCCTGCTTTTAACCGGCGGACAAAAACTGATGCGCTGGTGGCTGACACTGGTGGCCAGGCGCAAAAGTGAAGAGCTTTTCGTTCTCAACTTGCTGCTGGTCACGCTCAGCCTGGCCTGGCTCACCGAGCTGGCCGGACTGAGCTTGGCCTTGGGTGCTTTTATTGCTGGCATGTTGATTTCTGAGACCGAATTCAAGCACCAGGTTGAAACCGATATACGTCCTTTTCACGATGTCCTGCTGGGCTTGTTTTTTATCAGCATCGGCATGGTGCTGGACTGGCGCGAGGTCATTAACCACTGGCCGCTGGTACTGATGCTCTTGCTGCTGCCTGTGCTGTTCAAGCTGCTGCTCGTGACTGTGCTGGCCAGGGCGTTGGGCGCGACCGATGGTGTGGCGCTGCGCACCGGTCTTTACCTGGCGCAAGCCGGCGAGTTTGGCTTTGTACTGTTAACGCTGGCCCAAAACAACCAACTGGTTCCGGCTTACTTGCTCAATCCGGTGCTGGCAGCCATGGTCTTGTCAATGCTGGCCACGCCCTTCATCATCATGGGGAGCAATTCGATTGTGATGCGACTGGTCAGCAGCGAATGGCTACAGGCATCTTTGCAAATGACCCGCATTGCACGCCAGGCGATCGACTCCAGCGAACACGTGATCATTTGCGGCTATGGCCGATGCGGCCAGAACCTGGGCCGTATGCTCAGCGCCGAAAATATTCCTTATATCGCGCTCGACTTAGACCCTGACCGTGTGCGCCAGGCCGCCGCCGCCGGCGAATCGGTGGTGTTTGGCGACGCAGTCCGACCACCTTCGCTGATGGCCGCCGGACTGGCGCGTGCCAGCGCTGTGGTGGTGACCTACCTGGACACAGCCAGCGCACTGAAGGTGCTGGCCAACATACGCGCACACGCACCGGGGGTGCCGGTGATTGTGCGCACGGTTGACGACCGGGACATTGAAAAACTGCAAGCCGCCGGCGCTACCGAAGTGGTGCCTGAGGCGATTGAGGGCAGTTTGATGCTGGCCAGCCACGCCTTGGCCCTGGTGGGCGTGCCCATGCGCAGGGTAATTCATCTGGTGCAGGCGCAGCGTGATGCGCGCTACAAGCTACTGCGCGGTTATTTCCACGGCGCAGATGACGATACGGTTGACGAAATCGATCAAGAGCGCCTGTCCAGCATCACGCTGCCGCCTGCGCTCAAGCTTGGCTCGGTCTTACTGCGGGATATCGCGTTGAGCAATGTGGGCGTACAGGTGATGAGCCTGCGGCGTAGCGACGGGACGATGCTGACACCGCAAGATGATTCGCTGATTGAAGCCGGCGACACCTTGGTGCTGTCCGGCACACCGGAAGCCTTGGCTTTGGCCGAAGAAATGCTTTTGAGAGGGCGCTCTGTATGAACCGACGTGATGCACTCACCTTGCTGTTAGCAGGGGGCGGCCCAGGCGTTTTCGCACAAGAGACTGCGCGGTTTGCCGGTTTGCTGCGCACAGGCGGCTGTGCAGTGATGATTCGTCATGCCGCCACTGTGCCCGGTGTTGGGGACCCACCCAATTTCCGCTTGGGCGATTGCAGCACGCAACGCCATCTCAGTGACGCGGGTCGCGCGCAGTCACGCCGGATTGGCCAGTGGTTCCGGTCGCAGCAATTGCAAGCGCGAGCCGTGCAATCGAGCGCCTGGTGTCGTTGCCGCGACACAGCAGACTTGGCGTTCGGCCAGCACGCCGTGTTGGCGGCGCTGAACTCCACATTCGATGACAGCAGCCGCCAGCCCGCTCAAACGCAGGTTTTGCGTCAACGGCTGCTTGACATACCGCCGGGTCAATTTGAGGTTTGGGTAAGCCACCAGGTGAACATCACCGCTATCACCGGGGAATGGGCTGCCATAGGTGAGGCTTTTATTTTGTCTGCAAGGGGCGAAATGCTGGCGCGTTCGCTGGAGCTGGTGGCTTGAATCTTTGGCGCAGGCTTTCAGCACGTGCAGGCTTTGAACGCGCGCAGCCTTCGGCGTTTTATTTGCCGATGCAGAATTTCGAGAAAATCTCGCCCAATAAATCGTCAGGCGTGAACTCGCCAGTGATCTGGCTGAGTGCGCGCTGGGCCTGGCGCAAGTCTTCGGCCAACAAATCCAAAGACGGCTTTTGAGCTTGCAACTGCGCTGCCGCCCGCGTTAATTGTTTGGTGACTTGCTGCAGCGCCTGCACATGCCGCTCCCGCGCCATGAAAACACCGTCCGGTGCCGACTGCCATCCCACCAATTGCAGTAATTGCGTTTTCAAGTCTTGCAGCCCGGCTCCCGTCTTGGCCGAAATAAGCACACTGCCGCAGGCCTCTGGCAGCGCGTTATCGGCCGCGGCGTCTACTTTGTTCCAAACATGAATGACCGGGGTGTGCGGCGGCAACTTGCTGCTCAGCACCGATTGAATTTCTGCATCTGCGGCCCGGTAGGCTTGGGCGAGGGCGGCTTGCTGCGGCATGTGTTGGCGCGTCAGGTCGTGCAAAAACAGCACGGCGTCCGCGCTTTGAATTTCTTCCCACGCACGGGCAATGCCTATTTTTTCAACCTGATCGATGTCTGGAGCATCTCGGTCACGCAGACCGGCGGTATCCACCACATGCAAGGGCACACCCTCTATTTGGATCAGCTGGGAAACTTTGTCGCGCGTGGTACCCGCAATCGGCGTGACAATGGCCAATTCAGCGCCCGCCAGCGCATTGAGCAAGGAGCTTTTCCCGGCGTTAGGTTGTCCGGCGATCACCACCTTGATACCCTCGCGCAAGATGGCGCCTTGCACTGCGCGCTGCATTACCTTGGCCACGCTGCTTTGCAAGCTTTGCAGCTGACCGCTGGCGTCGGCCTGCTGCAAAAAGTCGATATCTTCTTCCGGAAAATCAAGCGTCGCCTCGACCAGCATGCGCAAATGAACCAGCTTGGCCAGCAAGTCAGCGACTTCTTTAGAAAACTCACCGCTGAGTGAACGCGCGGCAGAGCGTGCCGCCGTTTCGGTGCTGGCGTCAATCAGGTCGGCAATGGCTTCGGCCTGGGCCAGATCAATTTTGTCGTTAAGAAAGGCGCGCTCGGTGAACTCGCCGGGCTGCGCTACGCGCAAGCCGGGCAGGCGCGGCCGTCCGGTCGCGGCATCGATTTCGGCGGCCGCTTGCAGGCAGCGCGCCAGCAGCAGTTGCAACACAACCGGCCCGCCGTGGGCTTGCATCTCCAGCACATCTTCGCCGGTGTAAGAGTGCGGTGCCGGGAAAAAAAGCGCCAGGCCCTGGTCAATGGGCAGTCCATGCGCATCGCGAAACGCCAGGTAGCTGGCCTGCCGGGGCACAAGCTGCTTGCCACACAGCGCGTCAATGATGGGGACAATGGCTTTGCCCGATATGCGCACAATGCCCACTGCGCCACGCCCGGAGGCGGTGGCAATCGCAGCGATAGGGTCATGTTGGCGGGCGAGCATGGCTTGTATTTTGGCTTAGGCGTTTTGCACAGGCTTGGGTACCGACCAACGACAAGGGCCGCTTGGCGGCCCTTTTTTATTTAAACGACGGCAAATTGAATTGCGGCGGCACACCCATGCGTGTGTTGATCATCCACTGCTGCGCAATGGACAGCACGTTGTTGGTAATCCAATACAACACGAGGCCAGCCGGAAAGAAGAAGAACATCACGCTGAAAATCAGCGGCATGAACCACATCAGCTTGGCCTGCAGTGGATCGGGCGGCGCCGGATTCAGGGCGGTTTGCAGCATGGTGGTCAGCGTCATCACCACCGGCAAAATGAAGTAAGGATCAGGTGCCGACAAGTCATGAATCCACATGACCCAAGGTGCATTGCGCATTTCAACGCTGGACAGCAACACCCAATAGAGCGCAATAAACACCGGAATCTGCACCATGATCGGAAAGCAACCACCCATGGGGTTGACTTTTTCTTCTTTGTAAATTTTCATCATGGCGACCTGCATCTCTTGCGGCCTGTCTTTAAGCCGCTCTCGCATCTCCATGATCTTAGGATTGATCGCTTTCATCTTGGCCATGCTGGCATAAGCTTTGGCATTGAGCCAGTAAAAAGCGATTTTCAGCAGCAAGACCAAGGCCATGATGGCCCAGCCCCAGTTATGAAGAAAGCTGTAGAGCTTATCAAGCAGCCAATACAGCGGCTTAGCCAGAATGGTCAACCAGCCGTAATCCTTGACCAGCTCCAGTCCGGGCGCCAAGGCTTCCAGAACTTTTTCTTCTTGCGGTCCGATAAAGAGTTTGGCTTCTATGCTTTTGCTGGCACCGGGTGCAATACTCTCCAGCGGCGTGATCATGCCGGCGGCGTAAAGGTTGTTGTCAACCTTGCGCATGAAAAGATCGCGCGACAACCCGTCCGCCAGTATCCAGGTTGAAACGAAGTAATGTTGAACCATGGCCACATAGCCGTTGGTCGCCTTCTTTTCAACGTCGACTTTGTTTTTTTCAATGTCGCTGAATTCCACCTTCTGGTACTTTTTGGCTTCTGTGTACACGGCCGGGCCCGTGAATGTCATGTAAAACGAAGACTCTCCCTCCGGTTTGTTGCCATCGCGCACAAGTTGCAAGTACAGCTGGGGCGCCACGGCCTCGCTACCGGTGTTGACGATGTCGTGGCGAACGTTCAGGTCATAGGCGCCACGCTTGAGCGTGTAAGTTTTGACCAGCTTAAGGCCGCCTACCGCAGGGGACTCAAATTTGATTTCGACCTGGTTCTGCCCGGGCTGTAGTTTTCGCTCGCCGGGAAGCGCCGTCATCAGGGTTTTGTGCGTTGGCAGGCTTGGCGAGCCGCTAGTGCCTATCAAACCGGTTTGGGCCACATAAACGCGGCTGTTGCTTTCGTCGAGCAACACGAAACCTTTGCTCTTGTCGTTCATGTCGGCGTATTTTGTAAACACAGAGCCCACCAGTGCGCCGCCCTCGGTGTCAAAGCTAAGCGTCAACACATCGTTGCTCATGACGATGCGTTCTTTCTTGACGGCGACCCCTGGCGCGTCCGCGCCAGGGGTCGCCGGTATCGCGCTAGGCACGGCGGCGGCGACCGGCACGGTGGTGCCTGGCACAGCAGGCACGCCCGCCGGCACGCTGCTAGGCGGCGTGGTTGCGACCGCTGGCGGTTTGGCCGCTGTGGTGGCAGGCGGAAAAAACGTCGGCTTTTGACCGTTGAATACCTGCCACTGGTCCCACAACAAGACCATGGAAAAACCAAAAATCACCCACAAAATGGTGCGCCGGATGTCGTTCATGACGGTTTCTTTTTAGAAGAGGTTTGAGCCACAGGCGTGACCCAGCGTGAAAAAAGGGGAAATGTTGTCGGCTTAGGCGCTGCGGGCACTGGATCATGACCGCCATCACACCAGGGGTGGCAACGCGCCAGTCGCCAAAGTGTCAAGCCGGTGCCGGCGACCGCGCCATGCCGCTCGAGTGCTTCCAGGCCATACGCGGAGCAGCTCGGCTCAAACCTACAGGCAGATCCCAATGAAGGGCTGAGCAACAAGCGATAGGCTTTGATGAGCAAAATTAAGCCGGCCTGCGGCAAGCGAAATAGGCAACGCATCAATTCTTGCGCCTTGCTCATGCCTGTTGCTCACCGGCGCGCATGAGCGCCAAAAGTTCGGCCCTGATGGCCTGCTTAAGACTTTCCGACCTTGCGCTGATAAAGGTCTTGCGCGAAAAGTCACGCCGCAACCTGACGACAAAAGCTGCCGGACGTTGTCGGGGTGAAAAATCGGCACTCACGTTGTAAATTTGCCTTTTGATGGCGTTGCGTGTAACGGCCCGTTTGGCCCAGCGTTTCGGCACCATGGCGCCGATCCAAAGATCAAATGACGTAGAAAAAAGAGGGCGGCTTGTGTTTGGCTCCGCGCTTTTATTTTCAGATCCGAACACCATTTGCACCGGCAGACTGCTGCGGTGAAGAGAAAAGTGTTCGCTTTTGGCCACGGTAGTTCCGGCCAGAACAGCCTGAAACTGGGCACGGGTTTGAAGCCGCCTCAATTCCGGCGCCTGTGGGCCCGCGGCCGGCTTCTTAGACGGCCAGGCGCTTGCGGCCTTTGGCGCGTCGCGCAGAAATTACTGCGCGGCCGCCACGGGTTTTCATGCGTGTGAGAAAGCCGTGCGTGCGTGCGCGCTTAACTTTGGAAGGCTGGTATGTGCGTTTCATGATCAATCCTGGTAACTAGATAATCTTCCCTTGCACCTTCGGTGCGCTGATTCTTGTGAGCTTGGTGGCAACACGATGCTGCCAGCTTTTCAAGGTCCGCAGGATGTAAGGCGCCAAGGTGTTTACCCCGGCTTTCAGCTTTTCAGCACACGCACACCCCCCGTGAATCAGGGAAACCCTTGATTATGGCAAATTTATTCTTAGCTGGCAATCACTTAGCCCTTGTCCTTAGTAGGTCGCACGAAGCAAGGGCCCATCACCAAGCCGCCCATACGCACCAAAACAGGGCGCTTATCGGGCTCCTTTGGCCCACGTCCATACGCGGGTTTGCGAGCAGAAAATTTATTTTTGCGCTTGTGGATAACTGCGCCGCCGGACTACAATAGCACGTGCCGAAAATCAACAATATCCACAAGTGCCAAAGACGGCGAACCTCTGTTTTTTCCCGCTTAAATCTGCATCATGAGTGAGGCCCTCAGCCCGTCCCCCGGCCACGACCTGTGGCAAAACTGCGTAGATCATCTGGCGCAGGAATTACCAGAGCAGCAATTCAACACGTGGATCAAGCCGCTTGTGGTGGAGGTCAATAAAGACCTCAGCAAAGTCACCATTCAAGTGGGCAATCGCTTCAAGCTGGACTGGGTAAGGGCCCAGTACGCAAGCCGCATCGTGGCCCTGCTGGAAAAGGTCACGGGTCAAAACATCACACTTGAGTTAGCGCTTGCTCCGCGCGAGGGCGCCGCCAAATCAGCACCTCTTCCTCAAAACTTTAAAATTCTAGGTGCGCCCGAGCCGTCCGGGCTGGTGTCTGGAGATGACCTGTTTAACGCGCCCTTTAAAAACCGGCTCAACACCTCGCTGACTTTTGACACGCTCATTGAAGGAACCGCCAACCGCATGGGCCGCGCTGCGGCCATGCACGTGGCCAGCAGTCTAGGCCAACTTTACAACCCCCTCTTTATCTACGGCGGTGTCGGCCTGGGAAAGACGCACCTGGTGCATGCCATCGGCAATAAGTTACTGGCCGACAACCCGGCCGCCAAAGTTCTCTACATCCATGCCGAGCAGTTTGTCTCGGATGTGGTTAAAGCCTACCAGCGCAAGACTTTTGATGATTTTAAAGAGCGCTACCACTCACTGGATTTGCTGCTGATAGACGATGTCCAATTTTTTGCCAACAAGGACCGGACACAAGAAGAGTTTTTTAACGCTTTTGAAGCCCTGCTCACTAAAAAATCACACATTGTGATGACGAGTGACACCTATCCCAAAGGCCTGACCGACATCCACGAGCGCCTGGTTTCCCGATTTGATTCAGGCTTGACGGTTGCCATAGAGCCGCCGGAATTGGAGATGCGGGTCGCCATTTTGATCCGCAAGGCGGAGGTAGAGGGTGCCCTTATGCCGGAAGAGGTGGCGTTTTTCGTCGCTAAAAACGTGCGCTCTAACGTTAGGGAGCTTGAGGGCGCTTTGCGCAAAATTCTGGCTTATTCACGTTTTAACCAGAAAGAGATCTCCATCCAGCTGGCACGTGAAGCGCTGCGTGATCTTCTGTCCATCCAAAACCGGCAGATATCGGTCGAAAATATCCAAAAAACGGTGGCCGACTACTACAAGATCAAAGTAGCCGACATGTATTCCAAAAAACGACCCGCCAGCATTGCAAGGCCCAGGCAAATTGCCATGTACCTGGCCAAAGA
>JBILIK010000013.1:0-57206 GCA_044350025.1 Polaromonas sp. | reverse complement strand
GAAATGCTGCTGGCCCGGCAATTCGGTGTCGGTCGGGTGACGGTGCGCCGTGCACTCGAGCAGCTGGTCGAAGAAGGTCTGATCGTGCGCGTGGCCGGTCGCGGCACCTGGCCCACACCCGCCCAGCACTCGAAAGCAGAGCCACCCATGGCCCAGGGTGCGCCCACACGCCTCACCGGCTTGATGGGAAACATTGTCAGCGTCAGCCGCCACACGACAGTCAAGGTGCTTGACTGGCGCGTCGTTGATGCCTCTGCGTCGGTCGCCCAGGCGCTACAGCTTGCGCCGGGTGACAAAGTGCGCAAGGCGGTTCGCAGACGCAGTTCGCAAGAAGGCCCCTTGTCTTACATCACCACTTACATTCCCGAGCATCTTGCCACCGGCTTTGGTCGAAGTGAGTTGGCCCTTAAACCGGTATTGCAGTTGCTTGAAGAATCGGGAGTCGAACTCGGACGTGCGCGGCAAACCATTTCCGCCCGCCAGGCCGATGCCCTGGTGGCCGCAGAGTTGGACGTGGCCATTGGCACCGCCTTGCTGGACGTGCGCCGCCTGGTCTTCGATGCGCAAGACAAGCCCGTGCAGTGGCTGCACGGTCTCTACCGTCCCGACCGCTACGAGTACCAGCTGGAAGTCTCGCAGGTCGGCAGCATTGATGCCCGCATTTCAGTCAAGGACACCTTGCAATCATGAGCACTAGCACCTTGCAGGCCCAGACGCAGGCCCAAAAACTTCTGGCCAAAGCTGCCGGTCGCCCGCAGGCGGCTGTCGGCGAGATTCTCAATTGCCGGGTCGATCTGGCCATGTTCCATGACTCGTCCGGTCCGCGCCGGCTCAAGCCCATGCTTGAAGAGCTGGGCGCGCAGATCTGGGACAAGTCCAAGGTGGTGCTGGTCATGGACCACTATGTGCCCGAGCAGGATGATGATTCGCGCCGCATCGTGCGCATCGCCCGTGACTGGGCCCAAGAGCAGCACCTGCCGCACGTCTACGACAGCATTGGCATCTGCCATGTGGTGGTGCCGCAAAAAGGCCATATTCGCCCCGGCATGTTTTGCGTGGGTGGCGACTCGCATTCGCCCACAGGCGGTGCTTTTGGCGCCTACATGTTTGGCATTGGCAGCACAGAGATGCTGGGCGTGATGGTCACCGGCGAGCTGTGGGTGCGCGTGCCCGAAACCATACGCATGCAATGGAACCATCGCCTGAGCCCGGGCGTCACGGCCAAAGACATGGCGCTGCACCTGGTCGGCCGCTTCGGCATGAACGGCGGGCTGTACCAGGCGATTGAGTTCTGCGGTGAGGCTGTCCAGGCGCTCTCTATGCAAGAGCGCATGACCTTGTCCAATATGAGCGCCGAAATGGGTGCACAGGTCGGCCTGATCGCCCCCGACGAGACCACGCGCCAGTGGTTGGCTGCCACCGGTGAGCCGGCTGCACAGGCGCTGGACCTGGCCGGCTGCGCGGGTGATGAAGGCGCAGCCGCCACCACCCATGTGTTTGATGCGGCCACGCTGGCCCCGCAAGTGGCTGCGCCGCACAGCCCGGCCAACACCCGGGCGGTGGGTGAGTTCGGCCAGGTCCGTGTGGACGTGGCTTACATCGGCGCCTGCACTGGTGCCAAGCTCGAAGACTTGCGCGCGGCTGCGCAGGTGTTCAAAGGGTCGAAGGTCGCCGCCGGGGTCCGCCTGATGGTGGCGCCCGCCAGCCTGCAAGACCAGGCGCAGGCCGAGGCCGAAGGCATCATGGCTGTGTTGCGACAGGCTGGTGCCGACGTGCTGCCCACCAGCTGCGGCGCTTGCTCGGGTTACGGCGGAAGCATTCCCGACGGTGCCAATGTGATTGCCACCACGGCCCGTAATTTCAAGGGCCGCATGGGCTCGGCAACGGCCCAGGTTTATCTGGCTTCGCCCTACACCGTGGCCGCCTCTGCCTTGCGCGGCCTGATCTCTGATCCGCGCGAGGTGATGGCATGAGTGTTCATCGCGTCTGGAAATTCGGCCCCGACATTGACACCGATGCGCTGGCACCCGGCGCCTACATGAAGCTGGGCATCGAGGGCATTGCGCCGCATTGCCTGGAAGCTGTTCGCCCTGAGTTTGCCCCCCAGGTCCAGCCCGGCGCAGTGATCGCGGCCGGGCCGAACTTCGGTATCGGCTCTTCGCGCGAGCAGGCCGTGGCGGCGCTGGTGCATCTGGGTGTGAAAGCCGTCATTGCGCCGTCGTTCAGCGGCTTGTTTTTCCGCAATGCTTTCAACCTCGGTTTGCTGCTGCTCACTACGCCGGATGCAGAGCAACTGGCTGAAGCCGAGCAGGTCGAGCTCGACCTGGAGAGCCTGACGCTGAGGCGCCCCTCGGGCCAGCAGCTGGTCTGCCAGCCCATTCCCGGGTTTTTGCTTGAGATGGTGGCTGCAGGCGGCCTGATGAACCAACTCAGACTACGCCAGGGACGGACCGCATGACTGCAGCTTCATTTCACAACACTGCTACGCGCATCGTGCGCGCAGACAGCATGCCAGCCGACACACCGCAGGTACCGGTGGTCATGGTGGGTGCCGGTGCCTGCGGCTTGACCGCAGCCGTTCGCCTGCGCGATGCCGGTATTGACTGCGTGCTGCTGGAGCGAGATGCCATGGCCACCGGCTCGACGGCCCTGTCCTCGGGCTTCATTCCGGCGGCGGGCACGCGCCTGCAAAAATCGCTGGGCATTGAAGACTCGGCGCAACTTTTTGCCAAAGACATTCAAGCCAAAGCTCATGGCGATGCCGCGCCGCATTTGGTGGCGGCGTACTCGCAAGCGGTGGCGCAAGCCATCGACTCGCTGGAGCAACACGGCATTGGCTTTGAAGTGCTGGACGGCTTTTTATACCCGGGTCACAGCGTGCGCCGCATGCACGCTTTGCCCGAGCGCACAGGTGCCGCCCTGATGATGCAGCTCGAGCGCGCAGCCACGAACGCCGGTGCCGACGTGCTGACCGAAGCCGTGGTGCGCGAGCTGTGGCTGAACACCGACGACCTGGTGCTGGGCGTGGGCTACCAGCGCCCTGACGGCAGCATGGAATATCTGGGCTGCGAGCTGCTCATCTTGTCTTGCAATGGTTTTGGTGGCAACACGGAGATGGTCAGCGAACTGCTGCCGGCCATGGCGCAGGCCTTGTTTGTTGGCCATGTCGGCAACGATGGCAGTGCCATCGCCTGGGGCAAGGCGATGGGTGCGCGGCTGGCTGATTTGGGTGGTTACCAGGGCCACGGCTCCTGGGTCACGCCGCAGGGCGCGCTCATGAGCTGGGCCCCGATGATGGAGGGCGCGGTGCAGGTCAACAGCCTCGGCCTGCGCTTTCACAACGAGACTCAGGGCTACTCGGAAGCCGCTGTCCATGTGCTGGACCAACCCGGCGGCATCGCCTTCAATGTCTTTGACGCGCCCTTGCTGGCGCTGGCCCGCACCTTCCCTGATTTTGTCGAGGCCGAAGGCGCAGGCGCCCTGAAGGTGGCCGCCGACATACCGGCGCTGGCCGCCCTGATTGGTTGCGACGCTGACACCCTGGCCAAGACCCTGGCGGCCGTGGCCCCCGGCGCACCGGATGCCTTGGGCCGCAGTTTCAAGCGGACCTTGAGCGCGCCTTACTACGCCGTCAAGGTCACGGGCACTTTGTTTCACACCCAAGGCGGGCTGGACATTGACGCCCACTGCCGCGTGTTGCGCGCCGACGGCTCGCCCTTGCCCAACCTGCTGGCCGCCGGTGGCGCGGCCCGTGGCGTGTCCGGCAATGCGGTCTGGGGTTATCTGTCCGGCAACGGCTTGCTCAGCGCGGTGGGCGGCGGCTGGGTGGCGGCCGGCACGGCGGCTGCGCAACTGACGCCAGCCTGAGCGCTTGCTTTAAATTTTTAACGCTTCATTTCAATCGAGACACCATGGCCATCACACTCAAACAACGTCTGCAGCAGCCTCAGGTCTTGCTGGCCCCCGGGGTCTACGACCCGCTGACTGCCTTGATCGCCGAGCAGTCCGGTTTTGAAGCGCTTTACCTCTCGGGCGCGTCGATTGCCTACACACGACTGGGCCGATCTGACATTGGCCTGACCACCGCCACCGAAGTGGCTGACTGCCTGGCCCGCATCACCGAGCGCGTCAGCATTCCGGTCATCGTGGACGCCGACACCGGCTTTGGCAATGCGCTCAACACCATGCGCACCGTGCGCGCTTTTGAGCAGGCAGGCGCTGCCATGCTGCAAATAGAAGACCAGACCTTTCCCAAACGCTGCGGCCACCTGGACGGCAAAACCGTAGTGCCCACAACAGAGATGTGCGGCAAACTGCGCGCTGCACTCGACGCCCGCAAATCTTCAGAGACTTTGATTCTGGCGCGCACCGACGCACTGGCTGTGGAGGGTTTTGAAGCCGCCATGGAGCGCGCCGAAGCCTACCTGGCCTGCGGGGTGGATGCGCTTTTCATTGAAGCCTTGCGCACCCCCGAGCAGATGACCCTGGCCTGCGAGCGCTTTGCCGGGCGCATTCCTTTGCTGGCGAACATGGTTGAAGGCGGCAAGACCCCTGTGCAAAGCGCCACGGTGCTGGGCGACAAGGGTTTCAAAATTGTGATTTTTCCGGGCGGCACGGCCAGGGCCGTGGCTTTCACCCTTCAAAAATACTATGCCAGCCTGCATGCGCACCAGACCACCGCGCCCATGCAGGGCCAGATGCTGAATTTTGACGAACTCAACGCGGTGATCGGCACGCCCGAGTTGATGGCGCTGGGCCAGCGTTACTGAGCCTGCGCTGCTGAGCCCGAAGGCTGTTGCCCGCGGCCGGTTTATTTTTCAATCGCCAGCAGCTCGACCTCGAAGGTCAGCGTGGCATTGGGTGGCACCACGCCGCCGGCGCCGCGATCACCATAAGCCGTGGCCGGCGGGCAGGTGAGGGTGGCCTTGCCACCGACCTTGATTTTTTGCATGCCTTCGGTCCAGCACGGCACCACGCGGCTGAGCGGAAAGGTAGCAGGCTGGCCGCGCTTGTAAGAGCTGTCGAACTCCGTGCCATTGGCCAGCGTGCCGCGGTAATGCACCTTGACCGCATCCGAGGCCTTGGGGTTGGCGCCCGTGCCGACAAGGGTGTGCGTCACCTTGACGCCCGAAGGCAGTGTTTCAGCGGGGGCCGCCGCCAGCAGGGCGGTGCTCAGCAGGCTCAGGGCAAAGAAGGTGAGGGTGTTTTTCATGGTGGCTTGGGTTGTGAATGGATTTGGCGCAAGTGTCAGCTGGAGAATGCGGTGTAAGCGCTGTCGTCCATCAGTCCGTCGAGCTGCGCAGCGTCGCTCAGCCTGACCTTGAAGAACCAGCCCGCGCCTTGCGGGTCGGTGTTGGCGAGTGAAGGGTCTTCGCGCAGGGCTTCATTGACTTCAGTCACTTCACCGCTGACCGGCATGTAAACGTCGGCGGCGGCTTTGACGGACTCAACCACGCCGGCGGTTTCTTTTTGGGCGATCGCACGGCCGATGGCCGGCAGATCCACAAAGACGATATCGCCCAGAGCTTCTTGCGCGTGGGCGGTGATGCCGATGCGGGCATGGTCACCTTCAACCTCAACCCAGACATGGTCTTCGGTGTACTTGGTCATGGGGTTCTTTCCGTCAAAAAAGCAGGGTGTTGAGTAGCGCAGTAAGCCATCGGGGGCTGGAAGTGTCCTCCCAGCCCCCGAAATTGTAGCCAGCCGGCACTGGCCTTTTTATTTGGCGTAGACCAGGTCGCGCAGCGTCAGTGACAGCGCCGGCACATAAGTGATCACCATCAGACAGGCCAGGATCACCAGCACAAAGGGCAGCAGGTGCGGGATGATCCGGTCCAGTGAGATCTTGGCCACCGTGCAGGCTGCGAACAGGTTCACACCAAAGGGCGGCGTGATCATGCCCAAAGCCAGGTTGACCACCATGATCATGCCGAAGTGCACCGGGTCAATGCCGAAGTGCATGGCCACGGGGGCCAGAATCGGTGCCAGCACAATGATGGCTGCGCTGGTTTCTATGAACATGCCGATGACGAACAAGGCGGCATTGACACCCAGCAGGAACAGCATGGGCGACTGCAGCACGGCCTCGAGCCAGCGGCCGATGGCGTCCGGCACGCCCGCGCGCGTGATCAAAAAGGCGAACAAGCCCGCGTTGGCAATGATGAACATGATCACCGCGCTGGAGATCACCGATTTGCGCAGCACCACCATCAAGCTGGCGATATTGATCTCGCGGTAGATCAGCATGCCGACCACCAGCGCGTAAAACACCGCCACGGCAGCAGCTTCAGTCGGGGTGAAAATGCCGCCGTAAATGCCGCCCAGAATGATGACGGGCATCAGCAGCGCCAAGGCGGCTTCCCAGGTGGCGCGGCCAAAGCTCAAGCGGCCTTCGCCATCGGTTTTTCCCCAGCCCTTGAACTTGCAATAAGCCCAAACAAAAGCCATTAGCGACAAACCGATGAAGATGCCCGGGCCAAAGCCGGCAATGAACAACTCTCCAATCGAGACCTCGGCGCTCACGCCGTACAAAATCATCGGAATGGACGGTGGAATGATCACGCCGAGTTCGGCGCTGGTCGCTTGCAGGGCCGCTGCATAGCTGGTCGGGTAACCGTGCTTGATCAGCGCCGGAATCAAAATAGCACCGACGGCAAACGTGGTGGCAACCGACGAGCCGGAGACTGCTGCAAAGATCATGCAGGTGAGCACGCAGGTCATGGGCAGGCCGCCCTGCACGCCGCCGACGATGCTCTTGGCAAATTCAACGAGCCTGCGGGAGATACCGCCGGTCTCCATCAGGTTGCCGGCCAGGATGAAAAATGGAATCGCAGCCAACGGGAACTTGTTGATGGCGTTGAACATCTCCTTGACGGAGATCAGCATGTTGGCGTTGTTGATCTGGATGCCGAGTACCGAAGCCAGACCGATGGAGACGGCCACCGAGATGGTCAGTGCAAAGCACAGGACCATGGTGATGAGCATGACGGCGCTCATGTGGCGGTCTCCAGTTCTTCACGTTGCGGGTCCAACAGGTTGGCAACGATGCCCATCACGCAGAAAACACCGCCTATGGGCATGGCGACATAACCCCAGAACATGGACAGCGACTCCAGTCCGGCCATGCTTTGCACGCGGCCGCGCTGTGCGTAGTCCCAACCCCACCAGATGATCACAAAAATCAGCGTCAATGCGGCCAGGCAGGTCAACCAGTCCAGCATGCGGCGCATGCCGGGCCGGCTCCAGCGGTACAGCACATCCACGCTGACCATGGCGCCCTGCCGGAAAGCCGTGGGAATACCCATGAACACCATCCAGATCAGGCTCAGGCGAATCAGGATTTCGGTCCACTCGGCCGGCTGTTCCAGCACGAAGCGCGTAACGATCTGAAACATGCCCAGCCCCGAGGCAATGGCCAACATCAGGCAGGCCACCACCATCGAAAAGCCGGTGGTCCGGCGTTCAAGCGCCAAAAAAGTTTTTTTCATCGTTACACCGATCTTGCATCTGTCATTCAAAATGAAACCGCCCGCTGTCGGGTGACAGGCGGGCAGTTTGCCAGGGGTCAGGCTAAAGCTGGCTCAGGCTGACCAGCCAGGCAGAGCCATGATGCGCCCTGCCGAAGGCTTTACTTGACGTTGCGGATACGGTCCAGATTGGCTTTGCCGAAGTCTTTCTCGAAGCCGGCATTCACCGGGGCCAGGGCCGCCACAAACTTGGCCTTGTCCACGTTGTCAATGACCTTCATGCCCTTGGCGCGCAGTTCGGCCACGCCATTGGCATCGTCCTGGTCCACCCGTGCGCGGTTGGCCTTGGCGGCTTCGCGTGCAGACTCCAGGAAGGCGGTTTTGTCAGCCGCGCTGAGTTTGTCAAAAGCGCCTTTGTTCATCAGGAAGATGGCCGGCGAATAAACGTGACCTGTCAACGACAAGTGCTTTTGCACCTGGTCAAACTTGGCGGCCATGATGACGGAGAGCGGATTTTCCTGGCCGTCCACGGTGCCCTGCTGCAGCGCAGTGAACACTTCAGGGAAAGCCATGGGGGTGGCCACAATGCCCAGGCCTTTGTAGGCGGCAATGTGCACCGGGTTTTCCATGGTGCGCATCTTCAGGCCTTTGAGGTCTTCAGGTGCATTGACATCGCGTTTGGAGTTGGTCATGTGGCGAATGCCGTTTTCAGCCCAGGCCAGCGCCTTGAAACCCTTGGGTTCAAACTTAGCCAGCATTTCCTGGCCGATAGGGCCGTCGAGCACGGCGCGTGCGTGTGCTTTGTCACGGAACAGGAAAGGCACGTCGAGAATCTTGGTCTCGGGCACAAAGTTCGGCACCGGGCCGGTGGACGACATGGTGAGTTCCTGGGTGCCCAGTTGCACCGCCTCAATGGACTCGCGCTCGCCGCCCAGCGAGCCACTGTAAAAAGTCTGTACCTTGTAGCGGCCGGCGGTGCGCTTTTCAACTTCTCTGGCGAAGGTGTCGATGCCCACACCCTGGTGCGAGTTCTGCGCCACCGAGATGCTGATCTTCATGGTGGTCTGGGCGGCGGCTGTACCGACCAGGCCCATAGCCAGTGACATGCCGATGATGAGTTTGCTGAGTTTCATGAGGTCTCCGGTCATAGTTAAAAACACCAAGGTTAATTGACCTTGGAGGGGTAGCACGATTATGAGTGTCAAAAAGCTCAGGTTTTGCGCGGGTTTTCGCTAAGGTATTCGTCAATGATGCTGGCGAAATCTGCATCCGGCAGCAGACCCAGGCCTTTGGCGCGGTCGGCGCTCACGCGCACCGGCCAGCTCAACACAATTTTGGAAATCACCGGGTCCGGCGTCCAGTCAATCAGGCTGGCGACTTGCGCTCCGGCGGCTTTTTCTAGCGCCTTGGCCATTTCAGCGACTGTGGTGGTCAGCGCCGGGAAGTTGATGGCGGTGCGCGCGCCCCACTCGGCGTCGCTGGCTTCGGCGCTGCGGATCAGGCCGGTGACGGTGCGGCTCGGCGAGAGCAGGGCCACAGCAGTGTCGGGTGGCACAGGGCAGACCGCCCGCACACCGGCCAGCGGCTCACGGATCATGCCGCTGAAAAAACTGGAGGCAGCGCCATTGGGCTTGCCGGGGCGCACGCTCACTGTCATCAGGCGCACATTGCGGGCCCGCACAAAGCCCTTGCGGCCATAGTCGGCCATCAGCTGCTCGCCAATGAATTTTTGAATACCGTAGCTGTTTTGCGGCGTGGGCAGCGTGGTGTCGGTGATGACCTCTGGCATGGGTTGCTCGGGGGAATTGCCAAACACCGCCAGCGAGGAGGCGAACACCACGGTGGGCGCAGTTTTTAAGTTACGGCAGGCCTGCAGTAAACCGCGAATGGTGTCTAAGTTGCTGCGCATGCCCAAGTCAAAGTCGGCCTCGCACTCACCGCTGACGGCCGCAGCCAAGTGAAACACCACATGGTCTTGAGCCCGCACCACGGGCTGGGTGGCGCCTGCGGCCAGCAAGGCGTTCAGGTCGCCCACCAGCGCCCGCACGCGGGGGTCAGCGGCCAGGTCGGCGGGTGGTGCAATCTGGTCGACCAGGGTGATGCATGCGATGGGCTGGGCGGGCGCACCGGCCAGCGCCAACTGGCCACGGGCCAACAAAGCACGCGCCAAGCGTGCACCCAGAAATCCGGCGCCGCCGGTAATAACGATGTTCATTCAGTGTCCTTGGATGAGTTGGCGGAAGTCCCGTTGTTCACATGCCGCTGTAATTGGGTCCGCCGCCGCCTTCGGGCGTGATCCAGACGATGTTTTGCGTCGGGTCCTTGATGTCACAGGTTTTGCAGTGTACGCAGTTCTGTGCATTAATCTGCAGCCGGTCGCTGCCCTCCGGGCTCTTGACATACTCGTAAACACCGGCCGGGCAGTAGCGGCTCTCGGGTCCGCCGTAGGTGGCCAGGTTGACACTGACCGGCACGCTGGCGTTCTTGAGCGTGAGGTGCGCGGGCTGGTTTTCTTCGTGGTTGGTGTTGCTGATGAACACGCTGGACAGCCGGTCAAAACTCAGCTTGCCGTCGGGCTTGGGGTAAGTGATCTGCGGGCACTGGTCGGCGGGCAGAAGGCTTTGGTGGTCGGCCTTGCTGCCGTGCAGCGTCCAGGGTGGCGAACTCACGCCGACCTTGGGTAAAAACCATTGCTCTATGCCGGTCATCAGCGTGCCCATCAACTGGCCTTTTTTGAACCAGAGCTTGAAGTTGCGTGTCTGGTCGAGCTCTTTGTAGAGCCAGCTGGCTTCAAAGGCAGCCGGGTAGGCGGCCAACTCGTCATGCGCGCGGCCGGCTTGCAGTGCTTCAAAGGCGGCGTCTGCCGCCAGCATGCCGCTCTTGATGGCAGCGTGGCTGCCCTTGATGCGCGCTGCGTTCAGGTAACCGGCGTCGCAGCCAATGAGTGCGCCGCCCGGAAACACGGTCTTTGGCAGGGCCTGCGGCGTGCCGTTGTTGATAGCGCGCGCGCCGTAGCCGATGCGCTTGCCGCCTTCGAGGTGGGCGCGTATGGCCGGGTGGGTTTTCCAGCGTTGCATTTCCTCGAATGGGCTCATCCAGGGGTTTTTGTAGTCCAGCCCAAGCACAAAGCCAAGGGTCACCTTGTTGCCTTCGAGGTGGTACAAAAAGCCGCCGCCAAAGCTGCCGTCGGCAATCGGCCAGCCGCTGGTGTGCACCACCAAGCCGGGTTGGGCCTTGTCCGGGTCCACTTCCCACAATTCTTTGACGCCAATGGCGTAGGTCTGCGGGTCTTTGCCAGCGTCCAGTTTGTAATTGGCGATCAGTTGCTTGCCCAGGTGGCCGCGTGCGCCTTCGGCAAACACGGTGTACTTGGCATGCAGTTCCATGCCCAGCTGAAAGTTGTCTGTCGGCTCGCCGTCCTTGCCAATGCCTAAATTACCGGTGGCCACGCCCTTGACCGAAGGTAAACCCCCGTTCGCTGACCCGTCATCGTTGTAAAGCACCTCCGCAGCTGCAAAGCCAGGAAAGATTTCCACGCCCAGGCTTTCAGCATGCGCCGCCATCCACTTGGTCACATTGCTCAAAGACACAACATAGCAGCCGTCATTGTGAAAGTTGCGTGGCATCAGCCAGTCGGGCGTGCGCGTGCTGCCGGTTTCGCTCAGCACCAGCAGGTCGTCGCCGCTGACGGGCTGGCTCAAAGGCGCGCCGAGTTCTTTCCAGTTCGGGATCAACTCGTTCATGGCGCGCGGGTCCATCACCGCGCCCGACAAAATATGCGCGCCCGGCTCCGAGCCTTTTTCCAGCACCACCACCGAGATGTCGCTGCCTTTTTCAGCAGCCAGTTGCTTGAGCCGAATCGCTGTGGCCAGGCCACCGGGGCCGCCGCCCACCACCACCACGTCGTAGTCCATGGCCTCGCGGGGACCGTACTGGGCCAGGATGTCTTGCATGTTCATGGGGAAAGCTTCCGTGATAATTGAAATTGACTGAGCTGACTAAGCCGTTTATTTTATTCCCCCAGCGTGCCCCAGTTCCACTCATTGCCGGGCTTGTTTTTTGTCATCTACAAGGAGTCGTTCATGGGCCGTGGCCTGGATTTGTCGGGCTGCACCCCGGCCCCTGCATGCTGACGGGTGTGATGGCCGGCTTGGGCGCCGGCGCTTTGTGGGGTCTGATTTTTGTCATGCCGCGCATGCTCGGCGACTATTCAGGCGTAGACATGACTGCGGGCCGCTTTGTTGCGTACGGTGTGCTGGCAGCTTGCGTCATGGCCCTGGGCTGGCGTCGCCGCCCCCGTCCATCACTGCGCCAGGCGGGCGCCGCGCTGGGCCTGAGTATTTTGGGGTTTTCGGCTTATTTTTTGCTGCTGGTGCTGGCCATCCAGGATGCGGGCACGGAGGTGCCCACGCTGATCATCGGCACCATTCCTTTGTGGGTCATGTTGCTGGGCAAACCGGTAGCCTTGCGCTGGCGCGGCTTGCTGCCGGGGCTGGTGCTGACGCTGGCGGGTCTGCTGCTGATGATGAGCGCCACACAGGCAGGCCCGGCCGGGCAGGGTGGCCATTTTTACCGGGGTGTGGCGCTTGCTTGCGCGGCGATGGCGAGCTGGACTTTGTTTGCGCTGCTCAACGCCGCCTGGCTCAAGCGCAATCCGCAAGTCAATGCCACGGATTGGGCTAACTGGCTGGGTATTGCGGCGGGGCTGGGCGCTTTCCTGCTGTGGTGTTTCGCCGGCTCCGACTTGCCCAAGCTGGCCGCGCAGCCTGACTTGGGGTTATTTGCCTTTCTGTGTCTGAGCACCGGTTTTGGTTCGGCCTGGCTGGCCACCATTTTGTGGAACGTGGCCAGCCAGCGCCTGAGTGCCAGCCTGTGCGGCCAGCTCATCGTGAGCGAAACCGTTTTTGCCCTGCTGTACTCATTTGCCTGGGACGGTCAGTGGCCAAGCCTGGTTCAGGCCGCTGCCTGCGCACTCTTTATTCTGGGCATTCTTGCATCCATCAAGGCGCATGCATGAAACGGCCGCGCAAATAAGCCACGATCTTGTCGGAGTCATAAAGCCACTGACTGGCACCGGCTTCATCGGTGATCTTGAGGCAGGGCACTTTGGCCAGGCCGCCGCCGGCGATCAGCGCTGCGCGGTCACTGCCTTCGGGTTGCGCGTCAATATGTCGGATGTTCAATGACAGCCGGCGCATTTCCTGGCGCACCTTCATGCAAAACGGACAGGTCTTGTAGTGGTAAAGCGCCAGGCTTTGGCACTGCGCGTCAGCGCTTTGCTGCGCCTCGGGTGTTCGCAACATGCCGGCCGGCCTTTGCAGGCGCTCTTTGAGCAGCATGAACGGGCCCAGCACGATGCGCAGGGTCTTGAAGAAGTAGCGTATAAAAATTTTCATGCGTGATGTTAAGCGGTTAAGCGCAAGAGCAGAGCGCGCCGCTTATTTGACTTTGGGCACGCGGCCCATCAGGTAGAACTCGGGGTTGGGCGCCATACCGCTGAAGCTGGCCATGCGGTTGGACAGCCCGAAAAACGCCGTGATGGCGGCGATGTCCCAAGCGTCCTCGTCGTCAAAACCGTGCGCCTTGAGCGCTTCAAAGTCGGCGTCTTCAATCTCATGCGAGCGCAGGCAGACCTTCATGGCAAAGTCCAGCATGGCCTTTTGCCGAGGGCTGATGTCGGCCTTGCGGTAATTGACGGCCACCTGGTCGGCCACCAGCGGCTTTTTCTCGTAAATCCGCAAAATAGCGCCGTGCGCCACAACGCAATACAGGCACTGGTTGGCCGCGCTGGTGGTGGTCACGATCATCTCGCGCTCGCCCTTGGTCAGCGAGCCTTCTTCCTTGAGCATCAGCGCGTCGTGGTACGCAAAAAAAGCCCGCCACTCGGCCGGCCTGCGCGCCAATGCCAAAAACACATTCGGCACAAAGCCGGCTTTGGCCTGCACCTCCAGCACTTTGGCGCGGATGTCTTCAGGGAGATTGCTCAGTTCGGGGGCGGGGTAGCGGCTCATGTTGGCTCCGGGTATTTGACATAACCAGTCGCATCATAAGAGCCGGGGCTTTGCCTCTGGCATAAGCGCGCAGCGCATTGGGTATCATCACCTGGCACCAGCTGATGAGCTCTTACGGGCTTACTGGCTTTAACCGGAGATATCTGTGAACAAAATTTTTCCTTCCGCTGACGCGGCCCTGAAGGGTGTGGTCAAAGACGGCCAGCTGATGGCTGTGGGCGGTTTTGGTTTGTGTGGCATTCCTGAGGCGCTGATTGAGGCCGTCAAGGACAGCGGCGTGCAAAACCTGACGGTGATTGCCAACAATGCCGGCGTGGACGGCTTTGGCCTGGGCAAGCTGTTGGACACGCGGCAGGTTAAAAAAATGATTTCGAGCTACGTGGGCGAGAACAAAGAGTTCGAGCGCCAGTACCTGGCCGGTGAGCTGGCGCTGGAGTTCACGCCGCAGGGCACGCTGGCTGAAAAGCTGCGCGCCGGCGGCGCCGGCATTCCGGCGTTTTTCACCAAGACCGGGGTCGGCACCATGGTGGCTGACGGCAAAGAGTTGCGCGAGTTTGATGGCGAGATGTACGTGATGGAGCGCGCGCTGGTGCCGGACATTGCGCTGGTCAAGGCCGATGTGGCCGACAAGTCGGGCAACCTGCGTTTTCGTTTGACAGCGCGCAACTTCAACCCGGCCGTGGCCATGGCCGGCAAGCTGTGCATTGTGGAGGTCGAAAAAATTGTGGAAGTCGGCGAGCTGGCACCGGACGACATTCATTTGCCCGGTATTTACGTGCACCGCATCGTGCTCAATGCCACGCCTGAAAAGCGCATTGAAAAGCGCACCGTGACCGTCCCCGCCAACACACCCGCAGGAGCTTGAGATGCCTTGGACCCAAGACCAGATGGCCGCGCGTGCGGCGCAGGAACTCGAAGACGGTTTTTACGTCAACCTCGGCATCGGCATTCCGACGCTGGTGGCCAACTTTGTGCCGGCCGACAAAGAAGTCTGGCTGCAGTCTGAAAACGGCATGCTCGGCATTGGCGCTTTCCCGCACGAAGACGAGGTGGACGCCGACCTGATCAACGCCGGCAAGCAGACCGTGACCACGATTCCCGGTTCATCGATTTTCGGCAGCCACGACAGCTTTGCCATGATCCGCGGCGGCAAGATCAACCTGAGTATTTTGGGGGCGATGCAAGTCAGCGAGCAGGGCGACCTGGCCAACTGGATGATCCCCGGCAAGATGGTCAAGGGCATGGGCGGCGCGATGGACCTGGTGGCCGGCGTCAAGCGTGTGATTGTGCTGATGGAGCACGTGGCCAAAAAGAAAGACGGCACCGAAGACCTGAAGATCCTGCCCCAATGCACCTTGCCCTTGACGGGCGTGGGCGTGGTGGACCGCATCATCACCGACCTGGCCGTGATGGATGTGACGCCGCAGGGACTCAAGGTCTTAGAAATGGCCCCGGGGGTGACGCGTGAACATCTGCAAGCCAAGACCGGCGTGACGCTGATCTGATTGCTCTGCTGGAGCGGGTGATGGGAATCGAACCCACGTTATTTGCTTGGGAAGCAAGAGTCCTACCATTGAACGACACCCGCGATGGCGTGATTGTAGGTTTTTCCCGGGATTGAATACCAGCTTTGAACGCGGTCTGCGCCACACGCGCAGGGCCTGATACAGGGCCACACTTCCCTCTACCGCTAGCCTTGCAGGCTCAAAACTTATAATTGGTGCAAACTATTACACCAGACCCCGGCAGCGCTGCGGGTTCAAACCACAAGCCCCATGAGCCAAGCCACTTTCTCCGTCGCCGACATCCGCAAGTCTTTTCTTGACTTCTTTGCCTCCAAAGGCCACACCGTGGTCGCCAGCAGTCCGCTGGTGCCGGGGAATGACCCGACGCTGATGTTCACCAACTCGGGCATGGTGCAGTTCAAAGACGTGTTTTTGGGCGCGGACAAACGCTCTTACGTTCGGGCCGCCTCTGTGCAGGCTTGCCTGCGTGCCGGGGGCAAGCACAACGACCTGGAAAACGTGGGCTATACCGCGCGTCACCATACTTTTTTTGAGATGCTGGGCAACTGGAGTTTTGGCGACTACTTCAAGCGCGACTCGCTCAAGTGGGGCTGGGAACTGCTCACGCAGGTCTACAAGCTGCCGGCCGACAAACTGATGGTGACGGTCTACATCGACGACGACGAGGCCTATGACATCTGGCACAAAGAAATTGGCCTTCCGGCAGACCGCATCGTGCGCATCGGTGACAACAAGGGCAAGAAATACGCCTCAGACAACTTCTGGATGATGGCAGACACCGGCCCCTGCGGGCCGTGCAGCGAGATTTTTTACGACCACGGCGCGCACATTCCCGGCGGCCCGCCCGGCAGTCCGGACGAAGACGGCGACCGCTTCATCGAGATCTGGAACCATGTGTTCATGCAGTTCGACATGCAGCCCGACGGCAGCCTGGTCAAACTGCCCGCGCCTTGCGTGGACACCGGCATGGGCCTGGAGCGCCTGGCTGCCATCTTGCAGCATGTGCACAGCAACTACGAGATCGACATTTTTGACGCACTGATCAAGGCCGCTTCGCGCGAGACCGGCGAAAAAGATCTGAACAACAAGAGCCTGCGCGTGATCGCCGATCACATCCGCGCCACCGCCTTTTTGGTGAGCGACGGCGTGGTGCCGTCTAACGAAGGCCGCGGCTACGTGCAGCGCCGCATCATCCGCCGCGCCATTCGCCACGGTTACCTGCTGGGCAAAAAGACGCCGTTCTTTCACAAGCTGGTGGCCGATCTGGTGGTGCAGATGGGCGATGCCTACCCGCGCCTGAAGGCCGATGAAAAGCGCATCACCGAGATTTTGAAGATCGAGGAAGAGCGCTTTTTTGAAACGCTGGCCAGCGGCATGGACATCCTGGATTCGGCCTTGGCAGGCGGCGCAAAGGTGCTGCCGGGTGAAGTTGCTTTCAAACTGCACGATACCTATGGTTTTCCGCTGGACTTGTCGGCCGACGTCTGCCGCGAGCGCGGCCTCAGCGTGGACGAAGCCGGCTTTGTCTTGGCCATGGACAAGCAAAAAAGCCAGGCCAGAGCCGCCGGCAAGTTCAAGATGGACCGCGCGCTCGACTACAGCGGCGAGGGTCATGCCTTCACCGGCTACGAACTGCTTGAAGAGCCTGCCAAGGTGGTCGCGCTTTATGCTGAGGGCGTGGCGGTGCCCGCGCTTGAGGCCGGCCAGAATGGCGTCGTGGTGCTGAGCACCACCCCTTTTTATGCAGAAAGCGGAGGCCAAGTGGGCGACCAGGGCCAGTTGCTGGCGGCGGGCGCTGTGTTCGCGGTGGACGACACGCTCAAAATCAAATCCGACGTGTTTGGCCACCACGGCAGCCTCGTCAGTGGCGCGCTCAAGGTCGGCGATGCTGTCACCGCCCGGGTTGATACCGCCGTGCGCGCTGCCACTGTGCGCAACCACAGCGCCACCCACCTGATGCACAAGGCTTTGCGCGAAGTGCTGGGCGAGCATGTGCAGCAAAAAGGCAGCTTGGTGAACGCCGAGCGCACGCGCTTTGACTTCACGCACAACTCTCCGGTTACCGACGCGCAGATCCGCGAAATTGAAGCGCGTGTGAACGCCGAAATTCTGGCCAATGCGGCCACCGACGCCGCCGTGATGGACCTCGCGGCTGCACAAAAAACCGGCGCCATGATGCTGTTTGGTGAGAAGTACGGTGAGACTGTGCGTGTGCTGAGCATTGGTTCCAGCAAAGAACTCTGTGGTGGCACGCATGTGGGCCGTACCGGCGACATCGGTCTGTTCAAGATCGTCGCTGAAAGTGGTGTTGCCGCTGGTGTGCGCCGCGTAGAGGCCGTGACCGGCGCCAATGCGCTGGCTTATTTGCAATCATTGGAAGACACCGTGCAAGCGGCTGCGTCAACCCTGAAGGCCAGCCCGGCAGAGCTGCAGGGCCGCATCGCTCAGGTGCTCGAGCTGGTGCGTGGCCTGGAAAAAGAAGTCGCCGCGCTCAAGGGCAAGGTGGCTTCCAGCCAGGGTGACGAGTTGATGCTGCAAGCCGTTGACGTCAATGGCATCAAAGTGCTGGCCGCGCGTCTGGAAGGCGCTGACGCCAAGACCTTGCGCGAGACCATGGACAAGCTCAAAGACAAGCTGAAAACCGCCGTCATCGTGCTGGCTGCCGTCGAGGGCGACAAGGTGCAGATCGCCGCTGGCGTGACCGCCGACAGCACGGGCAAGGTCAAGGCCGGTGAGCTGGTGAACTTTGTGGCCCAACAAGTCGGCGGCAAGGGCGGCGGCAAGGCTGACATGGCGATGGCTGGCGGCACCGATGCTTCAAAACTGCCTGATGCGCTCAGTTCCGTGCTGGCTTGGGTGAGCGAGCGGGTTTGAAGATTCGCTGGCAGTAGCCCTTCAACCTTACGCTGACATCCAGCGGCGGCTGGCAAAACTCAGGGCATCGACAAGCGCCACCAGCACCAGCATGGCCAGCAAAATACTGCTCGTTTCTCCCATCTGGAACAGGCCCATGTGAAAAGCGAGCATTTGACCCAAGCCACCCGCGCCCACCACGCCCAGCACTGCGGCGGCGCGGATGTTGTTTTCCCAGCGGTACAAGGTGTAGCTGGCGAGCTGCGGCAAGATTTGCGGCAGAGTGGCATACCAAAAAATTTTGGCCTCGCTGATGCCGCGACAACGCAACGCAAACGCCGGGCCTGCGCCCGCGTTTTCAATGCTTTCAGCAAACAAGCGGCCCAGTACGCCTGACGTGTGTAACGCCAAAGCCAGCGTACCGGCCAGTGGCCCCAAGCCTGCGCTGATCAGCAGCAGCGCTGCCCACACCAGCTCAGGAATGCTGCGCAGCATGTTCAACACTGCGCGGCTCAGGCCGCGCCACCGGGCCGGGTCGTCAAGGTGTGTTTTGCTGGCCGGCACAGCCAGGGCCAAGCCCAAAATGACCGCCAGCAGTGTGCCCAGTGCGCTCATGGCCAGCGTTTCCAGCGCAGCCCAAACGAGTTTGGTCAAGAATTTGCTGCTGGTTTCAGGCACCAGCAATTCGCCAACGAACTTGCCCATTCGGCCTGCAGCATCCACACTGAAGAACTGCGCCCATTTCAAGTCAAGGCTCCAAAAGCTGGCAACTGTGAGGCAGACCAGGCCGAGCACAAACCAGCATGCCTTGCAGCGCGCAGCAAACAGCGGCGGCGGCATCTTACGGGGTGATGTGCGTGACATTTGCATGCTCACCCCAGCTCTTTACGCAACCAAGCGCTGGTGGCATCTGCCAGCCACACCAGCAACATAAAAACAATCAGCATGGTGGCGACTTCAGAACCATTGAACATCTTCATCGATGCGTCCATTTGCTGACCCAGGCCACCCGCGCCCACAAAACCCAGCACGGCCGACGAACGGATGGCGCATTCCCAGCGGTACACCGAATAGCTGGTCAATTCGGCAGCGTTTTGCGGCAGCAGGCCATAAAAAAATGCTTGCAGGCGCCCCGCGCCGTTACGCAGCAAACTCTGCGTGACTTGCGCATCGCCGCTTTCCAGAATTTCGGCATAGACCTTGCCCAACATGCCGCCATAGGTCAGTGCAATCGCGATCACGCCCGCCGTTGGTCCCAGGCCCACCACCCGCACAAATATCAGCGCCCAAATCAATTCCGGGACGCTGCGCAGCAACACCATGACCCAGCGCAGCAGTGTGCGCAACGCCGAGGGAAGCCTGTTCATCTTTCCGGTTAACGCAGACACCGACAAAACCCGCACCGACAGCAACGCCAGCGGTACGGCCAGCAACATTGCCAGCGCTATGCCGGCAGTGGCAATGGCAACCGTGCGCCAGGTTTCCTTGGCGACCAGCAGTAAAAATTCACCTTCTATTTTTGGCGGAAAAAAGTCACCTAAAAAATTTAAGGTTGGCTTTAAATTACTCGCCTCAAACAGTGTCCAGACTTTAAATTCAGTCAGTACAAGCGCAGGCCACAGAAGTGCCGCGCCAGCCAGCAGCCAGAACAGGCGACCCATCCAGGCCGGGTCGCGCTGAGACGGTTCGCGCTTAGTGGGGTCGCGCTGGGGGTTTCGCGAAATCACCGTCTGCATCAGCGGCAATGCATTGCAGCAGGAAGAGGCGGCGCAACGGGCGCATCGGGCGCATGATCAGCCGCCACTGCCGGCCCGTCGAGCTCATGCAAGTGCTGCGCATACAAGTCATGCAGGTGCTGGGTTGAAACTTGCGCCGCAGGAAGATCAAAAACAAGCTGACCATCGCGCATGCCGATGATGCGCGGAAATGAGCGCAGGGCCATGTCAACGTGGTGCAAGGTCGCCACCAGCGTTGCGCCGCGTTCGGTAGCGATATCGGTCAGTGCTTTGATGGCCTGCTCACTGCGCGCCGGGTCCAGCGCTGACAGCGGCTCGTCAACCAGCAGCAACTGCGCGTTCGACGCCAAAATTCGCGCCAGCCCCACACGTTGCCGCTCACCGCCTGACAGGCGGTCAACCCGCTCGAAAAGCTTGTCAGCCAAATCAAACCTTGCCAGGGCTGCATCGGCCGTTTCAATATGCTTGGGATAAAACAGACTGCGAAGGCTCGCCCATATACCCATTTGCGGCAAAAGCCCCGCCAGCACCGCCGTCACCACACGCTGGCGCGGCGGCAGTGGAGGCACTTGTGGGGCCAAAAATAAGCTTGCTCGCAACTTTTGAAGCCCGCGTATCGGTAAACCCCAAGGGTCCACGTCGCCCAGCTGGAGCGACCCCGTGGTGGGTTTTAAAGCGCAAGCAGTCAATTGCAGCAAGGTGGTTTTCCCCGCGCCGGACGGACCAATGATGGCCACTTGCTCGCCGGACTGGACTTTTAAAGAGACATGCCGCAGTGCATCAGGCACATTGCCTTTGGCTGCGGGATGGCGCGCCGACACATCGGCCAGAAGAACCTGCACCTTGCTAATCAGTCAGTTGACGGGTCTGTTTATTTAAGCAAGCCAGCGCTGCGGGCAGCGGCCTCGATGCCGCGGTAGTTTTCGGGCACTGTGGCAATGTATTTGCTGGCGCGGTTCAAATCCAGAATTTCTTTGCCATCAGGTGTTTTAGGGTCAATGTCCAGCAGCGCTTTTTTAACGCGTTCGCGCTGGGCGGCTGGCATGTCTGCGTGCACTGACCAGTTGTAGTTGTAGTAACCCGGCGTGGTGAAGAACACCACCGCGTCTTTGTCAGACACTTTGCCTTCTTTGACAAACTTGTTCCAAACGGTGATGTCAAGCGCAGCAGCGTCAACCTTTCCGCTGACAACCGACGCAATGGTGGCGTCGTGCGCGCCCGAATAAGCCACGCGCTTGAAGTCTTTGTCAGGATCAATCTTGACGTCGAGCAAAAAGCTGCGCGGCATCAAATGCCCGGAGGTCGATGATTGCGAACCAAAACTGACCTGTTTACCTTTGAGATCGGCCAGCGTTTTGATGCCAGAGCCAGGTTTGGTGATAAACACCGATTGAAACTTGGTGTCTTCCTCGCGCTGGGCAATCGGCACAATTTTGCCGCCTGAACGCACGCTGGCCTGCACAAAGGTGAAGCCGCCAAACCAGACCATGTCGACCTGCTTGTTGACCAGCGCTTCGACGGCAGCGGGGTAGTCAGATACAGGGATGAACTCCACTTTTTGGCCCAGCTTGCTCTCCAGGTATTTCACAATCGGGCCGAACTTGCGGGTTTGCTCAGTGGCGGCTTCCTCGGGGATGGTGGTGACGCGGAAAACAGTTTGCGCATGCGAGGCACTTGTCAAAGCGCTCGCTGCCGTTAAAGCGGCGATGCCCAGCAGTGATTTGAGTTTTTGAAAAGAAAAGTAAGCCATGTTGGGAGTTCTTTCTGGGCAGGGATGGATTGAGAAGGCTTCAACGGTATGTAACCCGCTATTTTCGCTGAAAGAGAAGGCGCTATCTCAATGATGCGCAATAACCGTAGAACCCTTCGTCACTTCAGTTGCAAAGCCTGTCACGCCAGCGTGCGCTGGCTCTGAAAGTTCCGCGCTTGGCCTGTCACAGGGTCGGTAAAGGTAATCGATTTGGCAAGCAACTGCAGGGGCAAGCTGTAGTTGTCATCGGGCGTCTGAGCCACAGGCGGGTACATGCGGTCATTCAAAATCGGCAAGCTAAGTGCGTTCATATGGACGCGCAGCTGGTGTTTTTTACCCGTGACCGGGCTCAGCGTGTATCTGGCCAGGTCGCCATTTTTTTCAATCACATCCATATGGGTTTCGCTGTTGGGCTGGCCCGGCACTTCGCGCTGCCTGAAGAATGGTTCGTCTTCAACGATTCGGCTTTTGCGGGTGATGGGCCATGTCAAATCTTGCCGCCAGGATGCGATGGCCTCGTAGTGCTTGGTCACCGCATGGTCTCTGAACAGCGCCTGGTACGCATTGCGCTCGTCGGGCTTGATGCTGAACAGCACCAGCCCGGCGGTTTCGCGGTCAATGCGGTGAATTGGAATCAAGGTGTCAATGCCGAGCCGTTTTTTGAGCCGCACCAGCAGTGTTTCTTGCAGGTAGTGGCCGGACGGCGTGACGGGCAAGAAGTGCGGTTTGTCGGCCACGACCAGATGGTCGTCCTGGTACAGCACGGATTCTTCAAACGGTATGCGTGCCTCCACGTCGACATCCCGGTAGTAGTAGATGCGCATTTGACCGGGGTAGGGCCGTTCCGGGGTGACCACCCCCCCGAATTCGTCCATCACCAGCTGGTGGGCCATGCGTTTAAGCCAGACCTCACGGGTGATGGCGGGGAAGCGTTCAACCAAAAAATCAGTGATGGTGGGCCAGTCGCCTGGAGGCAAACCGACGCAGCTTGGGCCTACGCCATTTTTTGTGGGCAGGCCGTGCGCGGGCAGCTGATTCACTTAGACACGCGTGAAGACCAGGTCCCACACGCCGTGGCCGAGCTTGAGGCCGCGGTTTTCAAACTTGGTGAGCGGCCTGTAGTCGGGTTTGGGCGCGTAGCCGCCGGCTTCAAGCCCTGCGGTGTTGCGCAGCAGCGGCTCGGCGCTGAGCACAGCCAGAATCTGCTCGGCATAGGGTGCCCAGTCGGTGGCGCAATGCAGGTAGCCGCCGGGTTGAAGGCGGGCGGCGAGCTTGGCAATCAGCGGCGGCTGGATCAGGCGGCGTTTGTTGTGCTTGGTCTTGTGCCAAGGGTCAGGAAAAAAGATGTGCGCGCCGTCCAGGCTATCCAGTGGCAGCATGTGGTCAATGACTTCGACCGCGTCATGCTGCAGGATGCGGATGTTGGGCAGCGACTGCTCGGCGATGCGCTTGAGCAGTGCGCCCACGCCGGGCGTGTGCACTTCGCAGCACAAAAAATTATCTTGCGGCCGCAGCGCGGCAATTTGCGCCGTGGCTTCGCCCATGCCAAAGCCGATCTCCAAAATGGTCGGCGCCAGCCGTTCAAAACTGGTCGCATAGTCCAGAGGCAGCGCAGCGTAGGGCAGCAAAAAGCGCGGACCGACATCGGTAAAGGCTTTGGCTTGGCCGGCGGTGGTGCGGCCGGCGCGCAGCACAAAGCTGCGGACGGTGCGCAGGAAAGGCTGTGGGTCGGAAGGGAGTTTGGAATCGTTCACCAACGAATTTTAGTGCCCGTGGCGTTCTGCCCAGGCTTGTGTCCAGTGAGTCAGTGCGTCGGCCACAGGGCCGGCTTGTGCGTCCAGGCCCAGAACGCCGGCGGCGGCGTTAAGCGCTTTAAGCGGCTCGCTCAGTTCCAGTGCTTGCGCGCCATTTTGTTTGCTGAGCTTTTCGCCATTAGCGCCCAGCACCAGCGGCGTGTGCAGATACTGCGGTGTGGGCAGGCCCAAGGCGCGTTGCAACTGGATTTGCCGCGCGCTGTTGTCGGCCAGGTCCTGGCCGCGCACCACGTGGCTGACGCCTTGCGCGGCATCGTCCACCACCACGGCCAATTGGTAGGCCCACAGTCCGTCGGCTCGGTGCAGCACAAAGTCGCCTACCTGCGTGCTGACATCCTGACTTTGCGGCCCTAAGTGGCGGTCGTTCCAGACCAGTGCGCCGGCTTGCGTCAAAAAGCGCCAGGCGCGGGCCGTCTTACCCTGCAGGCCATGGCGGCAGGTACCCGGGTAGACCAACTCACCATGTCGCTCGCGTGGCTGACCGGCGCCCGCCAGTGCCTGCGCGATGTCCTGGCGCGTGCAGCCACAGGGGTAGGCGCGGCCTTGCGTGATGAGCTGCTGCAGCGCTGCCTCGTAGAGCGCGCCGCGAGCCGATTGGTACAGCGGCGCTTCGTCCGGCTGCAGACCGCAGGCGGCCAGTTGCGTGAGGATGGTTTGGTCTGCACCGGGCACACAACGCGGTGTGTCCACATCCTCAATTCGCACCAGCCAGCGCCCACGGTGCGCGCGCGCGTCCAGCCAACTTGCCAACGCCGCCACCAGCGAGCCGGCATGCAGCGGGCCGGTGGGCGAGGGGGCGAAGCGGCCGGTGTAGGGTGGGTGCGTCAAGGTGAAAGTGTCAAGAACCCTTCGACAGGCTCAGGGCGAACGGATGAGGAGCTCAGGGTGAATGGATGATGGGGTCTTTCTACCCCCGTTCGCCCTGAGCCTGTCGAAGGGTTGTTTCCAAGCGCGGACTCAGGCGATGGCCAATGCCATTTCCAGACCCGACACAAAGCCGTCCTCAACACGGTGGCCCAGGCACCAGTCACCGCACAGGCCGATGCCGGCCTTGGCGTCCCAGGCATGAGATTGCCCCAGCGGCTCTGTGGTTTGGGCGTAGCGCCAGCGGTGCACCTCGGCATACGGCGGCTCCGCGCGTATGCCGGTGACTTCGGTGAAGGCCCTCAGCAGCTTGGCTTTGACGCGCTCAGGGCCGTCTTCCAGGTGCCGTTGCGACCATTCGGGGCTGGCCTGTACGGTCCAGCGTTCTATGAGTTCACGGCCGGGCTTGGACGATTCGCGTGCCAGCCAGGCGATGCGATGGTGTGTGCTGCGCGCAGCGTTCCACTGCGGGCCCAGGTGCGACAGCGTGGGTTGCATGGCTTGGGGGAAAGCCAGCATCAGGGTCCAGCAAGGCGCCACATCAACCCGGGAAATTTGTGCCAGCATCGCCATGCATTGCTGCGAGCTCAGCAGCAAGGCTTTGGCCTGGGGCGAAGGTATGGCCAGTACCACTTGGTCAAAGCCTGAAAAAACATGTTGGCTGCCATCCGGCCCTTGAGTTTGAAGTTGCCAGCGTTCGGGGTGTAGCTTGTCACGCTCGATGCGCACGACCTGAGTTTCTAAAGACAATTGTCCGGCCGTTTCAATTGGCTTGGCCCATTGGCGCACCAGCGCGTTCATGCCGGGTGTGGCAACCCAATGCGACTCTTTGGGCGGCAATGCCGCCGCCACCACGCGGCCGGCGCCGTCCAGGATGCGCACGGTGTTGGCACTCCAGGGGCGCACCAGACCTTGGGCTGTCTCCAGTGCTTTGGCAAATCGCGCGTCGCGCACGGTGAAGTACTGTGTACCGTGGTCAAAGCTGCCGAACTCTGTGCGCCGGGTGGCCATGCGCCCGCCGGTGCCCCGGCTTTTTTCAAACACCGAAACGCGGTGGCCCGCTTGTATCAGCGTGCGCGCGCAGGCTATACCGGCAATGCCGGCACCGACCACGGCGATGTGGCGTTGTGAATTGACCTTGACTAAAGCAGGTCGGGCAGTGGGGCGTGATTTGGGAGGCATGTCTTTTGTATTTTGTGTTGTGAGGTGAAAGTCGTGAATTAATTCGGGTCCCGGGCATTGGTTTTGACGCAGCGCCCACAAGCCGCACTCTACACGCTGACGGCCCGCTCAGCCATGCGGGGCTTCACGGGGCCTAGCAAGGCCAGCCGGGTCGACGGATTTTCCAGCTGCGCCAGCCACCATTGCAGCGCCCGGCCGGCTTGCGTGCCGGCGTCCTGCCGCCAGGCGTAGCTGGTTTTGGCCACCTGGCTCGGGCGTTGGACTTGCATGGCGATCAATTGGCCTGCGTCAATGTAGGGTTGGGCCATGTAGGTGGGCAAAAAACCGCCGCCCATGCCGCGCAACTGGGCATCAAGTTTGGCCGGCATGCCCGGCACGGTGAACACGTCCTGCCCGCCCAGAAGCCCCAGAGTCAGGCCGCCGCCACGCTGCACCGAGTCGGCCACCGCCACCGCCCGGTGCTGGCGCAGCAGCGCGTCGCTCAGCGGCTGCGGCGCCTGAGCCAGAGGGTGCTGCGGCGCCACCGCGTAGACAAAATCAAGCTTGCCCAGTGGCTTGCTATGAAAGCCGGAACGGTTGGCGCTGGGTTCAAGCACCACGCCAATGGCCAGATCGGCCTGGCCCGAGGTCAAAGCTTCCAGGGTGCCGGACAAGGCTTCTTCACGAACCCTCAGCCGCGTTGGCGGGCCCAAGGCTAAAAAGGCCTGGCACAGCTCCATCACGGTGCTGCGGGAGATCACGCTGTCTACCGACAGCGTGAGTTGCGGCTCCCAGCCGGTGGCCACGCGCTTGACCCGGTTGGCCACGGCGTCGATTTCAACCAACAGGCGATTGCCTTCGCGCAGCAGTTCTTTGCCGGCTTCGGTCAGCCGCGCCTGGCGCGATGAGCGGTCAAACAGCAGCACGTCCAGCGCGGTTTCAAGTTGGCGCACGCGGTAGCTCAGGGCGCTGGGCACCAGCCCGAGCTCGCGCGCTGCCGCTGCCATGCTGCCGGTGCGCTCGACGGTGGCGATCATGTCCAGCGCGCCGGGAGTGAGTGCGTCACGAAAATTGCTCATAGCCTCATTATTGATTCAAATGATTTGAATCATGGCATGAGCTGAAAATGCGGGGCAGGTTCAGCTCGTGCTGGTAAACCCTAGGAGATGCCTGTCAAACGCTTTTTACTAGGCCGGCTGGTCAAAGAGCGCAACATCAAGGTACAGTGATTTTTTTAAATAATTTCAGAAAGATAAGTCATGCGTTTTGTCAGTTACAGCAGCGGCTCTACCCCAGGCTGGGGCGTTTTAAATGGCGATGGTGTCGTGGACAGCCGCCAGATAGATGCTGCGCTGCCGCACACGCTGCGCGAGTTCATTGCACAGTGCGCCGACCAGCCGGGCTTGCAGGCCCGTGTGGCTGAGCGCACTGCTGCAGCCATAGCCACCCCGCTGAGCGCCGTCACCCTGGCGCCCTGCGTGCCTGACCCCGGCAAGATCATCTGCCTGGGCGTGAACTATGTGGACCATGCCAAAGAAGGCGGCAATGCCATTGCCGACTACCCGGCTTTCTTTTTGCGCTGCAACACCTCGCTGCTGGCGCACGGTGCGCCTTTGCAGGTGTCGCCCACCTCTGACAAGTTGGACTACGAGGCAGAGCTGGCCGTGGTGATCGGGCGGCGTACGCGTTTTGTGTCTGAAGCTGATGCGCTGAAGTCGGTGTTTGGCTACGCCTGCTTTAACGATGGCTCTTACCGCGACTACCAGCGCAAAGCCAGCCAGTGGACGATCGGTAAGAACTTTGACGCCAGCGGCGGCTTCGGCCCGCATCTGGTGACAGCTGACGAGTTGCCGCCGGGTTGCGTGGGGCTGCGTATTCAGTCGATTCTCAATGGCAAGGTCATGCAAGATGCTGACACCAAAGACATGGTGTTCGGTGTGGCGCGCACCATTGCGCTGCTGTCAGAATGCATGACGCTGGAGCCCGGCGACGTGCTGGTGATGGGCACGCCCGGCGGTGTGGGCTACGCCCGCACGCCCCCGGTGTGGATGAAGGCCGGCGACACCATTGACATCGCCATTGAAGGCGTTGGTGTTTTGTCCAATCCTGTGACGGCCTGAGCGGCTGCAAGGTTCAATTTATTTGAACCTTGCTATCAAATAGCTTCAACTCTGAAGCGGGTCTGAAAGGCTAAAGTAGAGGCTTACCGGGTGGCTTTTGGCTTGTGTCCAAACGCCACCCGCCTCTTTTTGTCTGAAAGGCCTCGATATGCTGACCTTGCGACTTTGCGCTGAGCGCGGCTGGGCCGACCACGGCTGGCTCAAGTCTTACCACTCGTTTTCTTTTGCCGGCTACCACGACCCGGCGCACATGGGCTTTGGCAATTTGCGTGTGATCAACGAAGACCGTATCGAGCCCGGTACCGGCTTTGGCATGCACGGCCACCGCGACATGGAGATCATCAGCTACGTCATGAGTGGCGCGATTGGCCACAAAGACAGCATCGGCAATGGTGCTTCAATACCGCCCGGCGACGTGCAACGCATGAGCGCCGGCAGCGGCATCATGCACAGCGAGTTCAATCACGCCCAGGACTCTCAGACGCACTTTTTGCAAATCTGGATCGAGCCCAATGTCACCGGTATCCCGCCTAGCTACGAGCAAAAAAGCTTTGCCGATGTAGACAAGCGCGGCAAGTTGCGTCTGGTGGCCTCACCTGATGGCGCTCAGGGCTCACTCACCCTTCATGCCGACGCCCGCCTTTACGCCGGCTTGTTTGACGGCGCAGAAGAAACACATTTGCCGTTGGACACTAGTCGTAAAAGTTATGTGCAACTCATTCGCGGTGAGCTACAGGTCAACGGGCAAACGCTGCAGGCCGGTGACGCAGCCAAGCTCCAAGCTGAAAGCAATTTGCACCTGAGCGGCGGCAAGGATGCCGAGGTGCTGGTGTTTGACCTCTGTGCCTGATTGTTTTTTTTAAGAAAGTTTTAATGTTCCCTGTTTTGCAAAACCCCTTGGCCTTTATGGCTCGTGCGCTGATCGCTTTGCTTTTTATTCCCGCCGGCATTGCCAAGATCGTCTGATTTTTTAACCTTAACCAGGAAGTTCAAATGAGTTCTATTGTTGTTTACCACTCCGGCTACGGCCATACCCAGCGCATGGCGCAAGCCGTGGCCCAAGGCGCAGGCGCCCAGATGCTGGCCATTGATGCCGAAGGCAACCTGCCCGAAGGCGGCTGGGAAGCCCTGGCTGCCGCGCCGGCCATCATCATGGGATCGCCCACCTACATGGGCAACGTCAGCTGGCAGTTCAAAAAATTCGCGGACGCCAGCTCCAAGCCCTGGTTCTCTCAGGCCTGGAAAAACAAAGTCTTCGGCGGCTTTACCAACAGTGCCTCGCTCAACGGCGACAAGCAAAGCACCTTGAACTACCTGTGTACCTTGGCCATGCAGCACGGCGGCATCTGGGTGGGACTGGGCGTGATGCCAAGCAACAGCAAGGCTGCGCTGCGAAACGATCCCAACTTTTTGGGGTCTTCCAGCGGCGCCATGGCGCAGTCGCCTTCTGATGCCGGCGCCAGCGAAATGCTGCCTGGCGATCTGGAGACTGCCCAGGCCTTTGGCAAGCGCGTGGCAGAGGTGGCGGCTCGCTTTAAGGCTGCTTGATCTGAAGGGCAGGGCAGTCAGCGTTTAAGATGACCCATGCGTATTTTTACTCTGCTGCCCTGGCAGGATTGGCTGGCCATCGTCTGGTTTTTCGGTTGTTGGCTCACGTATTCCTGGTTTGCCCGGCATGAAAGTCTGCGTCGCCCGTCTATCCTGCGGGCGACCAACCGTTACCGGCACTTCTGGATGCTGCAAGCCACCGGGCGCGACCCGCGTGTGCTTGACGGCATCATCGCGCAGAACCTGTCGAGCACGCCCTCGTTTTTTTCGTCCACCACCATCATCATCATCGGCGGCTTGTTCGCGCTGATGGGCACAACGGACCGGGCCAGTGAGCTGGTGCGCGAAATTCCCTTTGCAGTTCAAACCTCGGTGCTGATTTTTGACCTGAAGGTGCTTCTGATGATCGGCATCTTTGTGTTTGCGTTTTTCCGCTTCAGCTGGTCTATGCGCCAGTACACCTTTGCCGCATTGCTGATCGGTTCCCTGCCTTCACCTCAAGATTTTGAATCAGGTAAGTTTGACCGCGAAAGCTTTGCAGCCCGCGCCAGCCAGATGGTCGGGCTGGCGGCTGAAACCTTCAATGACGGATTGCGCGCTTATTACATGAGCTTTGCGCTGATGGCCTGGTTTTTCTCGTCAACAGCCTTCATGATCGCTACCGCTGTGGTGGTTCTGATTCTCTACAAACGGGAATTTCGCTCCGACGTTTTGCAGGTGCTCAAGGACTGAGTTGTGCGCTGAGTTCGGGGCCTAGCTCTGGGCGGGGTGTGAGTTGGGCGTCGAGCACACGGCGTTCGTCAAACACAAAGCAGCCGCCCTTGAAGTGCGCCTGCCCGACTTCTTCAAAGTACTTCAAGATGCCGCCGTCGAGCTGGTAGACATCAGCCAAGCCGGCTTCGCGCATCAAGAGGGCGGCTTTCTCGCAGCGGATGCCGCCGGTGCAAAAGCTCACCACGGTTTTGCCTTGCAGCGCTGGCTGGTTCGCAGCAAAAGCATCCGGAAACTCGGTGAATTTGTTCAACCGCCAGTCGATGGCAACGGCAAATGTCCCGCAGTCCACTTCAAAGTGATTGCGTGTGTCCAGCATCACCACCGGCTGGCCTTGATCGTCATGGCCCTGGTCCAGCCAGATTTTCAGTGTGGCCGCGTTCACCGTTGGCGCACGGCCTTGGGCCGGGGCAATCGCCGGACGGTTCATGCGAATGATTTCAGATTTGATCTTGACCTGCAGTTTTTGAAAAGGCTGCAGTTCCGACCAGCTTTGCTTGGCCTCTAAACCCGCAAAACGGCGGTTAAAGCGAAGCCAGTCCAAAAAACGATGCACTGCGTCAGGCTCGCCGGCCAAAAACAGGTTAATCCCTTCATCGGCGAGCAGCACGGTGCCCTTGATGCTTTGGTAGCTCAGCGCCTCGTATAGCGCGGTTTGCAGGGCAGGCAAATCGTTCAGATTGACAAAACGGTAGGCCGCGATGTTGAGGATGGACATGTCGCAAATTGTAAACATAAAGAACTAAAAAAGGATCTCTTACATATTTTGCTGAGCGCGCATGCGGCGCCTAAAATGAAACGCATGTTTGTTCATTTGCGTATTCACACTGAGTTTTCCGTTGTTGACGGCACCAACCGGATCGATGAAATTGTCGGGGCCGCCAAGGCCGATGAGCAGCCTGCACTGGCCATCACCGACTTGTCGAATTTGTTTGGCACGGTTAAGTTTTACAAGCAGGCCCGCGGCAAGGGCGTCAAGCCACTGATCGGTGCCGACCTCTGGGTCGAAGTGCCCGGCAAAGAACCCGGCGCCCCGCCGGCCCGCTTGCTGCTGCTGGTGCAAGACCGGCGAGGCTACCTCAATTTGTCAGAGCTGATCACCCGCGCTTGGACAAAAAACGTGGTGCGCGACCAGGCCATCGTCAAGCTTGCCTGGTTGCAAGAACTTGGCGAAGGACTGATCGCGTTGGCCGGCGCGCAGACCGGTGCGGTGGGTCAGGCGCTGCTGCAGGGCGACCAGGCGCGTGCAATGGAATGCGCGCTGCACTTGGCCGGTATGTTTCCGCACCGCTTTTACCTGGAAGTGCAACGTGCCGGGCGTGCCGATGACGAGCGTCATGTGCTCTCTGCGGTGCAGCTGGCTGCGCGATTGAAACTGCCGGTGGTGGCCACGCACCCGGTGCAGTTTTTGACCAGTGACGATTACGAGGCCCACGAAGCGCGTGTCTGCATTTCGGAAGGCGAGATCCTGGGCAATGCCCGGCGCGTGCGCAAGTTCACGCGCGAGCAGTACTTCAAGAGCCAGGCGCAGATGAGCGAGTTGTTCGCCGATATTCCGTCGGCGCTGGCCAACTCGGTTGAGATTGCCAAGCGCTGTAACCTGGAGCTGGAGCTGGGCAAACCCATGCTGCCTGACTACCCGACACCTGAAGTCGATGGCGTGCGCCTGCCGATTGAAGCTTACTTTCGCCACGCCTCGCATGAGGGGCTCAACGGGCGCTTGCTTCACCTTTACCCCGACGAGAAGCTGCGCGAGGAAAAACGTCCCGAGTACGTGGCGCGCCTGGACTTCGAGATCAATGTGATTTTGAACATGGGATTCCCAGGCTACTTCTTGATCGTGGGTGACTTCATCAACTGGGCCAAGAACAACGGCTGTCCTGTGGGCCCCGGCCGTGGATCGGGTGCCGGCTCTCTGGTGGCCTATTCGCTGCGCATCACCGACCTGGACCCGCTGCAATACAACTTGCTGTTCGAGCGCTTTTTGAACCCCGAGCGGGTGTCCATGCCCGACTTCGACATTGACTTTTGCCAGAGCAACCGCGATCGCGTGATCGACTATGTCAAGGACAAGTACGGCAAAGAGGCGGTCAGCCAGATCGTCACCTTCGGCACCATGGCAGCGCGTGCAGTGGTTCGTGATGTGGGACGCGCGCTCGACTTTCCTTACGGCTTTTGCGACAGCATCTCCAAGCTGATCCCCAACAAGCCGGGCCAGTCCGTATCGCTGCAACTGCCGCCGGCGGACCGGGATAAGAATGACAAGACGGTTTATGCGGTGGAGGCTGAGCCGATTTTGGCCGAGCGCGAAAGCAAGGAAGAAGACGTGCGCACGCTTCTCGAGCTGGCACGCAAACTCGAAGGCCTGACGCGCAACGTTGGCATGCATGCCGGCGGCGTGCTGATCGCGCCGGGCAAGCTGACCGACTTTTGCCCTCTGTACCAGCAGCCCGGCAGCGACTCGGCGGTGAGCCAGTACGACAAGAACGACGTTGAAGCGATTGGTCTGGTGAAGTTTGACTTCTTGGGTCTGGCGACGCTGACGATTCTGGAAATTGCGCGCGAGTTCATCATGCAGCGCCACGCCGGTCAGGAGAACTTTGCCTTTGAGAATTTGCCGCTCGACGACGCCAAGGTGTACCGCCTGTTTGCAGAAGGCAAAACCGAGGCGGTGTTCCAGTTTGAAAGCAGCGGCATGCAGCGCATGCTCAAGGACGCGAGGCCCTCGCGCCTGGAAGACCTGATCGCGCTCAATGCCTTGTACCGACCCGGTCCGATGGATTTGATCCCGACCTTTGTGGCGCGCAAGCAAGGCCGCGAAGAAGTGATCTACCCGCACCCACTTGTGGCCGACATGCTGTCTGAGACCTACGGCATCATGGTCTACCAGGAGCAGGTGATGCAGACCGCGCAGATTCTGGGCGGTTACTCGCTGGGCGGCGCGGACATGCTGCGCCGTGCCATGGGCAAAAAAGACGCCGACGAAATGGCCAAGCACCGGCAGATCTTTCGCGACGGTGCAGCCAAGAACGCTATCAACGAAGTCAAGGCCGATGAAATTTTTGACTTGATGGAGCGCTTTGCCGGCTATGGCTTCAACAAGTCGCACGCCGCCGCCTACTCGCTACTGGCTTACCACACGGCCTGGCTCAAGGTGCATTACACGGCCGAGTTTTTCTGCGCCAACATGACGGTGGAAATGGACGACACCGACAAGCTCAAGGTGCTGTTTGGCGATGCCGTCAAAATGGGCATCAGCTTCGAGTCGCCGGACGTCAACCGCGGCAACTACCGCTTTGAGCCCATCACCGACAAGAGCATCCGTTACGGCCTGGGCGCCATCAAGGGTACAGGCCAACAAGCCATTGCGGCCATGGTCGCGGCACGCGAAGAGGGCGGGCTGTTTACCTCGCTGTATGACTTTTGCGTGCGCGTGGACAAGTCCAAGCTCAACAAGCGCACCGTGGAGGCTCTCATCAAGGCCGGCGCTTTTGACAACCTGCACCTGAACCGCGCCGAACTGCTGGCTTCGGTGGACCGGGCGTTTGATTTCTCGGCCGCCACCCAGGCCAATGCCAACCAGGGCGGCCTGTTTGACATGAGCGACTCGCACGCCGCCAGCACGCAAGAGCCGCCGCTGGTCGAGGCCATGCCCTGGGGCGTGAAGACGCGCCTGACACATGAAAAAACTGCCATCGGCTTTTACCTGTCGGGACATCTTTTTGAAGAGGTTGAGCTCGAAGTGCGCAAGTTTGCCAAACGCAAGATTGCAGACTTGATTGATTCGCGAGAGCCGCAGCTGATCGCTGCCATCGTTACCGACCTGCGTGTCATCAACGGCCAGCGCGGCAAACTCGCGCAGTTCAAACTCGATGACAAGACGGCTGTGATAGAAGCCACTGCCGATGAAGCGGTGCTCAATGCACACAGAAACCAGCTCCAAGAAGACGAGCTGGTGATTGTGCAAGGCAGTTTGCAACCCGATCGCCTGGCGGGTGGCTTTCGCCTCAAAGTCACGCAAGTCTGGGACCTTGAAGAAGCGCGCTGCCGTTTCGGCAAATACCTGCGTGTGGCCGTCAATGGCAGCGCGCCGGATGTGGCGCGTTTGGTCAAAGACTTTCCGCCCCGGCGCCAAAGCAGTGAGCAGGGCGAACAGGTGCGGGGGCTGTCTGTGCGCCTGAGCCTGAACCGGCAAGGCGCCAGCGCAGAGCTGCAACTGGGCGAAGCCGCCAGGTTCTACCCCAGCGACGCAGCCCTGGCCAGCTGGATGGCGCAAGCGGACCGCGGCTTGGCACAAGTGGTGTACGAGTAAGCCATCAACCCAGCGCCCATCTGTCAACCCCAGCGCCCTTTCGTTATTCCTGCGCCCCTTTCGTCATTCCTGCGCCCTTTCGTCATTCCTGCGCAGGCAGGAATCCATCCCCGCATTCCATGGATCCCCGCATGCGCGAGGATGACGGATCAGTTAAGCCTCAGTCCTTAGGCCGGAACTCAATGATCAGGGGTGTCGGCACCCGGCCGTCGGTGTCTAGCGGCAGTGTTTCTGTGCGGATAATGGCCTTGATCACCGCTTCATCCCAGGCTTTGTTGCCGCTGGATTTGACCAAGCGCTGGCTGGTGATGCTGCCGCCCGGTGTGGTGCGCACTTCCACTTCGGCGACCGGGTTGCCGGTGATGTCTTCAGTGAAGACGATATTGGGTTTGACTTTGGCACGAACCTTGCCGCCATAACTGGCTGATGGCCCGCTGGCCTTTTGGGCCGTGCCCTTGGCGTCTGCCGCGCCGGTGGCACCGAGCTGCGCATTAATTCGGTCCATGTTTTCTTTGCGCTGTTTGGCCTCCAGCGCAGCTTCTTTTTTAGCCAGTTGCTCTTTTTGAGCAGCCAGTTTTTTGGCTTCAGTTTTGGCTTCCTTGGCCGCTTTGGCTTTGGCTTCTGCGAGTCGTTTGGCCTCTTCTATTTTTTTAGTTTTGTCAGCTTTTTCTGCCAGGGCCTGGCTTTTCTTTTTTTCTTCGGCCAGGCGTTTTTTCTCGCGCTCGATGGCAATGTCAGCATCGGGTACGGCTTCGGCCTTGGGCGGTGGCGCAGGCGGGGGTGGCGCTACCGGCTCGGGCGGCGTAGGGGGTGCCTCCAGCGGCGGTGCGGCTTCTTGCGGCAAGGCTGACCAGAGTTCGGCTTCGAAACTCAGGGACAGGTCTTTGCTTTTCCAACTCACGCCCCAGGTCAGCGCGATGAGCAGCAACAGGTGCACCAGCATGGCCAGTCCGAACGCGCGCAGCGCACCCGGTTCGGCGCGGGGCGCTAGGTCTGATCGGTCATCGACACTGTGCATCTGGGTCAGGTGCTTTTACTTTTTGCCGCTTTGCACCGACAGGCCGACGCGCAAAACACCGGCACGTTGCAGCGCATCCATGACATCGACCACGGTTTCGTAGGGAATGGATTTGTCCGCGCTGATCACCACGGGCGAGGGCTGCTCGCCTTGCGGAACGGCCGGTTGCAGGCGCTTGACGGTGTTACCGACCTCGCTGAGCTGGGTGGTGACAGGCGTGCCATCCGTCTTGATCTGGATGACCTTGTTTTTGTCGATCAGCACCTCGATGGGTTTGGGTGGCTGAGCCGGCGCTTTGCCGACGCGGGGCAGGGCAATCACGCTGGGTGTGATCAGCGGCGCGGTCACCATGAAGATGATGAGCAGCACCAGCATCACGTCGATGAAGGGCACCATATTGATTTCGCTGATGGTGCGGCGGCCGCGGCCGCGAGAGTTGACTGCAGGCATGTGGGGTGCTCCTTGAAGGCGCGGGCGGCTCAGTGGCCGGAGGCCGACTGCGCGCCCAGGTTGCGCTGCAGAATGTTGGAGAACTCTTCGATGAAAGTCTCGAGTTTATTGGCCACGCGGTCAATGTCGTGCGCAAAACGGTTGTAGGCGACCACGGCCGGAATGGCTGCGAACAGGGCGATGGCCGTGGCCACCAGCGCTTCGGCAATACCGGGCGCCACACTGGCCAGCGTGACTTGCTCGAGTGCCGCCAGGCCGGTGAAGGCGTGCATGATGCCCCAGACGGTGCCGAAGAGCCCGATGTAAGGCGAGACAGAGCCGACGGTGGCCAGAAAAGACAGGTTGGATTCGATGCTGTCGAGCTCGCGCTGGTAGCTGGCACGCATGGCACGGCGCGCGCCGTCGAGCAAGGCGCCGGTGTCCAGCACACGGCGTTCACGCAGTTTTTGAAACTCCCGCATGCCGCTGGCAAAAATGCGCTCCATGGGGCCGGTGCCGCGGGCGTTTTGAGTGGCGGCGGCGAACAGTTCGTTGAGGCTGGTGCCCGACCAGAAGTCGCGGTCAAACTCGTCGTTGAGCGCGGCCACCCGCCGCAGCGCCACGATTTTGCTGAAGATGGCCGCCCAGCTGGCAATCGAAATACCCACCAGCAGCGCGACCACGGCTTGCACCACCCAGCTGGCGTTGAGGATGAGATGGATGATTGAAAGATCTTGGTTCATGTACGGTTCTCCAGACTGTCCAAAATAGAAGCAGGTAAGCGTGCGGGTTTGAGGCTGGTGGCGTTGACCCAGCCGATGCGGATGCTGGCATCGGCCAGCAATTGCGGTTGACCAGGCGTTTTCAAAAAAGCCTGCTGCTGTATCGTCATAGACGCGCGCCCGCTCTCCAGCAGCCCGGCCGTCACGATGATTTCAACGTCCAGCCGACATGGTAACAAGTGACGCACCTGGGTTTGACTGACGATGAACATGCCGCCGCTTTGCGCGCGCAAAGCCTGCTGCTCAATGCCCAGCGAGCGCAACCACTCAGTGCGCGCACGCTCAAAAAATTTCAGGTAATTGGCATAAAAAACAATGCCGCCGGCGTCTGTGTCTTCCCAGTAGATTCGCAGCGTCCAGCTGAAAGGGGGCGGCACGGTCTTAGCCAAGAATCGCCTCCAGACGCGCTACGGCTTCTTGCAGATGCGTCATCGAGCTGGCGGTTGAAAACCGGATGTACTTGGACGGCGCAGCCTGGCCGAAGTCGCGGCCGGGCGCCACAGCCAGGTGCGCACGCTGCATGAGTTCAAAAGCAAAGTCCCAGCTGCCGCCGGTACCGTCCGGCTGGCCGCTGCGCAGTCCCAGTTTTTGGACGGCGTCACTGCAGTCGGCGTAGGCGTAAAAAGCGCCGTCGGGCATCACCGGCACCGTCAGGCCCAGGCGGTTGAGTTCGGGAATGAAGTAATCGCGCCTGGCTTTGAACTCGGCTCGGCGGCGTTCATACTCGGCCAGGCTCTCGGGCTCAAAACAGGCCAGCGCCGCATGTTGCGCCACCGTGCTCGGGCAGATGAAGAGGTTTTGCGCTATGCGCTCAATCACCGGGGCCAGCGCCTCGGGCACCACCAGCCAGCCGAGCCGCCAGCCGGTCATATTGAAGTACTTGGAAAAACTGTTGACGCTGATGATGCTCCGGCCCAGCTCCCCGGGCATGGCCAGCGCCGTCTGGCCAAAGCGCTCTTCGTAGCTCAGGCCCAGGTAAATTTCGTCCATCAGGGTGATACCGCCGCGGCTGTGCACCAGACTGTGGAGGCGCTGCAATTCGTCGGGCGCAATCGAGGTGCCGGTCGGATTCGAAGGCGAGGCCAGCAGCACGCCGCGTGTCTGCGCGCCCCAGGCGGCATCGACTTTGTCTGCGGTGAGCTGAAAGCGTTCAGCCGCCGTGGTCGGTATCAAGGTAGAGCGACCTTCTGCAGCACCCACAAAATGCCGGTTGCAGGGATAGCTCGGGTCCGGCATCAGGATCTCGTCGCCCGCTTCAATCAGTGCCAGGCAAGCCAGGTGCAATGCAGCCGAGGCACCGGCCGTGACGATGATGCGGCCGGGCGCGACATGGACGCCGAAGCGGCTGGCGTACCAATTGCTGATTTTTTCGCGCAGCGCCGGTAAACCGGTGGCCTGCGTGTACTGTGTGTGGCCTTGCGAGATGGCGCGCGCTGCAGCTTCCTGCACCAGCGGCGGTGCACTGAAGTCAGGCTCGCCGATGTTCAAAAAAATCATAGGCCGGCTGCTACCGGCCAGCTGTGCCGCCAGCGCGGAGGCGGCCTTGGCCACTTCCATCACATAAAAGGGCTCAATTTTTTCGGCGCGCTGTGTAATCCGCATGTCAGCGCCCCGTCGTCAGCGGGCCTTGTCGCTGGCGACTTCGGCCGGGCGCAAGCTGGGCGCGAGCCGGTTGAGTACACCGTTGACCCATTTGTGCCCGTCGGTGCCGCCAAAAGCTTTGGCCAGTTCAATGCACTCGTTGAGAATAACGCGCCAGGGCACGTCCGGGCAGTGCTGCATTTCGTAAGCGCCTATCCACAGCACGGCATGCTCGACGGGCGAGATCTCGTTCATCTTGCGGTCTAAAAGCGGCAGGATGGCGGCGTCCAGTGCCACGGCGTCTTCAATGCATCCATGCAGCAAAGCGTCAAAGTGAGCAGCATCTGCTTTATGAAAACCCACCAGATCGCGCGTGAAGGCATCGATGGCGTCGGCTTGGTTGCGCCCCACCAGGTGCTGGTAAAGCGCCTGCAGTGCAAACTCACGAGCCCGGGTGCGGGCAGATTTGTCGGCGGCTTTTTTCACGCCCGTGTCGGTCAGGCCGGTGCGGCTCTGCGGGGGGCGTTTGGGAGCGGAGGTCATGTTCATTTCAGGAAAGATCGTCGAGCAAGTTGGCCATTTCGATGGCGACACGGGCAGCGTCGCGGCCTTTGTCCTCTTGCCGGGCCTGGGCCTGAACGAGGTTTTCAGTGGTCAGAATGGCGTTGGCGATCGGTATCCGGTAGTCCAATGCCAGCCGGGTCACAGCAGCGCCGCTTTCGTTGGCCACCAGTTCAAAGTGATAGGTCTCGCCGCGGATGATGCAGCCTAGGGCGATCAGTGCGTCGTAGTTTTCGGTTTCGGCCAGCGCTTGCAAGGCCAGCGGCACTTCAAGTGCGCCGGGTACCTTGACATGGTGGATCTGCGCAGCTGCTACGCCGTGAACTTGCAGCTCAGCGATGCAGGCCGCGGTCAGCGCATTAGTGACGCCTTCGTTGAAGCGCGCCTGCACGATGCCGATGGACAGTCCCTGTCCCTTGAGTGGCGCGGCATGGCCTTTGTCTGCTTCAAACACTTGTGATGTCCTTCATGGCTTGTTGATGTAGCCGGCAATTTCCAGGCCGTAACCTGTCATGCTGGGCATGCGGCGCGGGTTGCCCATGAGTCTCATTTTGTGAACACCGCAGTCACGCAAAATTTGCGCGCCTATGCCGTAAGAGCGCAAGTCCATGCGGCCGCGCTCGGGCGCATGGCTGGCTTTGGCCGTGCCTTCAAACTGGGCCAGCAGCTGCGCGCCGCTTTCGCCGCAGTTCAGCAGTACCACCACGCCACGACCCTCGGCGGCCACGTGCTGCAGGCTTTGGTCCAGGCTCCAGGAGTGCATGGTGCGGCCGACTTCAAGCGCGTCAAACACTGACAGCGGCTCGTGAACGCGCGCGGCCACGGTCTCGCCCGCGGCCCACTGGCCTTTGACCAGCGCCAGGTGCACACCCTGGCTGGGCTTGTCTTTGAAAGCGTGCGCTGTGAATTCACCAAACGATGTTTGCAAGGTGCGGCTGCCGATTTTTTCAATCAACGATTCGTGCCGGCTGCGGTGTTCGATCAAATCGGCGATGGTGCCGATTTTCAGACCGTGATCTTGCGCAAAAATAAGCAGGTCAGGCAGGCGCGCCATGGTGCCGTCGTCGTTCATGATCTCGCAGATCACCGAGGCCGGCGAGCAGCCGGCCATGGCCGCCAGATCGCAACCGGCTTCGGTGTGACCGGCGCGCATCAGCACACCACCGTCCACCGCTTGCAGCGGGAAGATGTGACCCGGTTGCACCAGGTCGTCGACTTTGGCGTTTTTGGCCACGGCCGCTTGCACCGTGCGGGCGCGGTCGGCGGCTGAAATGCCGGTGCTCACGCCTTCGGCCGCTTCAATCGAGACGGTGAAGGCTGTGCCTTTTTTGTCGCCGTTGCGCAAGGCCATGGGTGGCAGTTGCAGGCGCTCGCAACGTTCACGCGTGAGCGTCAGGCAAATCAGCCCGCGGCCGAAGCGAGCCATGAAGTTGATGGCCTCGGCGCTGACATGGTCGGCGGCCAGCACCAGGTCGCCCTCGTTTTCGCGGTCTTCCTCGTCAATCAGAATCACGATCTTGCCGGCCGCCATGTCGGCCACGATGTCTTCAACGGGTGAAACTTCAACTGTCATGCAAAGGCTTTCGGGGTGTCCTGGAGCATGCGCTCCACATAGCGGGCGATCAGGTCGATTTCAAGGTTGACCTGGCTGCCGGATTGAAGCTGGCCCAGGGCCGTGTTCTCGACGGTGTGGGGGATGAGGTTGATGCTGATCTCGCAGCCCGCGTCCCGGCCTGGCAGGTCATTCACGCTGTTGACCGTGAGGCTGACGCCGTTGACCGTGATCGAGCCTTTGTAGGCTAAATACTTGCTGATGCCGGCGGGCGCCAGAATGCGCAGCTCCCAGCTCTCTCCAACGCGGGCGAAATGAGTGACGCTGCCGATGCCGTCCACATGGCCCGAGACAATATGGCCGCCCAGGCGGTCGTTGGCGCGCAGGGCTTTTTCGAGGTTGATGGGACCGGGCTCGGACAGGCCGCAGGTTTTGCGCAGCGATTCGGCCGAGATGTCAATGGTGAACTGGTTGCGCGCGGCGTCCAGGTTGGTGGCTGTCATGCACGCGCCATTGAGCGCGATGCTGTCGCCGGGGCCGACGTCGTCGAGGTAGCCCGATGGCGTTTCGATGGTGAGTCGGCTGCCATGGTCCAAAGAGCTGCCCAGGCGGTGGACAGCGACGATGCGCCCCACGCCGGTGATGATTCCGGTAAACATACGGTATTTTCGCAGGTAAATGGGCCTGATCGGGCCCGGCTTAAAAATTGCCTCGTCCCAGGACCCGGGCCAGCAGCCTTAAGTCCGGCCCGATGCGCTCGGCAGACATGAATTCGAGGGCTACGGCATCTGCCAAGACGGGTAGCGCCGCCAGTGCCAGCATGCCCTGGCCCGGCCCGAGCAACTTGGGCGCCAGGTAGACCAAAAACTCATCAACAAGACCTTCACGTACCAGCGAGCCGTTGAGCTTGAAGCCGGCTTCCACATGCAGCTCGTTGATTTGCCTTTGCCCCAGGTCGCGCAGCACGGCCGCCAGATCCACCTTGCCGTTGGAGCCCGGTAAGCAGTGCACGCGGGCGCCACGCGCTTGCAGGGCTTGTGTTTTGGCTTCGTCGGTGCTGGCGGTATAGATCCAGACCTCTCCCGCAGGCGCAAAAATGCGCGCGTCCAGCGGCGTTTGCAGTGCGCTGTCGATGATGATGCGATGCGGCTGACGGCTGCAAGGCGCCAGGCGCACATCCAGGCCGGGGTCGTCTTGCAACACGGTGCCTATGCCGGTGAGCACGGCCGAGGCGCGGGCGCGCCAGGCATGGCCGTCGGCACGGGCCTCGGGCGAGGTGATCCATTGGCTTTGCCCGTCTGCCAAAGCGGTGGTGCCGTCCAGCGAGGCGGCGGTTTTCATACGCACCCAGGGTGTTTGTCTCAGCATCCGGCTGAAAAAGCCGATGTTCAATTCCCGTGCGGCCTGCTCACCGGCGCCAACCTCGACCTCGATGCCGGCAGCGCGCAGCCGCTCAAAGCCCCGACCGGCGACCAGCGGATTGGGGTCAGCAATAGAGGCAATCACCCGGGTGATGCCGGCGGAAATCAGTGCATCGCAGCACGGGCCGGTGCGGCCCTGGTGGGCGCAGGGCTCGAGCGTCACGTAAGCCGTGGCGCCGGCGCTGGCGTGGCCCCGGGCAGCGGCGTCACGCAGCGCCATCACTTCGGCGTGCGCACCGCCCACGGCCTGGGTGTGTCCCTGACCGATCACCTCACCGCCGGCTGAAACCAGCACACAACCCACAGCCGGGTTGGGTGCGCTGAGGTTTTGGGCCTGACGGGCAAGTTCTAGAGCAAGGTTGATCACCGTGTCAGTTTAGCGTGCGGCCCGGCGCTGTATTTGAGGGCTGGCTGGCAGCCAACAAAGTGCAGGCAGTGCATTTCGCGCTAAAAAATAATAGCTAGGAATTAAAAATATTTCAAAAAACTTCATTAGTAAGTACTATTTAAGTTATGCGGCGTTACCTCATGGGCGTGACTTTGATGGAGTGTCTGATCGCTTTGGCGATCATGGCCATTCTGAGCGTGCTGGCTGTGCCCAGTTTCAGGGACCTGCTGGCAAGACGCACGGTGCTGGTAACGGCGGAGGCCCTGGTTGACGACCTGCGCTTTGCCCGGACAGAAGCGCTCAAACGCGGCGCTCAGGTGTCGGTGTGCAGCTCTGCCAACGGCCAGACTTGCAGCCAGGAGGCTGTTTGGGTGGAGGGTTGGATCGTGTTTGTTGACGGTGGCAACACCGCGGCAGTGGATGGCAGCGATGAGATTTTGCGGGTGCAGACGCGCCAGTTGGGCATGGCGTCCATCGAAAGCAACAACCCGGACAATGACAAAAGCAGTTTCAGTTTCAGGCCCTTGGGCATGGCCAGTCCGGCCAGCCAGAGTTTCAAGTTCACACCCACAGCGCCTGTGCCTGCTAATGGCGAGCGCTGGGTTTGCATGTCTTCTCAGGGCCGGCCCCGCCTGGCCTTGGTTGGCGCCACCAGTTGCAGTTCATGATGACGAGGCAGCGCGGTTTCATGCTCATTGAAGTGCTGGTCGCCATGCTGTTGTCGGCGGTGGCTTTGCTGGCTCTGGCCAGCGCCAATGCGGCCGCTTTGCGCTATACCAAGATGAGTCAATACCGTGCCCAGGCCTTGACCTTGGCTGTGGAGATCAGCGAGCGCATGCGGGCCAACCCGGCTGGCTTTGCGGCGCAGGCCTATGACTACAGTGCCAGTTTTGCCGCCCAATCAGACAGCCCGGCGCTGCCGGCGCAACTTTGCAATGCAGACAACAGCGTTTGCAGCGCCCTTGAACTGGCGGCCTTGGACCTGGCGCAGTGGCGGGTCTTGGCGCGTGCCGCGCTTCCGCAAGGCTCGGTGTTTGTGCAAAGGCAGGCTGCCTTTGCCGCTGCCGATGTGTGGCTGGCCTGGCGTGACCCGCTGCTGGCCAATGCCGATGAAAAGACCGCACTGGTCAAGGAGTGCCCCGCAGGACTGGCTCTGGACGACAGCAGTGTTCGCTGTAGCTATTTCCGGGTTCATCCATGAAACGCCTTGCCGTGCGCTTTGACAATTCTGGCTTTGCCCTGGTAGAAATTCTGGTGGCGCTGGGTATCGGGCTGGTGGTGGTGGGTGCGGTGCTGTCCTCTTACCTTAGCAATGGTCAAACCGGTCGTTTGCAATCGGCTGCAGCGCAGATGGACGAGGACGCGCAGATCGGCTTGCGCATCCTGACGCGCGAACTACTCATGGCCGGTTATGCAATGCCCACCAGCATGAACGCGGACACGCGTGTGTTTAACCAAAGCTATGACGGACGCGCAGTGTTTGGCTGCGACAAAGGGTTTAGCGCAGCGCCTTCCGCCAAACCTTCAACTTGCGCCGCCAGCGGGGGAACACCTGCCATTGAAATTGCTTACGAAGTTGACCTTTACAACTCAGTAGTGTCTAACGGCAAGGGTACCGACTGCGCCGGCGAGGCCCTGCCGGCCAGTCAAAACGGAATTACCTTCAATCGCTACGGCGTCGGCAGCAGCAGCCCGGGGCGCAGCGAGCTGCGATGCAGCAGTGGCAGCAGCACCATACCGCTGGTGGACAACGTCGAGCGTTTGCAGTTTTGGTACGGTCAATCTGACGGCGGCGCTTCGCCTCAGCTGATTCGCTACACACAAGCCAGCAACGCCGATTTCAGCCGCGTCATGAGTGTGCGGGTGTGCTTGCTGATGCGCAGCAGTGAGGCGCCGGCCAAAGCAGAAGATGCGGCCTGGCAGTCCTATCTTGACTGTGACGGTGTGCGCCGTACGGCTGCCGACGGGCGTTTGAGGCGCGTTTATTTCAGCACCATCGCCTTGCGCAGCAAGACGCCCTGATGAGCCGGATTCAATTAAGGTTGGCGCGCAGGCAAGGCGCATCACTCATCATCGTGCTGGTCATGCTGGTGGTCATCGGCTTGACGTCTGCGGCCAGCTTGCGCAACGCCAGTTCCAATGAGCGGGTCAGCCATAACTTTCGAATGCACTGGCTGGCTGAGCAGTATGCAGAGGCCGCTTTGCGCTATTGCCAAAGCCAACTCTTGCTGGCTGACGCGCAACGGGTCAGCAGCTTGCAAGAAGCTGCGCTGCTGCCCATCAATGCTAGCGCACCCGGCTGGGCCAATCCGCAAACCTGGTCGGGTTCAGGTGGTGCATTCGCATCGCTGACCAGCGTCGCCCAATCCTTTATTGAATCCTCTGACAGCGCTTTTGTACCGCAGAGGCTGCCGCAGTGCGTGGTGGAGCTTCAGGCGCTGCCCTTGCTGCAAAACGGCGTGTCCGTGGGCAGTGCAGACGTCTACGTGATCACGGCGCGTGCTTTCAGCCCGGACTACCGGGAAAGTCTGCCAGGCGCTCGAAGCGGAGCCGTGGTCTGGCTGCAGTGCCGTCTGTCTGTTCAACGCGCTGCGCCCGGCGATGCCGGCACTCTGGCAGACCGGGCCTGGATGCGCATCATCAATCCGCCCGCAACATGAAACCTCCAGCGCTTCAACCTTCGCTCTATGGCCGACGCTACGGGCTTGCCGGTTTTTCTTTGGTGGAATTGCTGGTGGTGCTGGTGATCATGGGCGTGCTTTCCGCGGTCGCGCTGCCCGCTTACACGCACTATGTGCAAAGAGGCCATCGCACTGAAGCCATGGCCGCCTTGCTTGAGGCGCAGCACTACATGGAGCGTTATTACAGTGCCAATGGCCAGTACCTGAGTCCGTCAAATGCTGCCCCCGTCTTGCCGCAGCGTCTGCAACAGGTCCCCATGCAAGGTTCTGTGCGCTACCGTCTGAGCGTGCGTGAAGCCAGTGTGAACAGCTACCTTGTGCAGGCGGTGCCCGAAGGCAGCATGGCCGGCGATGTTTGCGGCAGTCTGACGATCAACCAGACCGGCCTGCGGGGCGTGTTGAACAGCACCCGCAGCGTGGCTGAATGCTGGCGCTAGGCGCCAGCTCAGTCCCCGGGGCCCTGGCGCCCTTAGCGCCTGACCTCGTCGACCAGGTTTTTGAAGTCGTCGATGTCTTCAAAGCTGCGGTACACGCTGGCAAAGCGCACGTAGGCTACTTTGTCGAGTTTCTTGAGCTCGCGCATGACCAACTCGCCAAGGCGGGTTGAAGGCACTTCACGCAAACCCAGGTTGAGCAGTTTTTCTTCTATGCGCTCAATGGCCGAGTCCACCTGCTCGGTGCTGACCGGGCGTTTGCGCAAGGCCAGGTTCATGGATTCGAGGATCTTGCTGCGCTTGTACTCAATGCGCCGGCCGTCTTTTTTGACGATGGCCGGAAAGTTGACGTCAGGCCGTTCATAGGTGGTGAAGCGCTTTTCACAGGCGCTGCACTGGCGGCGGCGCCGTATGAAGTCTGCATCCTCAGAAATCCGGGTCTCGACGACCTGGGTTTCGAGGTTGCCGCAAAAAGGACACTTCATCGATGAAGAGTCATGACTTGTAGACGGGGAAGCGGCTGGTCAGGGCATGCACCTTCGCGCGCACGGTGTCAATGTTGGCCGTGTCGCGTGGATTGTCCAGCACGTCGGCGATCAGGTGCGCCGTCATGCGCGCTTCCTCGTCCTTGAAGCCGCGCGTCGTCATGGCCGGTGTGCCGATGCGCACGCCGCTGGTGACCATTGGTTTTTCCGGGTCGTTGGGAATGGCGTTCTTGTTGATCGTCATGTGCGCGCTGCCCAGCACGGATTCTGCTTCCTTACCGGTGATACCCTTAGCGCGCAGGTCCACCAGCATGACATGGCTTTCGGTGCGGCCGCTGACAATGCGCAGGCCGCGTGAGATCAAGGTCTCGGCAACAATCTGCGCATTTTTGATGACTTGCTGCTGGTAAATCTTGAAGCCGGGCTCCAGCGCTTCCTTAAAGGCCACTGCCTTGGCGGCAATCACGTGCATTAAGGGGCCGCCTTGCAGGCCGGGGAAAATAGCGCTGTTGATGGCTTTTTCGTGTTCGGATTTCATCAAAATAATGCCGCCGCGTGGGCCGCGCAGGCTCTTGTGGGTGGTGGAGGTCACCACGTCCGCATGCGGCACCGGGTTGGGGTAGACGCCCGCAGCGATCAGGCCGGCGTAATGCGCCATGTCCACCAGAAAAATGGCGCCCACGTCTTTGGCCACTTTGGCAAAGCGTGCAAAGTCGATGCCCAGCGAATAAGCTGAAGCGCCGGCGATGATCAGTTTGGGTTTGGATTCGTGCGCCTTGCGTTCCATGTCGTCGTAGTCAATCTCTTCTTTGGCGTTCAGGCCGTAGCTGACCACCTTGAACCATTTGCCGCTCATGTTCAGCGCCATGCCGTGCGTCAGGTGACCGCCTTCGGCCAGACTCATGCCCATGATGGTGTCACCGGGCTTGAGGAAGGCCAGAAACACGGCCATGTTGGCCGAGGCGCCGCAATGCGGCTGCACGTTGGCAGCGTCGGCGCCAAAAATCAGCTTGACGCGGTCAATTGCCAGTTGCTCGGCCACGTCCACGTGCTCGCAGCCACCGTAGTAGCGGCGGCCGGGGTAGCCTTCGGCGTATTTGTTGGTGAGCTGCGAGCCCTGCGCGGCCATGACGGCGGGCGAGGCGTAGTTTTCGCTGGCGATCAGCTCAATGTGGTGCTCTTGGCGGGCGTTTTCAGCCTTGATGGCAGCCCAGAGTTCGGGGTCGGTTTGCTCAATCAGATGGTGGCGGTCGTACATGGCAGTCCTTCAAGACGGTGTTCCTTGTTCTCAGTGTCCATCTAGGAAGAGAAGCAAGGGCTGCCCAGGCGAACGGCTGATCGCTTTGGGCTAAATGGCCCGCAAGCGGTGCGCTTCCAAGTGGTGTCCCACGTCAGCAAACGCTGTTTTTCAACCGCCCATGCCTATCGCCAGTCGCGCACCCTTGAAGTGTAGCTGACAGCTCGTTTGGCGCTAGTTGCCCAGAAGCGCCACTTTGGCCACCGGCTCAGACTTGAGCCGATTCTCAGCCGGGGCCGCAGACGGGTAGGAAGCGGGTATCGGCATGGGCTCAGCCAGGGTGTCAAAGGGCTGCCGCTTGCCGGCAAATACGGCCTGTAAACGCCCGTGTTCGGCCAGGACTTTGTTAGCATAGCCGCCGTCATCGTCCAGATTGGCAGCGCCTACGTAAAACTTCAGACCGCCTTCAATCGAGCCGGCCCGGGAAATACATTCTTGCAAGACCTTAACGCCCACACGCAGGTTGGTGACCGGGTCAAAAGCCGCCATGCGTCCACCGAAGTGTGCATATTTGTCGTGGTGCACGCCGGTCATGACCTGCATCAGGCCTTGGGCGCCGACGGGGCTTTGGGCGAAAGGGTTAAAACCGGATTCGATCGCCATGATGGCCAGTATCAGGGTCGGGTCGAGTTTGGACTTTTCACCGATCGCAAAGGCGTGGGCCACCAAAGCGCTCAGCGGTTCGGGCGCGACTGCGTATTTTTTACTCAACCAGAAGGCCACCGCCGCTTGTTTGCTGGGTAAATCCTTGGGGTTGGCGGCCGTGGCGCGGTCTACTGCACCCGGTTCGGTGAAGCCGATGCTGGCTTCCTGGCGTGCCAAAAGCAGAGCCATCAAGCGTACTTCGCCGGCTTCGCGCAGGTCTGGGCGGGCTGTCAGGGTGATCATTACAAACACCAGGGCCAGGCCGAGCATGGCAAAACCGTTGTGGCTGATTTGGAGGAAGCCGGCTGCAATATCGTTCAAAACATTGCGGCTGCTGCTGCGGAAGTCTGCCATGCATTGGTGCAGGCTTGAATTCAAAGTACTTGTCATGTAACTCCTTTCGTCGCTTCCAGCTTGCAGCGCTTAGGCTGGCCAGCTGGTGGGCATGAGTTTTTTAGCGTGAGCTTTCGTGAAGTTCGGGGCGGGGCGGCAATGTGTGGGCCGGTCGTTTTGAAACGGGGCGGCTTGGGATCATTCAAATCACAAGCCGTTGAATGCCTTAGAGCCATTGCTCCAAGGGCGTGGGGGCACTATATATAGTGCTTGACCCTTTGACAAGCGCTACAGGTAGTGTTTGGCCCCTAATCGGGAATTAAACCGCCTGATTTTCGCACCAAAAAAGTGCATCGGGTTCAAGGCCTGGCCAGTTCGGGTAGTCCCTGATGGTTTTGCAGACCGAATGAAATTTTAAAAGCCGTGGTAATAGCCTGTCAAGAATATCAATTGTATTTGATATTCTTTTTCATGCGTCTTGGGGCTGCTGCATTTGTTTTGGTGGCAATGCTTAAAAACCGGCGAAAATAGCGGCTTTGCATTTTTATCCTGCAGTTGCCCGGGCGTTCTGCCTGAGCCCGCTGATGCTTACAAAGTGGCCGTTGAAGCCTCTGTCATGACTTTCGGGGCTGATTTTTCGCAGATGCGTCAAACTGCATACTTTTTCGTTCTTTCTTTCTATCTAGCTAGCCAACATGTCCAATTCCGCCAAAGTCGACCCCGCGAACAAAACATCCCAGGCCAGGGGGGCCGACGCTCGTCCCATGGACGCTTTGACCGGCGGTGCCCTGACGGCGGCCACTTCGGGTGAGCGGGTCAGTCTTATTCGGGAATGGTTGGCCCAAAACCCAAGTGCAGAGCAGATGTCGGAGGTGTTCAAAGACCTTGCAAACCGGGACAAGGGTGCTGCCAAGCTGGTGAAAGAAAAATTAGACGACATCAAGCGCGCCAAAGGGCAGGAGGCTGTCGCCGCCGAGTGGGCTGACAAAGCCAGGTTGCTGCTGGCCTTGCCAAAACTTAATCTGGCCGATGCCTTGGCCTGGCAGCGTGATGCTGCCAAAGCCGGGGCGCCATTGTCGCGTGAGCCGCTGGCGGGCCTGAAAGTGCAGCTGGCTGAGCGCGTCAAGACCATCGAAGACCTGCAGCACCGTGCTCAGGTTCAGCGAGAGGCTGCTGTACTCATTACACAACGCACTGAAGTGCTGTCCACCAAGCCCTGGCGAGACGCGCAGGCCATATGCGAGGCCTTGCGCGCCGACGTTGCGCACTGGCAGTCCCAGGCCTCAGAACTGACACAGGACCCGGTCTGGGCCAGTGTGGACGCCAAGTTTTTGCCTCTGATTGAGAATTCGCGCGCCCAGCTGCTGGCCGTCTGGGAGGCTTTTCAAGCCGCTTTGGCGATGGCGGTCGCGGCCTCTGAAGATGCGGGCGCGCCTTTGCCGGCCGTGCCGGTGTGGGCCGACGAATTACGCAGCGCCCGCGGCCTGCCCGCTGAAGCGGGCGCTGCCGCCGGTGACAAACCTGCCCGCGCACCCAAGGTCAAGCTGGACCCGGCAGTCTTGGCCGAACTCCGCGCCAAGGCCACCGAAGCAGTTCAAGCCGCGCTGACCAAGCTCGAAGCCGAAGTCGCCGAAGGCCACGGCAAGGCCACCCCCAAGGCCGCCGCCGACTTACGAGCCGCTCTCAAAGTTCATGTGCGTCATATTCCAAACACGCTGGAAACAGCCGCCCATGCGGCCCTGACGGTTGCCGGAGAGCTCGAAGGCTGGCAGCGCTGGCGCGCCGATCAGATCCGAGAAGACCTGGTCGAAAAAGCCGAAGCGCTGCTGGCCAAGCCGCTGGGTGGGCGCAAGCAGCAAGAAGCGCTGCGCGCCATGCGCGAACAGTGGAAAACCAGCGACCAGGGCGGCACGCCCAACCATGCGTTGTGGAAACGCTTTGACGACGCCTGCAACGAAGCCCACAAAGTGGTTGAGGCCTGGCTGGAAAAAACCAAGGAACAGACCGAAGCCACCAAAGCCCAGCGCCGCGTCCTGATTGACGAAGTGCTGGCCTGGGCCGAAGCCCACAAGGCCAACACCGACTGGAGGCACCATATCCGCAGCCTCAACGGCTTTGTGAGCAAATGGCGCGAAGCTGGCCATTTGAGCGAAAAAGCCTTTGCCGAGATCCAGCCCCAGTGGAAAGCCGCCATGGACGCCGCTGATGCACCGCTGACCGCTGCCCGCAACGACAGCCTGGCGCGTCGCCGCGCCATGATTGAAGAGGCGCAAGCCCTGGGCGCCGAGCCGCAACTGCGCATTGATGCCGTCAAGGCTGTGCAGCAACGCTGGCAGGCCGAAGCCCAGCAGGTACCTGTCGAGCGCAAGCAGGAGCAAAAGCTCTGGGACGCTTTTCGCAAGCCGATTGACGATGCTTTCCAACGCAAATCTGCCGAGCGTGAAAAAGCCGCCGGTGCCTTGGGTGAGTTTGACCGCATGGTGCTCGAAGCCTCCAAGGCCGTGGCCGAAGCTACAGCCAGTGGCGACGCGCAAAAAATTCACGCTGCTGCCAAAGCCCTGGAAGCCGTGGTGCGCGGCCAGGTGCCGGTGGCAGCCGCTGCAGCCCCTGTGAGCGCGCCGGTCGCTTCAGCCGAAGCCGCCCCGGAAGTTGCTTCGTCCGCCGCTGACCAGGCTGCCGCAACCGTTGCTCAAGCCGACAGCGCTACTGAAGCTGTCTCTGAAACCGCACCCGAAGCCGCTGCAGCAAGTGAAGAAGTCGCACCCCTCGCAGAAGTCGTGGCCGAAGAATCCGCCGCCGAAGCTGAGCCTGCCCCGGCACCCGCGCCGGCCAAACCCGCCCCCAAGCCCGTGGTCGCCATGCGCGGCGACGACCGCCCCGGCATGCGCAAGGCCGAGCCCGCACCTCTTGGCCGCGGTGGCAAGTTCGGTGACCGCAAAGACGCGCGGCCCGGCAGCAAGCCTGATGCGCGCCCGCGCACCGGCATGGAAAACAAGTTTGAACCGCGCCGTGACGAGCGCCCGGAGCGCAGCGGTCGCAGCGAGCGCCCCGCTTTTGAAGAGCGTGGCCCGCGTCTGGGAGATGCCGCTTTCCGCGCTCAGCGTGAAGCTTTCGAGATTGCCAACCTGGCGCTGAAAAAACTCCACGAGCAAGCCCATGGCGAAGTGCTCACCCATATGCTGTCAGCCTGGGAGAAGCGCGACCCTGCGCAATTGCCCTCGGCGCAAGACTTGGGCAAGCCCGTTCCGGCGGCCACCCGTACGCGTTGGGCGCAAGCTTTGTCGGCGCCAGCCAAGGGCGACGCCGCCGAAGCCTTGCTGCGCCTGGAGATCGCCACCGAGTTACCTACGCCGGCCGAGCACATCAGCGCGCGCCGCATGTTGCAGCTGCAACTGCTCACCCGCCGCAACGCGCCTGCGCCGCATGAAACCACGGCTGACGACATGGCCCAGGTGTTTGGCAGTGCCTTTGACGCCGCGCAAAGCCGGCGTGTGCAAAACATTCTCAAGGCCTTGCTCAAGCGCTGAGCTGCACAGGCGGTTTTGCTCAAGTCTCTGGCTTGAAAAAACTGTTGAGCAGCGGGACCAGCTCTGGAAAATTTTCTGCAAAGCGCCCGGGGTTGACGAAATAAGCCTCGCTGGCCACCGCAAAAAATTCCGCCGGTGCGCTGGCGGCATACGCGTCCAGCCAAGGCACTGGCCCTCCGAAGCGCTCGGCCATGCTCACTTGTTTGCAAAATCTGGCGTAACTCTCTTGGATGGTGCTTTGCCAGCGCTGGCGCAGCGCGCGCGTGGGCAGGGGCGGGCAACCATCGGCCTGGCCATTGCGCATGTCGAGCTTGTGTACGAACTCGTGAATCACCACGTTGTAGCCTTCGGGCGCCGACTCGCCCGCTGCAGCCACGTCGGCCCAACTCAGCGTGACCGGCCCCATCTCCATGGCTTCGCCGCTCAGCTCTTCGGTGTAGCGGTGCACCACGCCAGCCTCGTCGGTCACTTCGCGGCGCGCCAGCATGGCGCCGGGGTGCACCACAATGCCCTTGAAATCGTCGTACCAATGCAGCCCCAGCTGCAGCACCGGCAGGCAGGCCTGCGCTGCAATTGCCACGGCCATCGCATCATTCACTTGCAAGCCATGCGCACCGGAAAACTCCTTGTCGGCCAGAAACTCTCCGGTCATGGCGCGCAGGCGGCTTGCCAGTGCCGGCGGCTGTGCAGGTAAAAAAGCAAAGTCCTGCAAGGTACGTTGCCAGAGCGCATCCGGAATGGGCACACCGCGCGCGCCGCCGGGACGCAGTGCCTGAGGCAGCCAGCCGAACAAGCGCTTGAGCACGGCGAGCCGCTTAAACAGGCAGCGCCAGCCGCTGCAGCCCGGTGGCACTCAGGCGCAGCACCTCGGCCCGCGGCGGATGGGCGGCTGCATCCCAGTCGCTGAGCACCACGCGCTGCAAGCCCTGGCCCAGGTCGTGGGTGCCCGGGCGGTGTGTATGACCGTGAATCAGCGTTTGTGCACCGGCAGCCTGCAACCATTGGATGGCGGCAGCGCTGTCGACCTCGGCGTAGGCGGCACCCTCTTTGTGGCGCGCCTGACTTTGCGCCCGCAGCGCCAGGGCAATGGCTTGACGCTCTGCCAGCGGGCGCGCCAAAAAAGCTTGCTGCCAGGGAGCTTGCTGCACTTGCTGCCTGAACGCCAGGTACTCGGTATCGGCCAGGCACAGCGCGTCACCGTGCGACAGCAAGCAGTTTTGTCCGGCAAACTGCAGCACAGTCGGGTCTGCCAGCAAAGTGGCATGACAGCGTTTCATCAGGGCTTTGCCCACCAGAAAATCGCGGTTGCCATGCATGAAAAAAAGTGCAAGGCGCTCTCCGGCGGCGCTCATTTCGTCTGCACAAAGTGCTTCAAAGCGCCGATACAGTCCGCCGTCGTCATCGATCACATCGTCACCGACCCAGACTTCAAACACATCGCCAAGCATGAAGACAGCGTCAGCCGGTGTGCTTTTCAGGTAGCGTGAGAAGGCGTCAAAGTTGGCGGGCTCTTGCGCGCGCAGATGCAAGTCGGAAATAAAGTCCACCACGGCCCATGAAGCAGGCGCTGGCAGCGTGACCATGGTGGGAACTTTCATGGGCGGGGCCGTTGCTGCACAGCAGGGCGCGTGCCCTGGCAACGCAGCCTTGTTTTCAGGCCAGCAAGACGGCTTTTTCGATGATCACATCGACCAGTGGCACGTCTTCATGAAGGCCCTTACGGCCGGTTTTGCAGCCGGAGATTTTGTCCACAATCTCGGTGCCGGAAATTACTTTGGCAAACACCGCGTAACCCCAGCCCGAGCTTGTCGGAGCGGAATGGTCCAGAAAGTCATTGTCAGAGACGTTGATGAAAAACTGCGAGCTGGCCGAGTGAGGTTGGTTGGTGCGCGCCATGGCTACCGTGTAGTGCAGATTTTTCAGGCCGTTGTTGGCCTCGTTTTCGATCTCGCCATGGGTGGGCTTTTGCTTCATGCCTACAGCAAAGCCGCCGCCTTGAACCATGAAGTCAGCAATCACGCGGTGAAAAACGGTGTTGTCGTAATGGCCCGTGCTGACATAGCTCAGGAAATTGGCCACTGACTTGGGCGCTTTTTCCTGCTCGAGTTCAAGTGTGATCACGCCGTGCGAGGCAATGTGGAGTTCAACTTTGGGGTTCGTCATGGGCGTGCTCATTTGTTCAGTGAAGCGCTGATTATAAGAACGGGCGTCTTCGGCACGTCGCTGGGGAAGGGGCCGCCCGCGCCGGTGGGCACCGACTTGATTTTGTTGACCACCTCCATGCCGCTGACGACTTTGCCAAAGACGGTGTAGCCGAACAATTGCGCTGCGTTGAGCAGTTGGGCGCGTGGCGTGTTTTCATAGACCCGGCCCTGGTACTCGAAGCGCGGCACCGGGTCACCCGTCGGTATTGGCGTCGGGTTGAGGAAGTCGTTGTCTTTGACGTTGATGAAAAACTGCGCCGTGGCGGATTGCGGGTCGTTGGTGCGTGCCATGGCCAGGGTGCCCACGGTATTTTTGTCACCGCCTTTGGCCAGCGCTTCGCGACCTTCGTGCGGCACGGGGGCACGTGTGGGCTTTTGCTGGTAGCGCGCGTCAAAGCCGCCGCCTTGCACCATGAAGTTGCTGATCACCCGGTGAAACACCGTGCCGTCGTAGTGCTTGTCATTGACGTACTGCAAAAAGTTGGCAACTGTCTTGGGTGCTTTGTCTGGATAGACCTCCACCACAAACTCACCTTCGCTGGTGACAAACTTCACGCGCGGCGCAGTCTGACTTTGCGCTAAAGCAGCGCCACCGGCCGCCAAAAGGGCCAGCGCCATCACGGCGGGCCAGAGCCGGGGTATTTGTTTGGACAAGCCGGGCAAAGTCAAAAGCGCGGGGGCAGGGTGCAAGGCCATGGAAAACCTCAAGGTTTGGCAGCGGGGCTGGCCGGCGTCACCGGGCTGCTGCTTGCCGGGGTGGTATTGGTCAGAGGCTGGCGGTTGGGCTGGCTTCTGGCTGGCGGCGGGCTCAGCAGATTGCGTATGAGCGCAAGTTTGTTGGGAACGCTGGCGTTGCGGGGCTCATGTTGCAAGGCTTTGGCGTACGACTGGCTGGCCAGTTGCAAGAGCACATCGCCCAGGTTTTCGTGAGCAGCGGCATAACTGGGGTTGGTGCGAATCGCCATTTCCAGGGCGATGCGGGCTTTGTCCAAATCACCTTGCCCGGCGTACAGCACCGCCAGGTTGTTGTAGGGCTCGGGCAGCTCCGGATAATCCTGGTTGAGTTGACGAAAAATCGCCATGGCTTCGGCGCTTTGACCCATGTCGTTATGAATGACACCTTTGATGAAGCGCATCTGCGGGTCGCGTGGCTTGCCGGCCAGGTATGCATCGGCCTTGGCCAGTGCTTCGCCGAGTTTGCGCGCGGTCACCAAGCGATTGACGTCGCTGTAGTCGTCCGCATGAGCCCCTGTCGGGATGGCGGTGACCACCAGCGCCGCAAACAAACTCAGTAGCGCGGCCATTTTTTGCAGGATGTTCAAGGGGCTTGGCAGGGTGTGCATGTTGGCTTGTGGCGGTGTTCGCTGGTTGAGGTCTGAGCCGGGCTTCCTGGCGTGGCGGTTTGCCGGCTCGCCTATACTGAAAAAAGATTGTAGCGGGAGGGTATAGTCACCCCTCGCTTAAATCTTTCACCAGTGTCTTTTTCCCACTCATGAGCCTTCGCATTTACAACACGCTCTCAAGGGAGATCGAGCCGTTTTCGCCGCTGGTGCCCGGTCATGTGCGCATGTACGTTTGCGGCATGACGATCTATGACTTTTGCCACATTGGTCACGCCCGCATGATGATGGCCTTTGACGTGGTTCAGCGCTGGCTTAAAGCCAGTGGTTTGAAAGTCACCTATGTTCGCAACATCACCGACATTGACGACAAGATCATTCGTAGATCGTTAGAGCGTGGCATCTCCATACGCGCGTTGACTGACGAAATGATCACCGCCATGCACCAGGACATTGGCGCGCTGGGTATCGAGACGCCCACCGTTGAGCCGCGCGCCACCGACTACGTGCCGCAGATGCTGCAAATCATCAACACACTGGAGCAAAAAGGTCTGGCCTACCGCGCCAGCAGTGGTGATGTCAATTACGCCGTGCGAAAGTTTCCGGGCTACGGAAAGCTCTCTGGCAAGTCGCTTGACGATTTGCGCGCCGGCGAGCGGGTGGCTGTGCTCGACGGCAAGCAGGACCCGCTGGACTTCGTGCTCTGGAAGGCCGCCAAAGACAATGAGCCGGCAGACGCCAAATGGCCTAGCGAATATGGTCAGGGACGGCCCGGATGGCATATTGAATGCTCGGCCATGAGCTGTGCCACCCTTGGCGAGAGTTTTGACATTCACGGCGGCGGGGCTGACCTGCAGTTCCCGCACCACGAAAATGAAATCGCCCAAAGCGAAGGCGCTAACGGCAAACCGCTGGCCCGTTTTTGGGTGCACAACGGCTTTGTGCGGGTGGACAACGAAAAAATGTCCAAAAGCCTGGGCAACTTCTTCACCATCCGCGAAGTGCTGGCGCAGTACGACCCCGAAACGGTGCGGTTTTTTATACTGCGCGCGCATTACCGCAGTGCGCTGAACTACAGCGACGCCCATCTGGACGATGCCCGCAGCTCGCTCAAGCGCTTGTACACCGCGCTCAGTCTGGTGGCTCCGGCGAATGTCAACATCGACTGGAGCGAGCCCTATGCAGCGCGCTTTAAAGCCGCCATGGACGAAGACTTCGGCACGCCCGAAGCCATTGCCGTGCTGTTTGAATTGGCCGCTGAAGTCAACCGCCACCAATCTGCTCAGTTGGCCGGCTTGCTCAAAGCGCTGGGCGCTTGCCTGGGCTTGTTGCAAGGCTCGCCGGCGGCTTTTTTAAAGGCCGGTGCTGCGCTTGACGACGCCAGCATTGCCGGCCTGATCGCCGAGCGTGCGGCTGCCAAGCTCGCCAAAGATTTTGCCGGCGCTGACCGCATCCGTCAGGATCTGCTTGCGCAAGGCATCGTGCTCAAAGACTCACCCGCCGGCACCACCTGGGAGGCCAAGTCATGAAAACGCCCGCCAAAATCGGCCCGGCCACCGTGCAGCTGGTGCAAGCCCAGACGCCTGCAATCAGCCTGCCTGCCTACTGGGATGAAGCTTGCAAGTACCTCGTCAAAAAAGACCGTGTGATGAAGCGTCTGATACCGCAATTCGGCGCGGTCGGCCTGCAGTCCCGCGGTGACGCCTTTGTCACGCTGGCGCGCAGCATCGTCGGCCAGCAGATTTCGGTGAAAGCAGCGCAAAGCGTCTGGAGCCGTTTTGAAGTGCTGCCCAAAAAAATGACCCCGGCCAATGTGCTCAAGCTCAAGGTCGATGACATGCGCGCAGCCGGACTGAGCGCGCGCAAGGTGGAATACCTGGTGGACCTGGCCCTTAACTTTGACGGTGGTGCAGTGCACGTCAAAAACTGGGAGACCATGGACGACGAGGCCATCATTGCCGAGTTGATCGCTATTCGCGGCATCGGCCGCTGGACAGCCGAGATGTTCCTTATTTTTCACCTGATGCGCCCGAACGTGCTGCCGCTGGACGATGTCGGACTGATCAACGGCATCAGCAAGAGTTATTTTTCCGGCGAATCCGTCAGTCGCAGTGATGCGCGCGAAGTCGCCGGTGCCTGGGCGCCTTACTGCACCGTGGCAACTTGGTATATTTGGCGTTCGCTCGACCCTGTGCCGGTGGCTTACTGAGCCTTGCCAGCGCTAACTTCGTACGATCTGATTGAATCCCTGAGCAACCAAGTTTGAATGCCATGGCCAAAAAAACCTTCCTCGATTTTGAGCAACCCATCGCAGACCTGGAGAGCAAGATCGAGGAGCTGCGTTACGTGCAGTCCGAGTCGGCCGTTGATATCTCCGATGAGATCGACCAGCTTGCCAAGAAAAGTCAGCAACTGACCAAAGACATTTACAGCGACCTCACGCCCTGGCAGATCACCAAGATCGCCCGCCACGCCGAGCGGCCCTACACGCTGGACTACATCAGCGAAATATTCACCGACTTTGTCGAGCTGCACGGCGACAGACATTTTGCAGATGACCTGAGCATCGTGGGAGGCCTGGCGCGTTTTAACGGCA
>JBILIK010000096.1:0-4571 GCA_044350025.1 Polaromonas sp. | reverse complement strand
CCATGCCGATGGTGCCGCCGGCGCCCGGCTTGTTTTCCACCACCAGGGGCTGGCCCCAGCGGGCTTTGAGTGTCTCTCCCATGCTGCGCACAATCACATCCAGCGAACTGCCGGCCGGCGCCGGCACGATCACCCGCACCGGTTTGTCCGGCCAGCTTTGGGCAGCCACCGGCAGCGCGCTCAGAGCGCTCAGGCTCAGCGCGGCTATAAAGACATTGAAGGTCTTGAAAATTTGGCGTTTGGATGCATGGAAATTCATGTTGTGTTTCCGCTTTGATGCAATCAATGGTGTGGGACGTTCAGGACTGCATCATAGGATGGTCTGACGCCACTGCCGTGGCCCGGCGGAATTGAAAATTAGAAAATTAAGCTAGGGAAACCACTCTTTGGCAGACCTGACTTCGGGTGATAACCTGATTGTTTACATCTTGTTACCGCACCCTCATTACAGGAGACAGAACCATGATACCCACCCCATTTTTTCAAATTCGCAAGTTGCTTTGGCCTGTTGCTCTGCTGGCCGCCGCCGGTAGCGCCTTTGCACAAGATACCTGCACCAACCGCGGGCAACTCGACAACGCCTATTGCGATGCCAACAAAGACCTGGTGGCCGATCTGCCTGCCGACAAAAGCAAGCACCGGGATCCATCCACTTTGGTGTGGGCCTACACACCCGTAGAAGACCCGGCGGTTTACGCCAATATTTTCAAGCCCTTCACCGAGCACCTTGAAAAGTGCGTTGGCAAAAGAACCGTCTATTACCCGGTGCAGTCCAATGCCGCCGAAATTGAAGCCATGCGCTCCGGCCGTCTGCACTTTGCAGGCTTTTCAACCGGCCCGACCGGCTTTGCTGTCAACATGGCCGGCGCCGTGCCTTTTGCGGCCAAGGGCGTAGGCAGCGATGTGCGTGGCTACAACCTGCTGGCCATCGTTAAATCCGGCAGCCCGTTCCAAAAACTCAGCGACCTCAAAGGCAAGAAAGTTGCCCATACATCACCGTCTTCGAACTCAGGCAACCTGGCGCCGCGCGTGCTTTTCCCCGATCTCGGCCTGACGCCTGACACCGACTACAAACCTATGATGTCCGGTGGACATGACAAATCCATCCTGGGCGTTTCATCGGGCGACTACGAGATGGCGGCTGTCGCCTCTGACGTTTTCGACCGGATGATCACGCGCGGTACGGTCAAGAAAGATGAGTTCAGGATCATCTACCGCAGCGCGACCTTCCCGACATCTTCTTTTGCCTACGCGCACGACCTCAAACCCGAGCTGGCAGCCAAACTGCAGCAGTGCTTCTACAGCTTCCGCTTTCCAGCGGCGATGCAAAAAGAATTCAACGGCGATGACCGTTTCCTGCCTATCACTTATGCCAAGGATTGGGCCGTGGTGCGTGATGTAGCTGAAAAATCCGGTACGCCCTACAACAAGGCCGCTTACGAGGCTGAGGCCAAGCGCGAAGCAGAAGCCGCCGCCAAGCTCGCAGCGCAAAAGAAACCCTGAGCGTGAGCGCACAAGCACCTGCTCTGCTTTCCATCCAGCATCTGCGCAAGGAATACCGCGCTGGTGAGGCGGTATTGCTGGACATCAACCTGGACATTGATGCCTCCGGCGTGACGGCGATCATCGGTCCGTCGGGCACGGGCAAGTCCACACTGATTCGTTGCATCAACCGCCTGATTGACCCGACCGCGGGGGAGATCATTTTCAAGGGGATCAACCTGGCGCAGTTGCAAGGCAAGGCCCTGCGCGAAGCCCGCTGCCACATCGGGATGGTCTTTCAAGAGTACAACCTGGTCGAACGTCTCACAGTGATTGAAAACGTGCTGTGCGGCAAACTTGGCACCCTGCCGGTATGGCGTCCCTTGCTGCGCAAGTTTCCGGCAGAAGACATTGCGAGGGCATTCGATCTGATCGATTCGGTGGGTCTGTCGCAAGACTTTGCCTCGCGCCGGGCGGACGCCTTGTCTGGCGGCCAGCGTCAACGGGTTGGCATTGCCAGAGCTTTGATGCAAGAGCCCAGCCTGATTCTGGCGGACGAGCCCACCTCCTCGCTGGACCCCAAAACCTCGGTCGAAATCATGGAGCTGCTGGACCAGGTCTCTCAGCAGCGCAAGGTGCCTGTTATCGTCAACATTCACAACGTAGACCTGGCCCGCCGTTTTGCCACGCGCATCATCGGCATGTCCCGCGGAGCGATTGTTTTTGATGGCCCGCCCAACTCATTAGAAGACCGGCATCTCAACGAGATTTACGGCGGCGAGGACTGGCAAGCGTGACCGAAGCAGCCCTTCGCACCACACCGCGGCCTGCGGCCTTTGCCGTGCACTGGCCAGCTCGCCTGTCCTGGATCGGCCTGGGCCTGTATGTGCTGTATGCGGCCGGGCAGGTCAATGTGTCCTGGGAACGCATCGTCAGCGGCATGCCGCAGGCGGCCAAGCTTTTCAGCCGCATGTTCCCGCCCAACATGGCGGCCGACAAGCTGGACCTGATCACCACCGGCATGCTGGAGACTTTGCAAATTGCCGTCATCGCCACGGTTGTCGGCGTGCTGCTGTCGCTGCCGCTCTCGCTCATGGCGGCACGCAATTTATCGCCCGGCTGGCTGGCCGCCAGCGCCAGACTTTTCATTGCCGTCTGCCGCTCGTTTCACCCGGTGATCGTCTCCATTCTGTTCGTTAAGGCCGTGGGCTTTGGCGCGCTGGCAGGTGTGCTGGCGCTGATTGTTTCCAGCATGGGCTTTATTGGCAAACTGTTTGCCGAGGTGCTCGAGGAGCTCAATGAAAAGCAGGTCGAAGCCGTGCGATCCACGGGTGCCGGGTTTTTCAGCGTGCTGATCATGGCGGTGATGCCGCAGGTGTTTGCGCGCTTCATCGGCCTGAGCGCCTACCAGTTTGACTCCAACCTGCGCAACTCCACCATGGTCGGCATTGTGGGCGGTGGCGGCATAGGCGCTGCGCTGTTCACGGCATACCAACGCTTTGACTATGACGTTGTGCTGACCATCCTGATCGTCATCATTGCACTGATCATGCTGGCTGAACTGCTGGCCAACGGTTTGAAGAAAATCTTCCGGTGAACCCTTCTGTGAATACCGCCAACAACCCCAGCTGGGAGCGATTCAGCGCGGTCGAGCGCATCGGCAGATCGGTCTTTTACATCGTCACCATCGTGGCGTTTTTCTGGGCCATCAAAAAGATTGAAATCATTCCCGAGTTTTTGTACGACGCACCCGAGCAAACCGCCGACCTGTTCAAGCGCATGTGGCCGTTTGACTGGAAGTTTTATCCCAAAAACATTCATCCGGCCCTGATTGAAACCTTTCACATTGCCACGCTGGGCACCCTGATTTCGATTTTGATCGCGGTACCTCTGGCATTTTTATCGGCGCGCAACTTCACCCGCAATAAGACACTGAACTGGATCGCTCAGTTCATCTTTGTGTCAACGCGCTCGGTGAACTCGCTGATCTGGGCCCTGCTGTTTGTCGCCATCTTCGGCCCGGGTGCGCTGGCCGGCGTGCTGTCCATCGCCTTTCGCTCCATCGGTTTTGTGGGCAAGCTTTTTGGCGAGGCCATCGAAGAAGCAAACCACGGCACCATAGAGGCGTTGACAGCCTGCGGTGCGCCGCCCAGCATGTTGTTGGCCAAGGGCTACTGGCCGCAGGTCAGCCCGGCATTCTGGTCGGTGGCCCTGCTGCGCTGGGACATCAACATTCGCGAGTCAGCAGTGCTCGGTCTGGTGGGTGCGGGTGGCATTGGCGTGGCGCTCGACAGTGCCATGAACAACCTTTACTGGGACCAGGTGGGGTTGATCCTGGCGATCATTTTCACGGTGGTCATCGTCACCGAAATATTCACATCGGTCATCCGCTCACGCATCTTGTAAAAAGCGTGTGAGCCACTGCCCGGAGCTCTTCAATATGCATCACGTCAGTATCCGCAGTCATATCGTTGATCGGGTGCTTGCCCGGCGCGGTAAGTTCCACTGGTTTGAACAGCTGGACCCCAGTCGCACGGCCTTGCTGGTGATCGACATGCAAAGCACATTTTGCGAGCCGGGATCGCCGGCCGAGGTGCCTGCCTCACGCAGCATCGTGGCACCCATCAATGCTTTGACGGAAGGTTTGCGGGCTCTGGGGGTGCCGGTGTTCTGGGTGCTGCATGCCAATACGCAGCTGGCTGACAAGAGCGACTGGGAAATGTTCTTCAACCATGTGGTGGCTGATGAAGTACGTGCGCGCACCTTGCACAGCCTGACGCCAGGGCGCCAGAGTGTCTGGCATGAACTGCAAACTGCGCCGCAAGATGTCACCGTGTTTAAAAATCGTTACAGCGCGCTGATTGCCGGCGCCTCCACACTCGAGCCCATGCTGCGCAACTTCGGCATCGACACCTTGCTGATCGCCGGCACCAAGACCAACATCTGCTGCGAATCCACCGCCCGCGACGCCATGATGCTGGACTTCAAGGTGGTGATGGTCTCAGACTGCTGCGCCGCGCTGTCTGACGACGAGCATCTGACCACGCTGGAGACCTTCATCCAACAGTTCGGCGATGTGATGACTGGCG
>JBILIK010000095.1:0-4585 GCA_044350025.1 Polaromonas sp. | reverse complement strand
TACCAGTGGTACGACACGCCCAACATTCGCGTGGGCACGCTGCAGGATTTCAGGGCCCTGGCGCTGAAAAACCAACTCCGTATTTTGGATGAATTCGGCTTGCAAGACGGCCAGGAAATTCGCTTCTGGCCCAACTCGCGCGCCAGCCGCGCTGTTTTCAAGGTGCAGCGCGGATGAACCCGGCCGCACCGGCTCAGACAGAGTTTGCGGTGCCATTTCGGGAGGCCTTGCGCTTTTGGCTGCAGCTGGGCTTCATCAGTTTTGGCGGGCCGGCCGGACAGATCGCCATCATGCACCGCGAGCTGGTAGAGCGGCGCGGGTGGGTCTCTGAAAAACGCTTTTTGCATGCGCTCAACTTTTGTATGCTCTTGCCCGGACCTGAGGCCCAACAACTGGCCACGTACCTGGGTTGGCTGATGCACAAGACGCGGGGCGGCATTGCGGCCGGCCTGCTGTTTGTGCTGCCCTCGCTGCTGATGCTTATCGCTCTGAGCTGGGCCTACATGGCTTGGGGCACGCAGCCGCTGGTGGCTGCATTGTTTTACGGTATCAAGCCGGCGGTGGCGGCCATCGTGTTGCACGCGCTGCACCGCATTGGCAGCAAGTCACTGGGCCCGCCGCGGCAGTTGCCGGTGCCGTGGGCCATAGCGGTGCTCAGCTTTCTGGCGATTGCCGTTTTCGGCATGCCTTTTCCGGCAGTGGTGCTGGCCGCGCTGCTCACGGGCGCCCTGCTGGCGCGCATCGCGCCGGCGGCTTTGGGCGGTGGAGGCGGCAGTGGCGGCGGCAGTGGTCATGCGCCGGTGCCCGAGGGCGGGCGCAGCGCGGCCTTGATCGACGATGACTCGGCAACGCCTGAGCATGCGCGCTTCAAGCGCACGCGCTTGCTGCGGGTGTTGTTGGCCGGCGCGCTGCTGTGGACGCTGCCGATGGCGGCGCTCTGGCTCAGCCAGGGTTGGCAACACACGCTCACGCAGATGGGCTGGTTCTTTACCAAAGCCGCGCTGCTGACCTTTGGCGGTGCCTACGCCGTGCTGCCCTACGTCAACCAGGCGGCCGTCGAGCACTACCAGTGGCTCAGCACCGGGCAAATGATGGACGGCCTTGCCTTGGGTGAAAGCACGCCCGGCCCGCTCATCATGGTGGTGGCTTTTGTCGGCTTTGTGGGTGGTTGGGTAAAACAGGTGGCCGGGCCGGATGCGCTTTTTCTGGGCGCGGCTCTGGCCGCTTGCGTGGCGACCTGGTTCACGTTTTTGCCGTCTTTCATTTTTATACTGGCGGGCGGGCCCTGGGTCGAGTCAACGCGTGGCAACTTGCGGCTGACGCTACCGCTGGCGGCTGTCACGGCAGCGGTGGTCGGCGTGATCGCCAACCTGGCGCTGTTTTTCTGGATGGCGGTGGCGTTTCCTGCCACACCGGCCCACCCGAAAATGCCCTGGTTGCAGCCACCGGACCTGCTGGCGCTGTTGCTGGCCGTGTTGGCCGTGCTGGCCCTGTGGCGCTTGCAGTGGAGTGTGATGCGCGTGATCGGCGTGTGCGCGCTGGCCGGCTTGTTGCTGCGCTGGCCCGGCCTGGGCTGAACGACGCTAAGCAGGAGACAAAAGGGTGATTGCAAACAGCGTGAAACAGACTTCCTGGCCCCTGCGCTTGGCCGAGCGCCTGTTTGGCAACTGGGTTCGCACGGTGTCAGCCGGCACCCTGCGTGCTGACGCGCTAGCCGGTGTGCTGGGCGCGGTGTTGGTGTTGCCGCAAGGCATTGCCTTTGCCACCATGGCCGGCCTGCCGCCGGAGTACGGGCTGTACACGGCCGTGGTGCCTTGCATCATCGCGGCCTTGTTTGGCTCGAGCTGGCACGTTATGTCGGGCCCGACCAATGCCAATTCGCTGGCTCTTTTTGCCATGCTCTCACCGCTGGCGCTGGCTTTTAGTCCGGCTTATATTCAGATGGCGCTGGTGGTCACTGTGATGGTGGGCGTCATGCAGTGGCTGATCGGCGCGCTGCGCCTGGGTTCGCTGGCCAACTTCATTTCGCCTGCCGCGTTGTTTGGTTTTACCTCGGGTGCGGCGGTGCTGATCGCCGTGCATGCGCTGCCCGACCTGCTCGGGCTGACGGCTGCCGCCCAGCCGGGTTCGGCGGCCTTGCTGCGCCATGTGGCCGGTCATCTGGACGCGGTCCAGCCGGTGGCGCTGGTGGCAGCTGCCGTCACGCTGGTTGTAGCGGTGGCGCTCAGGCGCTGGCGCCCGCACTGGCCCTACATGCTGGCGGGGCTGGCCGGGGCCACGCTGGTCAGCACCTACCTGATGCCGCAAGTCTTTGCCGGCGAAACCATGCAGGGCATGCGCACGGTGGGCAGCATTGCCGTGCCCTGGCCTAAGCTGGTGCTGCCGCAAGTCAGCTGGGCCCAGGTGCCCGAGTTGCTGGGGCTGGCGTTTGCGCTGACCATCGTGGCGCTGGGCCAGGCGATTTCTATCGCCAAGGCGGTGGCGGCCAGGTCGGGGCAGCGCATTGACACCAACCGCGAGTTCCGCGGCCAGGGTTTGTCCAACATCGTCGGCGGTTTTTTCTCGTCTTATGTGTCCTGCGGCTCGATGAACCGCTCCATGCCCAACCTGCAGGCCGGCGCCCGCACGCCGATGGCAGCGGTTTTCTCGGCCTTGCTGCTGGTGGCGCTGGTGGCGCTGAGCGCGCCCTTGCTGGCGCAAATTCCCATGGCGGCGCTAGCGGCCCTGCTGCTGCTGGTGGCGGTTTCGCTGCTGGATGCGCCGCGCTGGCGGCAACTGCTGCGGCTGGACCGCACCGAATTCGGCGTGGCCCTGGCAACCACCGTTGCCACCGTGACGATCCGCCTGGAGATGGCCATTTTGCTGGGCACCCTGCTGTCACTGATGTCGTTTTTGTACCGCACCTCGCACCCGGCCATGCGCACCATGGGCTTTGACAGCACGCGCGCCGACCGGCAGTTTGTGGTGATCGATGAGGCGGCTACGCCCGAGCCGGCCGCCAGTGCGGCAGGCCATGCGTTGCCCGAGTGCCCGCAGCTCAAGCTCTTGCGCATGGAAGGCGAGGTTTACTTTGGTGCCACCCAACACGTAGCCGACACGCTGCACGACCTGCGCCACGCGCCCCAGCCGCAAAAGCATTTGCTGGTGATGGGCAAAAGCATGAATTTCATTGACCTGGCCGGTGCTGAGCTGTGGGAAGCCGAGCTCAACGCCCGACGCGCCATGGGCGGCGATCTGTACTTTCACCGGCCGCGCCCGGAGGTGATCCGCCTGTGGGCCACCACCGGCTTCACGCGCCTGCTCGGGGCCGAGCACCAGTTCCCCGACAAGCGCACGGCGATTGCCACCATCTTCACCAAGCTCGACCCCGAGATTTGCCGCCGTTGCACGGCGCGGGTGTTCTGGGAATGCCAGAGCGCGCCTGGCCCGGTCGATTCCCGTTAGAGTGAGAGCATCTGGTTTGTTTTTGTCAGGAGCTTTTTATGACTGCACGTTTGCCATCTTCTGTTTTGAACGCCGGCATTGCGCTGGACCAGGTCAGCGCCCAGTGGGACAGCGACATCGTGCGCCAGATCAGCGAGTACATCGCCATTCCGGCCAAGTCACCGGGCTTTGACAGCGACTGGGCGCAACATGGTTTTATTGATACCGTGGTGCGCAACGCGGCCAGCTGGATCGAAGCGCAAAAAGTCGAAGGTTTGACATTGGAAGTGGTGCGTTTGCCGGGCCGCACGCCGGTGCTGTTTTTTGAAGTGCCGGCCACGCGCGCCGCCGTGCCCGGGCAGACGCCGCAAACGGTGCTGATGTACGGCCACCTGGACAAGCAACCCGAGTTCAGCGGCTGGCGCGCCGACCTGGGCCCATGGACGCCCAGCTACCAGGACGGCAAGCTCTATGGCCGCGGCGGCGCTGACGACGGCTACGCAGCCTATGCCAGCATCGCCGCCATTCAGGCGCTGAAAAGCCAGCAAGTGGCGCACCCGCGCATCGTTGGTTTGATTGAGACCTGCGAAGAAAGCGGCTCTTACGACCTGCTGCCCTATGTGGATGCGCTGCGCAGCCGGCTGGGTGATGTGGGTCTGGTGATCTGCCTGGACTCGGGCGCCGGCAACTACGACCAGCTCTGGCTCACCACCAGCCTGCGCGGCATGGTCGCGGGAACGCTCAAGGTTGAGGTGCTGACCGAAGGCATTCATTCGGGCGATGCCAGCGGCCTGGTGCCGTCGAGCTTTCGCATCATGCGCCAGGTGCTGGACCGGCTGGAAGACAGTGCCACCGGCCGTTTGCTGCCGGCCAGTTTTCATTGCGAGGTGCCGGCCGAACGGCTGGCGCAGGCGCACGCCACGGCAGCCATCCTGGGTGACGAGATTTACAAACGTTTTCCCTGGGCACACCACGACTGCGGCGGCTCGACCAGCTTCACGCTGCCCACCACCACCGACCCGGTGGAGGCCCTGTTGCAGCGCACCTGGCGGCCCACGCTCAGCGTGACCGGTGCCGAGGGCTTTCCGGCCCTGAAGGACGCAGGCAACGTGCTGCGGCCCTACACCGCCTTCAAACTGTCGCTGCGCTTGCCGCCGCTGGT
>JBILIK010000094.1:0-4603 GCA_044350025.1 Polaromonas sp. | reverse complement strand
CTGGGCGCAAAGCGGCCGCTGATCAAGTTGAACAAGGTCGATTTTCCGGCCCCATTGGGTCCGATGATGCCGACCCGCTCGCCGGAGCTGACTGCCAGGTTAACGCCGCGGATGATTTCGGTTTTACCAAAGCTCTTGCGCAGGTCTTTGAGCTCAAGTGAGAAGTTCGCAGGGATCTGGCTCATAGAAGATCCCGGCCTTTCGTTTCTTCTTCGATGCGCTCTTGAATGTCACTCCACTCCCGCAAAAACTGCCGGCGCAGCAGTTCAAACAAACCCAGACCTGTCAGCAAGACAAAGACCGCGCCGAACCAGCTGTTCACGTTACCGGCATTGAATGAAAGACCTAAAAACTGCAGTTGCGGACCCACGGCGCTGCCCAGTTGCAGGTGGTAAACCATCTCAATCAAGACGGCCGCGCCGGTCAGTACAACCAGAGCGCAAACGCCCAGACCCAGGTAGCTGACCCAGATTTGACGCAATCGCCCGTATTTGGCCAGGCGCAGGTTCATCATGATCAGGCTGGCAATACCACCCGGGGCGTACATGACCATGAAAATGAAAATCAGGCCCAGGTACAAAAGCCAGGCTTGGGTGTATTCAGACAAAAGCACAAAGGCCAGCACCATCAAAATGCCGCCGATGATGGGGCCGAAAAAGAAGGTCGCTCCACCCAAAAAGGTAAACAGCAAATAAGCCCCGGAGCGAGCCGTGCCCACCACTTCGGCCGTCACGATCTCAAAGTTCAAAGCACCCAAGCCACCCGCAATACCGGCAAAAAAACCGGCCAGAATAAAGGCGATATAGCGGACCATGCGGGTGTTGTAGCCCACAAATTCAACCCGTTCGGGGTTGTCGCGCACCGCGTTGAGCATGCGGCCCAGCGGCGTGCGCGTGAAGGCGAACATGGCCGCCACCGACAAAAATGTGTAGACCGCAATCAAGTAGTAAATCTGTATCGGCGGGCCAAAGCTGATGCCCGCACGCACTGGCCCGGCAACACGGTTACCCGAGACACCGCCCTCGCCGCCAAAAAACTCCGGGATCATGAGAGACAAGGCAAACACCAGTTCACCCAAACCCAAAGTGATCATGGCAAAGGTAGTGCCCGACTTGCGCGTACTCACATAGCCGAACAAGACCGCAAAGCCAATGCCGGCAAGACCGCCCACCAGTGGCAGCAAGGAGACCGGCAGCGGCAGACCCTCACCAATGCGGTTGAGCGCATGCATGGTCAAAAAAGCACCCAGGCCGGTGTAGACCGCATGGCCAAAGCTGAGCATGCCGCCCTGCCCCAGCAGTATGTTGTAGGAGAGACAAGCAATGATGGCAATGCCCATTTGCGTGAGCACCGTGGTGCCCAGACCGCTTGTGAAAATATGCGGTGCACCCGCCAGCACCAGCGCAAACAAGCTCCAGATCAACCAGCGCCCGACATTGGCAGGTTTGTAGGCGTATTGGGTGTTCACAGGATCAACCTTCCCGCTTACCCAGCAAGCCACGCGGTCTGAAAATGAGTATCAGCACCAGAAAAAGATAGGGCAAGATGGGCGCGACCTGCGCCAAAGTGAGCTTGAGGTAGGAGTTGTTCAGGCTGGCAGGCCCCAGGCTCAGCCCCCATTGTTGTGCCAGGCTGACCAGGGAATGGTCCATGGCCACTGCAAAAGTCTGCAACACGCCAATCAGTACCGAGGCAAAAAACGCGCCCGACAGCGAACCCAAACCGCCGACCACCACCACCACAAAAATAACCGAGCCCACCGCCGCGGCCATCGCCGGCTCGGTCAGGAAAGTGCTGCCGCCAATCACGCCGGCTAGGCCCGCCAAGGCAGAACCGGCACCAAACACCAGCATGAAAACCCGGGGAACGTTGTGCCCCAAAGCTTGGACGGCTTCAGGGTGCGTTAAAGAAGCCTGGATCACCAGACCGATGCGCGTGCGCGTGAGCAGCAGCCAGACAGCACCCAGCATCACCAGCGCCACCAGCATCATGAAGCCACGGGTGGCAGGAAAAGGCGAGCACACCACGCGCACAGCGGCATCAGCCGCGCTGCACACATCGGCGGGTGCTGCGCCCCAAAGCAAGCTGATGCCTTTGATACCGTCATTAACCAGCGTGAAAACAGGCCCTTGCAAGGATTCAGGCGGCTTGAACTCCAGCGTGATGCGGCCCCAAACCAGCTGCACCAGCTCAATGATCACGTACGACATGCCGAAAGTGATGAGCAGTTCCGGCACATGACCGAATTTGTGCACACGTCGCAAAAAAACTCTTTCAAAAAGAGCGCCCAGCAAACCCACCACCAGAGGTGCGAGCACCAGCGCCGGCCAAAAGCCGGTAAAGCGCGAAATGCTGTAACCGATGTAGGCGCCCAGCATGTAAAAACTGGCATGCGCAAAATTGAGCACGCCCATCATGCTGAAAATCAGCGTCAGCCCTGAGCTGAGCATGAAAAGCAACAACCCGTAGCTCAGGCCATTGAGCATCGAGATGATGAAAAATTCCATTCCTCAGGACCTTCTTTGTAAGTCGGAAATTCTGCCGCCAATAAAAGAGCCCGACACGGCACCCCGCTCGGGCTCCTGCTGGCGGCCTGAATAAATCAGGACGGGCGCTTCATCTGGCAGCTGGTGGGCGTGCTGGAGATGTAGTTCGGGTACTCCTTGAGGGGCACCAGTGTCATGCCGGTGTTTTCTGGACTGTAGGGGTATTTGCCGCCGGCTTTTTGCCAAACCGTCATGTACAAGGGCTGCTGCAACTGGTGGTCGGCCTTGCGGATTTCAACTTCCCCGTTGAAGCTTTGCACGCGGATGCCTTCGAGCGCAGCGGCCACCTTGACCGGGTCTGTTGATTTGGCCTTGGCCATGGCCGCACCCAGAGTTTCAAAAATCCGGATGGTGGAGCCCGTGTAAAAGTCGTCGTTGTACTTGGCCTTGAACTCGTTCATCCACTTGTCCATCTGCCCACCCATGTTGTAGTGGTTGTAGCCAATCTGGTAGACGCGACCGGCCCCGTTGGCGCCCAGTGCCGTCGGCGTGCCGGTGACGCCCGCATAGTAAGTAAAGAACTTGCCCGTGAAGCCGCCTTCGTTGGCCGCCTTGACCAGCAGCGACAAGTCAGAACCCCAGTTGCCGGTGATCACGGTGTCAGCGCCGGCTGCCTTGATTTTGGCAATGTAGGGCGCAAAGTCGCGGGTTTGGGCCAGCGGGTGCAGGTCTTCACCCACGATCTGGATATCAGGCCGCTTGCGCGCCAGGGTTTCTTTGGCGTACTTGGCCACTTGCACACCGTGCGAGTAGTTCTGCCCCAGGATGTAGACCTTCTTGATGTCTTTCTGCTCGGTGATGAAGCTCGACATGGCCTCCATTTTCATGGTGGTGTCGGCGTCAAAGCGGAAGTGCCAGTAGCTGCACTTGCTGTTGGTCAGGTCAGGGTCGACAGCCGAGTCGTTCAGAAAGATCACTTCCTTGCCGGGGTTGCGCTCGTTGTGCTTGCTGATCGCATCGGACAGCGCCAGCGCCACTGAAGAGCCGTTGCCTTGGATGATGTAGCGCACACCCTGGTCGATGGCGGCTTTCAGGGCGTTCAGGCTCTCGGTCGGGCTGAGCTTGTTGTCCATGCCGGTGACTTCAAACTTGACGCCTGCGGGGTTGCCCGCACCGCTGAATTTGTCGGCAAAGAACTGGTAGCCCTTGAGCTGGCTCACGCCGACAGGGCCGAGCAAGCCGGTCTGTGCATCAATGCGCACCATCTTGACCACCTGACCGGCCAAGGGGCCTGCGGGCGCAGCGGCCTTGGCAGCAGCCGGTTTGGCTGGTGCCTGAGCCTGGGCCAAGCCGGCCAGCAGCAGGCCTGATGCAATCGCCATCAGAGCCACATGACGAAGCGGGAAGCTGTTTCTACTGCGCATGACTGTCTCCTGAAGAGGTTGAAATTTGAACTTAAATGTTAGTTGGGAAAAAAATAGATTCACTCAGGGAATGCCCTAGCGCTGTCACGTCTGCGACGGTTTTGTCAGGCGGCCGGCCGCACCGGACGTCGCAAGGCACTTAGTGCCCCATAGGCCGACAAAGCCAGCGCTACCGCAGGGCCGCTGGACGCATCCAACACCCACGAAGCAGCCAGGCCACCAGCGCAGGCTGCAAATGTACCCAGCCTGGACACCATCCGGCCGCAACCAGCGCGTTGCCATAGCGCCGGCGCGATCAGCGCTGCAAACACCACAAACAAGCCAAGCACCGGAACAGCCATGCTGGCAACGAGGGCAAAGGCCGGATAGAAAAGGCCATCGCGCAACAAATGTCTTCCGGCCAGCGCCACCAGCACCGCGCAGCCGGCCAGCACCGCCACCTGGGACCAGCCGGCCCACAGCACATCAGCAGCCAGCAATTGACTCAGGCGCTCACGCCCGTGCGGGTCCTGGCTGGCTCCCAGCAGCGCCAGACTGGCACCCATCACATAAAGCAAACCGATCAGCGCCTCGCGCTGCACGGGCCAGCGCCTGGCCAGCCAGGCCACCCCGCCTGCGCACAGCAGCGCACCCGCGCTGGCCAGCAACTGCGTAAGCAGCCAGTTCGGGTGACTCACCAGTGCCGTCACCCAC
>JBILIK010000093.1:0-4751 GCA_044350025.1 Polaromonas sp. | reverse complement strand
GTAAAACCGAAATCATCCGCGGCGTTAACCTGGCAGTCAGCTCCGGCGAGCGGGTCGGCATCATCGGACCCAATGGGGCCGGAAAATCGACCTTGTTCAACTTGATCAGCGGCCGCTTTGCGCCCAGTAGCGGACAAGTGCTGCTCAATGGTCAGCGCATTGATGGCAAACAACCCTACGAGATCAACCGGGCGGGTTTGAGCCGGAGCTTTCAGATCACCCATGTTTTTCCCAAGCTCAGCGTGTTTGAAAACCTGCGTTGCGGCTTGCTTTGGAGCATGGGCTACCGCTACAGCTTCTGGAAGTTTCTCGCTGACCTGAAGGACGCGAATGAACGCACCCTGGAGTTGATGAGCATGATCAAGCTGGACAGAAAACGCGACATGCTGGCCGCTAATCTCACCTATTCGGAGCAGCGCGCCCTGGAGATTGGTATCACGATTGCAGGCGGTGCCCCCGTGATTTTGCTCGATGAACCTACCGCCGGCATGAGCCGCAGCGAAAGCCGTGATTTTGTACGCCTGATCAAAGAGGTCACCATTGGCAAGACTTTGTTGACTGTGGAGCACGACATGGGTGTGGTGTTCGGTCTGGCCGACAAAATTGCTGTTGTGGTTTATGGCGAAGTGATCGACTTTGACCTGCCCGACAAAGTGCGCGCCAATCCGCGCGTTCAAGAAGCTTACCTGGGCACTGCGCATGCTCAAAGTTGAGAACCTCCAAGCCTTCTATGGCAAAAGTCACGTTCTGCACGGCATCACTTTTACCCTGCAGCCGGGCGAAATTGTGGCCTTGCTGGGGCGCAACGGCTCGGGCCGCTCAACCACGGCCAAAGCCATCATGGGACTGGTGGATTGCACGGGTGACATCGTCTGGAAGGGCCGGCAGCTGGTCGGTTTGCGGAGTTTTGAAGTGGCTCACGCAGGCATTGGCTACGTGCCTGAAAACCGCGATATTTTCCCCACGCTGAGCGTGCACCAGAACCTGCTGCTGGGCCAAAAGCGCAGCGGCAAGCCCAGCCAATGGGGTTTTGAGGACATGTACAACATGTTTCCGCGCCTGCGGGAACGCCAGCACACCGAAGCCGGTGTGCTGTCTGGCGGCGAGCAGCAAATGCTGACACTGTGCCGTACCCTGATGGGCGATCCGGACTTGATCATCATTGACGAACCCACCGAAGGCCTGGCGCCGAAAATCGTTGAACAAGTCGGTGAGTTTTTACGAACGCTCAAAGCCAGGGGCGTTTCTGTTTTGCTGATTGAGCAAAAGCTCACCATCGCCATGGCTATTTCTGACCGGGTCTTGGTGATGGGACATGGCCGCCTTGTTTTTGAGGGCAGCCCTGAAGCCTTGCGCACCGATGCGAACACCCGCCAGGAATGGCTTGAGGTTTAGGCTTTTGCGCTTGCCTTGCAAGCGGGCCGGGCTTCGTACAATACCCAAAAAGAACGCTCGTTCTATTTAAGAAAGAACTCTCACATGACAGCGCATTACAAAGTTCACGCCAGCGTGGCGGTCATCACGCTCGACAACCCGCCGGTCAATGGCCTGGGCATGGCCACGCGCCGCGCCGTCACTGACGGCCTGCAGCAGGCCAATGCGGATGCCGCCGTGCAGTCCATCGTTATCACCGGTGCCGGCAAGGCTTTTTCGGGCGGTGCCGACATCAAGGAATTCGGCACCGACAAAGCCATGGCCGAGCCGAATTTGCTCAGCGTCATTCTCGCTGCCGAGAACTCAGCCAAGCCCGTGGTGGCAGCGATGCACTCGGTTTGTATGGGCGGCGGGCTGGAACTGGCGCTCGGTTGCCACTACCGCATTGCCGCGCCAGGTTGCAGCGTGGCCCTGCCCGAAGTCAAGCTGGGCCTCTTGCCCGGAGCCGGCGGCACGCAGCGCCTGCCACGCGCCCTGGGCGTGGAGCCGGCGCTCAACATGATCGTTAGCGGCGAGCCCGTGAAAAGCGAGTTGCTGGCCATGGTTCCCGGCCAGAAGCTCTTTGACAAGATGGCCGCGTCCGTGGACACCCTGGCTGTCGAAGCCCTGGCCTTGGCCCAGGAAGTGGCCGCCGTCAGACCGCTGCCGCTGGTGCGCAATCTGCCTTGCCGTCATCCGCAAGGCGATGCTTATTTTCAGTTTGCGCGCAACATGGTCAAGGGCATGGCCAAAAACTACCCGGCACCCGCCAAGTGCGTTGACGCCGTGGAAGCCGCCACCCAGAAAAAATTTGCAGACGGCATGCTGTTCGAGCGCGAGCTGTTTATTAACCTGATGTGGACCCCTGAATCCCGCGCCCTGCGCCATTTGTTCATGGCCGAGCGGGCTGCCTCCAAGATTGCTGACGTGCCCGCTGACACGCCGCAGCGCAGCATTCAGTCCATCGCCATCATCGGTGCTGGCACCATGGGCGGCGGCATTGCCATGAATTTTCTTAACGCCGGCATGCCTGTCATGCTGCTGGAGATGAAGCAGGACGCGCTGGACCGCGGCATCGCCACCATTCGCAAAAACTACGAAGCGCAGGTCAAAAAAGGCAAGCTCAAGCAAGACAAGTACGAGCAGCGCATGAGCCTGCTCAGCAGCACGCTGAGCTATGAGGACCTGAAAGACGCCGACATGGTGATTGAAGCCGTGTTTGAAGAGATGGGCGTCAAGGAAAAAGTCTTCAAGGAGCTAGACCGCGTCATGAAGCCTGGCGCCATTTTGGCCTCCAACACCTCCACGCTGGACGTCAACCAGATCGCTGCTTTCACCCAGCGACCGCAAGACGTGGTGGGCCTGCACTTTTTCAGCCCGGCCAATGTGATGAAGCTGCTCGAAGTGGTGCGCGCCGCAAAAACCGGCAAGGACGTCATGGCCACCGTCATGGCTGTGGCCAAAAAGATCAAGAAAACTGCGGTGGTCTCCGGCGTGTGCGATGGCTTCATTGGCAACCGCATGATCGAGCAGTACGGCCGCCAGGGCGGTTTTTTGTTGGACGAAGGCTGCACGCCCGCGCAAGTAGACAAGGCCATGGAAAAGTTCGGCATGGCCATGGGTCCGTTTCGCATGGGCGACCTGGCCGGCAACGACATCGGCTGGGCGATTCGCAAGCGCCGCTACACCGAACAACCCGGCATGAAATACAGCAAGACTGCTGACTTGCTCTGCGAGAAAGGCCGCTTTGGCCAAAAAACCGGTGCCGGCTGGTACGACTACGTGCCCGGCAAACGCGACGCCATTCCCAACGCCGAAGTGGTGGCCATGATAGACGCGCACCGCCTATCGCTTGGCATCACGCCGCGCAAAATTTCTGACGAAGAGATCGTGCAGCGCCTGGTCTTCAGCCTGGTCAATGAGGCCGCGCACATCCTGGAAGAAGGCATTGCCGCCAAGGCCGGCGACATCGACATTGCCTATGTTTTTGGCTATGGCTTTCCGGCCTACCGCGGCGGCCCCATGAACTATGCCAACGAAATGGGCTTGTTCAATGTGGTCCAAGCCATGCAGCGCTTTGCGCAGAACCCGCTGGACGACGCGGCCTTCTGGCAGCCGGCCCCGCTGCTGGCGCGCCTGGTCGCCGAAGGCAAGACCTTCAACTGAACCCTCACGGGCCCATCAGACTTCAACGAATTCGAGAGAACGCCATGACTTCAGCTGTGATTGTTTCTACCGCCCGCACCCCTCTGGCCAAAAGCTGGAAGGGCTCCTTCAACATGACGCACGGCGCCACCCTGGGCGGCCACGCTGTTGAGCACGCCATGGCGCGCGCTGGCATTGAGCCCGGCGAGGTCGATGACGTCATCATGGGCTGCGCCACGCCCGAAGGCGCCACCGGTGCCAACATCGCGCGTCAAATTGCGCTGCGCGCCGGCTGCCCGGTGACGGTCTCGGGCATGACGGTCAACCGCTTTTGCTCATCGGGCCTGCAAACCATCGCGCTGGCGGCGCAGCGGGTGATCGCTGGCGAGGCCGACATTTACGTGGCCGGCGGCGTCGAAAGCATCTCTTGCGTGCAGCAGGAAATGAACACCCACATGCTGGCCGACAGTTGGCTGGCCAAGAACAAGCCTGAGATCTACTGGAACATGCTGCAAACCGCCGAGCAGGTGGCCAAGCATTACGGCATCTCGCGCGAGCGCATGGACGCTTATGGCGCGGGCAGCCAGCAAAAGGCCACGGCCGCCCAAGCCGCCGGTTTGTTTGAGGCTGAGATCGCGCCCATCACCGTCATCGCCGGCTTTGCCGACCCGGTCATGGGCATGAGCACGCGCAAAGTCACGGTCAGCCATGACGAAGGCATACGGGAAGGCACCACCGCAGAAGGCATCAGCGGCATCAAGCCCGCTGTACCGGGTGGCGTCATTGCTGCGGGCAACGCCAGCCAGTTCTCAGACGGCGGCGGCGCCGTGGTGGTGATGCACGAAGCCGTCGCCGAGCGCAAAGGCCTCAAGCCTCTGGGTCGCTTTTTAGGTTTTGCCGTGGCCGGTTGCGAGCCCGACGAGATGGGCATAGGCCCGGTCTTCGCCATACCCAAAGTGCTGGCCAAGTTGGGCCTCAAGGTCAGTGACATCGACCTGTGGGAACTCAACGAAGCCTTTGCCGTGCAAGTGCTGTACTGCGCCGACAAGCTGGGCATTCCGATGGACAAGCTCAACGTCAACGGCGGCGCCATCGCAGTCGGCCACCCCTACGGCGTCACCGGCCAGCGCCTGACCGGCCATGCCCTCATTGAAGGCAAACGCCGCGGCGCCAAGCGCGTGTGCGTGACCATG
>JBILIK010000050.1:0-17963 GCA_044350025.1 Polaromonas sp. | reverse complement strand
CAATTTCATACGCTAATTGCTGGGACTGTAATTTTGTGATGCCCTCGGCCATGTCCAGATCCTCCGCGCGGGACCGACTTTCCTCCAGTTGCAACTCAAGCCCTTCCTGGGTGTTTTCAATTCGGTCTGCAGTGTTCAGCAATTCACCGGATTGACTGCGAGCGGCCTGCAGTTGATAAAGACCTGAGTCAATCGAAGCGAGTGCCTGATTGATGCCTTGGAAGACTTCCAGACCACTGCTCGCCTCATTAAGCGCAGCGACAACATTGTCGATAGCCTGAAATATGCTGCGTGTAGGCTCGACAACCAAGGTATCACCCGCCATCGGGTTACCTCGAACCTGAATCGACAAACCATCGAATGTGATGGTGTCGCCAGAAACAAACGGAACATCGATGAGTGGCAGCGGATCGTCATCACCCGTTGACACGTTTGACGTCACCGAATAAGTGGTGCCGGAAAACTCAATGGTGTAGGACCTGTCGACGAGCTTGGATAGATCATCTATCTGAGGCGCTGTGCTGCTAAGACCGCCGGCATTGACAGAGAAGGATGCGTCAAAAACGCCGTCTCGCACTGGCACAAACATCCAGATGCGCTGGCCATCCAACGCAGCAGGCACAGAGACTTCAGTGCTGTTCATCTGCCCGGACAATCCTTGATAGTCCACACCACTGTTTGTCTCCACAAACGGGGTCTTGATGCTTCCCAGCCCGCCGAACAAAGGAAGGCCGTTGGCATCTTGCCGGTTGGCATAACCCAGCAAAGACTTGCGCAGACTGGCGATTTCATTGGTAATACCTTCTCGCTGAACGGTGTCCAAAGAGCTATTACCGGCTGTAATGACCAACTCGCGAATCCGCTGTAAGGCAGAGATACCGTCCCCCAAGCTCGCCTCCGCCAAAGTCAAATTACTGCGCTGCAAGTCCATGACGCGCTGCTCGCTTTTGATGCGCTCAATGCGCATGATGGCCCGCTCGGCCTGGGCCGCAGCACTCGGGTCGTCACTGGCCTTGAGCACACGTTTACCTGTTGCGACTTGGTGCTGCGCTTGGTCCAAACTTTGCTGGCGGGTTGCAAGATTGCGCAACAGGTTTTCACTGCTGGAGAATGTTCCGATGCGGCCAATCAGGTTGGACATAGGGTGGGGGCCTCGAAGTTATAGAGCGTTGAGTGAGCCACTGTCAGGCCCTAGCGCCCGAGTTCTTGCAACATGGTGTCGAACACCCGCTGCGCCACTTGTAAAATTTTGGCAGAAGCTTGATAGGCCTGTTGAAACTGCATCAGGCGCACGGCTTCTTCATCAAGATTGACCGCGGACACGTTGGAATTCTGGGTGGCCAAGCTGTCTGCGATGACTTCCGAGGCGGCGACCGTGAACTGCGCGCTTTGCACTCTGACGCCCACCTGAGACAAGAGGCTGGCATAGCCATCTGTCAAGCGCCCACCGTCGATCAACAGTGCGTCGCGTAGATTTTCAAGCGCCAGGGCATTGCCAGCATTGCTGCTGACAAAGGCTGGATTCGATGCGGCGACGGTTGCCGTGTCTCCGCTTCTCGGCGTTCCGTTGAGCCTGAGCTCCCAGCCCCCGTAATTGATGGCAGCACCGGTTGTGTAGGTCTGAAGTCCGCTCATCGGATCAGAGGCAGGAAGAAGATTGCCATCAACGCGAAACACATACTGACCCGCGCCATTGAACTCCAGAGTGACATCGGGAAAACTGCCGCTTGCGCTGATGACACGCAAACTGTTCATGCTGAGCGTGCCTGTATTGGTTGGACCCAGGCTGAGCTGGACTTGGCTGGCCGCAGCCATTTCGCGCGGTGATGAAAAAACCGTGCTGATGTTGGCAGCGGCATCGGCAAAAGGCTTGAACAAGACCACGCCGGGCCCGGTACCCGTTATTTCAAACTTCAAGCCATCAATGGTCTTGGATGCCAGGTCAGTGATGTCGCTAAAAGTGGTTGGACTGCCACCCGCGCTGCTGTAAACCGCACCTGCGCCGCCGGCATCTATCCTCACTTCGTAACTGGCAACCTTGAAGTCAGCAGCATTGACAAAAGTGAGCACGCCGCTGGCGGTGTCGCTGCTACTGATTCCGGACACTTCGCTGGGCAGCGAAAAAAGCGCTGTTCCCATGGCGTTGTCTAATGTCAAGCCACGCTCGTGCTGCTGATTGACTGCCAGGCCTGTCGCCATGGTCAGGCGACCCAGCAGATTAAAGCCCATAGCAAGATCGTCTTTCTGAAATGTCAGCAAGCCCTTGATCTCACCACCGGACATGGCGGCGTCGTTAAAAGGAATCACATCAGCCCTGCGCTGCAACTGCAGAAGGTTCAGGCTCGGGTCTAAGGGATCTGTCACCAGGCTCAATGTCGCCGCCTGGCTACCCATGACCAAGATCTGGTTACCGGCAAACAGCGTGAGGGTTCCATCGTCGGCTGCCAGCTGCGAGGTCTGCATGTACTGGTTTAACTGGGAGATGAACTGGTCACGCTGGTCGAGCAGATCGTTGGGGGCATGGCCATCCGATTGCGTCCGGGTGATTTCCTCATTGAGCTTGGCAATCCGCTCTATCAGTTCGTTGCTCACACTGACTTTTTCGGCCAACTCCGAACGAACGCCGCTGGCCAGATCACTGAGCTGTGAACTTGTGCCGCGCAAGCGATTGGCGGTTTCACTGGCGCGTGCAAGAGCTACGTAGCGAGCCGTCATGTCGGAGGGGCTTGCGGCTACATCTGCGAAGCCGCTCAACATGCTGTTGATCGCCAAGCCAATGCTGGCGCTACCCGTGGGGAATGAGCCTTCCATCTGCTTGAGTTTTTCAGCGCGTTTTGCATCGGCCGCGTACTCAGCCTTGGCCGCCGCTGTCTGCACTGTCAAAACGCTGCTGTGTGCCCGCTGAACCGACGCCACGTTCACACCCTGGCCCATGTAGCCGGACACAGTCCGGCCGCCGGCAACGCTTTCCAGATTGACGATCTGACGGGAATACCCGGGGGTGTTGGCGTTGGCAATGTTGTGCCCGGTGATCTGCAACACGGCCTGATTGGCCATGAGCGAGCGAACGCCGATGGAAAGTAGAGCGCTCATGGGCGGATCAAGCTTGCAGGCGCACGGCCATGCTGATGGCGCGGCTCAATTTGCTGCCGTATGCGGGGTCTGTGGCATAGCCCGCTTGTTGAAGGTGGGCCGCATAGGCCTCGGCCGAGGCCGTGCTTTGGCGAGCCTTGGCATACCGGGGAGATTCATTGATCAAGCGGGCGTAATCGCGGAAAGAGGCTTCATAAGACTCATAAGCGCGAAAACGCGCAACGAGTTTGCGCGGCTGGCCATCCATAAATTCTGTGGTCGTCACTTCGGCGACAGGCCCCTTCCAATTCGGGTCTGCCTTGATGCCAAACAGGTTGTGAGACCGCGTGCCGTCGGACTTCATGATTTCGGCGCGTCCCCATCCGGTTTCGTGACCGGCCTGACCCAGCATGAAGCTGGCCGGAATTCCGCTGCTGCGCGCCACTTGCTCAGCAGCTTGCTGGTGACGCTGAACAAAGGGCGCAGCACCACCAGCCAATCTTGACTTTTGCGCTGGGTCTGAGCGAACCGGGAACTCAGGCCCTGCGCGCACGGCCTGAGGTGCAGCCTGTGGTGCAGCCAGAGAAGGGCTTGAAAGTGCCCCGCCCATCTGCATGGTCAGCTGTTTGGCAATGAGGTCTGATAAGCCACCGGGCCGACCCGACATGCTCTGCGCCAATTGCTGATCCAGCAAATCACTGCCCAAATCACCGCCGCTGCTCTCTAGCAAGCCCGACTTCATGGTCGCATCGCGCATGCTTTTCAAAAGTTCCCGCATGAACAGGGACTCGAACTGCTTGGCTGCTTCGCGGACAGCAGCCGGATCGTTGCGCGCTGCGTCAAACTTGAGCGCTGCCAAGCCGCGCGCGTCTGCAGCAAGACCGGCTGGTGCACCTGAGACGCGATTCATTTCAAATAACCTCTAACTCGGCGTTCAATGCACCGGCCGCCTTGATGGCCTGGAGAATGGCCAGCAGATCTGTGGGCGAAGCGCCCAAAGCATTCAGCGCCCTCACCACGTCGGTCAACTGGGGCGAAGCCGGGATCTGAATCAAGCCGTTGCTCTCTTGTTTGATCTGTATGTCGGTTTTTTCAGTGGTGACGGTTTGACCACTAGAGAGTGCGTTGGGCTGGCTCACCACAGGCGTCGAGCTGATGCTGATCGACAGGTTGCCGTGCGCAACGGCGCAAGCGCCCAGCGTGACCGCTTGGTTGAGCACCACCGAGCCCGTACGTGCGTTGAACACCACCTTGGCTGAAGGCGTTGTGGGCTGCAAAGACAGCTCCTCGATTTCCGCCAGAAAACTGACACGCTCATCGGCATCTAGCGGCGCCAGCACGCGAACTGTCCGGCCGTCAAGTGCTCGCGCCTGGCCGGGGCCCATGCGCGTATTGATGACGAGCGCGACGCGGCGCGCCGTCTGAAAATCAGAAGAATTCAGCCCTAAAGTGATGCTGTCACCCTCTAGCAGAGAGTGGGGAACCACGCGCTCTATTTGGGCGCCCGCAGGAATGCGGCCAGCGCTCAAATGGTTGATCTGCACCAGGCTGCCGCCTTGCGCAGCACCGGCGCCGCCCACCATCAAATTACCCTGTGCCAAGGCATAAATTTCCCCGTCCGCACCCTTGAGCGGCGTACTGATCAAGGTACCGCCTTTGAGGGACTTGGCATTACCGATCGAAGACACGTTCACGTCTACCGACTGACCTGCTTGCGCAAAGGCCGGAAGCTGCGCCGTGACAATGACTGCCGCCACGTTGCGCAGTTGCGGTGCCGCTGCGCCCGCAGGGGCGCTGATTCCCTGTTGCTGCAGATAGTTGGCGATGGCTAGCGCGGTGTAAGGCATCTGCGCGCTCAGGTCGCCCGTCCCGTCAAGGCCAATCACCAAGCCATAGCCGGTCAATTGGTTGCTGCGCACACCCTGAACGGAGGCAATCTCTTTGATACGAACAGCGTGAGCCATGCTGCTTGCCAAAGCCAAGAAAAGCCATAAAAAGCCTGCCGCGCTGCGCCGTTTAAATAAGCTCATGGCTGTCCCTCTCAATTAGATTTTCCTGAAACTTAAAAAGGGGAAACCGATAAAAAGACACGTGATAACCAGCCAATTGCTTGCGTTTCACCTTGGGCACCCCGGTTACGCGATACGATCCGGACATTAGCAACCTGGGTGGAAGAGACCACATTACCCGGCAATATGGTGTGCGGGGCGACCGTGCCGGAAAACTTGAGCACATCAACGTTTTCATTCAGGCCCACCTGCTTTTCACCATAAAGCGCTAGATGGCCGTTCGGCAGTATTTCCATCACGGTTGCGGTGATGGTGCCGCTGAAGTTATTGGCGCTTTCGGTGCCGCCTTTGCCGCCAAACAGATTGCTGCTCTTTCCACCAACCCCCAACCTGTCGGTCAATGATTTGTCCAGAAATGGCAGCGCCGATACGCTGGCTTCGACGGCACCGCTGCGGTCAATGGAGGACGAAGACGACTGGCGGGCGCTGATGCTCTCGATGATCTGTACTGTCACCATGTCACCGGGCATGCGTGCGCGCCGATCTTCAAAGGCGGACCGATAAGAGTTCGCTTTGAACAGTCCACCGGTTGCCCGCAGTGCTGGCGCCTCTTGTGAAGAGGCCGGCCGCGTGGGGTAGCTGGCGGGCTCGGCCAGATCAACCTGAGGCGACTTGCGCAAGGTTTCGCAGCCGCTCAGCAGCATTGACAGCAGCACCATCAAAGGCAAAATAAATGTGCGGCGCATCATAGCTGGCCCAACTTCTGCAGCATCTGATCCGCTGTTTGAATGGCCTTGGAGTTCATCTCATAGGCGCGCTGCGTCTGGATCATGGTGACCAGTTCCTGGACCACGTTCACGTTGGAAGTCTCCACATAACCCTGCATCAACGGACCCAAGCCGTTGCTGCCTGCAGCACCTGCCGTTGGGGTGCCGGAAGCGGCTGTCTCAGCGTAAAGATTTTGTCCGCGTGGCTCGAGGCCTGCCGGATTGATAAAACTGGCCAGGGTCAGGGTACCCACGTTCTGAGCAGCAGCGCTGTTGGTCACGGCCACCGAGACAATGCCATCGGCCGAAATGGAAACGCTTTTGGCGTTGGCGGGGATGGTGATGTTGTCGGAGAGCGTATAGCCCGAAGAGGTCACAAGACGACCTTGCGCGTTGACCTGAAATGCACCATCTCGCGTGTAGGCCTGCGTGCCATCTGGCAACGCCACTTGGAAAAATCCATTGCCGTTGATGGCAATGTCCATAGGGTTGCCACTTTGCTGCAAATTGCCCTGCGCGAACGAGCGCTGCGTGGCGGCCGTGCGCACCCCCAGGCCCACCTGCAAACCCGTCGGCAATTGACTATCTTCGCTGGTGCTGGAGCCGACCTGACGCAAGTTCTGGTACATCAAGTCTTCAAAAACTGCGCTGGCTCGCTTGTAGCCGTTGGTCGATACATTGGCCAAGTTGTTGGAGATCACATCCAGCTGATTTTGCTGGGCCTGCATGCCGGTTTTGGCGATCCATAAGGCGCTGATCATGACTGACTCCTGTAATGAATAAGATGCTGGAAATTACTGAATGCCGAGCAACTGGGTGGCCGACTTGTCATTGGCTTCGGCGGTCTGGATCAGCCGCATCTGAGCTTCGAATTGCCGGGCGGCGCTGATCATTCCAACCATGGCCTCAACAGGATTCACGTTGGAACTTTCAAGAGCGCCCGAAGCCAGCTTGGCCGTCCGATCTGCAGGCAAGGGCTCGCCGTCACGGCTGCGAAACAAACCATCCGCGCTGCGCTGCAGGGGCTGTTCCGCCGTGGGCGTGACCATCTTGAGCCTGCCTGCGGCCGCCAGCGGCCGGCCGGCTTGGCTCACGTTGATGACGCCATCCACACCGAAGTTGATATCACTTCCCGCTGGAACGCTGACAGGCGCGCCTGCTTCGTTCAGGATTGGCAGACCCTGGCTGCTGGTCAGAATGCCATCCGCTGAGATATTGAAAGAGCCTGCCCGCGTATAGGCCTCGGTGCCGTCAAGTCCTTGCACGGCGAACCAGGCATTGCCCTGCGCCATGACATCGAGATTTCGGCCTGTATGCTGCGCAGCCCCGGGTGTATCAAGGTAGCCGGCGGTTGCCTCAAGGACATAAACCCTGGTGGGCGAACCCTCTCCACGCACCGGCACAGCGCGGTAGGTCGACAGCTCGGCTCTGAAGCCGGGCGTAGACGCATTGGCCAGGTTGGTGGCCAGCACCGATTGGCGATTTAAAGCCGCATTGGCACCGGAAATGGCGGTGTAAATCAGGCGGTCCATGGCGTCGGCAACTCAGTCGGGCGAGCCGTGATTAACGCAAGTTGACCAAGGTCGCCATGACCTGGTCTTGCGTCTTGAGGGTTTGCGCATTGGCTTGGTAAGAGCGCTGCGCCGTCATCATGTTGACCAGTTCGGCTGTCAGGTCAACGTTCGAGTCCTCCAGCGCACCCGACTGCAGGCCGCCGAAATTACCCGAGTTCGGCTCGCCCGCGACGGGCGCTCCCGAAGTCACCGTTTCGATGAAATTACCACCCGTCGTGGCTGCCAGACCTTGTGCGTTATTGAACTTGAACAGGGCCAGCTTGCCTTGCGACAAATTCAAGCCGTTCGAGTAGCGTGCACGGACAGTGCCATCCGCCTCAATAGAAAGACCATTGAGGTCACCTGCGGCGTAGCCGTCCTGGCTGATTTTGCTCACCGAGAAACGTGAAGCAAACTGGCTTGTGCCTGAAAGGTCGACTTTAACCTTGAAGTCGGTACCGTCGGCCTCATCAGCGGTTATCTCTTCGCCCTCATCGGCAGCGATAACTGCAGTTTGAGACACGAATTTGCCGTCGTTGTCATACTCAACTTCTGACATGTCAGCCTTGGTGCCGCCATTAACTGATTTGGAAACCATCCAGGTGTTGACGCCGGTCTTGGTGAAATAAAGATCCACCGGAATGGCTTCACCCTGGCTGTTGTAGATGTTCACTGAGGAGCTGTACGTGGTGTACGGCGGCTCGTCGGCCACGTCGTTGTAGATGGAAGCCTCTCCATCGAGGTTGAGCTTGACCACCAGCTCGGCGGTTTTTTGACCCACGATTCCTCTATCAATCGGTAGGATGATGGGCTCGACAGTCCGACTCACTACAGCGCCGGTCTTTAATTCCGTGGGGAAACCGAGGACCCGAGCCGACTCTTGGTTAACCAGTTCGCCGTCCTTGTTGATCTGCAGACTGCCAGCCCGGGTGTAGGCGGTGCTACCGTCAGGCATGCTCAGTCCCAAGAAGCCCGCGCCGTTGATGGCCACATCCAGGTTGTTGCCTGTGATACTCACATTGCCTTGACCAAACTGCCGCGTCACGCCGGTCACTCCCACCCCCTGACCAACGGTGTTGGAGCTGGAAGCACCCACCGCAGAGCCGAATAATTCAGAGAACTCGGTGCGTGATCCTTTGAAGCCTGTGGTGTTGGCGTTGGCGATGTTGTGGCCAATCACATCCAAGTTTTTGCTCGCTGCGTTCATGCCGGAAAGACCGTATTGAAAACCCATGATCTGAGCCCTTTCTCTTGTGTAAGCTGTTAAAAAAGTGAGTTAGTAAATGGACTTGAGCTGGCTGTAAGCCACCGTGCTGCCGTTTTGCAGCTTCAGTTGCAAAGCGTTGGCGGCATCCGTATGCACGGACACCACTCGACCTACCGACAGTTCGGTGGCTGTCACCGCTGCGCCGGCTTGACTCGCACTGATGCGAAAGCGAGCACCTTCAGGCAAGCTTGAGCTGGCAAAGCCAAAATCGTGCTGGCCAGCGCTCAGTGCCCCGAGGCTCTGGGTATCCAGCAGCTGGCCACCCGCAGAAAGAACCTCGACTCTGACCGTGTCAGCAGAGCCGTTCAGGGTGAAACTGCCCCGTGCCTTGCCAGCGCCGTCAAGCGACAGTGCGCTTCCTTCCACCAGCACATCGCGGCCAATCATTTGCGCACCGGTCATGTTTTGCAGGGCGGACATCTGAAACGCCAAATCTTTGATGCTCTGGTTGACCTGCTCAATGCCCGTCACGGTATTGATCTGCGCCATTTGCGTGGTCATCTGGGCGTTGTCCATGGGGTTCATAGGATCTTGGTTGTTCAATTGCGCAACCAGCAATTTCAGAAAACGGTCCTGGGATTCGGCGCCCGTGTTTTTTGCGGCGGCTGTGCTGCCCAGCGCCTGACTGGCTGAAACTGATGAGACAGGGGGTGAAGTGAGGGCCATGGTTGTGTTCCTTATTGACCCATTTGCAAGGTCTTCATCAGCAGGTTTTTCGTGGTGTTCATCACCTCCACATTGCTTTGGTATGCGCGCGATGCAGAAATCATGTTGACCATTTCCTCCACTGGATTGACATTGGAGTAAGTGACAAACCCTTGGGCATCCGCATTGGGATGACTGGGCAGATGCTGTTTTCGACCAGGTTCTGTGCTTTCGACAATGCGAGAGACTTGCACGCCCTGGCTTGTCCCGGAATTCATGGGCACTGTTTGAAACATCACTTGGCGAGCTTTGTAAGACTGGCCATCAGGGCCTGCCACAGCATCGGCATTGGCCAAGTTACTGGCAACGACATTGAGCCGCTGAGACTGCGCGCTGACGGCGCTGCCCGAAATATGAAAAATGGAGAGCATGGACATAGGGGTGTGACCTATCCTTTACTGACCTTGGATGGCACTGAGCATGGTGCGCACATGGCTGTTGATAAAACGCAGCGTGGCCTCGTAGTGCAGAGAGTTGTCTGCAAAGCTGGCACGTTCACGGTCCATGTCGACCGAGTTGTTGTCACCGCTCGGCTGGCTGGGCCTGGCGTAGAGAGAAGTGCCCTCCAAGCTGCTGCGCACGTCCAGCCCAATGTGTCCCGGCGTCTTCGCATCTGAACTCGACACCAGATTTAAGAGGCCAGCGCCCGAGCCGCTTGCTTCACGCAGCGCCTGCGAAAAATTGAGTTCTTTGGCAACGTAGCCCGGCGTATCACCGTTAGCGATATTGGCAGCCAACACCTGCTGGCGCTGGGACCGCAGAACCAAGGCCTTGGTTTGAAAATCTAGATTTTGATTGGTCAAGTTCAGCATGCGCCACCCTCCTTTTAAACACCTCATCACCAGGCTTTTCTGTGATGTTTGTGAACAGATTATTGGAGTGACCTGTAGTCAGTGGTGCTCCAAAAAGCCCGGGTAAGGCCGGCTAATTTGAGCCTTTCCGCTAGATCAGTCCGTCTACATTCAGTCATCGTTATTGACTACATCAACTCATGCGCAAAACTGCTTCAAACCTTTTTCGTTCAGCCTGGTTGGTCAGCGCACTGGCGCTGCTGTGTCTGATTCAACCGCTGCAGGCTTTGGCCGGCGATGAAAGCTCAACGCTCAATGCAACCCGGACGTGGGTGCAAGAGCAGCTAGCGATGCAGCCGCCCTCAACGCAAGCCGATTTGCAGATCGAAGTCATCGTCGGCAAACTCGATTCGCGCCTGCAATTGCAGCCATGCGCCAAAGTCGAAACATTTCTGCCGCCCGGCACACGTCTGTGGGGCCGCTCCCGGGTGGGTCTGCGCTGCACAGATGGCACTGCCCGTTGGCAAGTTTTTCTCCCCATTCGCATCAAGGCCATGGGGCCGGCTTGGGTGCTGCGCTCCACCCTGCCCGCCAATTCCGTTCTGTCGGAGCAAGACGCTATCCTTCAGGAGGTAGACTGGGCTGAATCTGCATCGCCTGTGCTGGCCAAGGCTTCGGATTGGGTTGGTAAATCCTTGGCGCGCAACAGCTTGTCGGGTGAAACCCTCAGCCTGGCCATGGTCCGGGTGATGCCCGTTTTTACGTCTGGGACCCGAGTCAAGCTCGTGGCACAGGGTCCGGGTTTTAATATCGCCACCGCGGGGCACGCGCTCGGCGCCGGAGTTCCCGGGCAGAACGTCAGCGTTCGGCTGGAAAGCGGCCGCATCGTATCGGGGAAGGTCAATTCAGATGGCGTGGTGACACTGGGGCTGTAGCGCGGGCGGGACACATAAAAAGCTTAAGTTCTTCAAAATTTGGCCGATAAGTTTCTTATACGTCAACCAATCGTCAAGATGGAGCTCTCATGAAAGTCCCACCGATAGCCGACCCCTATGTTTCCGCGGGAGTCCATAACAACCGTATAGAGCCCCCGACAAGCCCTGGGGTCCAAGGAACCGGCGCGGCCTCTGGCAAAAAGGGTGTGTCCGTCTCTATTTCTGACCCCGTACGGTCCATGGTGCAGGGCGGAGTGAACGACGGCGTCGTCAACATGGAAAAAGTGCTGGCAGTTCGGGCCGACATTGAGCAGGGGGCCTTCAAGGTGAACCCTGAGGTCGTTGCAGACCGTTTGCTCGGGAATGCGCAGGAAGTTCTGTACCAAGGACGCGCTTAAAGCCAGGATGCTCAGATGAAACCACTTGCCACCCTTTCCCACACCAAAAATTCAGCTGATCTTGCACTGGCGCAAGCGGAGTTTTGCAGTGTGAACATGGGGCAAGTATTGATCAAGGCAGATGTGGCAGAGCTAGAACAGCACGCCCATGAACTGCTAGCAAGCCTACTGGCCGTCAAGGCTGCGCTGGCGGCACCTGACCATGCAGGGTCAAACCAAGACACCAAGCCGGCGCTTCAACAAAGCTTGGTCAAAATGAGCCTGCAACTGCAGGTACAAAGAGAACTGCTGATGCGCAAGGCTTCCATGGTCGACAGGCAACTCGACACCTTGCTGCCACCGGCCTCTCGCCTGACCTATCAACCATCTAAGGCACTCTCTGCTGAGCGTCGTGGCGTCAGCACCTACCTGAAGGCCTGATTTCTCGGGTTTTTTCTGCGAAGCCTTGAACGAAAAAGCCCTGAAACATTGCTGTTTCAGGGCGTCCGTTTGGTGCGGCTGGCAGGAATTGAACCCACGACCCCTTGGTTCGTAGCCAAGTACTCTATCCAACTGAGCTACAGCCGCTAAAACTTTATTGTAGCCCAAATCAAAGGCGTCAAAGCCCTGTCTCGAGGGAAATCAGACGAGATCAACGCGTGGTCAGCTCAATCAGCGTTGACTCATCTTTATCAAGGAATTTGTTCTTTGATTTCTAACACCAGACCCTTGGCACCGACTTTGACGGGCCCCAAAGTGCCGGTCAAGTCACCCGACTGGGGAATAGCATTACCCGATTTAGAAATTCGCGCTTTAAGAATCACCTCGCCAGCGCCGGAGAGTTTGCGCTCAGGCAGCATGGCGGTGCTGTCGTCCAAGGTGAAGTTCAAAGGAAGCTTTTCTACAGTGCTTTTGAATATCGCCAAGGGCATGCGATCTCCATTGGCAGGGCTGGCGTACACAAAGACCATATCGTTCGGGCTGGCCTTGTTTTTCAAGGCCGCAGCAAGACTGAGCCGCCCGGAGATCGTTAAGCCGGCCTGCGTGCCTGAAGCAACAGGCCCGGCAGCGCCGGCAGCTGAAGCGGCAGCAGGCGCTTGTGACGGCAAAGTGCTGGGGGGCTTCACAGGCAAACCAAGTTTGTTTTGAGCGGTGGCGATGGCGTTTTCTAGGCTGGGCACATCAGGGTGGTCTGCAGCAAGCTGCTGACGCGCCTGCTGCCAGTAGCGCAGCGCATCGGCGTATTTGTCATGTGCATACGAGGCACTGCCGGCCAATAACAAGGCACCCTTGTTTTGCGGATCTTTTTTCAAAATATCGCGAATCACACTCCAGGGCTCGCCGTCGAAATTGCCTTTCGCCTTCAGCGCGAGCACTTCTGCACGTTCAAGCTTGAGATTATCGTCAGCAGACAGATTCAAAGCGCGGTCGTAAGCACTTACAGCGTTGTCGTATTTTTCTAAAGCGCGGTAACTGCGCCCTAGCATCACCCAACCCTCTTGATTCTCCGGGTTGGCCTCCAGTTTTTTGGCCAAAGTCTGAACCATGCCGGACAACTCCGTCTGCATGACTTTTTCAGGGGACTCGGTGATAGCCGCTTGAAGCGCCTCGGGCTCGCCCACCCAAAGATACATACTCAAAGAGGCCAAAGGCAAGGTCAAAGCGATCACAAGCGCAGTCCACAATGCGGGCTTCTCTTTTCGGGAGCCAGGGTCATCACTGAGCGATGTGTCCTCGAGCATTCTTTGGCTCAGTTCATCACGCGTTTGTTGCCACTCTTGGGTACTGATATGTCCGCTTTGATGCTCACGGTCGAGGTCCATGATTTGCGCGCGATAGACGCTGGCATTGAGCTTGGCCTGGCTTGCGGAAGAGCGCACGGGCCGCTGCCTAAGCAGGATCCAAATAAATACTGCCGCAATGCAAAGACACATCGCCAAAGCGAGCAGCATAAAGAGCATGGTGCTCATCATGGAGCGTCTCCTGATTTCAAAATAGCCTGGACTTTGTGCCTGTCGGCGTCACTCAGCGCCACACCTGCAGTCTGGGCAGACTGCCGCTGTCGGATGTAAGAAAACATTCCCCAGACAGCTGCGGCCAGCAGTAAAAACGGGCCGAACCAAAGCACCCAGGTCATGGGCTTGACTTGCGGTCGGTACAAAACGAAATCGCCATAGCGATTGACCAAATAGTCTTTGATCTGCTGATCACTCTGGTTTTGTGCAATGAGTTTTCGCACTTCTTCGCGTAAATCATTGGCCAATTCTGCCCGCGAAGAAGCCAGCGATTCGTTCTGGCAAACCATGCAGCGCAACTCTTCGGAGATAAGAACCAGGCGTTTTTCAAGCACAGGATCTTGGGCCATGGGCAAGGCTTCTTTGGCCAGCGCTGTTGTCAGGCCGGCCCATAACAGGCATGCGGCAAGGCACAGGGCTTTGAGTTGAAGACAGCTTGATTTCATGGCGACATTCGTTTTGAACTAAGAGGCATTTAACTTCTGCAGCAAAGGCAGAATTTGAGACTGCAGCGTCTCCAGCGTCACGGCCCCCACTTGCTTAAAACGAATCACGCCTTCTTTGTCAATGATGTAAGTTTCCGGCACGCCGTAAACACCATAGTCGATGCCGACGCGACCATCAAGGTCAAACACCGAAACGACATAGGGATCACCCAGACGCTGGAGCCAAACGGCGCTGCGTTCACGCGCGATACGCAGTTTGTCCTCGGGGGTGAGCTGCCGACCCGCTGGCGCATCTTGCGCTTGAACTTCTTTGTAGTTCAAGCCCACGATAGGCAATTGGTTGGCTTTGCTCAAAGCCACCAGCAGGGGATGCTCGTCCCGGCATGCGGCACACCATGTGGCCCAGACATTGAGCATCCAAACCTTGCCCCTCATGTCTTGCGGCCCGAACTTGGCGCCGCCAGTATCCAAGGTACTCAATGAAAAAAGAGGCGCCGGCTTGCCCAGCAGAGGTGACGGAATTTCCTGAGGATTGCGCTTGAGACCTACAGCGAGGAAGGCCACCAACACCAGGAAAATTCCGAGTGGGATAAAAAATTTCTTCATCGAAATCGCTTGAACTCAGGAGGCTGCGCTCAGGGCAGACTTGCGATAACGGCGATCACTGACCGCCAGCAAACCACCCAGGGCCATCAAAATAGCGCCGTACCAAAGCCAGGACACAAAAGGCTTGTAGTAAACACGCACACTCCACTGCGGCTTGTCACCCTCGATCGCTTCGCCCAGTGAGACATACAAGTCACGCAAAGGCCCGGCGTCAATCGCGGCCTCAGTCATGGGCATGGCAGTCGAAAAATACCTTCTTTTTTCAGGGTACAAGACCTCGAGCGGTTTTTGATCTTTACTGACATTCACGGTGGCACGCATTGCTTTGTAGTTGGGCCCATTGACTTCATTGAGACCCACCAATTCGAAGGTGTAGTTTTCAATGCTGACTGTGTCATTGAGTCCCATGCGTACATCACGCTCAATTTCATAGCCTTTGACCAAAGTGATACCCACCACCACCACGGCGATGCCAAGGTGGGCCAAATGCATGCCCCAAAATGAAAGCGGAATGCGGCCCGGTTTTTGAACGCGCGCCACAATTTGAACCAACAAGCCCACCACCACCCAGGCAGCCAGGGCCATGCCCATGGCGGTGAGCCAGGTGCCGCGCTCGCTGGAAATTAAAATCACAGCAGCAGCCAGCACGGCGGCCAGGGCAGGCCAGCGCATCTGGCGTCCTAATTCTTTGCCCCTGGACTCTCGCCAGTGAGCAATGCCACCGGGAACCATGAGGAAGACGACAGGCACCATCAAGGGCACAAACACCGCGTTGAAATACGGCGCACCCACTGAGAGTTTGCCTAAATTCAGGGCATCAATGATCAGCGGGTAAATGGTCCCAAGCAAGACAGCGCCGGTGGCCACCACCAGCAACACACTGTTGGCCAGCAACATAGACTCACGCGACACCAAGGCGATTTTTCCGCCCAGCGTTGCTCTGGGTGCGCGCCAGGCAAAGAGGGTCAGGGAAATACCCACCACGATCACCAAAAAAATCAGAATAAAGACGCCGCGCTTGGGGTCCGATGCAAAGGCATGAACAGAAGTCAAAACGCCTGAGCGCACCAGGAAAGTACCCAGCAAACACAAAGAAAACGCGCCAATGGCCAGCAACACAGACCAGGCTTTGAAACCACCGCGTTTGTCGGTCACCATCAAGGCGTGAATCAGCGCCGTTCCAAAGAGCCAGGGCATGAGCGAGGCATTTTCAACAGGGTCCCAGAACCACCAACCACCCCAGCCCAGCTCATAGTAGGCCCACCAAGAGCCCAGCGCGATGCCGATGGTCATGAAAATCCAGGCCACCACTGTCCAGGGCCGGGACCAACGCGCCCAGGCGGCATCCATGCGACCAGATAGCAAAGCAGAAATCGCAAAAGCAAAAGCGACAGAAAAACCAACGTAACCCATGTAGAGCATGGGTGGATGTATCACCAAGCCAGGGTCTTGCAGCAAAGGGTTCAAATCCCGACCGTCGAGCGGAGCAGGCAGCAATCGCTCAAACGGGCTGGAGGTGATCAGAATAAAACTTAAAAACCCCACTGATACAAAACCCAGTACAGCAATCACCCGCGCAACCATGGCCAAAGGCAAGGTGCGGGAAAACAAGGCCACGGCCAGCGTCCAACCGGAGAGCATCAGAACCCACAGCAACAAAGAGCCCTCATGGCCACCCCAAACAGAGGCCACTTTGTATTGAACAGGCAAAAGTGAATTGGAGTGCTCTGCGATGTACTTGACAGAGAAGTCATCCGTGACTGCGGCGTTGGTCAGCACGGCATAAGAAACGGCAATCAGCAAAAACTGCACGATGGCGGTAGGTCTGGCCAAGGCCTGCCATCTTTGGTGACCGTTCAAAGTGCCGGCCAAAGGCAGAACGCCTTGCAACAAAGCAACGAATGCGGCAAGGATCAAGGCAAAGTGACCGACTTCAACAATCATTCCAAACTCTTTTCAATTAATTGGCGGGCTTATAGGTTTGGGCGGCTTTGGCTGCGCCGGCTTTGTCCAAGGCATGTTGTGCCTCTGGCGGCATGTAGTTTTCATCGTGTTTGGCCAAAACTTCGGAGGCTGCAAATTGATTGCCTTGATTCAACTTACCCTGGGTCACAACGCCCTTGCCCTCTTTGAACAAGTCAGGGAGCATCCCCTTGTAAACCACAGGTACTTCATTGGCAAAGTCTGTCACCACAAATTGCACGTTTTCACCGTCTTTTTTCAGGCTGCCTTCTTTGACCATGCCGCCAACCCGAAACGCCTTGCCTTTTGGCGCTTCACCCTGAAAGACCTGTGTGGGCGTGAAAAAGAAAACCAAGTTGCTTTGAAACGCATTCAAAACAAACGCACCCGCAGTGGCCAACGCAGCCACGGCCAAGCTGATCAATAAAAAACGTTGATGCCTGGCTTTCATCAGCGCCAGTCCTTGCCATTGGTATCTGAGGCGCGTAACTCGGCAAGCACATGGCTCAGCGCATTCCGGCGGCCCCGCCGGGTCCAAAAAGCTTCGGCGCCCATCAAGAGCGCTGTGACGCCAAAACTTCCCCAAACATAAAGCCCATAGCCACCCATGGACCAAAAATCAGAAAAACTCGACCAGATCATGCGCGGGCCTCCAAAGATAGCGCTTTGACTTCAGGCAATTCAGCCACCCACTGCGAGTGTCGCTCCCGAATCAATATGATGCTTCTGACTCTGTAAAGCGTCATGGCAATGGCGTACATCCAAAATGCGACAGCCATGATAAGCATAGCTTCCAGCATGGTCTGCTGCATGCTGGAGCCTTTGGTCAATGACACTGAAGCGCCTTGGTGCAAAGTGTTCCACCACTTGACTGAAAAATAAATGACCGGCACATTGAGCGCCCCCACCAGCGCCAAAATAGCACCGGCTTTGTCAGCGCGGCGAGCGTCATCAATGGCACTGGTCAAAGCGATGAAGCCCAGGTACAAAAAGAACAAAATCAGCTCTGAGGTCAGGCGGGCATCCCAAACCCACCAGGTGCCCCACATGGGCTTGCCCCAAAGTGCCCCGGTCCAAAGCGATAGAAAAGCAAAGATGGCGCCGGTTGGCGCCAATGCGCAGGTCAACATGCCGGAAAGACGGGTGTTGAAGGTCAGGCCCAGCAAGGCCCAAAAGGCCATGGCCAGGTAAATCACCATGGACATCCATGACACGGGTACATGCACGTAAATAATCCGGTAGCCCTCACCTTGCTGAACATCGGTAGGCGCCACAAACATGCCCAGCCAGAGTCCCCAGACCGTGAGCACCGTGGCCAAGCAAGCGAACATGGGCCACAACTTTCCAGCCAGTGGATAGAAATTTTGCGGCGAGGAAAAATAAAAAAGTTTTCGGATCATGGAATCAACACGGTCTCAGGATTCAAGTGCAACGCGCAAGGCGGCAGCGCTGGCCCAG
>JBILIK010000092.1:0-4876 GCA_044350025.1 Polaromonas sp. | reverse complement strand
ACTTCACAAATACCGGATCCGGCGTGAGCGTGCTGGCGTTGTCCTGGTACAGCTTGAGCAGTGCACTGGCCAGATCACGCCCGTCAGTTTGCATCGCAGCATAGGCATCGGCTTGAAATTCATGCTGACGCGAGAGCTGCGCCATCAACGGCGAGATAAAAAAGCTGAACAGAGGTATCGCCAGCATGAACAGCAGCAGCGCCAGCGCGTCGTTGGGTGCGCCCAGGTTGGGGCGTACGCCCAGGCCGGTGTAAAACCAGATCTGCTGCGACAAATAACCAATCAGCGCAAAACCGGCCAGACTCATGGCAAACAGCATGACGATGCGTTGGATGATGTGTTTGTGCTTGAAGTGGCCCAGCTCGTGGGCCAGCACGGCGTCTACCTCCGCCGGGCTGAGTTGTTTGAGCAGGGTGTCGTAAAAAACCACGCGCTTGGCTGCGCCGAAACCGGTGAAGTAGGCATTGGCATGCGCAGAGCGCTTGCTGCCGTCCATCACATAAAGCCCCTTGGCGGCAAAGCCGCAGCGCTGCATCAGTGCGGTGACCCGGGCTTTCAGGCTGTCGTCTTCAAGCGGCTTGAATTTGTTGAAGATCGGTGCGATCACCGTCGGGTACAGCACCAGCACCAGCAGGTTAAAACCCATCCACGCTGCCCAGGCCCACAGCCACCAGAGCGGGCCGGCGCTGTCCATCAGCCACAAGATAAGCGCCACGATAGGCAGTCCGATCACCATGCCGACCAGCGTCGACTTGAACAGATCGGCCAGCCAAAGCTGCAAGCTCATTTTGTTGAAGCCAAAGCGCTCTTCAATGCGGAAGGTGCTGTACAGCGTGAAAGGTAAATCCAGCGCGCCACTGATCAGGCCAAAGCCAGCCACCAGCGCCATTTGTGTTGCCAGCGGCCCCCATTGCGCCAGCGCGGAGTTGGCCAGGGCCTGATTGAGGCTGTCCAGCCCGCCAAGCAATGTCCATCCCAGCAGCACGGCTGAACCGAAAGCCAGCTCCAGCAGGCCAAAGCGTGCCTTGGTCAAGGTGTAGTCAGCGGCTTTTTGGTGGGATGCCAGAGAAATGGTTGCCGCAAAAGCCGGCGGCACCGTGTCGCGGTGGCGCGCCACGTGGCGGATCTGGCGCGAGCTCAGGTACAGCTTGAGCAGCAGGCCGAGCACCAGCGCCGCTGAAAAAAGGAGTGTCCATGTGAGGGATAGATCATTCATCCTAGTAAGTTTAGGGCATCAGCGAGAATCTAGTGATGCTTGAAACCGAACCCCTCTTGAAAAAGTCAGACCAGAACCTGGTCTGGATCGATTGCGAAATGACCGGCCTGGACCCGGAAAAAGAGCGTCTGCTTGAAATCGCGGTCATCGTCACCGGCCCGCAGCTGCTGCCGCGCATTGAGGGCCCGGTACTGGTGATTCACCAAAGCGATGAGTTGCTCGACAAAATGGACAACTGGAACAAGGGCACCCACGGGCGCAGCGGTCTGATTGACAAGGTCAAGCTCAGCAGCATCAGCGAAGAAGAGGCCGAGCGCCAGGTGCTGAGCTTTTTGGACAAGTACCTGCCCAAGGGCACTTCACCCTTGTGCGGCAACACCATCAGCCAGGACAGACGCTTTCTGGTCAAGTACATGCCCAAGCTGGAGGCTTTTTTGCATTACCGCAATGTGGATGTCAGCACCTTCAAAGAGCTGGCCAAGCGTTGGCGGCCCGAGGTCTACAGTGCTTTTAAAAAGCGGCAAAGCCACACCGCCCTGGCCGACGTGCACGAGTCGATTGACGAGCTCGAACACTACCGCGAGCACTTCCTGAAATAAGGTCAGGCCCTGCTGCATGAGTAAGCTTTGACCATGCGAGTTCAAAAAACCCCAAGCTCGAAGAGCCGAGATTGAGCTTATTTACCAATGCGCACTGACTTGTCGCCCAGGCCCAGCTTGCTTTTTGCTTTGAGCCTTTTGGTGCTGGCCGTGCATGCCGGCATGCTGCTGCTCTGGACCAGAAACTCAAGCCTTGAGCATGAGATCAAGCGCTCCGAATTGCGTCTGGTGTTTTTAACGCCGCCCCCGGTGAGTGCGCAAGCCACCGCCCTACTACCGTCTCCCAACGTGTCGAGTCAAAACAAAAGCTCCCAAGAGTCAGCTCAACATGGGTCGATAACGCTGCCTGCCGTGGCGCAGTTTCAAGCACCGGCGGCGCAGACGCCGGTACCCGCACAGGCCGCAGCGCAAGTACCCGCGCAAGTAACATCGCAGGCCGTGACGCCAGCAGCGGCTCCAGCACCGGCTCCAGCAGCGGCTCCAGCAGCGACGCCAACCTCAGGCCCCGCCCCGGCTGCAGAGCCGGTGATGCCGGCAAGCTCGCGCAGCACAGATGCTGATTACAAGGCCGCTTATTTAAACAACCCCAGGCCTGCCTATCCCCTGCTGGCTATTCGCCAAGGCGCTCAAGGGCAGGTTTTGCTGCTGGTAGAGGTGCTAACTGACGGTCGCGCAGGCCGTATCGACTTAGAAAAGTCCAGCGGGCATGCTGCCTTGGATGCTGCGGCCATCAAAGCCGTGCGCGCCTGGCGTTTTACCCCGGCGCGCCAGGATGGCCTGTTGGCAACGCAAACCGTTAGCATCCCCATCCAATTTAATCTGAAGGATGAACGCTGAAAGACATTCAAGCGCATGAATTGAGGCAATCAGCCGGCCTTGAATTCACAAAAATTGGTACAAACCCTCAAAGCGTGCCATAATCAGCGGCTTGCGGCAGCACTGTGTGCCCTGCATTTGTACATCTACCTCACACTTTTGGACTCTTTTTGCAGAGTCAACGCATCAGGCCTGTTCAGCGCCTGATCCGCATATTCGTTTGATGGTTGATGTTTTATTAACCATGAACGAAGCTTGTTGCTAACGCGCAGGTGGAGTTTCCTGTTCCCTCGCCAAAAGCGTTGCGCACAGGTGATTAGCGAGAAAAATATGACTGACTCTTTTGAGGCCCGTGGCGATTTTGTGCCCGAAAATTCTGATTCGGCTTCTGACATCACGCCCGATGTTGAATCTAGCCTGGTTCCCGACTTCTGTGACGCGCCTGCCGAGGGTTCACTTGCAACCGTCGCACCGGTGCCCAACGGTTTTGTGAAGCTGGGACTGGCCCCCGAACTCCTGCAAGCGGTGGCTGACCTGGGCTTTACCCAACCCACCGCCGTGCAATTGGCCACGATACCGAAGGCCATGCAGGGCCTGGAAGCGCAGGCCGAGGGCAAAAAAGCCAAGTTTACCGACCTGCTGGTTTCCAGCCAGACCGGTAGCGGCAAGACCGCCGCGTTCTTGCTGCCCGTGTTGCACACCTTGCTCAAGCAGGCTGAAGAAGCCGAGCGTTTTGAGCGCGCTGAGTTCGAGCGCTTGAGCGCTGAAGCCGTCGCCAAGGGCGAAGCCCCGCTGAAAAAACCAAAGCGCAAAGACCCGACCAATGTGCGCAACTTCAAGGCTGCTACACCCGGCGCCCTGATCCTGTGCCCGACCCGCGAATTGGCCCAGCAGGTCTGCGCCGATGCCATCGATCTGGTACGCCATTGCCGCGGCCTGCGCGTGGCCAACGTGGTCGGCGGTATTCCTTACCAGCTGCAAATTGCCAAACTGCAAAACGCCAATCTGGTGGTGGCCACCCCCGGCCGCCTGCTGGACTTGCAGCGCAGCATGCAGATCAAGCTCGACCAGGTCCAGTTCCTGGTGGTTGACGAAGCCGACCGCATGCTCGACCTCGGCTTTGCCGACGACCTGACCGAAGTCAACCAGCTCACGCTGCAGCGCCGTCAGACCATGATGTTCAGCGCCACCTTTGCGCCGCGCATCATGCAACTGGCCACCCGCGTTATGCGCGAGCCGCAGCGCGTCGAGATCGATTCGCCGCAAGACAAGCACACCTCCATCACGCAGTCGCTGCTGTGGGCTGACAACATGACGCACAAGCGCAAGTTGCTCGACCACTGGCTGCGCGACACCACCATCAACCAGGCTGTGGTGTTTGCCTGCACGCAGGTTGAATGTGATGGCTTGGCCAATGACCTGGTGCAAGAAGGTTTCAGCGCCGTGGCCCTGCATGGCGCCCTGAGCCAGGGTCTGCGCAATCGCCGCCTGATGGCTTTTCGCGATGGCCGTGTGCAGATTCTGGTCGCCACCGATGTCGCCGCCCGCGGCCTGGATGTGCCCACCATCACCCACGTGATCAACTACGGCCTGCCGATGAAAGCCGAAGACTATGTGCACCGCATTGGCCGTACCGGACGCGCCGGTCGCAGCGGTCAGGCCATCACGATCGCCGAGTTCCGCGATCGCCGCAAGATCGGCGAGATCGAGCACTACACCCAGCAAAACCTCAAGCCGAGCGTGATTGCCGGCCTGGAGCCGCAGCAGCGCTTCCCGGCGCCAGAGCGTGCGCGTGGCAACTTCAGCAACGGTCCTGACCGTGGCGGTCGCAGCTTCGGCGGCGGCGGTGGCGCTGGTGGCTACGCAGGCCGCAAGCCGGCCGGCGGCGGCTTTGGTGGGGGCTATGGTGGCGGTGGCGGCTTCGGCGGCAATCGTAACGACCGCGGTGGTGACCGCGGCCAAGAGCGCGCACCTTTCCAGGCGCAGCCAGGCCAAGGTTTCAATGACCGCAACTTTGCAGACCGCGCACCGCGCCGTCCTGATGACCGTGGCGGCTTCGGCGGTGACCGCGGTGGCAACTTCGCCCCGCGTGAAGAGCGCAACTTTGCTCCCCGTGACGACCGTAACTTCGGCGCCCGCAACGAAGGCTTCGCACCGCGACCTGACTTCGCTGCCCGCAAGCCCGCATTTGCCAAACCAGGGTTCGCAAAGCCTGCCTTTGCCAAGCCGGCCGGCAAGGTGTTTG
>JBILIK010000012.1:0-61990 GCA_044350025.1 Polaromonas sp. | reverse complement strand
GCTCTCGCTGACGATGACCGCCAGATCACGCTCGACCGGCTGGTGCTTGCTCACGCTGGCGAACTGCGGCACGCGGCGCTGCAACACGGCATCGAGCTCCAGTTCAAACAGGATGGGCGCTTGCGCGAGTTCGTAGCCCTGACGCCACTTGGGATGCAGCTCACCCACAAAACCGATCTGCCGGCCCTGTACGCTGACACTGGCGCAGCGACCCGGGTGCATGGACGGATGCGTAGACGGCTCGAAAACAGCTTGCAAAGGTGCCAGCAGCGTCTCTACATCGCCCTTGATGTCAAAGAAATCAACATCGCGGTCTGAGCGGGACCAGCTCAGGCTGTCCAGCGCGCCATAGGCCAAACCGGCCACGCGCATGGGTTGGTCAAAGCCGGCCACCGTGGTGTCTGTGCTTTGCGTCTGGGCGCTGCGCAAAAATACACGGCCTAGCTCAAACACCCGCACGCGGCTGGCCTTGCGGTCCAGGTTGAACTTGAGCACCTGCACCAAAGAGCCGAGCAGCGAGGAGCGCATCACGCTCATCTGGCTGGCGATCGGGTTGAGCAGCTTGATCGGGTTGGGGTTGCCGGCGAGTTCGTGCTCCCAGCGTTCTTCCACAAAGCTGAAGTTGATGGTTTCCTGGTAACCCAGCGCGGCCAGGGCACGGCGCACTGCGAACGGGCTACGTTCGGCTTCAGGGCGGATGCGCGCAGAAATAGGCGCCAATGGCGGCGTGGCGGGCAACTGCTCATAGCCCACCATGCGCACGACCTCTTCAATCAGGTCTTCTTCGATCTGCAAGTCAAAGCGGTAGCTGGGCGGCAACACGGTCAGCGTGCCGGGGCCTTCGGTCACGGGCAAGCCCAGGCGCTTGAGCGCGTCAGCGCATTGAGCCTGGGTCAGCGGCATGCCTATCACCTTGACGGCGCGTGCCACGCGCAAGGTGACAGATAAGACGGGCGGAAGACTGGCCTGGATGTCGTCGATGGGCCCACATTGCGTGGCCGGCGTGCCGCAAATATCAAGAATCAGTTGCGTGATGCGCTCGATGTGCTCCACGGTCTGGCCCGGGTCCACGCCACGCTCAAAGCGGTGGCCGGCATCGGTCGAGAAGTTGTAGCGGCGCGAACGGCCGGCAATCGATTTGGGCCACCAGAAGGCAGCTTCTACATAAATGTTGTGGGTGTCATCAGACACTGCCGTGGCATCGCCACCCATGATGCCGGCCAGCGACTCGACCTGTGCATCATCAGCGATCACGCCCACCTTGCCATCGAGCGCGACGGTGTTGCCATTGAGCAGCTTGAGCGACTCGCCAGCCTGCCCCCAGCGCACGTCCAGGCCGCCATGAATCTTGTCGAGGTCGAAAATATGCGAAGGCCGGCCCAGCTCGAACATCACGTAGTTGGAAATATCGACCAGCGCGGTGACGCTGCGCTGGCCGCAGCGGGCCAGACGGTCCACCATCCACTGCGGCGTGGCAGCACGGGTGTTGACCTGCCGGACCACACGGCCTGAAAAACGGCCACACAAATCAGGCGCACTGATCTTGACGGCCAGGCGCGTTGAATCATTGACAGCCACAGGCGGGAAAGTGGGTGCCTTCAAAGGGGCGCCGGTGAGCGCCGCCAACTCGCGCGCCACGCCATACACGCTCAGGCAATGCGCCAGGTTGGGCGTGAGCTTGAGTGTGAACAGCGTGTCGTCCAGCGACAGGTGAAGCCGGATGTCCTGACCCAGCACCGCGTCGGCTGCCAGCTCGAGCAGGCCGCCGTGGTCTTCAGAGAGCTTGAGTTCGCGTGCCGAGCACAGCATGCCGAAGCTGTCCACACCGCGCAGTTTGCCGATCTTGATGGCAAAGGGCTTGCCGTCTTCGCCGGGTGGCAGCTCGGCGCCCACCATGGCGCAAGGCACCTTGATGCCCACGCGCGCATTGGGCGCGCCGCAAACGATGTTGAGCAAAGCGCCCTGCCCCACGTCCACTTGGCACACGCGCAACTTGTCAGCGTTCGGGTGCTGAACGGCTTCCTTGATTTCACCGACCACGATGCCGGTGAAAGGCGGGGCCACAGGTTTGAGCTCTTCGACCTCCAGACCGGCCATGGTCAAGGTGTCGGCGAGTTGCTGTGTGCTCAGGGGCGGGTTGCAGAATTCGCGCAACCAGGATTCTGGAAATTGCATGGTGTGGCCTTGCTGTGTTCTTGTGGTTTCTTGTGGGTTCTTGTTATTGGACTTATTGGAACTGCGACAGAAAACGGATGTCGCCATCAAAGAACAAACGCAAATCATTGACGCCATAACGCAGCATGGTCAGGCGGTCCGGGCCCATGCCGAAGGCAAAGCCGATGTATTTCTCAGGGTCCAGGCCCATGTTGCGCACCACGTTTGGGTGCACCTGGCCCGAGCCGGCCACTTCGAGCCAGCGGCCCGACAAGGGCCCGGTCTGGAACTGGATGTCGATCTCGGCGCTGGGCTCGGTGAACGGGAAGAAGCTGGGTCGAAAGCGCAGCACCAGGTCCTTGGACTCAAAAAAGGTGCGGCAAAAATCAGTGAACACAACCTTCAGGTCTTTGAAACTGACGTTCTCGCCGATCCACAGGCCTTCGCACTGGTGAAACATGGGCGAGTGCGTGGCGTCGCTGTCCACGCGGTAAGTGCGGCCCGGCGCGATCACGCGGATCTCTGGCATCAAGCCGCCGGCGTTGATCAGGGCGCGGTGTTTTTTGACATGCTGCACGGCGTAGCGGATTTGCATCGGGCTGGTGTGCGTGCGCAGCAAATTGGGCGCGGCTTCGGTGCCGCCTTCGACATAAAAAGTGTCGTGCATAGAGCGCGCCGGATGGTCTTCGGGCGTGTTGAGCGCTGTGAAATTGAACCAGTCGGTCTCAATCTCCGGGCCCTGGGCCACGTCAAACCCCATGGAGCCAAAGATCGCCTCGATACGCTCCAGCGTGAGCGACACAGGGTGTAATCCACCGGCACCACTTTGCCGCCCGGGCAAGGAGACATCCAGGGATTCGGCTTTGAGTTGCGCCTGCAACTCGGCATCAGCCAGCGCTTGACGGCGCTCGTTGAGAGCCGCCTCGATGGCCTGCTTGGTCAGGTTGACAGCGGCACCACGGGATTTTTTCTCTTCGACGCTGAGCGAGGCCAAACCCTTCATCAAATCGGTAACGCGTCCCGATTTACCAAGAAAAAATGCCTTGGCGTTTTCCAGGTCTGCGGGCGTTGCAGCACCGGCAAAACTTTTTTTGGCAGCCATTACCAGTTCATCGAGGGCGTCAGATGGGTTCATCATTTTTCAATGGGTACGGGGTGAAGCGCAAATCGCATGTCGCCATGAGAAAGGGCCAGAGCTTTTACAAGCCCCGGCCCATGTCTTTATTGTCGCGCCCGGCTATGAAGTCAATAGCCGGGAACTGTTCAAGATCAAGCCGCGAGCTTGGCCTTGACTTGCTCCACGATCGCGCCGAAAGCAGCGCTGTCATGGATCGCCATGTCAGACAGGACCTTGCGGTCAATTTCGATACCGGCTTTTTTCAGGCCGTTAGCGAACTGGCTGTAGGTCATGCCAAATGAACGGCTTGCAGCATTAATACGAGCGATCCACAACTGGCGGAATACACGTTTTTTAGTACGACGGTCACGGTAGGCATATTGCCCGGCCTTCATGACCGCTTCTTTGGCGATCCGGAAGACGTTACCGCGGCGACCGCGAAAACCTTTGGCAAGGGCGAGAACTTTTTTGTGGCGGGCGCGAGCCGTTACACCACGTTTGACGCGAGGCATGTGATTACTCCTTGTTCGTCGTTAATTAAATACCCATGCCTGGCAGCATCTGCGCCATGTGACCCATATTGGTCTCATGGACACCGACAGCACCGCGCAAATGGCGTTTATTTTTGGTGGTCTTCTTGGTCAGAATGTGACGTTTGAAGGCTTGACCGCGTTTAACGGTGCCACCTGGACGGACTCGGAAACGCTTTTTAGCGCTGCTCTTGGTCTTCATTTTGGGCATGTGAATGCTCCTTTTCTTTTGTGCTCGTGAGGCGCTGCGAACCTTCCGCAGACTTGATGGCCCCGAGCCACTTATCAAGCAAGCTGTCTTTCAACAAGCCGCTTGTCCGGCGGCAGGTTTATAAGCTGCTGCTGGTCGCGATGACTTGCGTCATCGCTTTTGAAACACCAGACTTTCATCTGGCGCCTCAGGAGTGCAAGCACCCCTTTGAAAATATCTTTTAGCGCGAACGCCAAAGAAGATAACTACTCGACAGCTGCGATTATCGCCGCAACTGCCAACACTCAAGAATCCGTCGTCGCAGCCGGTGCCGATTCAGACGTCGCTACAGACTTTGAACCGGGCTTTTTCTTGCCTGGCGCGATCATCATGACCATCTGCCGGCCTTCGAGCTTAGGGAACTGCTCAACCACAATCAAATCTGCCAACTCATCCCTGATACGGGCCAGCAAAGCCAAACCGAGTTCCTGGTGAGTGATCTCACGACCTCTAAAACGCAAGGTGATCTTGCACTTGTCGCCGTCATCGAGGAAGCGCTTGATGTTGCGCACCTTGATGTTGTAGTCACCGTCGTCTGTACCGGGCCGGAACTTAACTTCCTTGACCTCAATCACTTTTTGCTTGGACTTGGCTTCGGCGGCTTTTTTCTGCTCCGCGTACTTGAATTTGCCGTAATCCATAAGCCGACACACAGGCGGCACGGCCGTGGGGGAGATCTCAACAAGATCAACATCAGCATCGCCGGCCAGGCGCAAAGCCTCCATGATGTTGACAATGCCCAAGGGCTCGTTGTCCAGCCCGCTAAGGCGAACTTCGGGGGCCATGATTTCACGGTTCAAGCGATGCTTGCGTTCTTCGCGGTGACGACGGTCACGAAATTCAGTAGCGATGGTTGTGGTCCTTCAAAAAATACTATAAAAGCAATAGCAGCTTACGCCCGTCCCACAAGGACGACAGACCAAATTGATCAACAACTGTGAACGATCAGGCTTTGTTTGCGATGTCAGAGGCGATTTGCGCAGCAAAGGCTTCGAGAGACATCACTCCAAGGTCTTTGTTACCCCGGGCGCGCACTGCAACCGCTCCGGCATCCTTTTCTTTGTCGCCAACGACAAGCAGGTAAGGAATCTTTTGCATTGAGTGCTCGCGTATTTTATACGTTATTTTTTCGTTTTTGAGGTCTAACTGGACCCTAAGCCCTTGATTTTGCAGCGTTTTGGTGATTTCCCGACAGTAATCTGACTGAGCGTCAGTGATATTGAGCACCGAAACCTGAACCGGTGCCAGCCAGATGGGCAGCGCGCCGGCATGCTCTTCTATCAAAATACCTATGAAACGCTCCAGGCTGCCGACGATAGCGCGGTGCAGCATGACGGGGCGGTGACGCGCGCCGTCTTCACCCACGTACTCGGCGTCCAGTCGCTCGGGCATGGAAAAATCGACCTGCATGGTGCCGCACTGCCACTGCCGGCCAAGGGCGTCCTTGAGCGTGTATTCGATCTTGGGGCCGTAAAAAGCGCCATCGCCCGGGGCGATCTCGAACTCGCAACCCGACGCCCGCAAGCTCTCCATCAAGGCATGTTCAGCCTTGTCCCAGCTTTCATCGGAGCCAATGCGCTTTTCGGGGCGCGTGGCCACCTTGTAGATGATGTTCTTAAAGCCGAAGTCGGTGTAGACCTTTTGCAGCAAGGTGGTGTAGTTAACGCACTCGGCCAGGATCTGCTCTTCGGTGCAAAAAATATGGCCGTCGTCTTGCGTGAAGCCGCGCACGCGCATGATGCCGTGCAAGCCGCCCGAGGGCTCGTTGCGGTGGCACTGACCGAATTCGCCGTAGCGCAGCGGCAGGTCGCGGTAGCTCTTGATGCCCTGCTTGAAGATCAGGATGTGGCCGGGGCAGTTCATGGGCTTGAGCGCGTACTCGCGCTTTTCGCTCTCGGTGGTGAACATGTTCTCTCGGTACTTGTCCCAGTGCCCGGTTTTTTCCCACAGCGTCTTGTCGATAACCTGCGGGCCCTTGACTTCCAGATAACCGTTGTCCTGGTAGACGCGGCGCATGTACTGCTCGACGCCCTGCCAGACCGTCCAACCCTTGGGGTGCCAGAACACCAGACCCGGCGCGTGGTCGTCAATGTGAAAAAGGTCGAGTTCTTTGCCCAGTTTGCGGTGGTCACGCTTTTCGGCTTCTTCCAGCATGGTCAGGTGCTGCTGCAGATCGTCCTTGCTGGCCCAGGCCGTGCCGTAAATGCGTTGCAGCATTTCATTGCGGTGGTCACCGCGCCAGTAGGCGCCGGCCACTTTCATGAGCTTGAAGAATTTAAGCTTGCCGGTGCTGGGCACGTGCGGGCCGCGGCAAAGGTCTTCAAAGGAGCCTTCGCGGTACAAGGAGACATCTTCACCGGCCGGAATGCTGCCGATGATCTCGGCCTTGTAGTGCTCGCCCATCGCTTTGAAGTGCGCCACAGCCTCATCGCGCGGTAACACGCGGCGCAGCACGGGCTCGTCCTTGGCGGCGAGCTGGGTCATGCGCTTTTCAATTGCTTCCAGGTCTTCCGGGGTAAAAGGCCGCTTGTAAGAGAAGTCGTAGAAAAAGCCGTTCTCGATCACCGGGCCGATGGTCACCTGCGCTTCAGGGAAAAGCTCCTTGACGGCGTAAGCCAGCAAATGGGCAGTGGAGTGCCGGATCAGCTCCAGGCCTTCGGCATCCTTGGCCGTAATGATAGCCAGAGCGCTGTCGCGTTCGATCAGGTAACTAGTGTCCACCAGCGTGCCGTCCACCTTGCCGCCCAGGGCCGCCTTGGCCAGGCCCGCACCGATGGAGGCAGCCACTTCTGCCACGGTGACAGGTTGCGGGAAATCGCGTTTGGATGCGTCTGGGAGCGTGACTTGGATCATGGTTTTAAAAGGAAAAAGAAAAAGCGCGGACAGGCCGCGCTTTTTCTAGGTAAGCCGGATTGGCGTGATTTTACGCCGCCCCTGCTCAGTTCAATCTCAGTGGAACTGCTCTTCTTCGGTCGAGCCGGTCAGTGCCGTCACGCTGGACTTGCCGCCCTGGATCGCCGTGGTGACATCGTCAAAGTAGCCGGTGCCGACTTCCTGCTGGTGGGACACGAAGGTGTAGCCGCGCTCGCGGGCTGCAAACTCGGGCTCTTGAACCTTCTCTACATAGGCCGTCATGCCGCGCTTGACATAGTCTTGCGACAGGTCGTACATGTTGAACCACATCGAGTGAATGCCGGCCAGCGTGATGAACTGGTACTTGTAACCCATGGCGCCGAGCTCGCGCTGGAACTTGGCGATGGTCGCATCGTCCAGATTTTTCTTCCAGTTAAACGACGGCGAGCAGTTGTAAGCCAGCATCTTGCCGGGGTGAACCTTGTGCACTGCGTCCGCAAACTTCTTGGCGAAATCCAGGTCAGGCGTGCCGGTTTCGCACCACACCAAGTCGGCGTAATGCGCGTAGGCATTGGCACGGGCAATCGCCTGGTCGATGCCCTTGCGGGTTTTGTAAAAGCCTTCAGACGTACGCTCGCCGGTGAGGAAGGGTTTGTCGATCTCGTCATAGTCAGAGGTCAGCAAATCAGCCGCTTCAGCGTCTGTGCGGGCAATCACCAGCGTAGGCACGCCGCAAACGTCAGCCGCCATGCGGGCAGCGATCAGTTTCTGGCAGGATTCGCGGGTCGGCAAGAGCACCTTGCCACCCATGTGGCCGCACTTCTTGACAGAAGCCAACTGGTCTTCCCAATGCACGGCACCGGCTCCGGCTTTGATCATGGCTTTCATCAGCTCAAAAGCGTTGAGTACGCCGCCAAAGCCTGCTTCGGCATCGGCCACGATGGGCGCGAAGTAATCCACAAAATCCTTGTCACCGGCGTCAATGCCTTTGGCATGCTGAATTTCGTCGGCACGGCGGAAGGTGTTGTTCATGCTCTCGACGACCTTGGGCACCGAGTCCACGGGGTACAAGGACTGGTCCGGGTACATCGACGAGTAGGTGTTGTTGTCTGCGGCCACCTGCCAGCCTGACAGGTAAATCGCCTTGACGCCGGCTTTGACCTGTTGCATGGCCTGGCCACCGGTGAGCGCGCCCAGGGTGTTGACGTAAGGCTGGGTGTGCAGCAAGTCCCAGAGTTTTTCGGCGCCGCGTCGAGCCAGCGTGTACTCAATGCGAAACGATCCGCGCAAGCGCACCACATCGGCGGCGCTGTAACCACGCTGGATACCCTTCCAGCGTGGGTTGGTGGCCCAGTCTTTTTCAAGGCTGGCAATTTGTTGTTCGCGGCTGAGTTGTTCTGTCAAAGTCTGTGGCATGCGTTCACTCCTGGAAGTTAAAGAAAAAATTCAGTCCAGCCTGCTTTTGACACCCATTTCGCTGATGGATTGGGCGCCATAAACTGCGCTGCACATACCTTCACTTTAAGTCTTATAGAAGACTTTGCACCACCCTCATATCTTATACAAGATATAAATTTAATTGTTTAAATTCAATGATCTTTCGGCAATATTCCACAATGCAAAAATAATTTTCTTATATTGAGAAATTATGCGGCAGTGCAGCATTCCAATATTCCGCATTACAAAATGGCTTTTCTAATCGTCATTGCCAAAGAAAAAGGGACAAAGACAAAGTCAGGCATCATTGGCAAAGACTCGTCACCACACTGCGCACCCCCACATGAATCGCTTTTTTGCCTATGGATGCCTCGCGCTGAGCATGGCGCTGGTGGGCAGCTATGTGGCACTGTCAAAGCCCCTGGTGGCCGCATTGCCGGTATTTTTGTTGGCCTGGTTACGCTTTGGCGTGGGCGGTATGGCCATGCTGCACTGGCTCAAAAAACCGGCCGACGAAACGCCGATGAACCGGTCCACGCGGCAACTGGTGTTTTTAGAGTCCTTTCTTGGCAACTTTCTTTTTTCAATTTGCATGCTCTACGGCGTGGCGCTGACCGGTGCCGTGGCGGCAGGTGTGATCATGGCGTCTATACCGGCAGCGGTGGCCGTGATGAGTTTTTTGTTTTTGCGCGAGCAAGTGCGAAGGCGCACCTGGGCCGCGGTGGCTTGCGCGGTCGCAGGCATCAGCTTGCTGTCGCTGGCCAGCAGCCCGCATGCGCAACCAGAAGTCAGCAACACCACTACGCAGGCGCAGTGGCTGGGACATCTGCTCTTGATAGGGGCGGTGCTTTGCGAAGCCGCTTATGCCGTGATCGGTAAAAAACTAAGCGGTGTTCTGGGTCCAAAACGCATCACGGCCTTGATCAATGTGTGGGGTTTCATCTTGATGACGCCGCTGGGTTTGTGGCTGGCCCGTGACTTTGACTTTGGCGCTGTTGCCGCACCCACCTGGGCGCTGTTTGTCTTTTACGCGCTGGCCGCCAGCGTCTGGAGCGTGTGGCTTTGGATGACCGGTCTGCGTCATGTACCGGCCCATCAGGCAGGTATTTTCACGGTGATGCTGCCCATCAGCGCCACTTTGGTCGGCGTGGGAGTCCTGGGCGAAACACTGGGGCCGGCACACATCGCAGCGTTCACTCTGGCACTGGCCGGGGTTGGCCTGGCAACCTGGCCAGACAAAACTGTCGCTCACATGGCGGCGTCAAAAAGAACCGGTTAGTGAAGGGACGCCGCACGCATGTCGCGAAGGCGCTGCCGGTGCTGCCGCGCCTCATACACGCTGTAGGCAATGACGGCCAAGCTGACCACGGCAATCAACAAAGTGGCTGCGGCATAAATCGATGGGTTGATGCCACGGCGGGCATAACTGAAAATCACTTGCGGCAGCGTGGTCACGCCGGGGCCCGAGAGAAACTCAGAGATCACCACGTCGTCAAATGACAAGGTGAAGGTCAACAGCCAAGCCGCCACCATGGCAGGTGCAATGCTAGGCAGCGTCACCAGAAAAAAGACCTGCACTGGCCGGCAGCCCAAATCCATGGCAGCTTCCTCAATGGACTTGTCGACCTCCCGCAGGCGCGACTGAATCACCACGGCAGCGTAGGCCATGCCCAGCAGGGTGTGGCCAATCACGATGGTGCCCATGCCGCGGTCCGGCCAGCCCACAGCACGCTGCACAGCCACCATCAAAAGCAGCAAAGACAGGCCAATGATCACCTCCGGCATGATCAGGGGCGCGTTGACCAGGCCGATGAAAAGCGGCCTGCCACGAAAACGCTCGTAGCGCACCAGCACAAATGCCGCCATCGCACCCAGCACCGCAGACAAGCTGGCCGTCGCCAGGGCCACCTTGAGTGAGAGTAAAAAACCATCGACCAGTCGCGTGTCAGCCCACAAGGCGCTGTACCAGCGCAGTGAAAAACCGGTAAAGACCCCGTCCTGCCGCGTACTGTTGAAAGAAAAAATCACCAAAAAAGCCAGCGGAGCGTACAGGAAAAAATAGACCGCGGCCAACCAAAAGCGTCCGAAATTAGCCAGCATAAAACGATGGAGAGCCCGCATATCAATCGGCCGATGGCGCGCGTGTCTGGGCACTGTAGTGGTAATAAAGTGCCAGGGGGAAAAGAATCAGACAAACCATTGCCACCGCCAGTGCACTAGCGCGCGGCCAGTTGTTGCTGCTGAACATCTCGTCCCAGACAACACGCCCGATCATGATGTTTTCTGCCCCACCCAATAAAGAGGGAATCACGAACTCGCCCACACTGGGAATAAAGACCAGCATGGCGCCGGAGATGATGCCGGCCTTGCTCAGCGGTACAGTGATCAGCCAAAAAGCCTTCCACGGGCTGGCGCCCAGGTCGTGTGCAGCTTCCAGCAGGCGAAAATCCATTTTGACCAGCGTCGCATACAGAGGCAAAACCATGAAAGGCAGGTAAACATAGGTCATGCCCACCAGCATGGAGACATCGGTGTAAAGCATGACAATGGGCTCATCAATGAGGCCCACAGCCATCAAGGCGTTGTTGATCACGCCCTGGTCCGCCAGAATGCCCTTCCAGGCATAAACACGCAACAAAAACGAAGTCCAGAACGGTAGCATCACCATCATCAGCAAGGCCGGGCGAATACTCGGCCGGGCACGCGCAATGAAATAGGCAAACGGGTAACCGATCAGCAGACAAAAAACCGTTGTGAAAAAAGCGTACTTCAGCGAAGTTATGTAGGCGTCCATGTAAATGGTCTGGCCCAGCCCGTTGGCAACAAGCCCTGCCCCGTCGGCGGCAGCCCGGAAAATGGCAGCGTAGTTGTCAAACTTAAAGAGCCAGCGCCAGGTGCCGTCTGACGAATCGAACAAGGGTGCAAACGGGTCAATGCCGTTGCCCATGTCCGTGATGCTGATACGCAGCAGTATCAAAAACGGCACAACGAAAAAGATCCCCAGCCACACAAAGGGCACGCCGATCACAAATCGCCGCCCGGGCCTGAAAGTCTGCGTCAGGAACAATTTCACCGCAGCCTCCTCATTGCGTCAGCAACACCGGGGCGGCGCTATCCCACCAGAAAAATACCTCATCGCCCCAGGTGATGGGGTTTTCATCTTGCCGCGCCGTGTTGCCCTCGGTGATCTTGACCGATTTACCGCTGGGCATGTCCACAATGAAAGTGCTGTAGCTGCCAAAGTAAGCAATCTCACGCACCTTTCCTGTGAAGAGGTTGTCACTGACGCCCGGCCGCGATTTGGCAATGAGAATTTTTTCAGGCCGTACCGCAACCGACACGGCCGTGCCAATGGGGTCGCTCGTGCCGCTGAAGCTGTGGGTCACGGCGAGAACCCCTTCGGGGCTGGTGATTTCACTGCGGCCCGGTGGTGTGTGCTGCAGCTGACCCTCAAACAAATTGACGTTGCCAATGAAATCGGCCACGAAGCGGCAATTCGGTTGCTCGTAGACTTCGCGCGGCGTACCCACCTGCAACACCTTGCCCTGACGCATGACGGCGATGCGCGAAGCCATGGTCATGGCTTCTTCCTGGTCGTGGGTGACCATCACGCAGGTCACGCCCACCGACTCGATGATGTTGACCAGCTCAAACTGCGTTTGCTCGCGCAGCTTTTTGTCCAGCGCGCCCAGTGGCTCGTCCAGCAGCAGCAATTGGGGGCGCTTGGCCAGGCTGCGGGCCAGCGCCACGCGTTGCTGCTGGCCGCCCGAGAGTTGGTGCGGCTTGCGTTTGGCAAAAGCCGTGAGTTGCACCAGCCGCAACATACCCTCGACGCGTTCACTGATCTCGGCCTTGGGCAAGCCTTCTCGTCGCAGTCCAAATGCAATGTTGTCCCACACACTCAAGTGAGGAAACAGCGCATAAGACTGGAACATCATATTGATGGGCCGCTCGTAGGGCGGCATCGAAGCGATGTTCACGCCATCAAGAAGCACGGCGCCGGCGCTGGGCGCTTCGAAGCCGGCGAGCATGCGCAAGAGCGTCGATTTACCACAACCCGATGGGCCGAGCAGGGCAAAAATTTCGCCTTTGCGAATGGCCAGGCTGACGTCGTCGACAGCAGCGACTGCGTCAAAACGTTTGACGAGCCGATCGGTACACAAGAAGCCGGCTTGGCTTTCGGTGGACAGGTTCATGTCAACAACCTAGGTCCTGAAATTCATTGCCCTTTTTTGAAGGCAGTGAAGACATTCGCCATCGAAGCCCGCGCTTCGTTGCTAAAGCTCGCGGGCGAAACCATTTTTTCGAGATTGGCCGCATCAGGAAAAACGGCTTTGTCCTGGGCAATCTCGGGCTTGACCTTGGCCAGACTGGCTTTGTTGGCAGTGGCGTAGCTCAACTCGTTGGTCAAAGCGGCAGACACTTCAGGACGCAGAAAGTAGTTGATAAAGGCATGAGCATTGTTGGGGTGCTTGGCATCTTTGGGGATGGCCAAAGTGTCAAAGAAAATCAGGCCACCTGCGCTGGGTAGCAAGGCTTCAATTTCCTGACCGCTTTTATTTTCAATAGCACGGTTGCGCGCGATGTTGATATCACCCGCCCAGGCCAGCGCCACGCAGGCTTTGCCGCCCGCCAGATCATCGATCATGGTGCTGCTGAACATGCGGATGTGCGGCCGCACTTTGGCCAGCATGGCTGCAGCGGCTTGATGGTCAGCGGCATCGTTTGAATAGGCGTTTTTGCCCAGGAAATGCATGGCCGGCGGCAGAACTTCGGTGGGCGAGTCTAAAAAGGCAATACCGCAGGACTTGAGCTTGGCGGTGTAGGTCGGATTAAAGACCAATTCCCATGCGTTGGCCGGCATCGGGGTGCTGCCCAGCGCTTTAGTGACCTTGGCCTTGTTGATACCGACTGTGGTGAAACTCCAGGCCCAGGGAACCAGGTGCGCATTACCGGCATCAATGGCCGTCAGCTTGCCCATGATGGCCGGGTCTAAATTGGCGTAATTGCTCAGCTGCGCCTTGTCGAGTTTGAGCAGCAGGCCACCGTCAATTTGCGGCTTGGCAAACACGGCGCCCGGCACCACGATGTCATAGCCTGTGTTGCCGGCCACCAGTTTGGCGTGCAACGCTTCGTTGTTTTCAAAGGTCTGGTAGTTGACCTTGATGCCGGTTTCTTTTGTGAAATCGGCCACCATGTCCTGGGCGATGTAATCGGGCCAGTTGTAGATATTGAGCACTTTTTCTTCAGCATTAACCGCTACAGCCGCCGTGGCCGGTGCAGGGGCTTGCGTATTCTTTCCGCAGCCAGCCAGAGACAGGGCCGCCAGAGCGAGTGACCAAACGAGCTTGTTCATGATGTTTGAATATCCTTGAAGAAGATTGCAGCAAGCGCTCAGCCCAAGCGTGGCGGGCGCTAAGAAAAGCGGATTGTAAGAGTTATTTAAACGGTTGGAGAACTCCTACAGGCGTCAAAGCTCTTCGCAACTCAGACCCGAAGTCTGCGCTTCAAGGGCTGGCCCACTCGCCGGTGCCGGTGCTGGTGTTGCGTTAACTGGCGAGCTTCGGCAAAACCGGCTCAGCTGAACAGGTTTTTGTACTGATCCCGCAGCAGATTTTTTTGCACCTTGCCCATGGTGTTACGCGGCAACTCGGGCAGTACAAAACATTTCTTAGGAATTTTAAAGTTGGCCAGCTGGGCTTTGAGCGCTGCCAACACAGCTTCAGCACTGAGCTGCACGCCCGTCTTGGCGATCAGCACAGCCACGCCGACCTCCCCGAAATCGGGATGGGGCACGCCGATCAGCGCGCTTTCGGCCACGCCTGGAAAGTCGTTGATATAGCCCTCGATCTCAGCCGGGTAGACGTTGTAGCCACCGCTGATGATCAGGTCTTTGCTGCGGCCGACGATGCTCACATAGCCACGCGCATCCACCATGCCGACGTCGCCGGTCTTGAACCAGCCGTCGCCCGTAAATTCTTCTTTGGTTTTCTCCGGCATGCGCCAGTAACCCTTGAATACATTAGGCCCCTTGACCTCAATACCGCCAATCTCACCTTGGGCCAGGTCATCTCCAGCATCGCCACGCACACGCAAAGCAACTCCGGGCAAAGGAAAACCGACCGTGCCGCCGCGTCTTTCACCGTCCGATGCACGGCAGGGGTTGGACGTCAGCATGGCCGTCTCGCTCATGCCATAACGCTCCAAGATCGTGTGCCCGGTACGCCGCTGCCAATCGGTGAAGGTCTCCATGAGCAGTGGCGCCGAGCCGGCGACAAACAGCCGCATGTTGCGGCAGCTGTCGTGGCTCAGTCCGGGTTCGGCCAGCAAGCGCACGTAGAGCGTCGGAACCCCCATGAAAACGGTGGCCTCCGGCAATTTTTGGAGAACCAGTTTGGCGTCAAAAGCAGACAGCCAGATCATTTTGCTGCCGTTGATCAGCGCGCCATGCAAAGCCACGAAGAGCCCATGCACATGAAAAATCGGCAACGCATGGATCAACACGTCGCCGGGCTGCCAGCACCAGTAGTCCTTGAGCACCAGCGCATTGCTCAGCAAGTTGGTGTGCGTGAGCATGGCGCCCTTGCTGCGCCCGGTAGTGCCACTGGTGTAGAGAATGGCCGCCAGATCATCGGGCTGCATCACGGCAGGCACATGCCTGTCGCTGCAATGGGCGGCACGCTCTAACAGTGTGCCGCTGCGGTCCGCACCCAGGGTGAAAACATAGTGCGTGCCGGCAGAAAAAGCGATCTTGCTGACCCAGCCGAAGTTCTTCGGGCTGCACACCAACACAGCCGGTTCGGCGTTCTCGACGAAGTAAGCAATTTCGGCGCTCTGGTACGCCGTGTTCAAAGGTAAAAATACATAGCCGGCACGCAAAGTGGCCAGGTAAAGCATCATGGCTTCAACCGATTTGTCCACCTGCACGGCCACCCTTGCACCCCGGGGCAAACCCAGTGATTGCAGCAAGTTGGCCAGCATGGCGGTCGCGCGCTCCAAGTCCCGCCATGAATAATTTAAACCGGTGTCGGTCTCTACCGCTACGGCGTCAAGGTCTTGGGGAAAAGCTTCGCGCAAGGCGACGAAAAGATTGTTGCTCATGGGTCAGGAAAGTCATCAGTCGAAAAAAAAGCGGGAACACCGAAAACCAGCGTTCCCGTCTGTCGCAGCGCAAGCTACTGGCTCAGTCGAGCTTGGCGCCAGAGGCCTTGACAACGCCGGCCCAGCGCTTGATCTCGGCGCCTACAAAGTCACCAAACTGCGCAGGGGTCAAGGTACCGAACTCAGCGCCGTTGCTGGCCCAGATGGCCTTGAGCTCGTCACTGGCGACGGCCTTGCGGACTTCTTCAACAATACGGGTCTGTACATCGGCAGGTGTACCCTTGGGCGTCCACAAGCCGTACCAAGTGGTGACCGTGTAGTCCGGCAAGCCCAGTTCAGCGGCGCAAGGCACGTCGGGAAAGGCGGCGTTGCGTTTAGCGCCTGACACCATCAAAGCCTTGATGCGGCCACCCTTGATGTGCGCGGCAGACGAGCCCAGGCCGTCGAACATCATGTCAACCTGCCCCGCCACCAGATCGCGCAGAGCCGGTCCGGCCCCTGTGTAAGGAATGTGGGTGATGAAGGTTTTGGTCTGCTGCTTGAACAACTCGCCAGCCAGGTGGTGGGAAGTGCCGGCACCAGCAGATCCGTAATTGAACTTACCGGGCGCCTTGCGAACAGCCTCCAGGAAACCCTTGTAGTCAAAAGGCATGTTTTTCGGGTTGACCACCAGGACCTGTGGCACGTTGGCAACCAGCGCCAAAGGCACAAAATCCTTTTGCAAATCGTAGTCCAGCTTGGGGTACATGGACGGCGCTATCGAGTGATGTACCGCGCCCATAAAGAGCGTGTAGCCATCGGGGGCAGCCTTGGCGGCAATGCCGGCTCCGAGCGTACCGCCGGCGCCGCCGCGGTTGTCAATGATCATTTGCTTGCCGGTGAGTTTGGCGAACTGGGCCGACAAAGGTCGCGCAAAAGCATCAGTGCCGCCGCCGGCCGGAAAAGGTACGACCATGTTGACCGGCTTGCTAGGCCAGCCGGACTGCGCCTGCACCCCGAGCGACAGGGCTGCAGCGCCAGCTGCAGCAACTCGCAGCACATCGCGACGGTTTGCATTCAGTTCGAAAGAGTTCATGAAAGGTCTCCAGTATTTATAAATAAGTGAATGGCGCAGTCCATCCTTGAGCTAACAGATCAAATGTACAAGGCCTGCACTTTGGATGAAACCGGGATTTTCCCATGCGCCAGCTGGTCCCGGTACTTGTCCAGACGCTTGAGGTCATATTGGTAGTTAACCATGAGCCCGTAGGATTGCTTGAGGCCCTTGGCGGAGAGGTCAGCGCCCCAATTAAGTCGCTCCACACGGGCGCCATTGCTCAGATGAAACCTGGCCACAGCATCCATCGGCCGCCCTTCATCGAATTGGCGTCCGAGGTAGTGGGCAGCGCAGCGCAAGAGCATCTGACGCACCGGCGACTTTTCGTCCAGCTGGGCAAGTTGTTCAGCCGCCGCCAAAAATGTGGCAGCGGTCGGCGCAGACTGTGCCAGAGCATGGCCCAGTAAACTGCGCTCCTTGTCGCTCATGCCGCTGAGCATGCTGCCTGCGTTGTGGGACAACCAGCTTCGAAATCCCGGGATCGGCGAAAGCGTTGCAAAGGTCTTGAGGCGGGGGAATTCGACCAACAGGGTTTCGACCACGCGTTTAATGAGTGAATCGCCAAAACTCACACCCCGCAAACCGGGCTGGGTATTGCTGATGGAGTAAAAAATAGCTGTTGTGGCCCGGTCCAGATCGCTGGCCGCGGCAGATTCGTCAAGCAGTGGCGTGATGGCTTGCGAGAGTTCGTCCGTCAGTGCAACTTCAACAAAGATCAGCGGTTCATCGGGCAGCCGTGGGTGGAAAAACCCGTAGCATCGGCGGTCGCTGTCCAGACGATTTTTGACATCGGACCAGCCCTTGATAGCGTGCACCGCTTCGTACTTGATGAGTTTTTCAATCAAAGAGGCCGGGGAATCCCAGCTGATGCGTCGCAATTCGAGAAAAGCCACATCAAACCAGGTTGAGAACAGGTTTTCCAGCTCGGCATCGAGCGCAATCAGACGTTTGTCGGTTTTCAGATGTGGCAAAAGTTCAGCCCGCAAGTCCACTAAAAACCGCATGCCCTCGGCAAACACGGAAAAACGCTTTAGCAAACGGGTGCGTGGCGACACAAATGCCTGCCGCAATCGGATCTCTGCCTGGCCCTCCTCAGAGGTGCCCTGGCAAGCTTCGTAATGATCACGTGCCGCCTGGATTTTTTCAGATTTGGGGGCAAATTGCTCACTCATCAACAGCCAGATATCAAGACGCTGAGCGGCGGTTGCGCCGGCGTACCACAAGGCCAGTGCGCGAGCCCGGCGACCGCCTTCGACCTCGCTGACCTGCACGTCAACGACGGACTGAAGCTCTGTCAAGACGCGCCGCAAGAGCCTGGGAGACAGGGCTTCTTCTTTGTGCTTCATGACGGCATGGAGTCGCTCCCGTGTAGAGCGCCCTTTGGGGTCGCCAGGAACTGCGGCCAGCAACGCTTCGGGCGGCGTTGCTGCCGCCTGACCTGTGAGGTGCAAGCCACGACCAAAAGACTGCACGCTGCGCAAAAGCCATCCGGATGAGTTCATGTTCCCACCCGGCTTTTGGCCTGTGCACGGGACAAATCACGCAGCGCTTCGCGTTGACGCGTCAGGTGGGTACGCATGGCCGCATCTGCACCTTCGCTGTCACGGCTTTGGAGTGCCGCGTAAACCGTCATGTGCTCGGCCAGGCTTTGCGCCAGACGCCCCGGTGCATGCAGCTGCTGCAAGCGGGCCAGCTTGAGGATTTTTCGCAAATCAGCGATCGCATGCGCCAACCACCGGTTGTCGGCCAGCAAGATGATGGCCTCATGAATCTGGAAATTGGTCTCGTAATACTCCTTGATCAGCCCAGCCCGGGCATGCGCTTGCAAGCGTTCATGCAAAGCACCCAAGGCATGCAGATCGGCAGCGCTGGCGTTGCGCGCGGCTTCGTAAGCGCAGCGCCCTTCCAAAAGCGCAATCACGGGAAAAATGTTGTCCAGGTCCTGCTCGGTGACTTCACTGACAAAGCAACCGCGACGGGGCTCGTGCCTTAGCAAGCCTTCTGCAGACAACACTTTGAGAGCCTCACGCAGCGGCGTGCGTGAAATTTTGAGGTGCTCACAAAGTGCAACTTCATCAATAAAACTTGCCGGCGCCAAGGTGCCATCAAAAATTTGCTCTCGCAGCGTGGCGGCTACTTCATGGTGCAGAGAGTTATGAACAAGACGCATAAAAATAGTCGCTCAAGGGGCCAAAAGTCTGTAATTACGCGTAATTATGAGAGTTCAAGCAGCCGAAGCAAGCACAACACACACTTAAAAGTCGCCAAAACACGACATACGAGGCTAAACCCCTAGTAGGCAGCAAATCTATGCCGCCGAGGTCCAAGCACAGGCCAAACTGAGCGGTAGATCGTTCCCGGCGGCGCCGGCCCCCTGTCTATTCGGCGTCCAAGCACAGGCCAAACTGAGCGGTAGATCGTTCAGACCCGTTTGGAGGCCCAGACCCAAAGGGCAAGACCAGCGAGGATCATGGGCAGGCAAAGCCACTGACCCATGCTCATGCCAAGCGCCAAAATGCCTAAAAAGTCATCCGGCTGGCGGAAAAATTCAGCGATAAAGCGAAAAACACCATAGCCAACTAAAAACGCCGCAGAAACTTGGCCGGTTTTGCGAGGTTTGCGCGCATACAACCAAAGAAGCACGAACAGCAACAAACCTTCCAGCAAAAACTGGTACAGCTGCGACGGGTGACGCGGTTGTAGCGAGCCGCTGTCTTTAAAGACCATGCCCCAAGGCAAGTCCGGGCTGCTCAATCGCCCCCACAACTCACCATTGATGAAATTGCCCATGCGCCCGGCCGCCAGCCCTGTCGGCACGCAGGGGGCAATCAAGTCCATCACCTGCAGCCAGGGCTTACGCCGGCTGTGCGCAAACCACCACTGAGAAACCAGCACGCCCAACATGCCGCCATGAAAACTCATGCCGCCCTGCCACACCGCCAGAATCTCCAGCGGATGCGCCAGGTAATAACCGGGCTTGTAAAACAAGCAATAACCGATACGCCCGCCCAGCACCACGCCGACAACACCCAAGAAAAGAATGTCCTCAATGTCACGCCGGCTCCACGCGGCCGGCCCCGTCATCGAGGCATAAGGCTGGTGGCGCAGGCGCAGAATTCCGAGTAACAAAAAAAGGCCGAAAGCGGCCAAATAAGTCAGCCCATACCAGTGCAGGGCCAGGGGACCGAGTTGCAGAGCAACCGGGTCAATTTCAGGGTGAATGAGCATAGAGAGATTGTGCCAGCCGGCGCGGGTCTTACATCGCAACGTAAAATCGCCAGTCACCGGTAAAGCCTGTACGGCAAGCCCTTCCAAGACCCACAGAGACACAACATGACGCAAGACAAGATGCCCGAAGGCGACGCCATCAACCGCCGCAGCAAGAACATTACTGAAGGCACCTCTCGCGCGCCCAACCGCTCCATGTACTACGCCATGGGCTACGAGGCGGCTGACTTCAAAAAGCCCATGGTTGGCGTGGCCAACGGCCACAGCACCATCACTCCCTGCAACTCCGGCCTGCAAAAGCTGGCTGACGCGGCGATTGCCGGCATCGAAGAAGCCGGCGGCAACGCCCAGGTCTTCGGCACGCCCACCATCTCCGACGGCATGGCCATGGGCACCGAGGGCATGAAGTACTCACTGGTCAGCCGCGAAGTCATCTCGGATTGCATCGAAACCTGCGTGGGTGGCCAGTGGATGGACGGCGTGCTGGTGGTTGGCGGCTGCGACAAAAACATGCCCGGCGGCCTGATGGGCATGCTGCGCGCCAATGTGCCGGCCATCTATGTGTACGGTGGCACCATCCTGCCAGGCCACTACAAGGGCAAAGAACTCAACATCGTCAGCGTGTTTGAAGCTGTGGGCGAGCACTCTGCCGGCCGCATGAGCGACGAAGACCTGCTGCAAATTGAGCGCCGCGCCATTCCAGGCACCGGCAGCTGCGGCGGCATGTACACGGCCAACACCATGTCCAGCGCCTTCGAGGCCCTGGGCATCTCCCTGCCCTACTCTTCGACCATGGCCAACCCGCATGACGAGAAAGCCAACTCGGCCAAGGAATCGGCCAAGGTGCTGATCGAGGCCATCAAAAAGAACATCAAACCGCGCGACATCGTCACGAAAAAAGCCATTGAAAACGCCGTGGCCGTGATCATGGCCACCGGCGGCTCGACCAACGCCGTGCTGCACTTCCTGGCGATTGCCCACACGGCCGGCGTCGATTGGACGATTGACGACTTCGAGCGCATCCGCGTCAAAACCCCCGTCTTGTGCGACCTCAAACCCAGCGGCAAATACCTGGCGGTCGATCTGCACAAGGCCGGCGGCATTCCGCAGGTCATGAAGATGCTGCTCAAAGCCGGTCTCTTGCACGGAGACTGCCTGACCATCTCCGGCCAGACCATTGCCGAAGTGCTCAAAGACGTGCCGGACGCACCGCGCGCCGACCAGGACGTGATACGCCCGATCGACAAACCCATGTATGCGCAAGGCCACCTGGCTGTGCTCAAGGGCAACCTCTCGCCCGAGGGCTGCGTGGCCAAGATCACCGGCCTGAAAAATCCGGTCATGACCGGCCCGGCCCGCGTCTTTGACGACGAACAGTCGGCGCTGGCCGCCATTTTGGCCGGCAAGATCAAGGCTGGCGACGTGATGGTGCTGCGCTACCTGGGCCCCAAAGGCGGCCCCGGCATGCCCGAAATGCTGGCCCCCACAGGCGCCCTGATTGGTGCCGGCCTGGGCGAGAGCGTGGGCCTGATCACTGACGGCCGTTTTTCAGGCGGCACCTGGGGCATGGTGGTCGGCCACGTTGCACCTGAAGCGGCTGCCGGTGGCAACATTGCCTTCATCAAGGAAAACGACTCCATCACCATCGACGCCAAACAATTGCTGCTGCAACTCAACATCAGCGACGCTGAACTGGCCGCCCGCAAGGTCGGCTGGAAAGCACCGCTGCCGCGCTACACCCGCGGCGTGCAGGCCAAGTTTGCGTTCAATGCATCCAGCGCCAGCAAAGGTGCGGTGCTCGACGACTATTGATACGCCTTTACCCAAGCTCTTTGGAACTGATCATGAAAAAATCCTCTACGCTGATTTGTGCCGCGCTGAGCGGTCTTTTGATGGCTACACCCGCTCTGGCTGACCAGAGGCTGGCCGCCGCTAAAAACTGCATGTCCTGCCATGCTGCAGACAAAAAACTGGTTGGTCCGTCCTACAAAGACGTGGCGGCCAAATACGCCGGCCAGAGAGATGCCGTCGACAAACTGGCCGTCAAAATCATCAAGGGCGGTTCCGGTGTCTGGGGCCCCGTGCCCATGCCGTCCAACGCCCAAGTCTCACAAGAGGAAGCCAAGCAGTTGGTCAGCTGGATCCTGACGCAAAAGTAAGACTCAGCCACTTAAACCTCAGGTTTTCGCTGCTGCTGACGATTCATATCAAGTCATGATTCAAACCGTTATTTCTGCTCGAGTTGTCCTGGCCTGTCTGCTGACGGCTGTTCTTGGCACGGCTGCTGCTCAAACAGCCAAAAGGGTCAACAATCCTGCTCCCCCGGCAGCGCCTCGCGCTGTCTGCCTGGTGGCAGACTTCAAGGCCATCGGCCTGAACATTCACGACCCGATGGAGCGGTCTGTCAAAGCCGCCGAGTGGATTCAGCGCAACAGTTCGGCCTGCACGCTGACCCAAGCCATCAACATTGCCTCCAACCGCGCCGCCTGGCTGGGCACCACCGACACGGCCATGCTGACAGCGGCCATTGACGGGCTGATTGAAAGCCGGCAAAACGCTGCTGCACTTGTCAAACCAACGCCGGCCAATACGGCCATGGTGCAAACCGGGGGCCAGGATGCAGCTGCCAGCCCTCAGGCAACAGCCCCCGCAGCTGAAGCTAAAACCACGGGCGGCACCAGCCCTGCGCCGGCTGCCAAGCCCAACGCCAATCGAGCTGCTCCCGCTAGCGCAACGCCAGCAGCCCCCGCCGCCAGGCCGGCTGTCTAAGCGCATCTCTTCAACGCCCTGGTCGGTTTCGCCTTATTTGAAGGCGTTCAAAAATTCCAGTATTTCCGCTCGCACAGACCCGGTGACAGACAGGTCAGAGCAAAAATCCGCCTTGGGCGCGTTCAAACAGTTGCCGGTCGCCGGGTCCCGCCCGCCTGAAGCCTGGCACCAGTGCGGATTGGCGCTGTACCAGCAACGGTTGACGGGTTGCTGGGGCGGATTTTCATCATCAAAAGCATGCGTGGTGTTGAGCAGCCGCCGGTGTCGGGTGGCCCACTTCAGCAAGTCAGGGTCACAAGCGCCAATGTCCGTGGCACTGCCAGGCGGCTCCAGCTCGGCAGTGATCAAAAAAACGGGGGCATAAAACGGCCCCAGGGCCGGACGTGCCGCCCGTGATACACCCACACCGTGCGGATGCGGTGTGCGCTGCCAGCTCCAACAAGCCGGGTAAATTGAAACACCGGCACGGAACAAGCCCCGGTGCGTGTCGGTGATGGACTTTTCATCCGTCAGTGCCCGCAGCACGCTCCAACCGCCCTGGCTGCCACCCAACAAAAAAATTCTCTTTGCATCGACTTGAGGCTGCACAGCCAGCCAGCGCGCAGCGGCAAAGGCATCGCGCGCGCGGGTGTTCGCGCCCAGCGCAGAAAAAGCAGGTCCGTGCTGGCTGACAGGCGCGTCAATTTTTCGCCAGTTGGCAATAAACCCCCGGCTCCAGAAACTGTCGAGCACCAGCACATTGAAACCCTGCGCCAAAAACCAACGGGCGTGGCCGTAGTCGGTGCTGCCAGGCCCGCCCACGCCGCCATGCTGAATCACCAGCGTAGGGTGCTTGCCATCGGCTGCCAAGGGATTCCAGCTGGCCAGGAGTTTGCCTGACTGCGCTTTGGACCAGTCTGGAACCAGCGGCACATGCTTAGCCAGGCCAAAACGCGTGACTTGTTCATTCAAGGCCTGATTGCCAAAGCCGAGCGCCTTCACCTCTTGCTGGGACGGCGGCTCCATGCGAATGATGGGCGGCGGCTCGTCGTAATCATTACCCCAAAAAGCCAGCGCAGGGCCAGCCAGGGCGAGCAAACACAAGAAAAGCAGGCGAGAAAAAACCCGCACGGGGCGGGCTTTTTCGCAGCCCGCAGGTAACGGGCTGGCCAGCATGTCAGCTCTTTTCAGACAACTGATCGAGGATGGCCGGGTTCTCCAGCGTCGAGGTGTCCTGCGGCATGGCGTCGCCCTTGGCAATACCGCGCAGCAGGCGGCGCATGATCTTGCCGCTGCGGGTCTTGGGAAGGTTGTCGCCAAAGCGGATTTCCTTGGGTTTGGCGATCGGCCCGATCTCCTTGCCCACCCAGTCGCGCAGCTCCTTGGCAATCGCTTTAGCTTCCTCGCCCGTAGGCCGGGGGCGCTTGAGCACCACAAAGGCCACGATGGCCTCGCCGGTCACATCGTCAGGACGGCCGACCACGGCAGCTTCTGCCACCAATGCAGAGTGGGCCACCAGCGCCGATTCGATTTCCATGGTGCCCATGCGGTGACCGGACACATTGAGCACATCGTCAATGCGGCCGGTGATGCGGAAGTAGCCACGGTCTTCACTGCGCACCGCGCCGTCGCCGGCCAGGTAATAGGTGCCGCCCATCTCCGCGGGAAAGTAGCTTTTGGCAAAGCGCTCGGGGTCGTTCCAGATGGTGCGGATCATCGAGGGCCAGGGGCGCTTGATCACCAGCATGCCGCCAGAGCCGTTGGGCACGTCATGGCCGGCCTCATCGACGATGGCCGCCATGATGCCGGGCAGTGGCAGCGTGCAACTGCCGGGCACCAAGGGCGTGGCGCCTGGCAGCGGGGTCATCATGTGGCCACCGGTCTCGGTCTGCCAGAAGGTGTCCACGATCGGGCACTTCTCGTGGCCGATGTTTTTGTAGTACCACATCCAGGCTTCGGGGTTGATGGGTTCGCCCACCGAGCCGAGTATGCGCAGGCTGCTCAAGTCCGACGCATCGGGGTGCACTTTAGGGTCAGCTTCAGCTGCTTTGATCAGTGAGCGAATCGCCGTTGGTGCGGTGTAGAACACGCTGACCTTGTGGCGCTCGATCATTTGCCAAAAGCGTCCGGCGTTCGGGTAGGTCGGAATGCCTTCAAAGATGACCTGCGTGGCGCCGGCGGCCAAGGGACCGTAGGCCACATAAGTGTGGCCGGTGATCCAGCCAATGTCGGCTGTGCACCAGAACACATCGCTTGGGCGGATGTCAAAGGTCCAGTCCATGGTCAGTTTGGCCCACAGCAAATAGCCGCCGGTGCTGTGCTGCACGCCCTTGGGTTTACCCGTTGAGCCGGAGGTGTAAAGAATGAACAGCGGATGCTCAGCGCCCAAAAATTCTGGCTCGCAGACGGCGGACTGAGCGGCCATGCCTTCGTGCATCAGGCTGTCGCGACCGGCCACCATGTTGCAGGCTGTCGGGGTGCGCTGGTAAACAATCACATTCTTGATGGACTCGCAACCACCCAGGGCGATGCCTTCGTCAACGATGGCCTTCAAAGGCAACTCTTTGCCACCACGCAGCTGGTAGTTGGCGGTGATGACCGCCACAGCACCGGCGTCCTGGATACGCTCTTGCAGGCTCTTGGCAGAAAAACCGCCAAACACCACCGAGTGCGTAGCGCCAATGCGGGCGCAGGCCTGCATGGCCACCACACCCTCTACCGTCATGGGCATGTAGATGACCACACGGTCGCCCTTTTTCACGCCCATGCTCTTGAGCACATTGGCAAACTGGCAGACCTTGGCGTGCAGTTCCTTGTAAGTGACGTTTGTCACCTTGCCGTCATCGCTTTCAAAGATGATGGCTTTTTGCTGTTCGGTAGCGGTGCCCAGATGCCGGTCCAGGCAGTTGTAAGAAGCGTTGAGCAGGCCATCGTCAAACCACTTGTAGAACGGCGCTTTAGACTCGTCCAGTGTGCGGGTGAAAGGTTTTTTCCAGCTCAGGTTCTCGCGGGCCAGACGGGCCCAGTAGCCCTCAAAATCCGTTTCGGCTTCTTTGCACAATGCATCATAGGCAGCCATGCCTGAAATGCGAGCATGTTTGACAAAGGACGGGTCCGGATTGAAAACCCGGTTTTCTACCAGTGTTGACTCGATGGCCGATTGCGCTGCACTCATGAGTTGTCTCCTCTTTATCTCGATTATAAAAATTCCTAACCAAAGCCAAATGTCGCGGCTGGCACTTACAAGCCACTGACTGGCTCCAAGCTTACAAACACCCGCTGCCGCGGCGGCCAATTTGAAACCCCTACAATTTTGAATTAAACACCGAAAACACCATGACTGACCCAAAACCCAAAACCCCACACGCATTGCGCCCCGTTCCACGCTTTATCTTTGCCAGCCGCTGGCTTCAGTTGCCTTTGTACATTGGCTTGATCGTGGCGCAAGGTGTCTACGTTTTTCACTTTCTGGTGGAATTGCTGCACTTGGTAGAGGCTGTATTTGGCAGCCAGACCGCGCTGCAGGCCCTGATCAACAGCATCGGCTACAAAACCGATGTGGCCATCACCTCGCTCAACGAGACAGTGATCATGCTGGTGGTGCTGGCACTGATTGACGTGGTCATGATCTCCAACCTGCTGATCATGGTCATCGTCGGCGGATACGAAACCTTTGTCAGCCGCATGAACCTGGAAGACCACCCGGACCAGCCTGAATGGCTGAGCCACGTGAACGCCTCTGTGCTCAAGGTCAAGCTGGCCACTGCCATCATCGGCATCAGCTCCATCCACCTGCTCAAGACCTTCATCAACGCTGCCAACTACGACCTGAAAGTGCTGATGTGGCAAACCATCATCCATATCGTGTTCCTGCTCAGTGCCCTGGCCATTGCCTACACCGACAAACTGATGGTGCGAGACGGCAGCGCTGACCACTGACCGACAAGCCATCGACGACACCTATGACCACGAACATCCAACAAGAAGACCTGATCGAATCGGTGGCTGCGGCACTGCAATTCATCAGCTACTACCACCCGGCCGACTTCATTGCGCACCTGGCGCGCGCCTACGAACGCGAACAAAGCCCGGCAGCCAAGGACGCCATTGCGCAGATCCTGACCAACTCCAAGATGAGCGCCACCGGCCACAGGCCGATCTGCCAGGACACCGGCATCGTCAACGTCTTCATCAAGCTCGGCATGAATGTTCGCTTGACGGGTTTTACCGGCAGCCTTGAAGACGCCGTCAACGAGGGCGTTCGTCGCGGCTACAAGCACCCTGACAACACCCTGCGTGCCAGCGTTGTCGCCGACCCGCACTTCAAGCGTGCCAACACGCAGGACAACACCCCGGCGGTGATTTTTACCGAGCTGGTGCCTGGTAACACCATGGAGGTGACGGTGGCCGCCAAAGGCGGCGGTTCTGAAAACAAAAGCAAATTAGCCATGCTCAACCCGGGCGACTCCATCGTGGACTGGGTGCTCAAAACCGTCCCCACCATGGGCGCCGGCTGGTGCCCGCCCGGCATGCTGGGCATTGGCATTGGCGGCACTGCAGAAAAAGCCGTTCTCTTGGCCAAAGAAAGCCTGATGGACGACATCGACATGTACGAGCTTCAAGCCAAAAGCGCGGCCGGCAAGCCGCTTGACCAGGTCGAGGAAATGCGCCTGGAGCTGTTTGAAAAAGTCAATGCATTGGGCATCGGTGCACAAGGCCTTGGCGGCCTGACCACTGTGCTCGACATCAAGATCAAGCTTTACCCGACGCACGCCGCGGGCAAGCCGGTCGCCATGATTCCCAACTGTGCAGCCACGCGCCACGCGCACTTTGTGCTTGACGGCAGCGGCCCGGCCTACCTCACGCCGCCCAGCCTGGATCTCTGGCCCAAGGTTGAATGGACACCCGATTACGTCAAAAGCAAAAAGGTCAACTTGGACACGCTCACGAAAGTGGAAGTCGCCAGCTGGAAGCCGGGCGACACCTTGCTGCTGAGCGGCAAAATGCTCACCGGCCGCGACGCCGCCCACAAGCGGATTCAACAGATGCTGGCCAAAGGTGAAAAGCTGCCGGTGGACTTCAGCAACCGGGTGATCTACTACGTCGGACCGGTAGACCCGGTCGGCGACGAAGCCGTGGGCCCCGCCGGCCCCACCACATCCACCCGCATGGACAGCTTCACCGAAATGATGCTGGGCCAGACCGGCCTGATCGCCATGATAGGCAAGGCCGAGCGCGGCCCGGTAGCCATCGAAGCCATCCAAAAACACCAGAGCGCGTACCTGATGGCCGTGGGCGGCGCCGCCTATTTGGTCAGCAAAGCCATCAAGAGCGCCAAGGTCATCGGCTTTGCCGACCTGGGCATGGAAGCGATCTACGAGTTTGATGTGATCGACATGCCGGTGACTGTGGCAGTTGACGCTGGCGGCACCAGCGCCCACATCACCGGTCCGGCTGAGTGGCAAAAGAAAATTGCGAGTGGTCAGTACAAGCAGATTCCGGTCAAGGCGATCTGAAGCGAAGGCAAGCCGACCGTGAGCTCAGTGCAAATGCCTTGGCTTGCGCCCGCCGCCGTGGCCTGAGCCCCCGGGAGAGCCGCCCTGCCCGCGTGGCGGCTTGCCCAGCTGCATCGAATTGACCAGAGAGTCAAAGCGGCGCTCAAACAATTTGTCCACCGCGGTCACCACCTCGCCCAGTTCAGTGGCGTCAAAGTGCCGCTCCATCAAAGCGATGGTGTCTTGCACCAGCAAATCACGTTGGACCTGCATGATGGCAGCGGGCGTAGGCCCGACAAAGTACATGGCAAAGTCGTCCCGGGCGTCTTCCCCGTTGCCATCCTCATCTTCCTCATCGTAGTCAGCGTCGTAAAAAGTGACCTCGATGGGCGCACCTCTTTCAGCCAGATCATTCAGGCCCATGCACATCTCGTCGAGCACCTGACGAAAGTCTTCGTGGCCCGAAACCGTCCAGCACAGGTGCAGCAAATGCGTCTGCACATCCAGCCGGATACCGGGTTCTTCTTCGTAGGCGCTGGCGGCGCCATCGGCCAAAGACTTGGCCCCGGCGTAAGTCCACAAGGGCTTGAGCGCTTCTTGCAACTGGTCAAAACCGACATCAGCACGCAAGGGCACTTCGCCGTGGACATGGATTTCAAAAGGGGCGTTGTAACGGGGCATGGTTTGATCTTACCCATTTCGGGTGAACTGGTGCCTGGGACGGGGGTCGAACCCGTACGCCCGCTATGAACGAAGCGGCGGATTTTAAGTCCGCTGTGTATACCAATTTCACCACCCAGGCGAAGCGTCTATTGTCACCAAAAAACCCTCGGTTTTGCGCCTCCCACAAAAGCAGTTGGCGCAGGCCTGCATCCGACGTCTAATGTTTATCTTGCCCATAGCAAAGGAAAGTCTCTATAGAGAGAACCGATAAAACAGGGGGATTGTGGAGGCGCGAGGCGGAGTCGAACCGCCCTAGCTGGATTTGCAATCCAGTGCATAACCGATTTGCTATCGCGCCGATTTCCTAATGAAAAAGGACAGCATTTTGAAGTGCTGCCCTTTTAAATTTGGAGCGGGAGAAGAGTCTCGAACTCTCGACCTCAACCTTGGCAAGGTTGCGCTCTACCAACTGAGCTACTCCCGCGATGACAGCGCACATTATAGCTTGGTTTTTCGGGTGCCTTAAATCTGCGACAAAAATACTTTCAGGAAAAACCACGCATGTGAAACCTCAGTGCTTCACAGCGCCCGGCTGCGCCGGCACCGCAGCGGTTGCGGCTGCCGCAAGGGCCGCCGCCGCAGCCGCAGTGGCTGCAGTGGCCGCCGCGGCCAAGGCCACTTCTTCGTCAGACAGCGGCACTGGCATACGCTCCAGCGCCACGGCCAGCACCTGATCAATCCATTTGACAGGAATGATCTCCAGACCGCTTTTGACGTTGTCTGGAATCTCTTGCAAGTCCTTGGCGTTTTCTTCCGGGATCAGCACGGTCTTGATACCACCGCGCAAGGCGGCCAGCAGCTTTTCTTTCAGCCCGCCAATGGCAGTGACTTCGCCGCGCAGCGTGATCTCGCCGGTCATGGCAACATCGCCGCGCACCGGTATGCCGGTGAGCGCTGACACAAAAGCAGTGGTCATGGCCGCACCCGCACTCGGGCCGTCTTTGGGCGTGGCGCCGTCGGGCACGTGAATGTGAATGTCACGCTTTTCAAACATATCGTCGCGAATACCCAGCATGCGTGAACGACTGCGCACCACGGTGCGGGCCGCTTCAACAGACTCTTTCATCACGTCGCCCAGCGAGCCGGTGCGCGTGATGATGCCCTTGCCCGGCATGATGGCCGCTTCAATGGTCAGCAAGTCGCCACCGACTTCTGTCCACGCAAGACCCACCACCTGACCGATTTGATTTTGGTCTTCAGCGCGTCCGTAGTTGAACTTGCGCACGCCCAAATAGTCATTGAGGTTGTCGGGGCTGACCACCACGGGCGCCTGCATTTTTTTCAGCTGAATACCCTTGACTGTTTTGCGGCATATTTTGGAGAGCTCGCGCTCGAGCGAACGCACACCGGCTTCACGCGTGTAGTAACGCACGATGTCGCGCACGGCCTGCTCGGAAATATCAAGCTCGCCATCTTTGACGCCGTTGTTCTTGAGCTGCTTGGGCAGCAGGTAGCGCATGGCGATGCTGGTCTTTTCGTCTTCGGTGTAACCCGACAGGCGGATCACTTCCATGCGGTCCAGCAGGGCCGGCGGTATGTTCATGGAGTTCGAGGTGGCGACAAACATCACGTCGCTCAAATCGAAGTCGACCTCGACGTAGTGATCGCCGAATGTGTGGTTTTGCTCCGGGTCCAGCACCTCGAGCAGTGCGCTCGAAGGGTCTCCGCGGAAGTCGGTGCCCAGCTTGTCGATCTCATCGAGCAAAAACAGCGGGTTGCGCGTGCCGGCCTTGGTCAGGCTTTGCAGCACCTTGCCTGGCAAGGCGCCGATGTAAGTGCGGCGATGTCCGCGGATCTCGGCTTCATCACGCATGCCGCCCAGGGCCATGCGAACGTACTTGCGGCCGGTGGCTTTGGCAATCGATTGACCCAGCGAGGTTTTACCCACGCCGGGTGGGCCGACCAGGCACAAGATGGGCGCCTTGAGTTTGTCAACGCGCTGCTGCACCGCAAGGTACTCCACGATGCGGTCTTTGACTTTTTCCAGGCCAAAGTGGTCCTGGTTGAGCACGTCTTCGGCATTGCCCAGATCGTGTTTGATTTTGGTTTTCTTGGCCCAGGGCAGGCTGGTGAGCACGTCAATGTAGCTGCGCACCACGGTGGCCTCGGCCGACATGGGCGACATGAGTTTGAGCTTTTTGAGTTCGCTTTCAGCTTTTTTACGGGCCTCGGCCGGCATTTTGGCAGACTTGATCTTTTTCTCGATCTCTTCGATATCCGCGCCCTCTTCGCCTTCGCCCAGCTCTTTTTGGATCGCCTTGACCTGCTCGTTCAGGTAAAAATCACGCTGGTTTTTTTCCATCTGGCGCTTGACGCGGCCACGGATTTTTTTGTCAACATTCAAAATGTCGACCTCGCGCTCCAACTGCTCATAGAGGTTCTCTAAACGCGCCTTCACGTTGTCCATGTCCAGCACCACTTGCTTGGCGTCGAGCTTGAGCGGCAGGTGCGCGGCGATGGTATCGGCCAGTCGGCCGGCATCGTCAATGCTAGAAATCGAGGTCAGTATCTCGGGCGGGATTTTCTTGTTGAGTTTGACGTACATGTCAAACTGCTGCATCACCGCACGGCGCAGAGCCTCCACTTCGCTGCTCTTGTCGCCGGGCAGCGCCACTTCGGGCTCGACCGGGGTCACATTGCAAGTGAAATGCAATTCGCCATCTTCAATCTTGTTGACCTTGGCGCGCTGCTGGCCTTCCACCAGCACCTTGACGGTGCCGTCCGGCAGCTTGAGCATTTGCAAGATGGTGGCGATACAACCCACGTTGAACATGTCTTCAACTGAAGGCTCGTCCTTGGCAGCGGCTTTTTGCGCCACCAGCATGATGCGGCGCTCGGCCTCCATGGCCGACTCCAGCGCCTTGATGCTTTTAGGTCTGCCCACAAACAGTGGAATGACCATGTGCGGAAAAACCACCACATCGCGCAGTGGCAGCATGGGCAGATCAAGGGGGGTTGCTGGCAAAGAAATTTGTCCGGACATATAAAACCTTCAACATTAACGCTGCACCTGAAAAGCATCAGGCTCAGTCACATTTACCTGACTTGGGGGGTATAGCCAAACTTACAAGGCCTTGGCACCCCGGTCAATTAGTCTCAGGCTTTTTTAGCTGCCTCGTGATAAACCAGCAAAGGCGGCTGGTTTTCTTCAATGGTAGATTCATCGACCACCACTTTGGCGACATTGCTCACACTGGGCAACTCATACATGGTATCAATCAAGGACTGCTCAAGAATAGAGCGCAAACCGCGAGCGCCGGTCTTGCGGGCCAGCGCCTTACGCGCAATGGCCTTGAGAGCCGAAGGACGGATTTCGAGGTCTACACCCTCCATGGCCAGCAATTTACTGAACTGTTTGACCACCGCGTTTTTAGGCTCGGTCAGGATCTGCACCAAGGCTTCTTCTGTGAGCTCAGCCAGCGTGGCAACCACCGGCATACGGCCAACCAGCTCGGGAATCAGTCCGAACTTGATCAGATCCTCAGGCTGCACATCCTTGAAAGCCTCGGTCAGGCTACGGGATTTTTTGCTTTTGACCGATGCTGCAAAACCAATGCCGGAGGCTTCGGTACGGTTCTCAATGACTTTTTCAAGGCCCGAAAAAGCGCCGCCGCAAATGAACAATATGTTGGTGGTGTCCACCTGCAAAAAGTCCTGGTTGGGATGCTTGCGACCGCCCTGTGGTGGCACCGAGGCCATGGTGCCCTCGATCAGCTTGAGCAGCGCCTGCTGCACACCCTCGCCCGACACATCACGCGTGATGGAGGGGTTGTCCGACTTGCGGGTGATTTTGTCAATCTCGTCGATGTAAACAATACCCTGCTGGGCGCGCTCGACCTCGTAGTTGCAGCTTTGCAGCAACTTTTGAATGATGTTCTCAACGTCTTCGCCCACGTAGCCGGCTTCTGTCAGAGTGGTTGCATCGGCCATCACAAAAGGCACATTGAGCGTGCGAGCCAGGGTTTGGGCCAGCAAGGTCTTGCCCGAACCCGTGGGCCCGACCAGCAAGATATTGCTCTTTGTCAGCTCGACGTCGTCTTTTTTGGCGTTGTCTTTGTGACGCAGGCGCTTGTAGTGGTTATAGACCGCCACAGCGAGCGTTCGCTTGGCTGGCTCTTGCCCAATGACATAACCGTCCAGGGTGGCTTTGATCTCGGCGGGTGTCGGTAAATCGCTGCGGGTATCTTTGGTGAGATCGTCAGCAGGCAGCTCATCGCGAATGATTTCATTGCACAAGTCAATGCATTCGTCACAGACAAACACGGACGGCCCCGCAATGAGTTTTTTAACCTCGTGCTGGCTCTTTCCACAGAAAGAGCAGTAGAGCGTTTTTTCGCCTGAAGAGCCTTTTTTCTCGGCCATGGGTAATACCTTTTCGCATGCCCCTTCAGGGGGCGGTCTGGCAATAACAGTCAACCAATGATAACCAAAGAAAAACGGCGTTTTCCGAACCAGAAAACGCCGTTGCCAAAGCCCCTGCAGCCAAGCCGGTTAAGGACGCTTGGCAATCACTTCGTCAATCAGGCCGTACTCTTTGGCATCGTCGGCAAACATAAAGTAATCGCGCTCGGTATCACGCTCAATTCGCTCGATCGATTGACCGGTGTTGGCAGCCAAAATGCGGTTGAGTTGGTCGCGGGTTTTCAAAATATCACGGGCATGAATTTCAATGTCTGTGGCTTGGCCCTGCGCACCGCCCGAAGGTTGGTGAATCATGACGCGGGAATTGGGCAGCGAAAAGCGCTTGCCCTTGGTGCCAGCCGACAACAAGAAAGCACCCATGCTGGCGGCCATACCGACGCACAAGGTTGAAACATCTGGCTTGATGAACTGCATGGTGTCGTAAATCGCCATACCCGCGGTGACGGAGCCGCCGGGCGAGTTGACGTAAAAAGAAATGTCCTTGTCCGGATTTTCGCTTTCCAGAAACAACAGCTGTGCCACCACCAGGTTGGCCGTCTGGTCGTTGACCGGCCCGACCAGAAAGATCACGCGCTCTTTGAGCAGACGCGAGTAAATGTCATAAGAGCGCTCGCCACGGCCCGACTGCTCAATGACCATGGGCACCATGCCCAGGCCCTGGGTTTCCTGTCGGGGAGCGGCGCCGTAGCTGTAGTTTGCAACCATTGTGTATTTCTCCAAGTAGCTTAGTTTTGGGCCATCAAGTCGTCGAAAGAAATCTCTTTCTCACTGACCTTGGCCTTGGACAGCACAAAGTCAGTGACATTGTTTTCTATCACCACAGATTCGACTTCGGCCATGCGGCGGTTGTCGCCCAGGTACCAACGCACTACTTCCTGGGGTTTTTCGTAGCTGGCAGCCAGCTCTTCAATGTGGGCTTTGAGCTGCTCAGGCTTGGCTTGCAATTCGTTCTTGCGCACCAGCTCGGCCACCACCAGGCCCAGACGCACGCGCTTTTCAGCTTGCGGGCGGAAGATGTCGTCAGGAATCGGCGCCTTGTCAGCGTCTTTGATACCGCGCTGCTTGAGGTCGGCGCGGGCCGCTTCAATCATGCGGTCCAACTCGGCTTGCACGCTGGACTTGGGCAGGTCGAGCTCGGCAGTCGCCACCAGAGCGTCCATCACGGCAGATTTATTGCGTGCCAGCAGACGGAACTTGACTTCGCGCTCCAGGTTTTTGCGGATGTCGGCGCGCAGACCTTCAACTGTTTCATTGGCAATGCCCAAAGACTTGGCCAGGGCTTCGTTGACTTCCGGCAGATTGGCAGCTTCAATTTTGTTGAGCGTGACCATGAAGTCCGCCTGCTTGCCGGCCACGTCTTTGCCGTGGTAGTCGGCCGGAAAGCTCAGTGGAAATGTCTTGCTTTCACCCGACTTCATGCCGCGCACAGCGTCTTCAAATTCTTTGAGCATCTGGCCTTCGCCGACCAGGAACTGGAAGGCTTCGGCTTTGCCGCCGGGGAATGTTTCGCCGTCGATCTTGCCTTCGAAGTCGATGGTCACGCGGTCGCCTTCCAAGGCGGCGCTGTCCATGGTGCGCTGGGCAAAGGTGCGGCGTTGCTTGCGCAGGATGTCGATGGTCTTGTCAATCGCAGCCTCGCTGACATCCGCGCTGAGCTTGACAACTTCGGCGCCGGAAAGCTCACCGAGCTTGACTTCAGGGTACACCTCGAAGACAGCGTCAAAATGCATTTCGCCTTCGGGAGCGCCTTCTTTTTCGCTGATGCGCGGCTGGCCGGCCACACGCAGTTTGGCTTCGTTGGCAGCAGCTGAAAAAGCCTCGCCAACTTTGTCGTTCATCACTTCGTAGTGAACCGAATAACCGTAACGCTGGGCCACCACGTTCATGGGCACTTTGCCGGGCCGGAAACCGTCCATTTTGACGGTGCGCGCCATGCGCTTGAGGCGCGTGTCAACTTCGGACTGGATCGTGCCGACGGGCAGCGACAAGGTCATTTTGCGTTCGAGCTTTTCCAGCGTTTCTACGGTCACGGCCATCAATCTTCTCCTGAAATCTGCTTGTAAGTGTGGTGCGCGGGGCGGGACTCGAACCCGCACATCCTTGCGGACGTCAGGACCTAAACCTGGTGCGTCTACCAATTTCGCCACCCGCGCGCCGTAAACAAAAACGGGAATCAAAAGCCTTTGGGGCCTTCGGACTCCCGTCTTTAATCGGTCAACTTGGCATTTTAGCCTGTAACAGGCGCTGTGGACGGCTCACGCCGTACCTTGAAGGCGGCCGCGTACATGGCCGGCAAGGCCAGCAGGGTGAGCACGGTGGCCACGATCAGCCCGCCCATGATGCAGACGGCCATCGGTCCCCAGAAAACGCTGCGCGACAGCGGAATCATGGCCAGCACGGCGGCAGCGGCTGTCAGCACAATGGGGCGCAAACGCCCCACGGCCGACTCCACAATCGCATCCCAGGCGGGCAAACCGCGCGAGCGCTCCTGCTCAATCTGGTCAATCAAAATCACCGAGTTGCGCTGGATCATGCCCATCAGGGCAATCACACCGAGCAAGGCCACAAAGCCAAAGGGCTTGCCGAAGATCAGCAGCCCGGCCGCCGCGCCAGCAATGCCCAGCGGGCCGGTGATGAACACCAGCAAAGACCGGCTGAAGCTGCGCAGTTGCAGCATGAGCAAGGTGAAGGTCAGAAACAGCATGACAGGCACGCCCGCCGCGATGGAGTCGGAGCCCTTGCTGCTTTGCTCTACCGCACCCGCGACGTTAATGCGGTAGCCGCTCAGACCCTTGAGCTGCCACTCTTTTTCCAGATTTTTGAGCGCCGGCAAAAGTTCGGCGGTAACAGTCGCCCCTTGTAAGCCCTCGACGATGTCGCTTTGCACCGTGATGGCAAAGTCACGGTTTTCACGCCACATCACACCCGGCTCCCAGGCAAACACCGGCCTGGCGATTTGCGCCAGCGGGATCGACCGGCCCGAGCTTGTCGGTACATAGGCACTGAACAAGTCGGTGATGGCGTCGCGCTCGGCCTTGGGCTGGCGCAGCACCACCTCAATCAGCTTGTCAGCTTCGCGGAACTGGCCCACCGTGCTGCCCGTCAGGGCAATGCTCAGGGCTTGCGCGATCGACTGGCTGCTGACACCCAGCGCCCGCGCCTTGGCCTGGTCCACCTCCAGGCGGATGGTCTTGACATACTCGTTCCAGTTGTCGTTCACACCCCGGGTATTGCTGCTGGCCTGCATCAATTTCTTGACTTCGTCAGCGCGCTCACGCAAGACCAAGGGGTCAGCGCCCACCACCCGGAACTGCACCGGGTAAGCCACCGGCGGGCCGTTGGGCAGCAACTTGACACGCCCGCGCACCTCGGGAAACTCGCTCGCCAAAATGGCCGGCAGCTTCACACGCAGCGACTCGCGCACTTTCAGGTCTTTGGGCAGAACCAAGAGCTGAGACACATTGGTTTGCGCAAAAACCTGGTCCAGCGGCAGGTAAAAACGCGGCACGCCCGAGCCCACCCAGGTGGTCACCGAGCTCACGCCGGGTTCTTGCATCAGGCGTTGCTCAAAGCGCTTGGCAATTTGCTCGTTAGCCGCGAAAGAGGCACCTTCAGGCAGCCAGATGTCCACCAGAATTTCGGGCCGGCTTGAATCCGGAAAGAACTGCTGCTGCACCCGTCCCATGCCCACAATGCCCAGTACAAAAATCAGCACGGTCACGCCGATGGTGGTCCAGCGGTACTCGACGCACCAGTTCACGCAGCGCCGGAACTGGTTGTAAAACGGCGTGTCGAAATGCTCTTCATGTACCGCCTCGCCCGGGGCCACCGGCTTGACCTTGAGCAGCCAGGTGCCCAGGTAGGGTACAAAAAATACGGAAGCAACCCAACTGAGCACCAGGGCAATCACGGTCACCGCAAAAATGGCGTAGGTGTACTCGCCGGTGACCGACTTGGCCAGCCCGATCGGCAAAAAGCCGGCCGCCGTGATCAGCGTGCCCGTGAGCATGGGCATGGCCGTGACTTCGTAGGCAAATGTGGCGGCGCGAACCTTGTCGAAGCCCTCCTCCATTTTGCGCACCATCATTTCTACCGCAATGATGGCGTCGTCCACCAGCAAACCCAGCGCAATGATGAGCGAGCCCAGAGAGATTTTGTGCAAGCCGATGTTGAAGTAATCCATCGCCAGAAAAGTCACCGCCAGCACCAGCGGAATGGTGATACCCACCACCAGGCCCGGCCGCATGTCAACGTAGTAGCGCCGCCACAGCGGCAGCGCTGCGGCGTTGTCGCGTTTGTGCAGACCCAAGCTGATAAAGCTCACTGCCAGCACAATCAACACCGCCTCAATCAGCACGCTGACAAACTCATTGACCGAACTCGTCACCGCCTTGGGCTGGTCTTGGAATTGCACCAGCTTGACACCCGCCGGCAGACCGGCTTCGAGGCCTGCACGCATTTGGGTCAGCGCTTTGCCCAGGCGTACGATGTCACCGCCTTTGACCATAGAGACACCCAGCGCGACGACTTCACGGCCCTGGTGATGCACCTTGATCGACGGCGGGTCGGCATAGCCACGGTAAACATTGGCAATCTCGCCCAAGCGCGTCTGGCTGCCCGAGGCGCCGCGCACCGGCATGGCCTTGATCTGCTCGACCGCCTGAAACTGCCCGCCCACGCGAATCTGCAACACGTCTTGCGGTGTTTGCAGGGAGCCTGCGAACTCGACCGCGTTTTGCTGGCTGAGTTGGCTTAAAACCTGGTTCATGTCCAGCCCGAGCTGAACCTGGGCCTTGGATATATCGACGAATATTTTTTCGTCCTGCGCGCCAAAAATCTCCACCTTGGCCACGTCTTTCACCCGCAGCAGCTGCTGACGCAGCTGGTCGGCAATCACTTTGACTTCGGCGTAATTAAAGCCGTCAGACTCCAACGCGTAAATGATGCCGTAAACATCACCGAACTCGTCATTGAAAAACGGGCCCTGAATACCGGCGGGCAAAGTGGGGCGTATGTCGCCGATTTTTTTGCGCACGGTGTACCAGACGTTGGCCACCTCGCTGGGCTTGGAATAGTCCTTGAGCTCCATGATGATCTGCGACTCACCCGGCTTGGAATAACTGCGTATCTTGTCGGCGTAAGGCACCTCCTGCAAGCTGCGCTCCAGCTTGGCAGTGACCAGTTCGGCCATTTGCTGCGTGGTGGCGCCAGGCCACAAGGTGCGCACCACCATGGCCCGGAAGGTGAAAGGCGGGTCCTCGTCCTGACCCAATTGGAAATACGTGAACCCACCCATGAACATCAACACCACCATCAGGTAGCGTGTCAGCGGGCGGTGGTCCAGCGCCCAGCGGGACAGGTTGAAACCGCTGGAGGCTTCTGGCTTGGCAGCGGGCGCGGCGTCGCGCGTCGTTTCGTCGTTCATGCCGGCCTCACTTCGCAGCGGGTGTTGTCACAACGGCTGCAGGTGCTGCAGCCGTGGGCATGGTTGCAGCCGGCGGCTGGTACAGCCTGACTTTCTGGCCAGACGTGAGCACATGCACGCCCGCACTCACCACCTGCATGCCAGGCGTCAGCCCGGAAGTGATCACGGCCATGTTGCCGTCGGCATTGGCCACCTGAACATCCTGCGCCCGCACTGTCATGCTGGCCGGCTCCAGCACCCAGACAGAAATGCCAGCGCCTTCCTTGCGCAGCGCGGCAATCGGCAGCTTGATGATGGGTTGACCCTGTGCCAATTCAGCCGGCTGGCCCGACAGACTGACGGTCACGGTAGAGCCCAGGGGCGGCGAATTCTGGCCCGCGTTCAAGCTGGCCTTGACCTGGTAGGTGCGGGTGGCCGGGTCGGCACTGGCCGCCACCTCGCGCACCTTGCCGTCCAGGGGCGTGTTCAGCGGCCACACCAGCAGCTTCACCGGCATACCCACACGCATGGCAGCCAGGCGGGAATCAGGCACCGTAAAGACCACATCGCGTGCGCCATCGGCCGCAATTTTGAACACCGTCATGCCAGCGCTGACCACCTGGCCGGCCTCGGCCTCCACGGCGGTGACCACCCCGGCCACATCAGACGCCAGCACCGCATAGCCCGACTGGTTGGACTGCGAAGCCAGTTGCGCCTGGGCCTGCTCAAGTTGCGCCTGCGCCGACTTGAGCGTGGCATCGCGCCGGTCCAGCTCGGCGCGGCTGATGAAGTTTTGCGCCAGCAAATCCTTGTAGCGCGCCAAGTCGGCCGCAGCCAGGTCGCGGTTGGTCTGCGCAGCAACAGTTTGCGCACGGGCCGCGTCTGCAGCCAATTTGTAGTCCTGCGGGTCCAGCCGGGCCAGCACCTGACCGGCCTTGACCGACTGACCCAGCTCGGCCTGTCGCTGAATCATTTTGCCGCCCACCCGAAAAGCCAGCCGTGACTCGACCCGTGCCCGCACATCGCCCGTGTACTCACTGTTGGCAGCGTAGGTATCAGCGCCGACCGTGATGGTTTTCACAGCCCGTACAGGTTCTTCGACCACCGCCGGCTTGGAGCAGCCCAACAAAAAAACCGACCCGATGGCGGCAACACTGATGATTCTTTTCATGACAATTGCTTCCCTGCAAAATCCAAGGCTTGAAAGCCCGTGCGTAAGACCACTAAATTAATGACTGAACGGTTATTAAACCAGAAACAGATGAATGCCGTCTCAAGCGACAATCCGACCATGAAGGAAGCACCGCCTACCACCCAGTCAAGCCAAAAAGAATACCAAGGTTCAATAAAAGGCAATACTGTAAACCATTACGAAAACTTTCCAGTAGCATCCTTGTTGTGTCCAGCGCATCTGCGACCGGCCGTCATGGCCATTTACAACTTCGCCAGAACCGCCGACGACCTGGCCGACGAAGGCGAGGCCAGCCCCGCCGAACGATCGCAAGCCCTGGCGCTATTCAAAGCCGATCTGACTGCTTGCGCACAGGGCCAAGCCACATCCGGCCGCTGGGCCGCTGTGTTTGACGCCCTGGCCCCGCAGATCAGCCAGTGGCAACTGCCCCTGCCTCTGCTGGGCGACCTGCTCAGCGCTTTTGAGCAAGACGTGCACAAGACCCGTTACGCTGACCAGGCCGAACTGCTGGACTACTGCAGCCGCTCGGCCAACCCGGTCGGGCGCCTGCTGCTGCACCTCTACGGCGTGAGCAACCCAGCTGCGCTGCGTCAAAGCGACTGCATCTGCACGGCGCTGCAATTGATCAATTTCTGGCAAGACCTGAGCGTGGACATTCCGCGCGGGCGCATTTACCTGCCGGCCGAACTGCAGGCGCAGCACGGCGTGAGCGAAGCCGAGTTGCTGGCCCAAAGGGTGACGCCGGCCACCCGAGCGCTGGTGGCCGACTGCGTCGACAAAGCGCGCCGGCTCATGCTCGAAGGCGCGCCGCTGGCGCACGCGGTGCCCGGGCGCGCCGGCTGGGAACTGCGACTGGTGGTGCAAGGCGGCCTGCGCATTACCGAGCGCATTGCCAGTCTGGACTTTGCCACGCTGCGCCAACGCCCCGTCATCGGCCGCAGCGACGCGTTGCTCATGGCCTGGCGCACACTCTGGATGTAGCCGCCCCGCCCCGCCGCCCTCAAATTGGGCCGCACTTGCGGCGACAATCCAGCCCATGAGCCCCGAACAGTACGTCCAGCAAAAAGCCGCCGCCTCCGGGAGCAGCTTTTATTACGCCTTCCTGTTTTTGCCCAAGGACAGGCGTGCCGCCATCACCGCCTTTTATGCCTTTTGCCGCGAGGTCGATGACGTGGTCGATGAAGTCACCGACCCCGGCGTGGCCGGCACCAAGCTCGCCTGGTGGCAAACCGAAGTCGGCAAGGCCTTTGCCGGCAACGCCACGCACCCTGTGATGCAGGCGCTCATGCCCTGGACTGCCGTCTACGGCATCGAGGCGCGGCACCTGTTGGCCGTCATTGAAGGCTGCCAGATGGACCTGGCGCAAAACCGCTACCTCGACTACCCCGCCCTGACGCGTTACTGCCACCTGGTCGCCGGCATCGTGGGTGAAGTGGCGGCGCGTATTTTCGGTCAGACCGATCCGGCCACCACGGCCTACGCACACAAGCTGGGGCAAGCCTTTCAGCTGACCAACATCATTCGCGACGTCGGTGAAGACGCACTGCGCGGCCGCATTTACCTGCCGGTGAGCGAGCTGCAGCAGTTTGACGTCAAGGCGCACGAAATCCTCAAGCGCGAATACTCGCCGCGCTTCAGCGCGCTGATGGAATTTCAGACCCGGCGCGCGCTGGCGCTGTATGACGAAGCCCTGGCCTGCTTGCCCGCGGCCGACCAGCGGGCGCAAAAATCCGGCCTCATGATGGCCAGCATCTACCGCAGTTTGCTGCGCGAGATCCAGGCCGACGGCTACCAGGTGCTGCACCAGCGCGTGAGCCTGACGCCGCTGCGCAAGTTCTGGCTGGCCTGGAAAACCCAGGCCTTAGGCCGCGTCGCTTAAGGCCCCCCGGCATGAAAGTCGCCGTCATCGGCGCCGGCTGGGCCGGTTGCGCCGCCGCCGTCGAAGCCACGCGGCTGGGCCACAGCGTCACCCTGTTTGAAAGCGCCCGTGTGGCGGGTGGACGGGCCAGACGCGTGGACAGCAGCTTCAAGGGCCAGCCAATGGCGCTGGACAACGGCCAACACATCCTGATAGGCGCTTACACCGAGACCCTGCGCCTCATGCACACCCTGGGTGTGCAAGAAGCCACCAGCCTGCGGCGACTGCCGCTGCGGCTGCAATTTCCAGGCGGCGAAGGCCTGGCTTTTCCATCTGCTACGGTGTTTTCAGTCTGGCCCGGCGGGCCGCGCTGGCCGGCCGCTTTGCAAGCAGCCTGGGGCATTGCCATGGCGCGCGGCTGGGCCTGGGGCGACAAAGCATCGCTGCTGCGGCTGGCGCTGCGCTGGCGGGCTGCCGGCTTTCTTTGTGCACCTGGCCTGTCGGTGGCGGCGCTTTGCAAGGACTTGTCACCACGCGCCCTGCGCGGGCTGGTTGAGCCGCTGTGCGTGTCCGCGCTCAACACACCGGCTGATCGCGCCAGCGCGCAGGTTTTTTTGCGTGTGCTCAAAGACGCGCTGTTTGGCCAGCCCGGCGGCGCCGACCTGCTGCTGCCCCGCGTGGACCTCAGCGCCCTGCTGCCAGACGCTGCACTGGCTTGGCTGGCAGCACGCGGCCCCGCGCCGCGTCTGGGCGTGCGGGTTCAAGCGCTGACGCGCAGCGCCACAGGCTGGCAGCTCAGTGCATCGGGCAGCGCAGACGCTGAGGGCACAGAAGAAATAGTTGACGCCGTGCTGCTGGCCTGCCCGCCGCAAGAGGCAGCGCGGCTGGCAAGCGGCAGAGACACCGACTGGGCCGCCCAAGTCGCCAGCCTGCAACACGAGCCCATAGCGACGGTCTATGCACGCGTGGTTCCGGGCGAAAGCTCTGCAACAAAGTTGCTGCAGCCCATGTTGGCCTTGCACTGCAGTGCTGATGCGCCGGCCCAGTTTGTGTTTGACCGCGGCCAATTAGGCGGGCCAGAGGGCCTGCTGGCCTTTGTGGTCAGCGCCAGCGTGGGCGACAAGGCGCTCATCAGCGCGCAGGTGCTGGCGCAAGGCCAGGCGCAGCTCGGGCTGCAACTGGAACTGGTGCAAACCATTGTGGAAAAGCGCGCCACCTTCGCCTGCACCCCCGGCTTGCTGCGGCCCGCAGCGCACATTGCGCCCGGCCTGCTGGCCTGCGGCGACTATGTGGCCGGGCCCTACCCCGCCACGCTTGAAGGCGCGGTCCGCTCGGGCCTGCACGCAGCCCGGCTGCTCAAAACCTAGCCCTTGCGGGACATGGCCCGCACTTGCAATTGCGCCGGTCTGTCCAGACAGCGCGCCAACCAGGCGGCGGTGGCCGGGCAAGCTGCCAGCAATTCAGGCGCCGGCTTGACCCAGGCCAGCACCGAGGCCACTGCAATATCAGCCACGGTGAAGCGCGCGCCCGCCAGGTAAGCCGAACCAGCGCTCTGGCCGGCCAGGTGCTGCTCAATCACGCGCAGCGGCCCGGCCAAACGGCTCACCGCCTGCGCGACCAGCTCGGGCTTGCGCCTGTCTGCTGGCATCACCAGGGTGTGCATCAAAATGGTCAGCGCGTCTTTTTCGCACTCTGTGACAACCCAGAAAGTCCAGCGCAGTATCTCGGCGCTTTCTGCTTTGGTTTGGGCGGCCAGGTTCAGGCCGTCAGGGCCTTTGTAGTTGTCGGCCAGGTACAGGGCGCAGGCCATGGACTCCCACACCACCACACCCTCGTCTTGCAAAACCGGGATATGCCCGTTCGGGTTCAGCGCCAAAAACTCGGGCGTGTGGGTCGCACCGTCCTTGTAGTGCAGGGGCACATGCTCAAAGGCCAGACCCAGTTCAAGCGCCACCCATAGCGGGCGCGAAGCGCGGGACGCGGCAATACCGTGAATCTTCAAACTCATAGGGGTTCTTTCATGCAAGTTAAAGTCAAAAAGGCCAAGCTTAAAACAAGGCCGTCAACTCAGCCAGGCTGCGCACAGTTTCATGCGGCTCTTGCGCATGCGGCCACAGCTTGTCTTCGCGGTTGACCCAGACCGTCTGCATGCCGCAAGCCAGCGCGGCCAGCACGTCCAGCTCGGCGTCGTCGCCAATGTGCAGCACCTCATCAAGAGGTACGCCGGCAGCTTGCGCGGCCGCCTCAAAAATACGCCGGTCCGGCTTGCCCACGCCAAACACCTGCGCGCTCAAACCGGCCTTGAAGTAGCCCGCCAGCCCGACACGCGCCAAGTCGGCATTGCCATTGGACAGCGCCACCAGCGGAAAGCGTGCCGACAAAAAAGCCAGCGCAGGCAGCGCATCGTCAAACAGCGTCACACGGTTGCGTTCGTCAAAAAACACCTCAAAAGCCGGCTCGGCCAGCGCGCTGTCTTCGCCGCAACGCAGCAGGGCCAGGCGTATTTGTGCCAGCCGCAAGTTGCTCAGCTGGTGCAGCAGCTCGGGCTGCGCGGCCATCACCTCGTGGCGCAGCGCCAGGCGGGCCGCCGGGTCGGCAAACAGGGCACTGGCACGGGGGGCATGCCCCAACAGGTAGCTCTGCAAGGCATGTTCGGCGCGCTCAATGGTCGGCCAGATAGGCCACAGGGTGTCATCCAGGTCCAAGGTAATGGCGCTGATTTTTTGAAGGTTCAACATAGGTAGTGGGAGAATATCCCACATGAGCTTTTCCAAAGAACCCGAATTCAGCCACGGCAAGGCAGCTGCCAACGGCGCCAGCACCGGCGTGCTGTACTGCAACCTGGGCACCCCCGACGCACCCACCGCCCCGGCTCTGCGCCGTTATTTGGCCGAATTTTTAAGCGACCAGCGCGTGGTCGAGATACCCCGCCCCATCTGGTGGCTGATCCTGCACGGCATCATCTTGCGCCTGCGCCCCAAAAAGTCAGCCGCCAAGTACGCCAGCATCTGGACGGCCGAAGGCTCGCCCCTGAAAGTCTGGACCGACAAGCAGTCCCAGTTGCTCGGCCAAGCCCTGCAGGCGCGCGGTCACCACGTGGCCACCCGCTACGCCATGCGCTACGGCAACCCGTCCATCGCTTCCCAGCTCGAGGTCTTCAAAGACCTGGGCATCACGCGCGTGCTCATCGTGCCGGCCTACCCCCAGTACAGCGCCACCACCACCGCCAGCTTGTTTGACGCGGTCTACACCTGGGCTGCCAAAGTCCGGCGCCTGCCCGAATTTCGCTTCATCAACCATTACCACGACGACGACGGCTACATCGCCGCGCTGGCCACCCGGGTGCGCGCCCATTGGGACTTGCACGGTCAGGCCGAGCAACTGGTGATGAGCTTTCATGGCGTGCCCCAGCGCACCCTGGAGCTGGGTGACCCCTACCACTGCGAGTGCTACAAAACCGCCCGCCTGCTGGCCGAATCACTGGGGCTGACCAAAGACCGCTACACCGTGACATTTCAGTCCCGCTTCGGTAAAGCCAAATGGCTGCAGCCCTACACCGAACCCACGCTGGTGAGCATGGCCGAGGCCGGTGTCAAAAAGGTCGACGTCATTTGCCCGGGATTTACCGGCGACTGTCTGGAAACGCTGGAAGAAATCAACGACGAAGCCCGCGAAGCCTTCATGCACGCCGGCGGCGAGAGTTTTCACTACATCGCCTGCCTGAACGACAGCCCCCAGTGGGCGCAGGGCCTGGCCAGTATTTGCGAGCAGCATCTCAGCGGCTGGCCCAGCCAGGCGGCGCCGGATGTGCCGGCGCTAGAACAAAGCCTGGCCAACGCGCTGGCCCAAGGCGCAGCCAACTAAACCATACCGGCCGGCGGCCACTGCAAGCGAATGCGTGTGCCCCGCCCGTTGGCACACGGGCTGGTCAAGGACAGCGCTGCGCCGTGCTGGCGGGCGATTTCCTGCACGATGGCCAAACCCAGACCGCTGCCGCGCGATGCCGCCGCGTCGGCGCGGTAAAAGCGCTCAAACACATGAGGCTGGTGGCGCGCCGCAATGCCAACACCCGCGTCCTCAACTTCCAACCAGCCCGCACCCACCCGCACCGTCACCGCCACGCCGCCACCGGCATGCACCAGCGCGTTGTCCACCAGGTTGCGCAAGGCCTCCTGCACCAGCAAGGGCATGCCCAGCACCTGGCTATGGGCAACGGTGGTTTCAAAACCCAGGTCATGCTGATGCGTCTGCGCCTGTTGCCACATGGACTGCGTCACCTCGCGCGCCAACGCCACCAGGGCCACCGTCTGCGGCACCTCCATGTCGGGGGCGTGTTCGGCCCGGGTGAGCGCCAGCAGTTGTTCAGTCAAATGCACCGCATTGTCGGTGGTAAGCACAGCCGCAAGCACCGCCGCCTTAGCTTGCGACTCCGGAATTTGGCGCTCGGCCAGTGCCAGCTGCGTTTTGAGCACAGTCAGCGGCGTGCGCAACTGGTGCGCAGCGTTGTCTAAAAAGCGTTTGCGGATGTCAATCAAACGGCCCAGGCGCTGCACATAGCTGTTGAGCGTGTCAATCAAGGGTTGCAGCTCACGCGTGTTGTAGGCCGGCGTGATCGCCGAAGCATCAGACTCATCACGCGCCGCCAGTTGCAGTCGAAAAGCCTCCAGCGGCCGCATCGCCACATGAATACCCCAGCCCACCAGGCCCATGGTCACCAGCAGCAGCAAGCCCTGAATTGCCAGCGTGTCACGCAAGATATTCTGGGTCAGTAACTGGCGGGCCTCCAGAGTCTCGGCCACGCGCACCGTGATCAGCTTGGTGCCCGGCGCCTGCCCGGCTGTGCCGGGGCTGTCCACCAGCACATGGCGCAAGCTGGTCAGGCGCACCGGCTGGCCGCGCAACAAAGCGTCTTCAAAACTCACCAGTGAAAAGAACTGCACCTCTTGCGACAGCGCCGCCGGCGAAGGCAGTTCCGCGTCACCGGCCAAGGTGAGGCCAGCTTCGTCTTCAATTTTGTAAAACAGGCGCGAGCCGATGTGGTTTTCAAACAAGTAACCCGCCGCCCGCAGCACGTCCACGCGCAGGGTCTGGTTTTCCAGTCGTATCTCTTCGGCCAGCGTTCGCGCTGCCAGGTACAAAGAGCGGTCATAAGCCTGGTTGGCTGACTCCACAGCGCGCCCGTAAGACACATAAGCACCCACCCCGATGAGCACAAACAAAGGCAGCAAAATCAGCAGCAACAAGCGCTGGCGCAAAGAATTCATGGCGGGCCCGGATTTGTGCTGCTGCTCATGCCGTGTCTTTGTCGCTGAGCATGTAACCCAGGCCGCGCAAGGTGTTGATGCGCAGTCGCCGGGCCGGCGCAGCGCCGGTGGGCGGCAAAGGGGTTTCTATTTTTTTGCGCAAGCGGTAAATCAACACCTCCACCGCGTCCAGCTCGGCCGGCGCGTCTGAAAACACCCGCGCATGCAACTGCTCTTTGCTCACCACCCTGTGGGCAGACTCCAACAGGGTTTTGAGCGCTGCGGTCTCCCGCGGGGTCAATGCCAGCGGCTGCTCATGCAACAAAAAGTGCTGGTCATCCCCGTCCCACAGCAGCGGGCCAACGCCCCATTGCGTCCACTGCATTTGCCGGGGCCGGCGCAGCAAAGCCTGCACACGCGCCTCAAACTCGCTCAGCTCAAAGGGTTTGGGCAGGTAGTCGTCGGCGCCCACGTTCAAGCCCAGCACCCGGTCGGCCACACTGGCACGCGCGGTCAAAATCATCACCGGCACCGCATCGGCCCGCTGGCGCAACGCCTGCAGCACCGACAGACCATCGCGCACCGGCAGGTTCAAGTCCAACAACACCAGCTTGAACCGGTGACCCGCCTGCAACTGGGCATCGGCCGACTCGCCGTCTGCCGCAAACGCCACCTGCAAACCCAGCTGGCGCAAAGCAGTGCCCAGCCAGAGCGAGAGCTCGGGCGTGTCTTCTACCAATAAAACGTGGGCACTAGGGGTTATCACTGAATCAAATTGAAAGGCGTTTGACAGCTTGGCCGCCAGATTTAAAGCAAACTGCACAGGTCTTGGCGCAACATGCCCCAAGCCCACCAACGATCATTTTCACTCAGGAGACAAACATGACTATTTCCAAACGCGATTTCTTGTCCATGGGCGGCGCATTGGGCGCCGGCCTGGCACTGCCGGCTTGGGCTCAAGCCAAGCCATTGTTTGACACCATCAACATGTTTGTGCCCGCGGCCCCCGGCGGCGGCTGGGACGGCACAGCCCGCGCCATCGAGCGCGCAGCCAAGGTCAGCGGCCTGGTCGGCAACTTTCAGTTTGAAAACGTAGGCGGCGCCGGCGGCATGATCGGCCTGCCACGCTTTGTGAACCAGCGCAAAGGCCAGGGCAACAGCCTGATGGTCGGCGGCTCGGTCATGGTGGGCGCAGGCATCACCAACAAAAGCCCGGTCACCATGCGCAATGTGGTGCCCGTGGCCCGCCTGACTGAAGAGTCCAGCGTCATTGTGGTGCCCGCCGGCGGCAAAATCAAAACCTGGAACGAGCTGGTAGCCGCCCTCAAGGCCAACCCCAAGGCCGTGTCCGTGGCCGGCGGCAGCGCTGGCGGCACTGACCACATCGTGCTGGGCCTGATGATCAAAGAACTGGGCCGCAACCCGCGTGAAGCCGCTTACGTTGCCTTTGCAGGTGGCGGTCCGGCCAACGCGGCTATTTTGGGCAACCAGGTCAGCGCCGGCATTTCGGGCTACTCCGAGTTTGAAGACCAGATCAAGGCCGGCCGCATGATCCCGCTGGCAGTCTCCGGCAACATCCGCATCCCCGGCGTGAATGTGCCCACCATGCGTGAGCTCGGCTTGAACGTGGCGGTGGCCAACTGGCGCGGCGTGTTTGCCCCCCCAGGCGTGACCACGGCCCAGCGCGACAAGCTGTTCGAGCTGATGAGCAAGTTGAACCAATCTGCCGCCTGGCAGCAAGAGCTGGTCACCCGCAAGTGGACCGGCGTGTTCCTGGCTGAACTGCCTTTTGAGCGCGAAATCAACAAAGACATCACCGAAACCGAAGCCGTACTGAAAGACCTGGGTCTGGCATGACGCCTTTTCGGCTCGCCCTTTGCCTTTTAGCGCTGGGGCTGGTCGGGGCCTGGCAGGTGACGCTCATACCCGAGTCGCCTATTCAGATGCCCGTGGGGCCCATCCTCACCCCTGCGGTGGTGGTGGGCCTGTTGCTGGTGATTGCGCTGCTGTACGGCCTGAGCGCATGGCGCGGCCGTCAGCTCGATGCCGTGCTGGGCGACGACGGGCAGCCCCTGCCGGGTGCCAACCGGCGCATGCTCATGCTGCTGGGCGGCGGCGCTGCCTTTGTGCTGCTGGCCGTGCCTTTGGGCTTTGTCATCCCGGCCACCTTGTGCGGCATGGGTGTAGCGCGCGCCTTTGACGAGCGCCTGGGCTGGCGCTCAGCCTTGGTGTGCGGCACGATTGCCCTGCTCTTCTGGATTTTATTTGCCCAGGTGTTGGGCGTCGGGCTCGGGCCCGCAGTGGCTTGGCCTTTATGACCGGCCGACTGAAAGTTTCCCCATGAATGCCTTTGACTCCTTGATGGGCGGCTTTGCCAACGCCTTGCAGCCCATGACGCTGATGTACGGCTTCATCGGTTGCTTTGTCGGCACACTGGTCGGCGTGCTGCCCGGGATTGGCCCGGCCCTCACCATTGCCCTGCTGCTACCGCTCACCTACCACGTGCCGGCCACCGGCATGTTTGTCATGTTTGCCGGCATCTACTACGGCGCAGCCTATGGCGGCTCAACCACGTCCATTTTGCTCAATACACCGGGTGAGTCAGCCTCTGTGGTGACGGCGCTGGAGGGCAACAAAATGGCCCGCCGCGGCCGCGCCGGACCGGCCTTGGCCACAGCGGCCATCGGCAGCTTTGTGGCTGGCACCATCGGCACCCTGGCCCTGACCTTTGTCGCGCCTTGGGTGGTTGAAGCCGCGCTGGCCTTCGGCCCGGCCGAGTACTTCAGCCTGATGATCCTCTCCCTGGTGGCCGTATCCGCCGTGCTCGGTAACTCGGTGCTGCGCGGCATTGCCAGCCTGACAGCCGGCTTGCTGTTTGGCCTGGTCGGCCTGGATTTGCAAACCGGCCAGCCCCGCTTTACCTTCGGCCAGAACGAGCTGCTCGACGGCATCGAAGTCACCATTGCCGCTGTCGGCCTGTTTGCCGTTGGCGAAGCGCTTTACCTGGCCTGGCAGGGCAAAGAAACCAAAGCCGGCGAAGTCATGAAAGTCACCGGCAGCCTGTGGCTCAGCGCCCAGGACTGGAGCCGCTCCTGGAAAGCCTGGCTGCGCGGTGCCTTGTTTGGCTTTCCCATTGGCGCCATGCCCGCAGGCGGCGCTGAACTGCCCACCCTGCTGTCTTATTACACCGAGAAAAAACTCAGCAAACACCCCGAGGAATTCGGCCAGGGCGCCATCGAAGGCGTGGCCGGCCCCGAAGCCGCCAACAACGCCGCCGCAGCCGGTGTGCTGATGCCGCTGCTCACACTGGGCATACCCACATCAGCGACCGCCGCAATCATGCTATCAGCTTTTCAGGGCTACGGCATTCAAACCGGCCCGACGCTGTTCACCCAGCAAGGCGGCCTGGTCTGGACGCTGATAGCCAGCCTGTACATCGGCAACGTTATTTTGCTGGTGCTTAACTTGCCGCTGGTCGGCCTGTGGGTCAAGCTGCTGAAAATTCCGCCACCCTGGCTGTACGCCGGCATCATCATCATCTCAACGGCCGGCGTCTACGGCGCGGGCAACTCGGTGTTCAACGTGGGCTTGCTGTACGTCTTCGGCCTGATCGGCTTTGCCATGCGGCGCTTTGACTTTCCTGCTGCGCCGCTGATCGTCGGCCTGATTCTGGCGCCCATGGCAGAGCAGTCCATGCGTCAGGCCCTGACCATCAGCATGGGCGAGTGGTCCACCTTTGTCACCCGGCCCTTGTCGGCCAGCCTGATGGCCATCTCGGTGATTTTGTTGATTGCGCCGCCCCTGGTGCGCCGCTGGCAACAAAAACGAGTGGCCAAGGCCTAGGCGCCACACGCAGCATGCGGATCGACAAATGGCTGTGGGCGGCCCGCTTTTACAAAACCCGCTCGCTGGCCGCTGAAGAACTCGACAAAGGCCGGGTGCAGCTCAACGGCCATGCGGTCAAGCCCGCACACGAGATCAAACCCGGCGACAAGCTGACGCTGCGCCAGGGCACTGTGCTGCGCGAGCTGCTTGTCAAAGGCCTGAGCATGCAGCGCGGCCCTGCCCCTGTGGCGCAAGCGCTGTATGAAGAAAGCGCCGACAGCATTCAAAAGCGGCTGCAGGACGCCGAACAGCGCCGCCTGCACCCCGAACCCGCGCAAAGCATTGAACACGGCCGCCCCACCAAACGCGAGCGCCGCAATATCGACAAAGGCTGGGACAGCCGCTGGAGCGCCGCCATCGACCCCAACGGCTCCTGAGCTCTGTTAACCTGCACCACATTCGGCTTGCCACGCAAACCCAACGCCAAGGTCATCAGTACCATGTCCACTGACACAATGCCTTTGCTGCCATCGCCAGGCCCCACCGGTGCAGACAAGCTGTTCATGGTCTTTTTAGTGCTGGTGCTGCTGGCCGTGGCCGTCATCGGCCGCACGATGTACAAGGAAGGCCTGAAAAACGAAATCAGCAAACAAAACACCGCCGACATGGTGCAATGGTTGGGGCAAGCAAGCAGCCAGCGGTTTGACAGCGACTTTGAGCCTGCGCAGTGCGCCGGCGGCGATGCCAGCGCCGCCAACACCTGGGCAGACTGTCTGCCCCGGCTGCTGGCAGACGGTGGCCCCTTAGCCGGGCTGCGCAACCCCTTTACCCAGAAAACGCCAGTTTTTGTGGCCCGATGCGAGCCCGGCCGCTCAGCCCTGGCTGGCGCTCTGGCCATTGAAAAACTCACGCCCGGGCAACCGGGCGCTGCACAAGCGTTTTACGCTTCACCCTTGAGCGGGGACGACCCCATCAACAAAAAAATGCAGTTGCGCTTGAGCACCTGCGACCAAGGCGGCTACGCAGGCCTGTCCACAGAGGTGAGCTTTTGACGGCCCCCGAAGCCAAACCACAGGTCGTATCGCTGGCTGCGCCTGGCGTGAGCATTCCCTCAGACCTGCCAATGCGCCAATGGCTGTACGCCTGGTTGCTAGACCCCAAGATCGCCGGCAACTACCACCAGAGCCTAGACCGCTGGATCGCTTTGCTGATTGTGGCCAACCTGCTGGCCTTGATGTTCGAGCATGTGCCGGCGCTCTACCTGCCTTACCAAAGCTGGTTTCACCTGTTTGATGTTGTCTCCGTCGCCATCTTCAGCGCCGAATACCTGCTGCGCCTGTACCTGGCCCCTGAAGACCCGGAGTTCAAAAACCGCGGCTCGCCGCGCCTGCGCTTCATGCGCAGCCCCTTTGGCATCATTGACCTGCTGGCCATAGCGCCCTTTTACCTGCAAGCCTTCGTTCCGGTGGACTTGCGTGCGCTGCGGTTTTTGCGCTTGCTGCGGATTCTCAAACTGTTCCGCGTGCTCATCCCGGCCTGGCAGGAGTTCAAACGCCTGAACCAGGGCCGCAGCTTCCGCCAGAAAATTCACGCCCTGCTCTACCCCAGCGAGTTCGGCGGCAAGTTGCACCTGCTGTTTGACAACTTCATCATGGTCTGTGTGCTGATCTCGGTGAGCGCTGTCATCCTTGAATCCGTGCAAAGCATCAGCCACGTGATGCACCTGGAGTTCATCGTATTGGACATCGTGATGGTGGCGATTTTTTCGCTTGAATACTGCACCCGCCTTTACTGCTGCGTTGAGCAGCCCGGCTTTCAAAAAGCCTTCAGCGGCCGGCTGCGACATGCCAAGTCACCGGCCTTGCTGGTGGACCTGCTGGCCATCTTGCCGTTTTTCCTGGAAGCCTTCTTTAATCACCTGTTCGATCTGCGCTTTTTGCGGGTGTTCAGGTTGATGCGCCTGCTCAAACTCACCCGCTACACCGGCGCCACCGCCACACTGACCAAAGTCCTGGCACGCGAGTGGCCGGTGATGAGCGCTTCCATCTTCATCATGCTCTTGCTGGTCGTGTTGACGGCCAGCCTGGGCTACTTGTTTGAGCACGAAGCCCAACCCGATAAGTTTGAAAACATTCCGCAGTCCATCTACTGGGCGGTGATCACACTGGCCTCGGTCGGTTATGGCGACATCTCACCTGTCACCCCCATGGGCCGGATCATGACCATCATCCTGGCCCTTATGGGCATCGGCATCTTTGCCATTCCGGCAGCGTTGTTGTCATCGGCCTTCACCGACCAGCTGCGCATTGAGCGCGAGAACCTGCGCAACGAGCTCTATCAAATGCTGGAAGACGGCCGGCTGAGCGAACAAGAAATTGAGCAGGTGCAAGCCGAGGCCAAGCGACTGCACCTGTCACAGCAAGACGTTGACCAACTGATTGAAAGGGCCAGGCGCGAACGCGAGCTGCTGGAAGACGTCTCCGGGCTGCCCCTGCACAAAATTGCCGGCAAATCAGAACACGCCCTGGAGCACTACAAGTCCTTGCTCAGCCAGATCCGCCAGTTAGGCCTGCTGACCGACGCTGCGAAGTTTGAAGAACTGGCCCGCAGCAGCGACCGTCTCACCGAGACCGAGCTGGCCTTGTGGCACAAAATTCAAGGCCAAAAAAATAAAGAATAGCCGAGGGCTAAGTTACAGGCCCGGGGCTGGCCTTACTTCACCGTGACAGCGTCCACCAAGCGGTAATACAGGCCATACGGGTCGTCTTTGAGCACCAACAAGCGGCCCTCCACCACCACCGCATCTTGGCTGTACTTGACGGGCGTTTTCAGGCGCACTTCCATCATGCTTTCAGGCCCGCCCGGCAGGCAGAAATTGCAGCTCAAAGGCACGGCCGAGAGCAACATGCGCGTGTGCTTTTCGCCAGGCTCGACCGGCATCATGAAACCCTGCAGCCGCTGCGTCTTGTCGTTCAGCCCCAACTGGCTGGCATTGAACAGCGGCAGGCTGCGCTTTTTCACCACCTGGGTTTTCACATCGGCCAGTACTGACCAGGGCAACACGTCGGCACGTGGCACCAGCGGCGCAATCGGGCTGTTGGCACCGTGCACGCCAGCGCCCTTGCCGGCCGGCAAATCAATGCTGCCCGGCAACATGGGCGTGGTCTGGGCCACCACGGGTGCCGACAGGCAAGCCGCCAGCCCCAGTACAGCCAGGGCGCGCACCAGCGGCCGGGCGGCCAGGGTTTGAAGAGCGAAACGCAAGTGGATCGTGTTCATGCCTTGGAGTCCTTGTTTGGCTTGATTTATGCGCGCTTCAGTGCGCGCTTCAATGCGCGTGCTTCATGCCGCAGTATTTGCCAACGGCCAAGCCTTTGCAAGCGGCCTGCAACTGCTTGGTGCAAACATCAGGTTTTTGGCCCGACTCCAGGCATTTGGCCGCCGCCTCATGGGCCGCAGCCATGGCGCGGTGGCGCTGTATATCTTCTTTGATTTCCTTGTCGCTGTGCTGAGCATGCGCCACAGACAACACGGCGCTGAGGGCCAAAACGCCAACAGCAGCAGTTAATTTTTGAAAAGAAAAGCAGGTCATCCATTCACCTCGATTGAAGAAGTTCAAAAACATTCACCCGGTACGCCTCCCAGGTGGGCAACAGGGCCGAAGCCGCTGCCACACCCAGCGCCAGCGCCGGCACCGCCAGCAAATCCACCGGCCAGTTCAGCGCGGCCAGCGAGATCGACTTATCTACATCCAGCGCCACAGCCAGCAAGGCCGCCACGCCCTGCCCCAGGGCCAAGCCCAGCAGCGTGGCCAGCAAGGCCAGCCACACAGCCTCACACCATAGCAGAGCCGCCAGCTGGCGTGGTGCCGCGCCCAGCATGCGCAGCAAGGCCAGGTCGGCGCGGCGTTCGCGCACAGCGCTCCACAGCGCAATGAAAACACCCAGCCCGGCCGTCAGCAACAAGACGCCGGCAAAAGCCCGCAGCACATCCGCGCCAATGCCGATCAGCCCGAGCAGGCGCGAGACCTCCAGCGCCGGTGACGCCGCCTGCATGTTGGTGGCGGTGTTGATAAAGCGCGGGAAAGTCACCGCTGCCAGCGGGCTGCGGTACTGAATCAGCGCCAGTGTGACCTCGCGCTCTTCTTCCAGAATCTTCTGGTCTGCGGCGTCCAGCGCCGTGTCTTTTTCGTGCACGCGCCAGACCGACTCTGTAGCCGTCAAAATCAAACGGTCCATCACCGAGCCGCTGGGGGCCAGCACGCCGGTCACGGTGTAAGGCGTCTGGCCGTGGGCATGACCGCCGCCGCCCAGGCCGTGGCTGCCCACAAAGCCATCACCCACGCGCAAGCCCGTGTCACGCGCCACCTTGGCGCCCAGCACCGCCTGCATGGGCGCTTGCCACATTGCGCCGCTGGCCATCACGCCGGCGTAGTGGCTCAGGTAATCCGGCGTAGTGCCAATGATGCGGTAACCCTTGAAGCTGTCGCCCATGCTGATCGGTATCAGCTTGGCCACCTGCGGGTTGGTTTGCAGCGCCTGCACCTCGGCCAGCGGCACATTGCCGGTGGGCGTGTCGATCTGAAACACGCCGGACAATATGAGTTGCAGCGGGCTGCCCTTGGCACCCACCACCACGTCAATGCCGGCCAGGTCCCGCGCAAAGGCTTGCTGAATCTGGTGGTTCACCAGCAGCACCAGCGTGATGGACGCCAGCCCCAGCGACAGCAGCAGCAGGTTCAGCGCCGCGGCCAGCGGTCTGGACCACAAAAACTGCCAGGCCCAGCGCAGTGTTTTCATGCGGCCACCCCGGCGACACCGGCGATCTGGGGCAGCGCCAGGTTCAGCACACTCACAGGGCCGGCCTGCGTGAAAAACTGCAGCAGCCGCGCGTCATGGCTGGCCACCACCAGCGTGGCGCCCTGCTGCGCGGCCACCTGCGCCAGCAACTGCGCGGCCTGCGCGGCGGCCGCGTCGTCCAGGCTGGCCGTGGGCTCGTCGGCCAAGATCACCTGCGGCTGCAACAGCACCGCCCGCGCTAGCGCCACGCGCTGTGCCTGGCCGCCCGATAGCTGCGCCGGTTTGCGCTGCGCCAGCTCGCCCACGCCCAGCGCGGCCAGCGCACTGGCAATGCGGCCGGCGTCTTCAGCCTGGCCGGCGGCCCACTGCGCCAGGGCCAGATTGTCATGCACACTGAGCGCCGGGCTCAGGTGCAGTTTTTGCGGCAAAAACCCGATGTGGCGGGCCCGCCAGCGGTCAGTCGCCCCGCCTTCCAGCACTTGGCCGGCCACCTCCATCTGCCCCTGCGAAGGGGCCACCAGCCCGGCGGCCAGCGCCAGCCAGGTGGACTTGCCCGCGCCCGACGGCCCCTTGAGCAGCAACACCCCGCCCTGCGGCACCAGCACGTCGTCAAAGCGCAGCGCAGTCCCGCCGGCATACGCGTAAGCCAGGCCTTGCGTGCGGATCATGCGGCGCTCTGCCCCTGGCCGCTGCCAGCCACAATGCCGCGCGCTTGCAAAGCCTCAATCTGCGCGGTGCTCAGCCCGATCTCGCGCAGCACGGCGTCGGTGTCCTGACCCAGCGCAGGCGCGTTGCGCTGGTGCTTGCCCGGTGTGCGCGAGAGCTTGGGCACAAAGCCCGGCACCGTCAAAGCGCTGCCGTCGTCCATGGCCACTTGCGCCAGCATGCCGCGCGCCTGGTAGTGCGGGTCGGCGGCGATGTCGGCCACGGTGTAAATGCGCCCGGCCGGCACCGAGGCCGCGTCCAGCGCGGCCAGCACCGCAGTCACGGGCAGCGCAGCCGCCCACTGGCCAATGGCCGCGTCCAGCTCGTCCACACGGAGCACGCGCCCGGCGTTGTGCGCCAGCGCCGGGTCGGCAGCCAGGTCAGGCCGGCCAATCACGCCCATCAGGCGCTTGAAAATGCTGTCCCCATTGCCCGCGACCAGCGCGTAAGCGCCGTCCTGGCAGCGGTAAGCGTTGCTGGGCGCAATGCCGGGCAAGGCGCTGCCGCCCGGTTCGCGCACCGCACCAAAGGCGCTGTACTCGGGCAGCAGGCTTTCCATGCAGTTAAACACCGCCTCGTACAGCGCCACGTCAATCACCTGGCCCTCGCCCGTGCGGTGGCGGTGCTGCAGCGCCAGCAAAATACCAATTACCCCATGCAGCGCCGCCAGCGTGTCGCCCATGCTCACACCCACCCGCACCGGCACATGGCCGGGCTCGGCCGTCAGGTGGCGCAAGCCGCCCATGGCCTCGGCCACCACGCCAAAACCGGGGCGGTCACGGTAAGGGCCTGTCTGGCCGTAACCGCTCACGCGCAGCATGATCAGCCGCGGGTTCAGCCGCTGCAATTCATGAGGCCCCAGGCCCCAGCCCTCCATGGCACCGGGGCGAAAGTTCTCTATCAGCACGTCGCATTCGGTGGCCAGCCGGCGCACGATGTCTTGCGCCTCACTCTGGCGCAAGTCCAGCGCCAGCGAGCGCTTGTTGCGCGACTGCACCTGCCACCAGACCGAGGTGCCGTCCTTGAGCAAGCGCCACTGGCGCAGCGGGTCACCGGTGCCGGGCGGCTCGATCTTGATGACCTCGGCCCCGAAGTCCGCCAGCGTCTTGGCGGCAAACGGCCCGGCAATCAGCTGGCCGAGCTCCAGCACCTTGAGGCCGTCCAATGCACTGGGGCTCAGGGACGGGGCGGCGGGGGAAGCTTTGTTTGAATCCATGGTGCAGATTTTGCCTGCTGTGCAGTTGCGTGAGCTTAGCCGGGGCACTAGCGATCAGCATCACTTTTTTTGCGCTTGCCCGCCATCAGGGCCAAATCCGCCAACTGTTGCGCCACGCGGGCCGAAGCGGCCTGGTACACCACACTGTCCTCACGCTTGCTCACTGCCATCACCATGACGATCAACACATCGTCTTGCACGCCGTAGACCAAGCGGTAGCCCTGTTTATTCAGTTTGATTTTGTAATGCCCCGCCAACGCACCATGCAATGCGGCTCCTGGCACATGCGGCTGATCAAGCCGTTTTTTGAGCAGCTTACGCAGCGGCTCTTTGACTGACCCATCAAGTCCTTGCCACTCAGCCCAGGCGCTGGCCACAAACTGCAGCCGGTACTTGTAGGGACGGCCTTGGCGCGTTGCAGGCGCCTCAGATGGCATCGATATCCACGTCCACGGCCTGAGCCCGTTCGCCCATGCGGGCCAGCACGGTGCGGCCCAGCTCCTGGTCATAGAGTGCCTCCAGCAAGGCTTCAAAGTAGGCCGGCTCCAGCATGTAAAACGCCGCCTTGTTGTGGTTGAGCACCGCCACCGGGCGGCTCTTGGCTTCACGTAAAACGGCAGCAGGGTTCTTCTTGAACTCCGACATGCTGATCATCACGTCTGCATAAATAGCTTCCATATTCAGCTCCTTAATTGACTCTAATTATGGAGCTTAATGAACTGCTTCGCAAGGCTTGCGATTAACCGTCAAAATCATTAAACTTAAATTACATTTAACTGTTTACAATGTTTATGTTGATTACCATTAAATTGCCCGAAGGTTCATGAAGGGTTTTAAAACCTAATCCAACAAGCAACACGAAGCCCGTCGGGATTCAGGAATTGAGTTCTAAAGTGTTAAATCACATTTATCACCTCTGCTGGAGCCAAGTTCAACAAGCCTGGATCGCGGTGTCCGAAACCACCCGTGGCCGCGGCAAGCAGTCTGGCAGCGTGACGGCAGCCGCAAACAGCGTAACGCTTGCTTCGCTATTGCTCTTGAGTCCCTTCGCGCAGGCCGCGCCTACCGGCGGACACATCGTGTCTGGCAGCGGCAGTATCAGCACCAACGGTGCCACCACCACCATCAACCAAGCCAGCGACAAACTGTCGCTCACCTGGCAAAGTTTCAACGTAGCCAAGGCCGAGAGCGTCAACTTCTTCCAACCCTCCACCAGCTCACTGGCGGTTAACCGCATCTTTGACACCCAGGGTAGCCAGATACTGGGCAAGATCAACGCCAACGGCCAGGTCTGGCTGATCAACCCCAACGGCTTGCTGTTTGGCAAAGACGCGCAGGTCAATGTCGGGGCCCTGGTGGCCACTACGCTAGACACCAAAGACGCTGCCTCAAACCAAAGCAGCCAGCGCTTTGGCGCAAACAGCACAGCCGGTATCACCAACCTCGGCCAGATCAACGCCGCACACGGCGGCTATGTCGCGCTCTTGGGCCACAGCGTTTCAAACCAAGGCAGCATCAACGCCCCTGGCGGCACAGCAGCGCTGGGCGCGGGCAGCGCTGTCAGCCTCAACTTTGAAGGCAGCACGCTGCTGGGCCTGGAGGTCACCAGCAACCAGGTCAACGCCCTGGCCTATAACGGCGGACTGCTTCAGGCCGATGGCGGGAAAGTGCTGCTCAGCGCAGGCGCGCGCGACAGCCTGCTGGCCAGTGTGGTCAATAACACCGGTGTCATTCAGGCGCGCACCGTGCAAGAAAAAGACGGCAAGATTATTTTGCTGGCCGGCATGGCCGCAGGCACCACCAAGGTCAGGGGTACGCTCAATGCCTCCGCCCCCAGCGGCGGCAACGGCGGCTTCATTGAGACCAGCGCGTACTCGGTCAAAGTGGACGACAGCGCCACCATCACCACCGCCAGCGCGCAGGGCAAGCAAGGGCAGTGGTTGCTGGACCCGTTCGACTTTTACATTGCTGCCAGTTCAGACAGCAAAAGCAATATCACCGGGGCAGCACTGAGCACGGCGCTGGGCAACAACAACGTCACCATCCAGACAGTCGCCTCCGCAGACCCGACTGTCACGGGTGCCACCGCCAGTGGCAGCTACACCAGCGGATTGGGCGACATTTACGTCAACGACGCCGTCTCCTGGAGCGCCAACTACACCCTCACGCTGAACGCCCACAACAGCATTTACATCAACAGCCCCATCACCGCCACGGGCGCCAGCGGCAAGCTGGCGCTGCTGTACGGCCAGGGCAGCAGCACCGGCGGCAGTTCCAGCTATGCGGTCAACGCTGCGGTGTCGCTGCAAGCGGGCAGCAACTTCTCCACCACGCTGGGCAGCACGGGCACGACCAAGAACTACACCGTCATCACCAGCCTGGGCAGCGCGGGGGACGAGAGCCTTTTAAGCGCCACCAACAGCCTGCAAGGCCTGGGCTACAGCACGCGCTTGAGCGGCAACTATGTGCTGGGCGCAGACATTGCCGCCAGCGGCACGTCTGGCTGGAACGGCGGCAGCGGCTTCTCGCCGGTTGGCGCTTCCGCCGCCACCACCTTCACTGGTATTTTTGACGGCTTGGGCCACACCATCAGCGGACTGACCATCAACCGCAGTTCGACGACTTTTTACGTGGGGCTCTTTGGCTATGTGGGCTCAGCGGGCGTTGTTAAAAACGTGGGATTGTTGAGTAACAGCGTGAGTGGTGGAACGTCTGTCGGTGGCTTGGCCGGTCGCAGCGACGGCAGCATCAGCAACAGCTACGCCACAGGCAGTGTCAGCGGCGCATCAAGGGTTGGCGGCTTGGTGGGTCGCAACGACGGCACCATCAGCAGCAGTTACGCCACCGGTACTGCTACAGCTTCTACCACTTCTGTCGGCGGTTTAGCCGGCAGCTTGGCTACGGGCACCATCAGCAGCAGCTACGCTACCGCAACGGTCACTGGCCCCAACGCGGGTGGGCTGGTGGGCGTACAAGACTCGGGTGCCATCACCTCCAGTTATGCCACTGGCGCGGTCACTGGCAACTTGAGCGGCAATTACTACACAGGCGGCCTGGTGGGTAAGGCCGGTGCGACGACCGCCAGCACGATCACCAGCAGTTACGCCACCGGCGCGGTCAGCGCCATCGGTAACTACACCGGTGGATTGGTGGGGGGCTTTGCTGTCGGGGGTTCTGTCGCTACCAGCTACGCAACGGGCGCTGTCACGGGAACCGGTTCCCACAGCGGCGGCTTGGTGGGCGCTTTTGTTTTGGGCGCAGGCACCATCTCCAACAGCTATGCAACGGGTGCGGTCAGCGGAGGTACTTACCGGGGCGGCTTGCTGGGTGGTACCGCCGCGGGCGCGTATGCCATCTCCAACACCTACGCTACGGGCGTGGTGAGTTCGAGTGGGGCCACCTACTCGGGCGGTTTGGTGGGATATCTGTTGGCGTCGAGTTCCGGCGGCGTCACCAGCAGCTTCTGGAATTCGGACAACACGGCTTCCGCAGGCTTCGGTAGCGCAGGAACCGGCTTGAGTTCTGCCGCGATGAAAACCGCGTCCAATTTCTCCGCCTGGTCTATTTCTTCGTCGGGCGGCAGCAGCAGCACCTGGCGCATTTATGACGGCTCGACCTCGCCTTTGCTGCGCACATTTTTGACCTCCTTGGCGTTGGCAGATGTGAGCACCACCTACACCGGCGCTGTGCAATACGGCATCGGTTACGGCCTGTCCAATATCTCGGGCACCGTAGCCAGCGGCACCAATGCGGGCACCTACACCAGCGGCACGCTTTACTCCAACCAACAGGGCTATGACCTCAGCGGCAGCGGCACCTTGACCATTGCCAAGAAATCGCTCACCGTCAGCGGCACCACCGCCGCAGGCAAGACCTATGACGGCAACACCACAGCCGCCATCACCGTGGGCACGCTCAGCGGCTTTGTAGGCAGTGAAACGGTGAGCGCCACCGCCAGCGGCAGCTTTGACAGCAAGAACGCTGGCCCACGTACTGCGACGGCGACTTACTCACTGGCTGACGGCAGCAACGGCGGCTTGGCCGCCAACTACAGCCTGGCTGACACCACAGGCCACAGCGCCACCATCGCCAAGGCCGCCCTCACCGTCAGCGGCACCGCCGCCGCCGGCAAGACCTATGACGCCAACACCAGCGCCACCATCACGGTGGGCACGCTCAGCGGCTTTGTTGGCAGTGAGACGGTGAGCGCCACCGCCAGCGGCACATTTGACAGCAAGGACGCTGGCCTACGTGCTGCGACGGCGACTTACTCACTGGCTGACGGCAGTAATGGTGGCTTGGCCGCCAACTACAGCCTGGCCGACACCACAGGCCACAGCGCCACCATCGCCAAGGCCGCCCTCACCATCAGCGGCACCGCCGCCGCCGGCAAGACTTACGACGGCAACACCACAGCCGCCATCACCGTGGGCACGCTCAGCGGGTTTGTAAGCAGTGAAACGGTGAGCGCCACCGCCAGTGGCACATTTGACAGCAAGGACGCCGGTAGCCGCAGCGCAACGGCCACCTACTCTCTGGTCGATGGCAACAACGGCGGCTTGGCCGCCAACTACAGCCTGGCCGACACCACAGG
>JBILIK010000091.1:0-5076 GCA_044350025.1 Polaromonas sp. | reverse complement strand
CTGCAAGACCCGGTCACCATCGAGGTGGCCCGTTCCAATGCCACGGCTTCGACCGTCGAGCAGCATTTCTACAGTGTGGGCGCCGATGACAAGCGCCGCGCCCTGCACCAGATTTTGAAGACCCGCGGTATCAAGCAGGCTTTTGTGTTTGTTAATAGCAAGCTCGGTTGCGCGCGGCTGGCCCGCTCGCTGGAGCGTGAAGGCCTCAAGACCACGGCCTTGCATGGTGACAAAAGCCAGGATGAGCGTTTGAAAGCACTCGAGGCCTTCAAAAAGGGCGAGGTCGATTTGCTGGTGTGCACTGACGTTGCGGCTCGCGGTCTGGACATCAAAGATGTGCCGGCGGTTTTTAACTTTGACGTGCCTTTCAACGCCGAAGATTATGTGCACCGCATCGGCCGCACCGGCCGCGCCGGCGCTTCAGGTTTGGCGGTGAGCTTTGTCGCCCCCAGCGACACGCGGCTGGTGAGCGACATTGAAAAACTGATCAACGCCAAAATCGAGATTGAGCCGGTGGAGTTTGAAGAAGACCGCCCGCGCATCAGCGAGCAAGGCCGCATCAACGACGGCCGCCGCATGTACCGCGAAGCTGAGGGCTCCGAACAGCCTGACGAGCCGGGTGTTACCGCGCCGGCCCCGCGGGAACGTCGCGAAATTCGTGAAACTCGCGAAGCGCGTGAGCCGCGAGAGCGCCGCGAGTACGCGCCGCGCCGCAGCAACGCGCCGCGAGACCCTTTCTTTGACCAGCCCTACGAGCCTGGCCAGCCTGCGCAAGAGCAGCCCGCCTGGGAAACTGCCGCCAAGTCTGCATCGCCGCGCGGCATTTCGGCCAATATCAAGCCCAAGAAAAAAGTCGCTGCACTTTTCAAGACAGTCACCGAACCGCAGATCTAAGCGCCACGCCTCTCAAAAGAGCCCGGCTCATTGCGATGCCGGGCTTTTTTTGTTGGTCTTCATGGCTTCACACCCGACAGAGATCAATTCATAAGCGCCCGCGGTCTGGCCCAGGCGTGCCGCTGTCAGGCAGCCGCCCCAGACGCAACCCGTGTCCAGTGCCAGTGTGTTGTCACGCAGGCGTGGCCCGGTCTCAAGCGCGTCCAGACCCACGGTCGACCAATGACCAAAAGCAATCGGCGTTCCCGCAGTAAGCCGCCCCGGCACATGAAACCAAGGCATGAAGCCCTGTGGCGCTGTGCTGGCCGCGCCTTTGGTTTGAAATTCCATTTGACCTTTCGGGCTGCAAAAGCGCAGGCGTGTGAGCGCGTTGACGATCACGCGCAGTCGGTCATTGCCCCGAAGGTCTTCGTGCCAGAGCGCTGGCGTGTTGCCGTACATGCCGGTCAAAAAATCCATCCACTGCGGGCTGCGCAGCGCTTGCTCGACTTCACCGGCCAGCTCCAGCGTGCGCTTTACCGTCCACTGGGGCAGTACGCCGGCATGCACCAACAGCCAGCCTTCTACCTGCAAGGCCATATGTTGGTGGCGAACCCAGTCCAGCCAGGCCGTGCGCTGTGGTGATTGCAGGATTGCATCGAGGGTGTCGCCGCGGTGCTGCGGGCGCAGACCGTAGCCCACCATCAGCAGGTGCAGGTCGTGGTTACCGAGGAGGCACCGGGCTGAATCACCCATGTCTGCCAGGGTTTGCAGCAGGGTCAGCGAGTCCGGGCCGCGGTTGACCAGGTCGCCCAGCAGGTAGATGGTGTCGCGGCTGGGCGAAAAATCGATGCTGCGTAAAAGTCGCTGCAAAGGCTCGTGGCAGCCCTGCAAGTCGCCGATGAAGTAAAGTGCCATGTCTTCATTTTCGTCTGCTTTCATGGATATTTTGCTGATCGTCTTGCTGACCTTGCTCAATGGTGTGTTCGCCATGTCGGAGCTGGCGCTCGCATCGAGCCGTAAAGCGCGTCTGACGGCGGCGGCTGAAGCCGGCGACAAGGGCTCGCAGGCCGCGCTGAGCTTGCTGGACAACCCGACGCAGTTTTTATCGTCTGTGCAGGTGGGCATCACCTCGATCGGCATGCTCAACGGCATCATCGGCGAGGCGGCCTTCAGCGGCGCATTGTCAGCCCTGATACAGACCTGGGGCGTGTCGGTGCGAGCGGCCGATATCTCGGCCACGGCGCTGGTGGTGGTTGTGATCACCTACATCACCATCGTTTTTGGCGAATTGGTGCCCAAGCGCATTGGCCAGCTTTACCCTGAAACGGTTGCCAGGCTGGTAGCGCGTCCGATGATGTGGGTCGCCATTGGCGCGCGTCCCTTTGTACGCCTGCTCTCCTTTAGCACCCACGTCGTGCTGCAACTTATGCGCGTGGACAACGCAGCCAACCGCGCTGTGACCGAGGAAGAAATCACCGCGAGTCTTGAAGAGGGCGTGAGCGCCGGCTTGATCGAAGAGCATGAGCATCAGATGGTGCAAAACGTCTTTTTGCTGGACGACCGCCTGCTGACATCCTTGATGTTGCCGCGCTCTGAAATTCAGTGGCTCGATGCCAATGACACACTGACGCAGGCCATTGCCAAAGCCACTGTCACCGGACACTCCTGGTACCCGGTGTGCCGCGGCGGTCTGGATGAAGTGGTGGGTGTGGTCAAGTCAAGCGATATGCTGGCGCAGTCTCAAGCCGATGCAAATGCAGCCGTGGTTCAGGAAAAGCGTGTGGCTGACTGCACCCTGCCGGCGGTTTTTGTGCCCGAGTCGCTCACCGGGATGGAGTTACTCGAGCAGTTCCGCGAACGCTCCACCCGTATCTTGCTGGTGGTTGACGAATACGGTGTGGTGCAGGGGATGATGACGCCACTGGACATGTTGGAAGCCATCACTGGTGAGCTTCAGTCCGGCGCGCAGGTGGACGCCTGGGCAACCGAGCGCGCCGATGGCAGCTGGCTGCTCGATGGCGTGATGCCTGTGTCCGAACTCAAGGCCCGGCTGGACATCCGGCAGCTGCCGGGCGAAGAGCGCGGGCGCTACAACACCGTGGCGGGTTTGTTGCAAAGCGTTTCAGGTCGCTTGCCGGCAAAGGGCGAAAAAATTGAATCTGCCGGCTGGTGTTTTGAGATCACAGGCCTGGACGGGAAACGCATAGACACCGTGCTGGCCAGTCGGATATCACCAGAGGCCTGATCGCAGGGCCCCCACAAGGCAATAAACCACTGCGGGGCGCGCTCAGGGCGTAGCGGCTGCCGGTTTGCCGGCTGGAACCACCGCCGGCGTGACCGTGATGGTCACCTCGTTAACGCCGAAGTTCGAAACCTGCAGCTGAACTGTGGCAACCCTGTCGCCTTTGCTGAAGGTCAGCAAGCTCAGTTTGGAGTAAGAGCTCGATGTCAGCGCCCAGCCAGAGCCGGGCAGGCCGTCACGGAAATAAGCAAAAACAGTTTGCGGCTCGCCCGGTACGGTCAAGCTGATACGGCCCATCCAGCGATTTCCTGAACCCATGACCAAAGATTCTTGCGGCCTGACGGTGGCGCCTTGGGGTATGGGCATGTCGCCGGCCAGCTGCTTGGCTGAGGGCTCAGGGGGGCCGGAGCTGTCTTTGCCGGAGCCCATGTCTACATTGGCACAGGCCATGAGCGTTGATGAGGCGCAAAGGATGATCAGCGACTTGAATGTGTTCATGGTGGCAGGTGACAAAGCGTCAGCGCATACCGGTCAATCCGGCTGCTTTCTTGGCTCATCCTTCAGCCTTGCATTGTAGCCAGTCAGCCCGGCGAATGGCTTGATTGGGCGGCCACTATGCGTTTGAATTCTGCTTCTATTTCGCTCAGTGTGGCGAGCAGTTCATTGCCATTCCACTCGAGCGAATTGCTTGAGCCGGTTTGTTGTCGTTGGGCTGCCAGAGCAAGGGTCTGTTCGGCTTTTTCAAATGCCTGGGCTGCGGCAGTCGCGCTCACGGCGTGGCAACTGCCCTTCATTTTGTGCAGAAGTTTGCCAAGGCCTACAGCGTCGCCGGCCTGCAGGCGCTGTGCAAAGTCAGTTTGCCAAGGCTCGAGTTGACGAATGAAAGCGTCGGCCAGCCGGCACAACAGGTCTGAGCGATGACCAATCTGGCTGTTCAGTCGGTCAAGGTCTATATGGGTTTGCTGCGGCGTCATTCAGACAGGCCTTGCTTGAGATGAATTTGCACATGCGCGTCCAAAAAGCCGCGCATTCTTTCCATGTTGATCGGTTTGGGGAAAAACTGCACGCCCGGCGGCAGACCGCCTCGGCGCTCGATGTCTTCCATGCTCAAGCCAGAAAGCACGAGGGTGGAAATCGAGCAGTATTCCGCATGGCTGCCCATCATGCTGAGCAGACGAAAGCCGTCGAAGGGCTCCATATTGAGGTCGGTGATGAGTAAATTGGGGCGAATACGTTCGAGCTGCATCACTGCGTCCAAGCCATCGGTGGCGACGGTGCAACGCACTTGCGGGTAATGGGTTTCGAACATGCTGATCAGGGCGAGGGCCGAAACTTCGTCATCCTCCACGATCAACACATTGACTTGCTGGGAAGCGGGGCGTGCGTTGGGCAGACTCTGTGGCCTGTTGCCCCGGTTTAAGGTCGCTAGACGCAGCATAGCCTTCGGCCCCATTTTTTGATCTAGCGCGTCAATCGAACTGCGCAAAATACGCCGGTGGCCGCCGTTTGTCTTGACAGCCGGCAGTTGACCCGAGTCAACCAGTTTTTGTACAGATGTACGTGACAAGCCCAAAATTTGAGCAGCTTCACCAATGCCTACAAAGTCAACAGCCATTTTTTTTCCTACTTGCCAAGCAGCGTGTGTTGCTGGACTGTGCTCAGCATTGTCGCCCATGGGATTTTTATAAAAATTAAACTAAAGAACTCATATTTTTTTAAAAAACGATTTTAAGTATATCTAAAAAATTCATTTATTGATTTTTCGCCGGAAAAGTGTGAAAAAACAGAAATTTTGTCATTTAAATCGCTATTTGTCTTTAATCACCTGAACTTTGCGGCCTCAAGCGGCTGCATTTAGCTTTCTCCGGTCGGGAAGTGCTTAACTCCCTTAAATAGCAAATTGATATGGGCTTCAACGAATTCAGCATTGGACAAGGCCACAAGCGCTTTTTACAGTA
>JBILIK010000090.1:0-5084 GCA_044350025.1 Polaromonas sp. | reverse complement strand
CCTCAAGCTTGTATTCAAGCGTGTAACGCGCCCGCCGCATCTTTTCCATAATTCTCTCCTTGCCAAATTACACCTCAGCAAGGGATACGTTTTTCAGGGGCAAGGTCAGCATTTACCAGCGGCCAATGATTTATCTCAGTGACGCGTTCCACAGTTTGTCTAATCTTAGCGTTGCGGGTTCCCAAACTCATTTTTACAAACCAAGCCACATATTTTTGTGGGTGGGCGAGGGCCGTGTACGCTAGATCCTCTTACCGCCCGCCATCAGTCTTCCTCCCTCTAACGGCCTGTACCGGCCTCCAAAAGTGTCTACAATGTAGATACTTCAAGGGAGAGTTTTGATGGAAGCGGTGATTCGTAAATGGGGCAATAGTCCGGCATTGCGCTTGCCCAGCGCGGCATTGAAAGAGGCCGGTTACGCCCTTGAGCAAAAGGTGGAGCTGATCGTTTCACGCGGTCGCATTGTGATCCAGCCCTCAGAGAACGTGACCTACAGCCTCGACAGCCTGCTTGCGGGCATCACCCCGGCTAACGCGCACAGCGAGCTGAGTTTTGGCGCGCCGGTTGGTAAAGAGGCCTTGTGATGGCCACACGCGGCTATGTTCCCGATGCCAGGGAAGTCGTCTGGCTAGAGTTTGATCCCCAAGCCGGGCATGAGCAAGCAGGCCATCGCCCTGCATTGGTGATCAGTCCGGCCAGCTACAACGCTAAAACGGGTCTGATGGTTTGCTGTCCCATGACCACCCAAATCAAAGGTCACCCGTTTGAGGTGGTGACCCAAGTCGACGGCGCTGACTGCGCCGTGTTGTCAGATCAAGTCAAATCCTTAGATTGGAAAGTTCGTAAGGCGAAGAAAAAGGCGGTGGTACCAGCGGCTGTGATGTTGCACGTCAGGGCCAAGATAAAAGCCCTGCTCATGATTTCCTAATGACTGTTACCAGTAACTCGCCAGTCAAACAAATTTAAAAAAATAGGCGATCCGCATTACTGCCTGAACTTAAAAATATGATCCTTAAATTATCCAAGTTAGCTACGCACGTGCTGGCACTTCCGCGCCCGGTCAAGCGCGCAGTAGCGCTGGCGTCAGACGCCAGCTTATGCATACTCAGCGTCTGGCTGGCGTTTTACCTTCGCCAGGGTGAGTTTGTTTCCTTGTCGGGCGTCATTTTGTCGCCGGTGGGGCTGGCGGCACTGGCCTCGGTGTTGATTGCTATACCCATATTTGTGACATCGGGGCTGTACCGCGCTATTTTTCGCTACAGCGGGTTGCCTGCCATGGTGGCCATGGGCCGGGCCATGCTGCTTTACGGCGTTGTGTTTGCGGCGGTGTTTACCTTTTATGGCGTGCAGGGCGTGCCGCGCACGGTGGGCTTGATCCAGCCCTTGTTATTGCTGGTGCTGGTGGGTGCTTCGCGTGCGGCGGCGCGGATTTGGTTGGGTGGCTTGTACCAAAGCCAGATTCAAAAGTCTGCCTTGCCGCAGGTGCTTATTTACGGCGCCGGCAGAGCGGGCCGACAACTCGCCGCGGCCATGGCCAACAGCAATGAGATGCGCGTGGTGGGTTTTTTGGATGACGACGACCGCTTGCATGGCCAGGTGCTCAATGGCCTGAGCATTTACAACCCGGCGGACCTGGTTGAAGTATTGGCAGATGTGCCAGTTACAGATGTTTTGCTGGCGCTGCCCTCTGTTTCACGCCAAGAGCGCAACACTATCTTAGCCATGCTGTCAGCCCACAAACTGGCGGTGCGCACTTTGCCAAGCCTGAACGACATTGCCTCGGGTAAAGTGAGTTTGAGTGATGTGCGCGAGTTGGACTTAGACGACCTGCTGGGCCGCGAGAGCGTTAAACCCAATGGCTTGCTGATCAACCGCAACAGCTTTAACAAGACGGTGCTGGTCACCGGGGCAGGCGGCAGCATTGGCAGTGAGCTGTGCCGCCAGATTTTGAAAAACAGCCCCAAACAGTTGTTGCTGGTAGAAATGAGCGAGGCCGCGCTCTACCTGGTGCACCAGGAGCTGCTGGCCCTGGCGGCAAAAGAATCCGTAGATCAGCAAACCATCGAAATTGTGCCCTTGCTGGCATCGGTGTGTGATGAAGTGCGTATGCACGAGATCATGGACACCTGGCAGCCGCACACGCTGTACCATGCGGCCGCTTACAAGCACGTGCCCCTGGTAGAGCACAACCCGGCAGAGGGCTTGCGCAACAACGTGTGGGGTACGCTGGTGTGTGCCCAGGCGGCTGTGCGCAACGGGGTGCAAAACTTTGTGCTGATCAGCACCGACAAGGCCGTGCGGCCCACCAACATCATGGGCGCCACCAAGCGCCTGGCAGAAATGGTTTTGCAGGCGCTGGCTGAGCTGAACCCGGCTGTCAATGCAGACGGCGCTCGCGCCCCCGGGGCGCGTACATGCTTTTCGATGGTGCGTTTTGGTAATGTGCTGGGTTCCAGCGGTTCTGTGGTGCCGCTGTTTCGTGAGCAGATCAAAAACGGCGGGCCCATCACGCTCACGCACCCCGACATCACCCGTTTTTTCATGAGCATCCCTGAAGCGGCGCAGCTGGTGATCCAGGCCGGCGCCATGGGCACTGGCGGCGATGTGTTTGTGCTTGACATGGGCCAGCCGGTGCGCATTTATGACCTGGCCAGCCGCATGGTAGAGATGTCGGGTTTGCGGCTCAAAACCGCAGACCAGCCAGCTGGTGACATAGAGATCACCATCACCGGCCTGCGTCCCGGTGAAAAGCTCTACGAAGAGCTGCTGATAGGCAACAACCCCAAGCCCACGCAACACGCCCGCATCATGAAAGCCAATGAAGAGTATCTGGCCTGGCCGCAGTTGCAAGAAAGCCTCGAATCGCTGCGCATGGCCATGAGCGTGAACGACGTGCCGCTCATCCGTAATTTCTTAAGCCAATTGGTACAGGGCTACGAATCCACTGGCGAGGTGGTGGATTGGGTGCACCAGGCGCAGGAGCGGGTGAAGGTCAACGGGGACTGAGCTGGGGTTCATAGGCCAGCGCCCGGTTGGCAATGCAGCTGGCGGGTGGTTATCATTGGTAACTACCAATTAACAAGGGGCGCTCATGGACACTGCACGTCTTTTTCAGTCAGGTCGCAGCCAGGCGGTGCGTTTGCCCAAAGCTTATCGCTTTGAGGGGGCGGAGGTGGTGGTCAGGCATTTTGGCAACGGCGTTTTGCTGCTGCCGGTCAATGAGCCTTGGGCCATGTTGGACGCTGCGCTGGCTGCTTTTGAGCCGGGTTTTCAGATCAGCCGCGAACAAGCCGCAGCACAAGAGCGCGAGGAGCTTTTGCCCTGATGCGCTACATGTTGGACACCAATATCTGCATCTACGTTATCAACGCCCGCCCACCCCTGGTGCTGGAGCGCTTTCGCCGGGAGCAGTTGGGCAGCATTTGTGTTTCCAGTGTGACGGCTGCAGAGCTGGCTTTTGGTGTTGCCAAAAGCGGCTCTCAACGTAACCGCGAGGCACTCGAAATGTTTTTGGCGCCCTTGGAGGTGCTGCCTTTTGACAAGGCAGTGATGTGGCACTACGCCGACTTGCGCGCCGACCTGCAGCGTCGCGGTGAGACTATAGGTGCACTGGACACCATGATTGCAGCGCATGCCATGGCGTGCAACACCACTTTGGTGAGCAACAACACCCGTGAATTCAGCCGTGTTGCAGGCTTGAGTCTTGAAAACTGGGCTGTTTGAAACAGATGTTTATCCTTTATTTTGGGCGCTTATGACCATTCTCATCACCGGCGGCGCCGGCTTTATTGGCGCTAATTTTGTCCTCGACTGGCTGGCCCAGTCTGACGAGGCCGTCATCAACCTCGACAAACTGACTTACGCCGGCAACTTGGAGACATTGGCCGGCTTGGCGGGGGATGCGCGCCACACACTGGTGCAAGGCGACATTGCCGACGCGGCCCTGGTCGCCAAGCTCTTGGCCCAGCACCAGCCGCGCGCCGTGGTCAACTTTGCAGCCGAGTCGCATGTAGACCGCTCTATCCACGGGCCGGAAGACTTTATTCAGACCAATGTGGTGGGCACTTTCAGGCTGCTGGAGGCTGCGCGCGCTTATTGGGCAGAGTTGCCGGCGGATGCCAAGGCAGACTTCCGGTTCTTGCATGTGTCTACCGACGAGGTGTACGGCTCTTTGGCTAAAGACGCGCCGGCGTTCACCGAAGACCACCGCTACGAACCCAACAGCCCCTACAGCGCTAGCAAAGCCGCCAGCGACCACCTGGTGCGCGCCTGGCACCACACCTACGGCCTGCCGGTGCTCACCACCAATTGCTCTAACAACTACGGGCCTTACCACTTCCCTGAGAAGTTGATTCCGCTGATGATCGTCAACGCGCTGGCGGGCAAAGCCTTGCCGGTGTACGGCGACGGGCAGCAGGTGCGTGACTGGCTGTATGTCAAAGACCATTGCAGCGCCATCCGCCGCGTGTTGGAAGCCGGCCGTACGGGCGAGGTTTACAACGTCGGCGGCTGGAACGAAAAGCCCAACATCGAGATCGTCAAAACCGTGTGCGCCTTGCTCGATGAGATGCGCCCCAAGGCCGATGGTCAGCCCTACAGCGCCCAGATCAGCTACGTCAAAGACCGCCCCGGCCACGACCGCCGCTACGCCATAGACGCCAGCAAAATCCAACGCGAGTTAGGCTGGAAGCCCGCCGAAACCTTCGAGACCGGCATCCGCAAAACCATCGGCTGGTACCTGGCCAACCCCGAGTGGGTAGCTCATGTGCAAAGCGGCGCTTACCGGCAGTGGGTGGATAGGCAGTACGCTGCGAACTAATATACGCAATTAGCGTACAATGACGACTCGTTTTGAGTTCATCGAGGCGGCAGCTGGAAAATGACATTGACTGATAAAGAGTTAAGCAAGCGGGATGCAAAGCGCGACATTGGCGCAGAGTTGCTCAGCGCTGTGCGAGAGTTAAAGAGCGGGCGCTGGGCGCGCAAAACGGTTTTTGTTGTGCAACCGGACGGCGTTGTTCAGCGCCGGATAGAGCGAGCGGACGGTACGATTGAAAAAGAAGAGTTGCTCAGCGGGCCCCGCT
>JBILIK010000011.1:0-63603 GCA_044350025.1 Polaromonas sp. | reverse complement strand
AGGATTTTCTCAAGCTGGCATTGCAAGACACCGATCGCCGTGTCGGTGAAGGTAAGCCCGTGGCGCCCAGTTTTTTACTGGCCTGCGTGTTGTGGCCCGATGTGCGCGAAGGCTGGGCCAGGCGCACACAGCGCGGCGAGCCGGCCATGCCCGCGCTGCAGGACGCCATCGACGACGCTTTCAATGCCAAGATCGGCGACGTCTCCGGGCGCGGCAAACTGGGCATCGACATGCGTGAGATCTGGAGCATGCAGCCGCGCTTTGAAAAACGCGTTGGCAGCGCGCCTTACTCCTTGTTAGAACAACCGCGTTTTCGCGCCGGCTTTGATTTCTTGCGCTTGCGCGGCCAGACCGGTGAGATCGACAAGGCCTTGCCCGATTGGTGGGAAAAATTCAGTACCGCCTACGACGATGAGCGCCACGAGATGATCGAGCAGGCGCGGCTTGAGCAACAGTCCAAGGCGCCTTCGCCGCGCGTGCGTGTACGCAGACCTGAGCTTGATACGGCGCCGGATGCAGCAGCGCAGCAGCCGGGCGGTGATGCTGAGGCCGCACCCCGCAAGCGTCGCCGCCGCCGCAAGAGCGGCGGCCAGGCAGAGGGCGCCGGCAGCGCAAGCCAGCCCGATACCCCTTCCGGGGATTGAAAGCCCGGAGCGCGCCGCCCATGGTGACTGCCTATGTCGCGCTGGGTGCCAACCTGGGTGACGCCCATGCAGCCTTGCGCCGTGCACGCGCAGCCCTGGACAGCGCCGCCCACAGCCGGGTCATCGCCTGCTCGGGCATTTACAAAACGCCTGCCTTGAATGATGACGGCGTCACTATGGACCCGCCATCGCCGGATTACCTCAACGCCGTTCTGGCCTTGGAGACTTCGCTCGGCGCTGAAGACCTGTTGGTTTTTATGCAATCGATCGAAAACGCTGCCGGCAGGCAGCGGCCTTACAGGCTGGCGCCTCGCACACTGGATCTGGACTTGCTGCGCTTTGGCAATCTTCAAAGCGACAAGCCGAACTTGACACTGCCGCATCCACGCATGATGTCGCGCGCTTTTGTGCTGCTGCCTTTGGCCGAAATTGCGCCTGAGCAGGTGACGCCGGCTGAATTGGCTGCAGTGCAAGCCCAGAAAATAGAGCGGATCGGGCCGCTCACAGCGGCCAAGGACTGAGCCTTCAGGGCGCCAGCCGTTCGCGCAACCAGTCGCCGCCGGCTTGCTGCGTATAGCGCAAGCGGTCATGCAAACGGCTGCGCCGGCCTTGCCAGAATTCCCAGCGGTCGGCCAGCAGCCGGTAGCCGCCCCAGTGCGGCGGGCGCGGTGGTTGCAACAAAAATTGAGCCCCGAACTTGGCCGCATTGGCCACCAGCATACCGCGGCCGCTGATGACCTCGCTTTGCGGGCTGGCCCAGGCACCGATGCGCGAGTCCAGCGGCCGGCTGTGAAAGTAGGCGTCGCTTTCTTCGTCAGAGATTTTTTCGACCCGGCCCTCGATACGCACCACGCGCTCAAGCTCGACCCAGTGGAACTGCAAGGCAGCATGCGGGTTGCCAGCAAGCTCCCTGCCTTTGCGGCTGTCGTAATTGGTAAACCAGACAATGCCGCGCTCGTCCAGACCCTTGATCAGCACCACCCGCGTGGAAGGGCGCAAGTCACTGCCGACGGTGGCCAGGGTCATGGCATTGGGCTCAGGAAGCTGGGCCGCAATGGCTTCTTCAAGCCACTTTGAGAACTGTTGCCCGGGCGCTGCGCTGGAGGCGTCTTCATTGAGTTCTGCGCGCTCGTAGCTTTTGCGCAGGTCGGCGATGGAAGTCGAGTTATCGGACATGGTTGGCTCAGTATACGGACGCAGGCTATGGACTATCAGGTCCGCCGGCATGTGCCGGTGTAGCCAGTGCCAGCAGGCGGCCCAGCTCTTTGTCGTGAATCCCCACTTTTTGCAGGCATTCAAATGTTTGTTTGGCGTAATCCAGGGTTGAGCCGAAACGGCCCTGCGATTGCTCAAAAATCTGCCGGTAGGTGGACGTTTCAAGCTGGCCGGTGAAGTTAGGGCTTTTGCGCGAGAGCGTGAAGGTCAGTGCTTTGACGGTGCCGTCCGGCGTTTCACAGGCAAGCCATTTGGGGTCGTAGACGCCGGTGGGCATTTCACGCTCCCACAGCAGCTCCAGAGCTAGCGCAGCACGGACTTTCGGCACTCTGTAGACGATGCCTTTGCAACTGCCGCCGGACAGCAAGGCAAACACCAAGCCCGGGCATTCGGGTGTGCCGCGGTTGACTCGGCTCCACATTTTCAGTGCGCGGTGGTAGCCGCGCAGGTGGGCGGGGCGGTGTTCTTCGAACTCGAATTCAGGCCGCCAGATCAAGGAGGCATAGCCAAAAACCCAAAGATCCGAAACCCCTCCCCATTGCGCTTTGACCTGACTGAGCATCGCCTGGGTATCGCGTTGGACGATGGGGCCCGGCGCGGGCATGAAGGGGCGAAGTGGAGGTCTGGATGGCACGGCTTTCAACTGTACTCTTTGGTGCTGCATTTGTCCCGAAAAATTGGTAACCCAACGGTAACTTTAAAGGCTTGGCCGGGGGTGGTAACCGGTTACCATCCACCGAGTAACTAAATTACCGTTTTGAAATTTTCCCGATGCTAAACACCACAGTCCGACTCATCACTGAGCGCATCATTGAGCGCAGCCACACCCCGCGCTCAGCCTATCTGGCGCGACTGGCAGACGCCTCCACGCGCGATGCCAACCCGGACCGCATGGGCTGCGCCAACCTGGCGCACGCATTGGCAGGCGCGCCACTCGATGACCGCTTCAAAATCGTCACCGAAAAAGCCCCGAACATCGGCATCGTCAATGCCTACAACGACATGCTGTCGGCGCACGTGCCGCTGTTGCGCTACCCCGATTTGATCAAGGCCGAGGCGCGCAAGCAGGGCGCCACGGCGCAAGTGGCCGGCGGCGTGCCCGCCATGTGCGACGGCGTCACGCAAGGCACGCCAGGCATGGAGCTCAGCTTGTTCAGCCGCGATGTGATTGCCATGGCCACCGCCGTGGCCTTGTCGCACGACATGTACAACGGCGCGCTGATGCTGGGCGTGTGCGACAAGATCGTCCCCGGCCTCTTGATCGGTGCGCTGCACTTCGGTCACTTGCCAGTGGTCTTTGTGCCGGCCGGCCCCATGCCCTCGGGTTTGTCGAACAAAGAGAAAGCCGCTGTTCGCGAAAAAGCCGCGCAAGGGCTGGTGGGCCGTGACGAGCTGCTGGAATCCGAATTCCAGTCCTATCACAGCCCCGGCACCTGTACTTTTTACGGCACAGCCAACAGCAACCAAATGCTGCTCGAAGCCATGGGCCTGCATGTGCCCGGCACCGCCTTTGTAAACCCCGGCAACGATCTGCGCGACGAGCTGACACGCGAAGCCACACGCACCGTGCTGGGCATCACATTGGGCAAACGCTATGCGCCCATCGGCCGCATCGTGGACGAGCGCGCCATCGTCAACGCCATGGTCGCGCTGCTGGCCACCGGCGGCTCGACCAATCACTTGATTCACTGGGTTGCCGTGGCCCGCTCGGCCGGCATCACCATTGACTGGAATGATTTTTCAGCGCTTTCTGATGTGGTGCCTTTGCTCTGCCACGTCTACCCCAACGGCAGCGCCGACGTCAACGAGTTCCAGCGCGTGGGCGGCACCGGCTTTGTCATCCGCGAGTTGCTCGACGCCGGCCTCATGCACGAGGACGTGCTGACGGTGCGCAGCCAAGGCTTGCGCGAATACACCCGCGAGCCTTCTATGCAGGCTGGCCACATTGTTTGGCACGAGGGCGGGGCGTCCAAAGACCTGAGCGTGCTGCGCCCGGTGGATGCACCTTTCAGTGCGACAGGCGGGCTGAAGCTATTGCAAGGCAATTTGGGCCGAAGTGTGATCAAGGTGTCGGCTGTGCCTGAAGACCGGCATGTGATCGAAGCACCGGCCCGGGTGTTTGACTCTCAGGAGGCGCTTCACCAGGCCTTCCAGGCGGGTGAGCTGGCGCGCGACGTGATTTGCGTGGTGCGCTGGCAGGGTCCGCAAGCCAATGGCATGCCTGAGTTGCACAAGCTCACCCCGCCGCTGTCGGTCTTGCAGGGTCAGGGTTTCAAAGTGGCGCTGGTCACCGACGGCCGCATGAGCGGTGCTTCGGGCAAGGTGCCGGCCGCCATCCATTTATCGCCTGAAGCGGCGGCGGGTGGGCCACTGGCCAAAGTGCGCGACGGCGATGTGATCCGGTTGGACAGCCTGAAGGGCGAGTTGCGGGTGCTGGTGTCAGACGCCGATTGGGCCGCACGAACGCCGGCTGAGATGCCCGAAGCCTTGCGTGCGAGTAATTCGATGGGCATAGGTCGTGAACTGTTCACGGGCATGCGCCGCCAGGCCCTCACAGCCGAGGAAGGCGCAGCATCATGGCTTTGATTCAACAGGGTGACAAGCTCACAGCATTGCAGGTGATGCAAGACGCGCCGGTGATACCGGTGATTGTTTTGCATGACATTGAGCACGCGGTACCGTTGGCGCGTGCGTTGGTGGCCGGCGGCATTCGTATGTTAGAGGTGACATTGCGTACACCGCAAGCGCTGGCTTGTTTAGAAGCGATTGCCCGCGAGGTACCCGAAGCCGTGGCCGGCGCCGGCACGGTGCGCAGCGCTGCCGATGTGCAGGCCAGCCTGAATGCCGGCGCGCGCTTTGCGGTCAGCCCGGGCTATACCCAGGCTTTGGGCCGGGCTTGCCGCGACGCCGGCTTGCCGCTCTTGCCCGGCGTCGCCACCGGCAGCGAAATCATGATGGCGCAGGAAGACGGCTACACCGAGTTGAAATTTTTCCCGGCTATGCAGGCGGGCGGCCCGGCCATGCTCAAGGCCTGGGGCGGACCTTTCATTGATGTGCGTTTTTGCCCGACCGGCGGCGTGACACAGGCCAACGCGGCCGATTTTCTGGCCTTACCTAACGTGGCCTGCGTGGGCGGCTCCTGGCTGGTGCCCGCAGATGCCTTGGCTGCCGGTGACTGGGCGCTCATCACCACGCTGGCGCGCGAGGCCAGCAACTTGCAGCGGCGCGCCGCCTGAGGAAGCTTTAGCGCAGGCCCGCACCTGACGCGTTTTCTTTGCGCTCGATCAGCTCGACTTTGTAGCCGTCCGGGTCGGTGACAAAGGCAATGACTGTGCTGCCGCCCTTGACCGGGCCGGCCTCGCGAGTGACCTGGCCGCCGGCAGCCCTGATTTTGTCGCAGGCAGCATAAGCGTCCGGCACGCCCAGCGCAATGTGGCCATAGGCCGTGCCCATGTCGTATTTTTCTACCCCGTGGTTGTAGGTCAGCTCCAACTCGGCGTGATCCGGGTTGCTGCCGTAACCGACAAAAGCCAGACTGTATTTGTACTCGGGGTTTTCTGAACGCCGGATCAGCTTCATGCCCAGCACCTGGGTGTAAAACTCAATAGAACGCTCAAGGTTGCCGACGCGCAGCATGGTGTGAAGAAGTCGCATGGAAGATTCCGCTGGTTAAAAAAGGTGGACGCCAACATTGGAGGAGCAAAAAACCATTGTGCTTCAAACCAACACAGGCGCCAGCCTTTGTGCTTGAGCCTCTGCTAGCATTGTTTCTTGCTTACCGGGCTGACACATGAAACTCATTGACTCCATCCTTACCCAGGCCGCCTCCATCGCCAGCGTACGACGCGATATTCATGCGCACCCCGAGCTGTGCTTTGAAGAGATTCGTACCGCCGAAGTGGTGTCACAACAACTCAGCAGCTGGGGCATCGAAATGCACCGCGGCATGGGCACCACCGGGGTGGTCGGCATCATTCATGGGCGCGACGGCGGCGCTTGCGGGCGTGGCATCGGCTTGCGTGCCGACATGGATGCGCTGCCCATGCAGGAGTTCAACCAGTTCGCGCACGCCAGCACCGCACCGGGCAAGATGCACGCCTGCGGTCATGACGGCCACACGGCCATGCTGTTGGCGGCCGCTCAACACCTGGCTAAAAACCGTGATTTCGACGGCACGGTTTACCTGATATTTCAGCCGGCCGAAGAGGGCGGCGGCGGCGCGCGCGAGATGATCAAGGACGGCTTGTTTGACAAGTTCCCCATGCAGGCGGTCTTTGGCATGCACAACTGGCCGGGCGCGCCGGTGGGCACTTTTGCAGTGAGTGCCGGCCCGGTGATGGCGTCTAGCAACGAGTTCAAGATCACCATCCGCGGCAAGGGCGGCCATGCGGCATTGCCGCACAACGGCATCGACCCGGTGCTGGTGGCTTGCCAGCTGGTGCAGGCTTTTCAGACCATCATCACGCGCAACAAAAAGCCGGTGGACGCCGGCGTGATCTCGGTCACCATGATCCACGCCGGTGAGGCGACCAATGTGATTCCTGATACCTGTGAGTTGCAAGGCACGGTGCGCACTTTCAGTGTTGAAGTGCTCGACATGATCGAGGCGCGCATGCAGGCGCTGACCGAGCAGTTGTGTGCCGGCTTTGGCGCCAGCGCTGAGTTCGCGTTTTCACGCAACTACCCGCCCACCATCAACAGCGCCCCTGAGGCTGACTTTGCCCGCAAAGTGATGACTGGCATCGTGGGTGCCGACAAAGTGTTGTTGCAGGAGCCCACCATGGGCGCGGAAGATTTTGCCTACATGCTGCAGGCCAAGCCGGGCGCTTATTGTTTTATCTCCAACGGCGATGGTGCGCACCGCGAGATGGGGCACGGTGGCGGGCCTTGCATGTTGCACAACCCGAGCTACGACTTCAACGACGATCTGATACCGCTGGGCGGTACCTACTGGGTTGAATTGGCCATGCAGTGGCTGGCTGCGCCCGCCAAGGCTTGAGCGCAGTCTTTCAGACCGTGTAGTTCAGCGCCATGCGCCCGCCGTCCACCACCATTATCTCGCCGGTGATGTAGCTGGCCGCATCGCTGGCCAGAAAGGCCACGGTGTCGGCGATCTCGGCCGGCTCGCCCAGGCGCCGCAGCGGTGTGCGGCTCATGATGCGGGCTTTGGCTTCCTCGCTGGTCAGCACGGCTTTGGCGGCCAGCTCGGTGGCAATCGTGCCGGGCGCCACAGCGTTGACGCGAATCCCCTTGTCGGCCAGCGCCAGCGCCATCACGCGGGTAAGCTGGTTGATACCGCCCTTGCTGACGTTGTAGCTGGCGATGCTGGGAATCGCCAGCGTGCCGTTGACCGAGCTCATATTGACGATGCTGCCGCGGCCGGCCCGGGCCATTTCACGCGCCACGGCTTGCGCCACCAGAAAAGCGCCCTTGAGGTTGACGCGCAGCACCGCGTCAAAGTCGTCTTCGGTGATGTCTAAAAAATCACAGGCCTTGAAAATGCCGGCGTTGTTGACCAGCACGTCAATGCGGCCGTGTGCTGTGATGGCGGCGGCCACCAGCGCATCAACTTGGGCTTTGTCGCCCACATCGCAACGCACATACAAGCCGCCCAACTCGCTGGCCAGCGCAGCGCCGCGGACGTCGTCCATGTCGGCGATCACCACCAGAGCGCCCTCGCGTGCAAAGCGCCGGCAGCAAGCTTCGCCTATGCCTTGCGCGCCGCCCGTGACCAGGCAGACGCGGCCGGACAGGCCAAATGAAATCAGGGTGTTGTTGGCAGCGCTGGCGTTCATGCCCGCATGGTACCTGCCCACGCCGCTTCAAAGCCGGCAGCGCTCTCGGCGACTTGGGCGGGCGTCATCCCCGGCTTGAACAGCGCCGAGCCAATGCCAAAGCCGTTGGCGCCGGCAGTGCGAAAAGCGGGCATGTTGAGCGGCGAAATGCCGCCCACGGGCAAGACCAGCGCATCGGCCGGCAGCACGGCGCGCAGGGCTTTGAGCACTGGGGGGGTGATCATTTCGGCGGGGAATATTTTCAGGCCGCTGGCGCCGGTCGCCAGGGCGGCAAAGGCTTCACTGGCCGTCATGACGCCGGGCAGGCAGACCATGCCCAGGCGCACGGCTTCGGCCACCACCGCAGGATTGAAGTTGGGCGAGACGATCAGCTCGCCGCCGGCGGCCTGCACCTGACGCACATCCTCAGGCGTGAGCACCGTACCGGCCCCCACCAAAGCCTGCGGAAAAGCCTGGCGCAGGGTGGCAATGCTTTGCAGCGGCTCGGGTGAATTCAGCGGCACTTCAATCAGATCCCAGCCGGCGTCTACCAAAGCCTGACCGACCGCCAGTGCCTCTAGAGGTTGCAGACCGCGCAAGATGGCGACCAGCGGCAGGCGGGCCATGGCCGCGCTGAGTTTAGCGTGCGATGATTTTGCGTGTGGTGTCATGGCGCTCAGTGGTTGTCGCGCGGCACGAAGGAGCCGCGTTTACCGACCAGAAAGTCCAGGTCAGCGCCTTCGTCAGCTTGCAGCACGCGGTCTATGTACAGCTTCCAGTAACCCGAGGTCAAAGGTGGCTCGGGTGCTTTCCAGCTTTCGCGGCGACGCGCCAGTTCTTCGTCGCTCACATGCAAGTGCAGGCGGCGCTTGGGCACGTCCAGCTCGATCATGTCGCCGTTGTGCACCAGCGCCAGCGGACCGCCGGCCGCCGCTTCAGGCGCAGTGTGCAATATCACGGTGCCGTAGGCGGTGCCGCTCATGCGGGCGTCACTGATACGCACCATGTCAGTAATGCCTTTGCGCAGCACTTTGGGCGGCAGCGGCATGTTGCCGACCTCGGCCATGCCGGGGTAGCCCTTGGGGCCGCAGTTCTTGAGCACCATCACGCAGTTCTCGTCGATGTCCAGGGTCTCGTCATCAATGCGGGCGTGAAAGTCTTCAATGGTTTCAAACACCACCGCGCGACCGGTGTGAACCATGAGTGCTGGCGTGGCGGCGCTGGGCTTGATGACCGCGCCGCGCGGCGACAGGTTGCCGCGCAGCACGGCGATACCGGCTTTTTCTTTGAAGGGTGCAGACAGCGGCTTGATCACGTCGGTATTGAAGTTCTCAGCGTCAGCGATGTTGGCGGCCACCGTCTGGCCGTTGGCGGTGACGAGGTCCAGATGCAGGTGCTGGGAAATTTCTTTCATCACCACCGGCAGGCCGCCGGCGTAGCAGAAGTCTTCCATCAGGTACTTGCCAGAGGGTTGCAGGTTCACCAGGCAGGGCAGCTCGCTGGCCAGGCGGTCAAAGTCGTCCACCGTGAGTTTGAGTCCCACTCGTCCGGCAATGGCGATCAGGTGAATAACCGCGTTGGTCGAGCCGCCGATGGCCGCCAGCGTCTTGATGGCGTTTTCAAAGGCTTCTTTGGTGAGGATTTTGGACAGCAGCTGGTCTTCGTGCACCATGGCCACCGCGCGGCGCCCGGCCATGCGGGCCAGCACATTGCGCCGGCCATCAACAGCCGGGTAGGCGGCGTTGCCGGGCAGGCCGACGCCCAGGGCCTCGACCATGCTGGCCATGGTGCTGGCGGTGCCCATGGTCATGCAGTGGCCGTGGCTGCGGTGCATGCAGCTCTCGGCTTCAAAAAATTCCTGCAGCTTGAGCGTGCCGGCGCGCACCTGCTCACTCATGCTCCACACGCCGGTGCCCGAGCCGAGCTCCTGGCCGCGCCATTTGCCGCTGAGCATGGGGCCGCCACTCACACCGATGGTCGGCAGGTCCACGCTGGCCGCACCCATGAGCAGTGAGGGCGTGGTCTTGTCGCAGCCCATCAGCAGCACCACGCCGTCGATCGGGTTGCCGCGGATACTTTCCTCCACATCCATGCTGGCCAGGTTGCGGTACAGCATGGCGGTGGGGCGCAGCAGGGTCTCGCCCAGCGACATCACCGGAAACTCCAGCGGAAAGCCGCCGGCCTCGTAAACGCCTATCTTCACTTGCTCGGCGATGGTGCGAAAGTGCGAGTTGCAGGGCGTCAGTTCGCTGAAAGTGTTGCAAATACCGATGACAGGCCGGCCGTCAAACTGGTCATGCGGTACGCCCTTGCCCTTGACCCAGCTGCGGTAGGCAAATCCATCGCGGTCCTGCCGGCCGAACCATTGCTGGCTGCGCAGTTCTTCGGGGCGTTTTTTGGGGGGCGGGGGGGCTTTGGGGTCGGTCATTGGGGAAAGTCCTTAAGGGGAAGAACATATTATCGTCATACGATTGGACTTGTGAGAACTGGTGATAACCATGATTAAAAATGTTCACGGCAACACCGTTGACCACCTGGGCGAAGCCGTGGTGGCTGGACGTTATGCCGTGGGCGCAGCCTTGCCCCCCGAACCGCTGCTCTGCGCTGAGCTTGGCGTGAGCCGCACCGTCGTGCGTGAAGCGGTCAAGTCGCTGGTGGCCAAAGGGCTGATCAGCACCGGCCCGCGTGTGGGCACCCGTGTCCTGCCTGAAGAGCACTGGAACTGGTTTGACCCCGATGTGGTCGCCTGGCAGTCCAAAGCCGGACTGACACCCGGATTTTTACGTGACCTGCAGGATTTGCGCCGCGTGGTCGAACCCGCTGCCATGCGCTTGGCCGCAGAGCGTGCCAGCGCACAAGATATAGCTGGCATTGAAGCGGCCTTTGCCGGCATGACGCAAGCAGTCCACAGCGGTGGGGACTACATCACCCATGACCTGCGTTTTCACCAGGGCTTGTTACGCGCCAGTGGCAACCGCATGCTGCAGCAAATGAGCAAAGTACTGAGTGCCTTGCTGCGCACCAGTTTTGAAATCTCTACCAGCCGCCCGGGCGGCCCGCGTTCCTCCCTTCATCTGCACCGCGCGGTGCTTGACGCCGTGATCGCTCACCAACCCGATGCCGCCGAAACCGCCATCCGGGTGCTCATCGATGGCGCACACAACGACATTGAAGAAGTACTGGCTTCGCGCCGGCACCTGCCGAAGCTGGGTAAGCCGGCCTCGCAACTCAGAGCGGCCTGAAGCGCCGCCTCACAATCTATTCGCCCGTTTATCCTGGAGCCACTTTTGCAAGCCATCGTTCGTTATTTTTTCAAGCTGCTGGAGATACTGATCGTCGTCTTCCTGGTCGCCATGGTGGTGATGGTGTTCGGCAACGTGGTGCTGCGCTACGGCTTTAACTCCGGTATCAGCATCTCTGACGAGATGTCGCGCTACTGTTTTATCTGGCTCACCTATGTGGGCGCCATGGTCGCCATGCGCGAGGGCGGACATCTGGGGGTGGATTCTCTGATCAAGCACCTGGGCCTGCGCGGTAAAAAGGTCTGCCTGTTCATGAGCGAATGTTTGATGTTGATGTGCAATGGCCTGTTTTTCCTAGGCACTTACAAAATGCACGATTTACAGGTGACGAATATTTCTCCGGTGGCCGGCATTTCAATGATCTGGGTCTACGGCATCGGCTACGTGGTTGGCATTGTCATGGGCATCATCAATTTGCGCGTGATCTACCGCTTGCTCACCGGCACCATCACAGAAAGTGAGTTGCTGCAGGTGGTGGAGACAGAAGGTTTGGCCGACGCTGAAAAGCAGTTGAAGGAGGCCAAGGCATGACCGTCACCGTCTTTATTCTCAGTTTGTTGGCGGCCATGGCCATCGGCATGCCGATCGCTTATGCCTTGCTGGTCTGCGGCTTGACTCTCATGGGTTATTTGTCGCTGACCAGCGGCCTGGTAACTTTTGACAGCCAGATCCTGGCGCAGCGTTTCGTCGATGGAGCCGACAACTTTCCGCTGCTGGCGGTGCCGTTTTTCCTGCTGGCCGGCGAGTTCATGAACGCCGGCGGTTTGAGTCGGCGCATTGTCAACTTGGCGATGGCCTGGGTCGGGCACTTCCGAGGTGGTCTGGGTTATGTCACGGTGATTGCGGCCGTCATCATGGCGTCCCTGTCGGGCTCGGCGGTGGCCGACACGGCAGCGCTGGCCGCTTTGCTGATTCCCATGATGCGTGCAGCGGGCTACAACATCGGCCGGGCCTCCGGGCTGATTGCCTCGGGCGGCATCATTGCGCCTGTGATTCCGCCGTCGATTGGCATGATTATTTTTGGTGTGGCCGGTAATGTGTCCATCACCAAGTTGTTTCTGGCCGGCATTGTGCCGGGTATTTTGATGGGCGTGGCCATCGGCCTGACCTGGTGGTGGGTGGCCAAAAAAGAAAACGTTCCGCCCGGCCCGCGCGTCAGCATGCCGGATCGCCTGAAGATCACGGCTGAAGGCGGCTTTGCATTGGCGCTGCCGGTGCTCATCATCGGCGGTATGAAGTTCGGTGTGTTCACCCCGACTGAAGCGGCCGTGGTGGCTGCGGTCTACAGCTTTGTGGTGGGCATGTTCATTTACCGCGAACTCAAGTTCAAAGCCTTGTACAGCTTGATTCTGGCGGCCGGTAAAACCACGGCCGTGGTGATGTTCCTGGTGGCGGCCGCCATGGTCAGTGCCTGGTTGATCACTGTGGCCAATATTCCGACCGAAGTCGCCAATATGTTGTCGCCTTTCATGGACAACAAGATCCTGTTGATGTTCGTCATGATGGTTCTGATCGTGATCGTCGGTACCGCGCTTGACTTCACGCCCACAGTGTTGATCCTCACGCCGGTTCTCATGCCGGTGGTGCTCAAGGCCGGCATTGACCCGGTCTATTTTGGCGTGATGTTCATCATGAACAATGCCATCGGCCTGATCACGCCCCCGGTGGGCACCGTGCTCAATGTGGTTTGCGGCGTCGCTAAGATCAGCATGGACGAGGCCTTTAAAGGGGTGTTGCCCTTTTTGCTGGCCCAATTGACCGTGCTGTTTTTGCTGGTATTGTTCCCCTCCATCGTTTTGGTGCCACTGCATTGGTTGATGAAGTGAACCTAACCTTGTTTTTCCCCGTGGTTTTTATTAGTTTCGGTTACCAACTGTTTTTATAAAGGAGACTTGTATGTTCAAACGTAGAACCCTCGCTTCAGCCCTGGCTGCTGCTACTTTGCTGGTGGCGACTTCCAGCTTCGCCCAATTTGCCGACCGTACCATCAAGTTCACGAATGGCGTGAACGAAGACCACCCTGTGGGCTTGGGCGTGAAGAAAATGCAGGAAGTGCTAGCGGCCAAAACCGGCGGCAAGCTCAAAATCAGTGCCTTCTGGGGCGGCTCTGCCGGCGGCGATCTGCCAGCCACGCAGGCCTTGCGTGCCGGCACGCAAGAGATGGTTTGCACCTCCAGCTCACCTTTGGTGGGCATCGTCAAGGAATTGGGCGCATTTGACCTGCCTTTCCTGTTTCTCAATGAAAAGGAAGCCGATGCCGTGCTGGACGGCCCGGCTGGCGTGTACTTCAACAAGAAGCTGGAAGAAGCCGGCCTGGTGAACCTGGCTTATTGGGAAAACGGTTTTCGCAACCTGACCAACAGCAAGCGCCCGGTCACCAAGGTGGAAGACTTTGACGGCGTCAAAGTGCGCGTCATGCAAAACAACATCTTTATTGACACTTTCAAGACCCTGGGCACCAACGCTGTGCCTATGGCTTTCGGTGAAGTGTTCACCGCGCTGGAAACCAAAACCATCGACGGTCAGGAAAATCCGTTTGTGACTATTGAGACCTCCAAGTTCAATGAAGTGCAGAAGTTCCTGTCGGTCACGCGCCATGCTTACACACCTTTCCTGGTGCTTTACAGCAAGAAGCTGTGGGACCAGCTGAGTGCGCAAGAGCAAGCTGTGCTGCGTGAAGCCGCCCGTGAAGGCCAGAAAGTCCAGCGCGCCGCGAATCGCACGCTCAATGAGAAATCTCTCGCTGCGCTGAAAACCAAAGGCATGCAGGTCAACGAGATCTCTCCGGCCGAGATGAAGCGTATTACAGACAAGATCCGCCCTGTCTATGACAAGAACATTCCCACCATCGGTGCTGAAGCCGTTAACGTGGTCTGGGATGCCTTGAAGAAATCACGCGGCGGCTGAAACGCCCGCTGATACAGCCGCCGGGGTAAGCCCTGGCGGCTTTTTTCATTCCTTGATTGATTTGCCACCACCTCACGAGGCCAAACCTTGAAGATCACCAACGTAGAAACTGTCCGCCTGGGCGAGTTCCCCAACATCATCTGGGTGCGCATTCACACCGACGAGGGCCTGACCGGTCTGGGTGAAACCTTCATGGGTGCGGCGGCTGTCGAGGCTTATATCCATGAATGGGTGGGTCCCAAGCTGATCGGCAAAGACCCGCTGGCCATCGAGTCGCGCAACCGCGACATCACGGGCTACCTGGGCTGGCGCGGCTCCGGTGCAGAAACGCGCGGCAACTCCGCTGTGGACATTGCGCTGTGGGACATTTTTGGCAAAGCCGCCAACATGCCGGTTTACACCGCCCTGGGCGGCAAAAGCCGAGACGACATCCGCATCTACAACACCTGCGCCGGCTACCAGTACGTGCGCAGCACCACCAACCAGTCCAGTGCCAATTGGGGCATAGGCGCCGCCAAAAAATCAGCCGGCCCTTACGAAGACCTGGAAGGTTTTCTCAACCGCGCCGGCGAGCTGGCCGAGTCGCTGCTGTCAGAGGGCATCACCGGCATGAAGATCTGGCCGTTTGACCCGGCCGCCGAAAAAAGCCATGGCCAGTACATCAGCAACGCCGACCTCGATCTGGCGCTCGAACCCTTTCGCAAGATTCGCGATGCGGTTGGCGAGCAGATGGACATCATGGTCGAGTTCCACAGCCTGTGGCGTTTGCCCATGGCGCAAAAAATCTCGCGCGCCCTCAAGCCTTTCAATACTTTCTGGCATGAAGACGCGATCCGCATGGACAGCCTGGATTTACTCAAGCAATACGCCAAAGACTGTGATGCGCTGATCTGCGCCAGCGAAACCCTGAGCTACAAATGGGGCTTCAAGGACTACCTGCAAACCGGCGTGGCCGGCGTTGTGATGCCCGACCTCAGCTGGTGCGGCGGCCTGTCTGAAGGCCGCAAAATTGCCGCTCTTGCCGACGCCTGGCAGCTGCCGGTGGCCCCGCATGACTGCACCGGCCCGGTGGTCTGGACGGCTTCCAGCCATTTGTCATTGCACGCGCCCAACGCCCTGGTGCAGGAAAGCGTGCGCGCTTTCTACACCGGCTGGTACAAAGAGCTGGTCACTGAATTGCCCGTGGTTAAAAACGGCATGCTCAGCCTGGGCGACAAACCGGGCCTGGGTCTTGAACTTCTGCCCGACCTGCATTTGCGCGCTGACGCCATCGTGCGCAACACCAGCGCCTCCTGAAGTTTTTCAACCGTTCAAGGTCGTTCATGAAAATCAAATCCGTTAAACCTTTCATCTTGCATGTGCCGGTGACCGGCTCGCAGATTGCCGACAGCACACACAGCATTTCGCACTGGGGCGTGGTGGGCGCGCAGATCGACACCGAGGACGGCTTGACGGGCTACGGTTTTACCGGCACGCACGCGCACCTGGCCAGCGACCACCTGATCACCCGCTGCATCGAAACCTGCCATGCCCCGCTGCTGGTCGGCGAAGACAGCCGCGACATCACGCGCCTGTGGCAAAAACTGGCGCGCAACCCGGTGCTGCAATGGGTGGGCCGTGCCGGCATCACCACGTTGGCGCATGCCGCCATCGACGTGGCGCTGTGGGACCTGAAAGCCAAAGCGGCCGGCCAGCCGCTGTGGAAAGTGTTGGGCGGGCAAATTCGCGACAAGGTAAGGGCTTACAACACCGACATCGGCTGGCTCAGCATTCCTGACGATCAACTGGTGGCCGGCGCAGTGCGTGCGGTAGAGCAGGGCTTCACCGGCATCAAGATCAAGGTCGGCTCCAGTGTCGAGCGCGACCTTCGCCGTCTGGCCGCCGTGCGTCAGGCCATCGGGCCGAATGTCACGCTGGCCATTGACGGCAATGGCAAATGGGACCTGGCCACCTGCCAGCGTTTTTGCCGCGCTGCAGAGGCGCACGATGTGTTCTGGTTTGAAGAGCCGCTCTGGCATGACGACGTCAAGGGCCATGCGCAACTGGCCCGGGCCACCAGCATTCCGGTGGCGTTGGGCGAGCAGCTTTACACGACAGATGCTTTTGCCGAATTTTTTGCGCAGCAGGCTATTGCCTGGGTGCAGCCCGATGTGACACGCATGGCCGGCCTGACCGAAGTGCTGCGCGTGTGTGACACGGCGCATTCATTTCGCCTGCCGGTGGCTGCGCATGCCGGCGACATGAGTCAGGTGCATGTTCACCTGTCTTACGCGCACCCGGCTTGCGAGGTGCTGGAATACATTCCCTGGATCAAGGACTGCTTCACCGAGCCGGCCGAGGTGGTGAACGGTTATTTCCGTTTACCGACACTGCCCGGCGCGGGCACCACCCCGACCCCCGAGGCCTGGGCGCGCTACCGTCAGCCCACGGCTTGAACCGGCAGCAACACTTTTTTGAAAGCCCTTCATGACAACGCCTGCCAGCCTCACCACCGTCATTCTTTTCACCGACACCGATGGCCGCGCGCGCTTTCGCGAGGAGTCGCTGGCACTCACCGAAGGCACACCCCAGGCCATGTTGTCCCCGCTGCGACCGTCGTCGGGTTACCAGCTGCGCCAGAGCCCGGTGGGTTTCAGAAGCCAGTTTCATTGCACGGGCACCAAGCAGTGGCTGTTTGTGTTGCAAGGACAAATGGAAATAGGCCTGCAGGACGGCAGTTCGCGCGTCTTCAAGGCGGGTGACTCCTTTTACTCGGCTGACACGCTGCCCGAGGGCGCGGTGTTTGACCCCGCGCTGCACGGGCACTGGAGCCGGCAGCTTGGCGACCAGCCGCTGGTGACTTTGTTTGTGAAAGACTGATAGCCGCCGGGCAAAGTTCAGCGTGGCTGCATCTGCCCCGACAGCAAAATCTGCACGCCCGGTCGTCCTGCCAGAACCGCCTCGACCAAGGCCTTGGCCACTTGCGCGTCTGAAATCGCTTGGTAGTTGCGGGGAATCAGGGGCTTGAGCAGGCGCATCACTTTGAGCGCGAACTGTTCGCCGCGCCGGGTCGGCTGACCCAGAGCGTCCCGCTCGCCATCGAGCAGGGACGGGCGGGCGATCACCACGGTGTCAAAGCCCAGGGCACTGACTGCCAGCTCCATCTCGCCCTTGACGCGGTTGTAAAAAACAGGGGACTTGGCATCAGCACCCATGGCACTGACCACGCCCAGCCTGCGCACACCGGCTGCGCGCGCTGCGCGTGCCAGGGCCAGCACGGCGTCCAGATCAACCGCACGAAAAGCTGCCTGACTTCCGGCCACAGCAATGGTGGTGCCCAGCGCAATGAACATGTCATCGGCCGGCGGCACCTGCACTTCAAGCAAAGACTGGCTCACATGAGACACCAGCCGCGCGCTGGGGGCGCCGGCTGGAAGTTCAGGTGCCCGGCGGCCCAAGGTATGGACCGCTGCATAGGCGCTGGTTTTATCGGCCGTTAAACGAGCCAGAACCGCCCGACCGACCATACCCGTTGCCCCGGCCACCACCGCCACCCGAGCGTGGTCCGCCACCGCCGCCGCCACCGCCACCACCGCCGCCTGCGGGGCGGCCGCCACGGAAGCCACCACGGTTGCCGCCAGTGGGCTGGCCAGAAGAGGGGAAGCCTGAAGAGACATGGCTGGTGGGTTGGGCATCGTCGTCATATTGGGGCCGTGCTTGCTGCTGACGTGGGGGTTGCGCATTCGGGTTGCGAGCTTGTGCGGGCTGACCGCCCTGGCCGCCTTGTGAGTAGCCCGTGTTCTGCCGTGGGCCGCGTCCGCCTCCACCGCCGCCACCACCACCATTGCCACCGCCTGCACTGCGACCGCGGCCGGCGTTGCCACCGCCACCATTGCCACTGTTTCCAGCACCCGGGCCACGGCCTGTTTGCGGTTTGTTTTCGCGTATGCGCGTCATCATCTCGCTGCGGGCCGCTTTGGCGGCGGCCTGCATGACTTCGCGGCTTGGCGGCTTGCCCAGGCCACCCCAGATCGTCTGGCGGCCCATGGCCAGCGGCTCTGCGCGTTCGCCGGGGTCTGCTTCAAAGCCGGGCACCACCACGACTTCAATGTTCTGCTTGGTGAAGCGCTCAATGTCTTGCATGAAGCCTTCTTCGTCCAGGCACACCAGGCTGACGGCTTCGCCGCTGTTGCCGGCGCGGCCGGTGCGGCCGATGCGGTGCACATAGTCTTCGCTGACGTTCGGTATTTCGTAGTTCACCACGTGTGGCAACTCGTCGATGTCAATGCCGCGGGCGGCGATGTCGGTGGCCACCAGGGCACGGATGTCGCCGTTTTTGAAACCGGCCAGCGCCTGCGTGCGGGCGGTCTGGCTCTTGTTGCCGTGCAGCGCCATCGCCGGGATGCCGTTTTTCGTCAGGTGCTCAGCCACGTTGTTGGCGCCGAACTTCGTGCGCGTGAACACCAGCACCTGGCTCCAGTTGTGCTCAGAGATGATGTGCGTGAGCAGCGCTTTCTTTTTGGCGCGGCCCACCGGGTGAATGGTTTGCGTGATGCGCTGCACCGTGGTGTTGCGCGGCGTGACCTGGATAGACACCGGGTTGCGCAGCAAGCCGTTGGCCAGCTCGCGTATTTCGTCGCTGAAAGTGGCCGAGAACAGCAGGGTCTGCTTTTGCTTAGGCACCAGGGCCAGCACTTTCTTGATGTCGTGGATGAAGCCCATGTCCAGCATGCGGTCGGCTTCGTCCAGGATCAGCACCTGCACTTGCGACAAGTCCAGCGTGCCTTGCTGCGCGTGGTCCAGCAGGCGGCCGGGGGTGGCCACCAGAACGTCAACGCCACGTCGCAGCTTGTCAATTTGCGCGCCCATGCCAACCCCGCCAAACATCACCATCGAGGTGATGTCCAGGTACTTGCCGTAAACGCGAACGCTTTCTTCAACCTGCGCTGCGAGTTCACGCGTCGGCGTCATGATCAAAGCGCGCACGGCATTGACGCCGCGGCGGTTGACGAGGCGCGGCTCGGTAGACAGGCGCTGCAGCAGGGGCAGCGTGAAAGCCGCCGTTTTGCCGGTGCCGGTCTGGGCGCCGCCCAGCAAGTCACTGCCGGCCAGCACGGCCGGAATGGCCTGCACTTGAATCGGGGTGGGAGTGTCGTAGCCCTGCTCAAGCACGGCCTTCAGGATGGCCGGGGCCAGGTTCAATTCTTCAAAAGTCATAGTGGGGTAGCGCCGTTTTCCGGGCGCGTGAACCGACCTGCTTGGCCCGAAGGCCGCCAGTCAAAAGTCGGTAGGGATCAAAGGTTAGGCGCTTGCATCGCAAACTGGCTTTGGTAGAGCAGTCTGGAAAAGGCCCCAGCAGAAGTGCTGACATTGCCGGGCAACTGGAGGCCGTCAATAGAGATATTGTCGCATGTCTCTCCAAATTATCTTTAAGAGTTACATTTCAATATGAATAAAAACTAAATAGCTCAATTTTTAAACAACTTTTAGCCCAAAAGCAATGAAGCCCGAAGAGCGCGCCCGCGTCCTGATTGACGATCTGCTGCTTGCGGCCGGTTGGCACATCTGCGACATGGCCCAGGCCAACATTCACGCCGCACCGGGCGTGGCTCTGCGCGAATTTCCTTTGAACACCGGCCACGTCGTGAAAGGTTACACATGATTGATATGGCGAAATATTGGCCAGAATCCATGCGTCATTTGGCAGCACCATATGACGATGGAGTGGCTGAATACGTTGTGATTGCAGAGATAAATGAGAGTGACGTCAATGGTTACAAAGGGGCCAAGCACGTTTGCACTGCTTTGGTTCCATTGGATGTAGTCAATGACGTCATGACGTCTCCTGGTGGCATTGGATGGGAGGTGCGTTCTTGGGGGCCGATGCCCTGCGTTGATGAAGGCCAAATTTACGACACCCGATTCTGGATAGACGGACGCAAGGGCCGGAATGAGAAGTTTCAGACCGTCATCAATTCCTGGAAGCGGCACGACCGGGAGGTTGTTCTTCCTGACAACGTCATGTTAATGACGTACGGGCTGGTCCCTCGATATCTCGTAGACGGCACTGTCTGCTGGGACGATCCGCAAGGCCCTGTCTACGATGTGATTCGCGCTCGGTCTCATGTCAACTACAACCAGAAGTCGCAACAGCCCTTGGTGTACTTGACGATGCGCCGGGATTATCTGGAGGATTACTGTTCTTTGAAGGGTTGTGCGGCGGTCGCTGTGTACTACGAAGAGCGGTCTTCCTTAGAAGATAAATCTTTTGATGAAGTATTAGCGGGCAGTGAAGGGAATAAATTCGATTTGCCTGGGCGGCTACTTGGCATGGGGCTTTTGAAGGACAAATATCATGCCGGTGCGCCGCAGTTCGCACGTGTGTGGGGTTCATCGCTCATCTTGAAGCCGAAAGGGCGTCCGATTTCGGATGCAGTAGACCCGGCGCTGGAATGGCCAGGTCACCCTGGGCCAATGAATCTCCAACGCGCATCGAAAGATTGGCTTTACGGGTATGTCTCGGATGCTGTTTTGACTGAGTATGAGGCACGCCCGGAGTACAAATTGCATCCTGAGTCAGGTGGCGTTAGCTACGGGGGCTGGTGGGGTACGAGCCGCACGGATCGTATTGGGCGAGAGCACATACGAGTGGAACTGAAAAAATTGTACGAGGGATGCCCGCCCGCCGTCATCTCGCATTGGCACAGGCACGCCGTACTTGAGTCTTTAGCTGAGAAGGATAGGGCCAAGAACGGCAATCAAAACGTCGCCCAGCGTGCGAAGGCTATTGCTTTCGGCTACTTGCGTTTGACGCAAGCACTTTGCCAATTGTCGGACTGGCTTGGAGCGGGTTTCACGCAAGAGGAAATTGGTTCGCTTAGCACCGACGATGTGAACTATAGAGGGTGGTGGTCTCCAGAGGTATTTGGCGCCACCACCGGCGTGATTCGGATGAACGCGACGCAGGATCAATTCTTGGCGCGTTCGGTAATTCTGTTCAAAGTGTTGGAGCAACTTAAGCCAGCGCCATTGCGGAATTTAGTGCTAAAGCTGGGTGTTCCACGCGATCAAGTGAAAGACTTCGGTGCGCTGAAGCTGGTAGGTACGCTGCTTCAAATCTGTGTTTTAGCCAGGGAGCATGGCTACGATATTGGGAAAGATGCTGCGGCAATCGCTGCGATTTGGGACACCAAGAAACTGCTTCCAGAAATGAATCGAATCTTTGCGCTAAATGGACTGCGAGTATTGGCTGCCCACGCTGCTGGAGCGGAAAAGGACAAGAAACTCGCTGATGGCGCTATGGTTTTCGGTATTGATGTTGCGAGCACTATTACTGGATGGGGTTTTGCTATGGATGCAATGTATGACGGGTTGGCTGCGGACCTGAATGCGGTAGCTGCCATATTGGAGACTGTCGAATGAGCTTTGACGGTGAACACAATTGCTTGGGGAATTTCATGATGCCAGGCTTTCAATCAAGAAACCTCATGCGCCAACTTGACCTCTTCACCGCCCTTCAATTCAGCACCGAAGGCATCGACACCGAATTCAAGTCGGCACGCGTTGGCATGCCTGGCAGTTTTTGGACGTCGTATTCCGCCATGGCCAACACCCAGGGCGGCTCTATTGTGTTGGGCGTAGCCAAAAAGCCCACTGGATTTGCGTTAAAGTAATGAATCCTTACTTTCGGAAAAAAGCATGCTTGCCAAAATCACCGCCAAAAACCAGCTCACCCTGCCCAAGAGCCTGACGCAGGCTGTGGGGGCGACCGAATACTTTGATGTGGAGGCCCGGGGCGGCCAGCTCATTCTGACGCCGGTGCGCATTCAGCGTGGCGATGCGGTCCGCGCCAAATTAGCCGAGTTAGACCTCACAGCCGATGACATGGCCGCAGCGGTGGCTTGGGCCAGGCCGCCTGCGGTTGCTGCGGCCATGGTCAACGAGTCTGCTGCGGCTTATGATGTCACCTCCACCAAGCCGAAGAAGGCAGCAGCCAAAAAGTCCAAGCCTAAAGCATGAGCGCCGCTGTTCGCGTCGTGCTGGATACCAACGTGGTTTTGTCTGCGTTGGTGTTTCGCGGCGGCGCAGCCGGGCAGGTGCGGCAGGCTTGGCAGCGCGGCTTGGTGTTGCCGTTGGTCAGTACAGCCACGGTGCAAGAGCTGGTGCGCGTGTTGGCCTATCCCAAGTTTGGTTTGTCGCAAGCTGAACAAGACGAGTTGCTGGCCGACTACTTGCCGTATTCCGAAACCGTGCGTATTCCGCAGCCGCCTCCCGCGGTGCCCGATTGCCGCGATGCGCTGGATTTGCCGTTCATGCACTTGGCGGTGACTGGCAAAGCGCAGGTGCTGGTATCTGGCGACCGCGATTTGCTGGCCATTGCGGCTGAGTTTGCGCGCGCCAGTTCGTGCCCGATCATGCCCTCGGACGTTTTTTGCCAAACTTACTGTGTTCAGGAGGAGCTGCCGCCATGAGATCACACAAGGCACCAAATCTACAAAATACCCATTTTGGGTATTAAAATGCCCAAAATGGGTACTTCAAAAAATCAAATCTCCTCAACGCCACGCGCTGCCGGCTTGGCAGACGCTTTGTTCTCTGGCACGCAGCAGCGCGTATTGGGTTTGCTGTTCGGGCAGCCGGAGCGCAGTTTCTACGCCACAGAGTTAATTAACCTGGCTGGGGTGGGCTCGGGTGCGGTGCAACGCGAATTGGCGAGCTTGTCGCAGAGCGGGCTGGTCACTGTCAAAGCGGTGGGCAATCAGAAGCATTACCAAGCCAACCCTGTTTCTCCCATTTATGACGAGTTGTGTGGAATGGTGCGCAAGACCGTGGGTTTGGCCGAGCCCTTGCGTGCGGCGTTGGCCCCCTTGGCCTGGCAAATTAAGGCGGCTTTTGTGTATGGCTCGATTGCCAAAAAAGAAGACACGGCCACCAGCGACATTGACTTGATGCTGGTGAGTGACACCTTGACCTTTGGCGATACCATTCTGAAGCTACAAGCGGCCACCGAATTGCTGGGCAGAGAGGTCAACCCGAACATCTTGACGCAGCAGGATTTCGCCAAAAGGCTTGCAGAGGATGGTTCGTTCGTGTCCCGGGTCATGTCTCAGCCCAAGGTTTGGCTGATCGGGGGAGAGCATGACCTCACCCTTTGAAAACCTGACCGGTCCTGGTAAGCCATTGCGTGCAGAGCCACCCGACAGCAAAGAATTTGCGGGCCTTCAGCGCATGGGGATGGCGCGTTTGCAAGATGCCCAAAAAGCCAGCTTGGCACTAGAGAGCCAGTTTGACTTGGCGTACAACGCTGCGCACGCGTTGTGCCTGGCGGCCTTGCGCTGGCATGGCTATCGCTCGGGCAATCGCTTTATTGTTTTCCAACTGCTACCGCACACCTTGGGCCTGGGGCCGGAGGTTTGGAGGGTGCTTTCCAAATGCCACGATGCTCGCAACCTTGGCGAGTACGAAGGCATGCTCGAAGTCGATTCGCGACTCGTGACCGACTTGATAGCGGCTTGCCAGCGGGTGGCCAACAAATTGAGCGCTTTGCCGCCTTTGAATCAACCATGAACCACCACCACACACAACTTCATCCATAAGCCCTAGCCTTGAGGCGCGCTGAACTGGGATAATACCCAATGGATTTGCTGGCAGCCCAGTCTGCCAGCAGACTTGATTTCACTCACCTAGCTGAGCCTCCATCTTTTTTGGGGGCAGATACACCAACTTACACACACCATGGCCCAGTACGTTTTCACCATGAACAAGGTCAGCAAGACCGTTCCACCCAAGCGCCAGATTTTGAAGAATGTGTCGCTCAGCTTTTTCCCGGGCGCCAAAATTGGCGTGCTGGGCACCAATGGCTCGGGCAAGTCCACTTTGCTCAAGATCATGGCCGGCCTGGACACCGAGATCGAGGGCGAGGCCATGGCCATGCCCAACCTGAACATCGGCTACCTGCCGCAGGAACCCAAGCTCAATGACTCGCACACTGTGCGCGAAAGCGTGGAAGCCGGCATGGGTGATGTGTTCGCCGCCAAGGCACGCCTTGAGGCCGTGTACACCGCCTACGGCGAGCCGGATGCCGACTTTGACGCGCTGGCCGCTGAGCAGGCTGAGCTTGAGGCCATCATCGCCAGCGGCGGCTCGGATTCTGAGCACCAGCTTGAGATCGCTGCCGACGCGCTGCGCCTGCCGCCCTGGGACGCCAAGATCGGCGTGCTATCCGGCGGCGAAAAGCGCCGCGTCGCGCTGTGCAGCCTGCTGCTCTCTAAACCCGACATGTTGCTGCTTGACGAGCCCACCAACCACCTGGACGCCGAATCGGTGGACTGGCTCGAACAGTTCTTGCAGCGCTTTCCGGGCACCGTGGTTGCCATCACCCACGACCGTTACTTCCTGGACAACGCTGCCGAGTGGATTCTGGAGCTGGACCGCGGCCACGGCATTCCCTGGAAAGGCAACTACAGCAGCTGGCTGGACCAAAAGGGCGAGCGTCTGGCGCAAGAGCAAAAGGGCGAGGAAGCCCGTGCCAAGGCACTGAAGAAAGAATTGGAATGGTCACGCCAGAACCCCAAGGCGCGCCAGGCCAAGAGCAAGTCGCGTTTAGCCCGCTTCGAGGAACTGTCGGACTTTGAATACCAGCAGCGCAATGAGACGCAAGAGATTTTCATTCCCGTGGCCGAGCGCCTGGGCAACGAGGTCATCGAGTTCAAGGGCGTGAGCAAGTCCTTTGGTGACCGCCTCTTGATCGACAACCTGAACTTCAAGATTCCGGCCGGCGCCATCGTCGGCATCATCGGCCCCAACGGTGCCGGTAAATCAACGCTCTTTAAGCTGATCGCCGGCAAGGAAAAGCCCGACAGCGGCGAAGTGATGATCGGCAAGACCGCGCGCATGGCCTTTGTCGACCAGCACCGCGACGACCTGGCCAACGAAAAAACCGTCTGGGAAGACATCTCCGGCGGCCTGGACATGTTGACTGTCGGCCGTTTCACCATGCCCAGCCGCGCCTACGCAGGACGCTTCAACTTCAACGGCGCCGACCAGCAAAAGCGCGTGGGCATGCTCTCTGGCGGTGAACGCGGACGCCTGCACCTGGCCAAGACATTGATCGCCGGCGGCAACGTGCTGATGCTTGACGAGCCGTCCAACGACCTCGACGTGGAAACCCTGCGCTCACTCGAAGACGCGCTGCTCGAATTCGCCGGCTCGGTGATGGTCATCAGCCACGACCGCTGGTTTTTGGACCGTATTGCCACGCACATTCTGGCGGCCGAAGGCGACAGCCAGTGGACCTTCTTTGACGGCAACTACCAGGAATACGAAGCCGACAAGAAGAAACGCCTGGGCGAAGAGGGCGCCAAACCCAAGCGCATGCGCTTCAAAGCGCTGAAATAAGCCCCCACGGTCGCGCACTGCATGTCAGAGCACCGTTCTTTCTGAGCTTTTTTATCCGTTCGTCCTGAGCTTGTCGAAGGGCCCGATGGGGCCGCTGCGCCTGTGGCCCGGCGAAGCCGGTTCCGCGGCCCTTGCTGGGTTTGAATTCGCCGCGCTTTTTTATCCGTTCGCCCTGAGCTTGTCGAAGGGCTTTTCGAGGTTCGTCTACATGTCTGAAGAAGAAGTTATTACCCAAACGCGGCGTTGGCTTGAAAAAGCTGTGATCGGGCTGAACCTGTGCCCGTTTGCCAAGGCGGTGTATGTCAAGAACCAGGTGCGGCTGGTGGTCAGCCGGGCGCGGCATGCGGACGATTTGCTGGAAGAGTTAGACCGTGAGCTTGATTTGCTGGTGGCCACACCGGCGGAAGAGATTGACACCACGCTGCTGATTCATGCCACGCTGTTCGAAGACTTTCTGGACTTCAATGATTTTCTGGAAGTGGCCGATGGCGTGGTCGAAGAGCACGGTTTGGAGGGCGTCATTCAACTCGCCAGCTTTCATCCGCGCTTTCAGTTTGACGGCACTGAGCCGGATGACATCAGCAACTACACCAACCGCGCGCCTTTTGCCACGCTGCACCTGCTGCGCGAAGACAGCGTGGAGAAGGCTGTTGAGGCTTTTCCCGAGGCTGAAACCATCTTTGAAGAAAACATCAAAACGCTGGAGAAGCTCGGGCACGCGGGTTGGAAAGCACTGGGCCTGCAGTCGTCTTGAGTCGCCACCCTGGCGACCCGCCGCCGCACCAGTGGCTTGTCAGCGCGCAGTTTCCTGAGCTTTGCGAATGGCCAAGATGGCCTGATCCGCTTCGCCGGCTGGCGCTGCTTCGGGCAGTTTCTGAATGATCAGCCCCTGCAGTCGCGCACCGTGCTGCACGTTGATGGAGCCATAAGAAATATCGCCTTGCACCAGGCAATCATGGCTGAGCTCTACCCGCTCGAGCGCAGCGATATTACCCTCGACTTTGCCGGCCACGATGACCCTGAAGGCGCTGATATGGCCTATCACTTCACCAGTAGGCCCAATCGCCACCGTTGCCTTATTGCTTTGGCTGGCCTGAATGTCGCCAACCACCTTGCCGTCAATTCGCACGCTGTCGATCAGCACCAGGTCTCCATCAACAGTGGTGCCAGGGCCTATGAGCGTTTCAAAACGCTCCATGCTGACGGACCGCGCGTTAGGTTTGAGTTTATTGAACATCCTGCGAACTCCTTGATTGAGATTGCTTGAGATCTGCGGGCGCAAAGCGGCTGGCGCCCCGGGTTTTTTTACAAGACAATCATAGAGTCTTTTGAGAAAAATTAATACTTTATGTTTTAAAAATGCTTTAAATTTTATTTTTTTAACTATTTTGTAATTGTTTTAAGCAGAACCTAGCCTGGGCTGCGGCTGGCATGGCAGAAAATTGGCTGGCGCTCAAGCCGCGGCGTGCGCTTTCGAGGGCACCAGCTTGCGGTCAAAGGCCAGTGTGAGCAGCGCCAGAATGCCGAAAGGCAAGCCGACCCAGCCAAGGTTCGCAAAGCCCACCTGGCTGAGCAGGCTGCCGCTGACGATGCTTCCCAGGGCGGTGCCCAGGTAGAGCATGGAGCCGTTCAGGCTCAGCAGCAAAGGCGCTTGCGTGGGCGACAGACTGGCCAGCCGGCTTTGCTGTGGTGACATCATGCCGAAGCCGGCAATCCCCCAAATCATCAAGGTCGACAAACTCAGCAGCGGGTGGCCGACGGTCAGTGGGAGCAATAGCATCATGAGGGTCAGCACGCTCAGTTGCACCCGCAGGCAGCGCAGCGAGCCAAAGCGGTCATTGGCCCAGCCGCCGCTGAGCGTGCCCGCCACACCGGCCAGACCAAACAGACCCAGCGTCACCGACAGCTCGGTCGAGCTCATGGGGTTGAGCGCTTGCAACACCGGCCCGATGTAGGCAAAGACGCTGAAAACCGCCACAAAGTAAAGCAGGGTGCGCAGCCAAATTCGCAGTACGGCAGATTGCCTGGCCGCTGCACGAAAGCCGGCAAAGCCAGCTCCGGCGCTCGCCAGATTGCCGGGTACCAGCCAATGCACGGAGATCAGCGCCGCCAGACTGGCGCCCGCAGACAGCCAGACCGGCACACGCCAGCCGTATTCAAAACCTAACCAGGCACCGATGGGAATGCCCACCGCGTAGCTCACGCTCATACCTAAAAACGTGATGGACAGCGCCCGCCCGCGCAGCGCCGGTGGCACCATGCTCACAGCCAGTGCCGACACCAGGGCCGTGAACATGGCGCCTGCGCCCATCAGCACCCGGCCCAGCAACAGCAGCGTCAGGTTGGGTGCCAGCGCGCACGCCACACAGCCAGCCGTGAACAAGCCCAGCGCCAGCTCAATAGCGCGCCTGCGCGGCCATTGGGCTGTCAGCACGATCAACATGGGCGCAAGCAAGGCGGTGGCCAGCGCATAAGCGGTCATGGCCTGACCGGCAGCCGCCACGCTGATGCCAAGAGAAGTGCTTAGGGGCTGCAAGATGCCGCCCAGCACAAAAGCGCCGCTGCCAATCACCAGGTTGCAGAGCGCAAAGAAATAAAGAATGGGGGGCATGAAAGGTGTCAGGGTAATCAAAAGCCGCACCGTTCAGCAAGCGTTAAAACATGACTTGAGCGGGTGGGTGACGCATCTTAGCTGCGACTGAGCGTCGGCCGGTTTTGTCAGCCCGCACGCGGAGCGCTCAAACGGCGCGGCGTGATTTCCACCGAGTCACTGCCGGTGCTCATCCACACGGTGCCGTCTTGCACCGTTACTTGCAGTTGCATGGTGCGGTTGGCCAGTTTGGCTAGCGCCTGGCTTTCGGCTGCGTCAATTTGCCAGACCACCAGGTTGGCCGCCCGCGTGAGTTTGGTTTCAATCGCTTTCCACCAGACCGGCGTGCTGCTGGAAAAGCTCAGCACGGTGACGCGCTCGGCCCGGCCCGCGGCTTTCATCAGACGTTTGTCGTCGGGCTGGCCAACGTCGATCCAATGCAGGATGGCATCGGTGTAATCCTTGTGCCAGAGTGCGGCTTCGTCCACGTCCCACAGGTCCTTGGCAAATTCGAGCTTGCCTTTGTTGTCGTCGGCCGTCACATTCAGGGCAAAGGCCAGCAGCCGGATCATCATGCGTTCATCGGCCTCGGAAGGGTGGCGTGCAATCACCACCGTGTGATCGGCATAGACGTTGCGGTCCATGTCGGCGATTTGCAATTGGGCTTTGTAGATGGTGGCTTTGAGTGCCATGGGTAGTGTCTTTGGTGCGGTCAGTCGAAGTCGCTTATTGGAACAGTCTTTTGTCCGGACGCATTTCCGGCCCCCTGCTGACTTGTCGCTATAGTGGCGTGGCGCCGGCTTTGCCCGCCCTGACCCGATTCACAAAAACACCGCACGGAGACAGTTTTCATGAGCACCCCCTTATTCAGCGCCACCATCGCCGGCAGCCTGCCCAAACCCGCCTGGCTGTCTGAGACGCAAAAACTCTGGCCGCAGTGGAAGGCCGAAGGCGCCGAACTGGCGCAGGCCAAGCAGGACGCTACGCTGCTGTGGATCAAGGCACAAGAAGATGCCGGCCTGGACGTCATCGGCGACGGTGAACAGTCGCGCCAGCACTTTGTGCACGGTTTTCTGGAGCAGGTCGAAGGCATCGACTTCGATCACAAGGTGAAGATGGGCATTCGTGACAACCGTTATGACGCCATGGTGCCGCAGGTGGTTTCTACGCTGCGCCTCAAAGGCCGTGTGCATGCGACCGAGGCCCGATTGCTGCGCGCGCACACCGGCAAAAAAATCAAGTTCACCTTGCCCGGCCCCATGACCATCGTGGACACCGTGGCAGATCGTTTTTACGGCGACAAAGTCAAAATGGCCATGGCTTTTGCCGAGCTGCTCAACCAGGAGGCGCTGGCGCTGCAAGCCGACGGTGTGGACATCATCCAGTTTGACGAGCCGGCCTTCAACGTTTACATGAAGGAGGCGGCCGACTGGGGTGTGGCCGCATTGGAGATCGCGGCCAAGGGCCTGACCTGCACCACCGCTGTTCATATTTGCTACGGCTACGGCATCAAGGCCAACGACGACTGGAAGGTGACGCTGGGCCAGGAGTGGCGTCAGTACGAAGCTATCTTTCCGGCGCTGGCCAAAAGCAGTATCCAGCAGGTCAGCCTGGAGTGCTATCACTCGCAAGTGCCGCCACACCTGATGGCCTTGCTCGAAGGCAAAGACGTGATGGTCGGTGTTATCGACGTTGCCAGCGAAGAAATTGAAACCCCGGAGCAAATTGCCGACACCATCGGCCGGGCCTTGCAATACGTGCCCAAAAACCGGCTGCTACCTTGCACCAACTGCGGCCTGGCCCCCATGAGCCGCGAAGTCGCCCTGAAAAAACTTCAGGCGCTGGCCCAGGGCGCGGCGCTGGCGCGCGAGCGTTACAAGTAAATAGGGCTGCTATGAGCGACCCATACTCAGGGCGGCGTTTAAATCTTTTGCAAACTTTCCCAGGAATTCCCATGAAAGCCATCTGGCAAAACACCGTGATTGCAGAAAGCGAGGACATCGTTGTGCTCGAAGGCAATCACTATTTCCCGATCAGCGCGCTCAACCGCGACCATGTCACCTTCAGCAACCACCACACCATGTGCGCGTGGAAAGGGCAGGCGAGCTATTACTCGCTGCTGGTCAATGGTGAAATGAACACTGACGCAGCTTGGTACTACGCCGACCCGAAGCCCGAAGCCGAGAACATCAAAGACCGCGTGGCCTTCTGGAAGGGCGTGAAGATTGAGCCCTGAAGGCGACTCTTGTCTGGGGAGCGAAGATGGATTCCTGCCTGCGCAGGAATGACGGACTTACAGCAGGAAAGACGGACTTACATCAGAAATGACGGGCTTACAGCGGGAATGACGAACTTAAAGCAGGAATGACTGCTTTCCCCGCGTCATCCTCGCGCAGGCGGGGATCCATCCCTGTTTTTCGCTTCACGGCGTCCGCTACTCCCGCACATCCGCCACCGGGTTCTGTCCAAAGTCAGCCCGCGCCAAATACGCCAGCACCCGCCTGGCCGCCTCGTCCGGCGAAGTCAGCTGCCCACCCAGATGCAGGCCGGCAAAACCTTGGCGGTCCGGAAACAGTGCATCGTCTGTGCTGCGCAATTGAACTTGCATGTCGGTGTCGATCACGCCTGGGGCCAGCGAGCAGACTTTGGCTCCCCGGGGTTTGAGCGCCTCGTCCAGCGCCAGGCAGCGCGTGAAATGGTCCATGCCGGCTTTGGCCGCGCAGTAAGCCGATTGCGAAGCCATGGCCCGGCGGCCCAGACCCGATGAAATGTTGAGGATCTTGCGTGTGGCCTGCCAGCTGTCGGTCGCCCGCAAAAATGCCGCGCTCAGCAACATGGGCGCCTCCAGCCCCACGCGCAGCGCATGCGCCAGCTCAGCCGGATCGCTCAGGCTGAGCGGCGCAATCGGCGGAATCACGCCGGCGTTGTTGATCAGGGTGGCGCTTGCAAACCCGTCGCCTGGCTGGCCCTGCAACCAGGCCAGCAGGCGCTGACTCACTGTGTTGGCTTGCGCCAGGTCTTCAGTCCATTGCATCAGCTGCGCGCCCGGGGCTGGCGCGCGTTCTGCGAGCTTCGTGTTGGCTTGCCGAGAAATGCACAAGAGCGTGTGGCCTGGCGCTAACAACTGCTCAGCCATGGCCAGGCCCATGCCGCGTGAAGCGCCGGTCAAAATGGTGAGATGCTGGGGTTTCATGACTTCTCCAATCAAAAAGTGGCTGTGCTGGTGAAGTGCAGGGACTCGCCAGTCACAGGGTGTGCAAAGCTCAGCGCGCTGGCGTGCAGCAGCATTCGCCCGTGCTGCGCTGGCTGCTCGTCAAGGCCGTAAAGCGCATCGCCCACGATGGGGTGACCGATCGCTTGCAAATGCACGCGCAACTGGTGGGTACGGCCTGTCTGGGGTTCGAGCAGCAGTCGGGTTGTGCCGGCAACGCTGTCACGGCTTTCAATGCGCCAGCGCGTCTGGCTGGGTTTGCCCAAGGCTTGGTCAATGATGCGCAGCGGCCGGCGCGGCCAGTCGGCAGCAATCGGCAGGTCTATTAAGCCCCAGCCCGACTGTGCGTCCGCGGCATCCCGTGTGCAAGCCGGCTCGGCCATCAGTCCCTGAACCACGGCGGTGTAGTGTTTGTGAACACGTCGCCCGGCAAACGCCAGGCTCAATTGCTGCTGCGCGCTCAGCCCTCTGGCCATCAGCAGCAGTCCGGATGTCGCCATGTCGAGTCGATGCACCACCAGTGCGTCCGGGCAGTGCGCTTGCACGCGTGCGCTCAGGCAGTCTTGTTTGTCGGCTCCCCGACCGGGCACGGACAGCAGGCCAGCGGGTTTGTCGAGCACCAGCAGGCAAGCGTCCCTGAAGTGAAACTTCAAAGGCAAATCAGGGCTGGGCAGAGTGGGCGGCACGCTTTTGTTCACGCAGCATATAAAGGTAAAGGCTTTCAACCTTTTCGCGTGCCCAAGGGGTCTTACGCAAAAACTTCAGGCTCGATGCCACGCTGGGGTCCAGCACAAAGCAGCGTATCTGGATGCGTTGGCCCAGTTCTTCCCAGCCGTAATGGGCTGCCAGCGCGGTGACGATGGCCTCTAGCGTGATCCCGTGCAAGGGGTTGCCGCGTTGCGCCATCGGCCTTGTGATGCCGGCATCCGGGGCTGGCGTGCCGTCTTGTGGCGCGGGCTTCACGGCCTTTATTTGTTTTTCAGCTTGCCGCGCACCGGCACCACGGTGACGATGGTGGGACGCACAGCGTCCGGAGAAACAGGTTTAGGTGGCGATGTGTCTTTTTTGGGCTTCTTGACCATCTTCTGGGATTGTTGACCTTTTGCCATGGTGTGCTCCTGTGGGTTGGATGCGGGCCTGCTGCCCGTGAGACCCATTATCGTTGCAGATGCTTGAGCCTTAGCCTGCATTTGGCACTGTTAAGCTGCTGCGCCATGGCTTTGCACAACTTTTCTGACTTGACCCGCCAGACGGCCTTCATGCGCCTTTGGTATTCGCGGCTGGCCAGCATCAGTGGTCAGCAGATGTTGATGGTCGCCGTGGGCTGGCAAATGTACGAGCTGACCGGCAGTGCCTGGGACTTGGGTCTGGTCGGCTTGTTTCAGTTTTTGCCGGCCTTGCTGCTGACGCTGGTGGCCGGTCATGTGGCTGACCGGTTGCACCGCGCGCGCATTGTGTTGGTTTGTCTGTTGGTTCAGGGTCTGGTGGCCTTGGTCTTGATGGCCGCCACCGAAGGACTGTTCGCCGGCGGTCCCTGGGCCTCGCGTGAATTGCTACTGGGCTTGTCCGTGGCCTTGGGTGCGGCGCGGGCCTTTCAAATGCCGGCACAGCAGGCCTTGATGCCGCAACTCGTGCCGCCGGACTTGCTCTCGCGTGCCATGGCTTTTAGCGCCGGCGGCATGCAGACTGCCGTGATTGGCGGGCCGGCTTTGGGGGGCTTGATTTTTGTGGCCGGTGCCACAGCGGTGTATGCGAGCAGCGCGGGCTTGTTCTTTATTGGATGTGTTTTGATGTCACGCGTGCGCTATGTGCACCTGCCCCCGCCGGATGAGCCGGTGACCATGCGCAGCTTGCTGGCAGGCTTGGTTTTTGTCTGGCAGCGCAAGGCCTTGTTGGGCGCGGTGTCACTGGATTTGTTCGCGGTCTTGTTGGGCGGTGCCACGGCCTTGCTGCCCCTGTTTGCCAAAGACATTCTGATGGTCGGCCCCTGGGGCCTGGGCCTGTTGCGCGCCGCGCCCGCAGTTGGCGCGGTCCTCATGTCGGCACTGCTCACGCGTTGGCCTCTGCAGCGACGCGTGGGCCATCGCATGTTGGGGGCGGTGGCAGTCTACGGCCTGTGCATGGTGGTCTTTGGCCTGTCCACCAGTTTTACTTTGTCAATCCTTGTGCTGGCGCTGTCGGGCGCTGCTGACATGGTCAGCGTGGTGGTGCGCCAGACCCTGGTTCAAATGGAAACACCCAACGAAATGCGCGGGCGTGTGAGTGCTGTGAACTCTGTTTTCATCGGAGCCTCCAACCAGCTGGGCGAGTTTGAGTCGGGTGCCACGGCTGCTGTGATGGGGCCGGTAGGCTCTGTGGTGCTGGGCGGCGTGGGAACGCTGCTGATTGCTGCGGCCTGGCTGCGTTACTTTCCGGAACTGGCCCGGCGGGACCGGCTTTGAAACCGGCGGCCTTTTAGCGCTGGGGCCCGCTGCGCGCGCGGTTGACGTCCAGCGCAGAAACCTCTCCGGCCTGGTGACCCCAGGCGCTGCGCAGGTAGGTCAGCAAGTTGGCGATTTCGCTGTCGCTGAGGACCAGCATAAATGGCGGCATGCCATAGGGCCTGGGGTTGCCGGCCGTGGCCGGCGCATAGCCGCCGTACAAAACAATTTTCACCAGGTTGGTGGTAGCCGGCATGCTCAGTGCGCGGTTGCCGGCCAAGGCGGGGTACGCACCTGCCACGCCCTGGCCCTTGTCGCCGTGGCATTGAGCGCAGTGGTTTTCATACAGCTGCGCGCCGGCCCTGGCACTGCTTGAGGTGGCCAGGGCAGTGGCCCGTGGGCCCCGCGCGGCGCTGGGCAAATCGGGCGCCAGGTTGTCGCTGTGCGGCAGGGCCTTTAAATAAACCGCCATCGCTCGCAAGTCTGCCGGGCTCATGTACTGGGTGCTGTGCAACACCACCTCGGCCATGGGACCGAGCACGGAGGCACGCGGTGCGACACCGGTTTGCAAGAGCGTCACCACCTCGTCCACCGGCCAATCGGCCAGTCCGGCCTCATTTTTGGCACTCAGTGAGGGGGCATACCAGTTTTGCATCGGTATCAGGCCGCCGGCCAGGTCCAGCGGGCTGCTGCCGCCCAGCGCGTCGCGCGCAGAATGGCAGGCCGAACAGTGGCCCAGGCCGCGCACGAGGTAGGCGCCACGGTTCCAATCAGCGCTTTGAACGGGCTCAGGAACAAAGCTGCCAGGGCTGAAATAAAGCGCCCGCCAGACAGCCAGCGCCGCTTGGGTATTAAAGGGCCAGCGCAAGGTGTGTGCCGGTGGTCTGGCGGCCACTGCCGGCAGGCTTTGCAAATAAGCGTGCAGGGCGTCGCTGTCGGCGCGGCTGACTTGCGTGTAGCTGGTGTACGGAAAGGCAGGGTAAAGCAGGTGGCCATCTTTGGAGCGGCCGTTGTGCAGGGCACGCCAGAAGTCACTGGGGCTCCAGTTCCCCAGGCCTGTGTCGCGGTCGGGCGTGAGGTTGCTGGAGAACACCGTACCAAAAGGTGTCGATACCGCGCCCGCCGGCATAAGGCGCACCGCCGGGCACAGTGTGGCAGCTCATGCAGTTACCGGCACGGCTGATGTATTCGCCGCGTGCCAGCAGGGCCGCGCTGTTGTCCGGGCCGGGCGGGCCGGCTGGTGCGGTTTCATCGCGGGTGTTCAGTAGCCACAGCAAACCGGTCAGCAGCAGCGCCGCCGAGGCCGCCCAGCTGAACCGGCGCCAGAGCCTTGCGTGCGTCATTTGCGTCATTTGGCCGCTCTGCCGGCGGCACCGGCGGGCGCCGCCGTGGCGGTGGGCAAAGCCACACTGCCGCAGGCCGGCACCGGCACGCCAGCTTTGGCTGCGGCCGCTGCTGTGGCATGCGCTGGTGCAGGCTGACTTTGCGCCGGCACCGCTTGAGCTGCCAGCCAGTTTGACGCCGCGTTGATGTCGTCCAGACTCAGGCGCTGGACCACCTGCGCCATGCAGTCGGGTGCGTGCGCACGGCGTTTACCGGTTTTCCAGGCCCCCAGTTGCGCATTGAGATAGTCCAGCGGCAGTCCCAAGAGACCGGGGACTTGTGGCAAGACACCCGTCATGCGCTCACCGTGGCATTGCACGCAAGCGGGCACCTGGCGCGCAGCGTCGCCATGCAGCACCAGCTCCCGGCCCCTGGCCAGCAGGCTTGCCGGTGCTTTGTGCGGCTGTGCAGCCGGGTAGGGCACTTGCTGATTGGCAAAGTACTGGGCGATCTCCATCAGGTAGGCGTCGCTCAGCGGCGCCACCATTTGCGTCATCAGCCCGTAGTGGCGACGCCCTTCACGGAAATTGAGCAGCTGCTGGTAAAGGTAGGCGGCGGGCTTGCCGGCCAGGCGCGGGTAGTAGCCGTCGGGTGCAGCACGGCCCTCGGGGCCGTGGCAGGCGGTGCAGGCGATGGTGCGTTGAGCGATGCTGTCTTCAAACACAGCTGCCGCCAAGACGCCGGGGCTGGTCAGGGTGCTCAGCAGACCGGCGAGCAGCACTGAATTTGAAAATCGACGCAGGAAATGAATCACACGTGCATTATCGATTGCAGTTGATTCTTAGTTCAGTCTGCTCTCAGTTGCCCCTCAATCGCCGGGCTCAGCGACTTGCATCAACAGGTCCGAGGCAGGGTAGGCCACGCAGGGCAAAAACAAGCCTTCGGCTTTTTCTTCAGCGCTCAGACCGGGCCAGTCCATGCGGTAGCTGATGCGGCCGCTGTGCAAGCGGCACAGGCAAGTGCGGCACACACCGTTGCGACAGGAACTCGGCAGCGAATACCCGCTGTCCAGTGCCGACTGCAACACGGTCTGGTCCTGCGGCGCGACAAACTCACCGCTCTGGGTTTGGATACGGACCTTGAAGCTTTGACAGGGAAGGGATGGGTTGCTCATGGCAAGCGCCAATTTAACCTGTGCCGGATCTTTGTGACAGGCTCTTGTCTGGCCTGCACAATTGCGGCGACAATTCCGTTTCTTTTTTCAAACAACCTGATCTGCGCAGGTAACACGTTTCAAACCAACTTTCCCATGTCCAGTTACCAAGTTCGACCCGCTACCGTTCGCGATGCCAAGACCATCGCTCAAATTCATGTAGCCTCTGCCCAGGCTGCCTACCAGGGGCTGTTGCCTGACGAGCAGCTTGCTGCGCCCTCTGTCGAAAAACGCCAGGCCCTGTGGCGCGAAGCCATCGAGTACAGCGAGCCGCAAGTGCAAGTGGTTTGCAAAGACGACGAGATCGTTGGCTTTGTCGGCTTTGACCGCTCGCGCGACAAGGGTACGCCCTCGACCATGGGCGAGATCTGGTCTTTGTATGTCTTGCCGGCCGATTGGGGGCAGGGCGCCGGTGTGGCGCTGTGGGACGCGGCCCATGACGGCCTCAAGGAAGAGGGTTGCACCAATGTCAGCGCCTGGGTGCCGGTGCGCAACGAGCGCGCCATGCGCTTTTTTGAGCATGCCGGTTTCAAGCGTGAGATGACTTCGCTCAAAACCGTGCCCGTGGGCACCGCACGGCTCGAAGAAATCCGCCTTAAACGCGCGCTGGCTTGAGCATGTGCCGGGGCTGGCCTTGCGCAGCGCCATCGCCGGCCCCGCGCACATGATCAGCCCCAAGACGACTCCTGTCGTTTTACTCGCGCCCATGGAGGGGCTGCTCGACTTTGTGCTGCGCGACATCCTGACGCGTGTCGGCGGCATTGACCGCTGCGTCTCTGAGTTCATCCGTATCACCGACCAGCTGCTGCCCGAACGTGTCTTTATCCGCGTGGTGCCGGAGTTGCTCAACGGCAGCCGCACGCCGGCCGGTGTGCCGGTGCGTGCGCAACTGCTGGGTTCGGACGCCGCTTGCATGGCTGACAACGCCGCCCGGCTGGCAGCCATGGGTTCAGCCGGCATTGACCTGAACTTCGGCTGTCCGGCAAACATCGTCAACCGCCACGGCGGTGGTGCCGCTTTATTGCAAGACCCGCAAGCTGTGGGTCGCATTGTGGCCGCGGTGCGCCGCGCTGTGCCGGCGGCGGTGCCTGTGTCGGCCAAGATGCGGCTGGGCTTTCATGACGATGCGCTGGCAGAAGACTGTGCCCGCGCCATTGACGAGGCCGGCGCCAGCGAGCTGGTGGTGCATGCCCGCACCAAAGCTGATGGTTACCGCCCGCCCGCTTATTGGGAGCGAATTGCCGATATCCGCCAATCGGTAGCCCTGCCGGTGGTGGCCAATGGGGAGATATGGACACTGGCCGATGCCGCACGTTGCCGCGAGGTCAGCGGCTGCGACATGCTGATGATCGGCCGTGGCGCAGTCGCTGACCCCGGACTGGCTTGGGCTATTCAGCATGGCCCAGACGCAGCGCCACACACCGCCTTGGCCTGGCAGGCATTGCTACCGTATATTGCTGACTTCTGGCACCTGGTCTGCACGCGCCTGGACGCACGCTCACAAGCCGGGCGCCTGAAGCAGTGGCTTAATTTTTTGCGCCGGCGTTACCCGCAGGCTGAGACGGCCTATCAGCAGCTCAAGACTGTCAACGACCCGGCGCAGATTGACGCCTGGCTGGCCCGGCAGACTGCGCCGGCCAGTGCAGTCAACACGCAGGCGCAATTTGACACCTTGACCGCCGCATCTTGCTAGCTCCCCCGACGGAGTATTGCGAGTCGGTCGTTGTAAACGCCCCAAGCGCACCCCCGGTAAAATGCGATGGCCGGCGCGGTGTTGCTGGCTTATTTTTTTATTTCAACTGGCGTCCATCCGGCGAGCTCGCTCATGTCTCTTCAAGTTCTAGAAGCCCAAACCGGCGAAAACCCGGTTGCCACAGTGTTGATACTGCACGGCCTGGGTGCTGATGGCCGCGATTTCCTTCCCGTTGCCGAGCAGCTCGATCTGTCCAGCGTGGGTCCGGTGCGTTTTATTTTTCCGAACGCACCTGTGATGCCGGTGACCATCAATGGCGGCTATCAGATGCCCGCCTGGTACGACATTCTGGGTGCTGACCTCACGCAGCGCCAGGACGAAGCCGGTCTGCGCCATTCGCAATTGGCCATTGACGCCTTGATCGAGCGCGAAAAGTCGCGCGGCATAGCGTCCCATCGCATCGTGCTGGCCGGCTTTTCGCAAGGCTGCGCCATGACGCTGATGACCGGCTTGCGCCACCGCGACCGGCTGGCCGGCTTGCTGTGCATGTCGGGCTATTTGCCGCTGGCCGATAAAACTGCCGCCGAGCGCAGCTCTGCCAACCAGGATGTGCCGATTTTCATGGCCCACGGCACCCGCGACCCGGTGGTGCTGCTGCCGCGCGCCACCGCCTCGCGTGACCATCTTCAGTCGCTGGGCTACGCAGTTCAATGGCATGAGTACGCCATGGAGCACTCGCTTTGTCAGGAAGAAATCCAGGACATCGAAGACTGGTTGCTGCGTGTACTGGCCTGATCTGCCGGCCTCCAAGGCCTTTGTGCCTGGTGTTCATGCGGGTGGCTGCTCAGCGAAAAGTGCCGTCATGTGCTACGGTTCGCTTTCTTAAAAAATTGAGAATTCTGAAGAATCGAGACCTTATGACCAAGTTGCAGGCACCGGCCGGCCCGCTTTCAGGCAGTCTTTTGGCTGATCTGACACCCGCCCGGCTGCTGGGTATGCGTCGGGGTATCGAAAAAGAAAGCCTGCGCGCCCAAGCCGGCGGCATTCTGGCCCTGACGCCGCACCCGGCGGCGCTGGGCTCGGCCCTCACGCACCCGCACATCACCACCGACTTCAGCGAGTCCCAGGTCGAACTGGTCACCGGAGCCCACTTAGACGCCACCACCACGCTGGCCGAGCTCACGGAGCTGCACCAGTACACCTACCGCGTGATGCAGCAGGCCGGCGACGAGATGCTGTGGGTCTCCAGCATGCCTTGCGGTTTGCCAACTGACGAGACCATTCCCATTGCCCGTTTCGGCGCGTCCAATGTGGGTCGCGCTAAAAGCGTCTACCGCATGGGCCTGAGCCACCGTTATGGACGGCGCATGCAAACCATCTCGGGGATTCATTACAACTGGTCGCTGCCGGGCGTCAGCAGCCAATCGTATTTCGGTTTGATACGCAACTTCCGGCGTCACGCTTTTTTGCTGCTGTACCTGTTTGGCGCCTCGCCAGCCGTGTGTTCGAGCTTTGTGGCCGGGCGTCAGCATGAATTGCAAAAGCTCGCCGGCAGCACCATGTACATGCCGCACGGCACCTCGCTGCGCATGGGCCGCCTGGGCTACCAAAGTGACGCGCAAGCCTCGCTGGCCGTCAGCTACAACAGCCTCGAAGGCTACGCCGCCTCGCTCGCCGATGCGCTCACTCGGCCCTACCCGGCGTATGAAGCGGTGGGCATCCGCAACCCGGGCGGCGACTACAACCAGCTGGGCGACACGCTGCTGCAAATTGAAAACGAGTTCTACGGCACCATTCGCCCTAAGCGCGTGATTTTTCCGGGCGAGCGTCCACTGCATGCCTTGCGAGAGCGCGGTGTCGAGTACATCGAAGTGCGATTGATGGACCTGGACCCCTTTGTGCCGGCCGGCATCAAGGCCGAGACCATGGATTTCCTCGATGTGTTCTTGCTGCACTGCCTGCAAACCGAAAGCCCGCCAGACTCACCCGCCGAGATCGCCGAGCTGGCGCGCAATCAGCACCGCGCGGCTGCGCGCGGGCGCGAGCCGGGTTTGATGCTCGAGCGTGACGGCCGGGATATCAGCCTGACAGATTGGGCAGAGGAACTGATGGATGCCTGCCGGCCACTGGCCGCCTGCCTGGACGCGGCGCACGCCAGTGACCGTTACAGCCGCGCCCTGAGTGCCGCAGACGCTGCGCTGCATGCGCCCGACACGCTGCCCTCCGCGCGCGTGCTCAGCAGCATGCAGGGTTTTGACAATTCTTTTGTTCAGTTTTTGCGTGCACAGTCTTTGAGCACGCAAGCGTTTTATTTGCAAATGCCCTGGACAGCCGAGCAGCAAAGTCGCTTTGAGTCGATGAGCCGGCAGTCCTTGTTTGAGCAGAAAAAGATCGAAGCGGCCGACACCATGCCCTTTGAGATTTACCGCCAGCAGTACCTGTCTTCTGACCGGCTGGGTCGCCCTGTACCTGCCCTGGCTTAAGTCCGTTGTTCACGCTGACTCCGTTATGGCTGCGCCGGCGGGCAACGATGACCGTCTTTGCGCCACTTTGAGTCAAACCTGCCCTTGTATGCCTCATGCTGTTTCCCGATTGCGCACCGCCCGTCTGGCACGCAGCGTCAAGCCTTTTTTGGCGCGTGGCGGCTCTCGTCTGGCGCATTGCCCCGGTTGCCGGCTGATCCCCAGCCACTGCCTGTGTGACTTGCGCCCGGCCATCAGCACGCGCGCCGGGGTGTGCCTGATCATGTGCGACATCGAGCCGCTCAAACCCAGCAACACCGGCTGGTTGATTGCCGATGTGGTGCCCGACACCTGGGCTTTTGGCTGGGTCCGCACCGAGGTCGACCCGGCGCTGCTGGCCTTGCTGGCCGACCCGCAATGGCAGCCTTACCTGGTGTTTCCGGGCGAGTTTGTCGATGCCCAGCGGGTGGTGCACCGTGTGCAGGCAGATGTTGCGGGCGCAGGCTCCAAGGTCCGGCGCCCGCTGTTTGTGCTGCTAGACGCCACCTGGCCCGAGGCGCGTAAGATGTTTCGCAAAAGCCCATATCTGGACCACTTGCCCGTGCTCAGTCTGGCGCCCGAGCAGATCTCGCGCTACCGCCTGCGCCGCTCCAAACGCGATGACCACTTTTGCACCTCCGAGGTGGCTTCGCTGTGCCTGGCGCTGGCCGACGAGCCGCTGGCGGCGCAAACGCTGGAGGCTTATCTTGACGTGTTCAGCATCCATTACCTGACGGCCCGGCAACAGCAGCCACTGGACCTGGGCGATGCCATACACCTGCGCTTACGAGACCTGGGCGCGCCGGCCGGCGGGCAAAGCGCACAATCGGGCCCATGACTTCCAGCAACACCCCGCCTGACGCGCCCGCCGTAACGCTTGACCCGAATCGCCAGCAGGAATTGAAAAAAATGCTGCTGTGCGAAGCCTGCGCCGGCATCCAGCGCAACTGGCGTCGCGCCCCCGGCCACCCGGAACTGGTGCAGGGCGCTCCGCACCACGCCAAACGCAGTCACGGACTGGTCGCCATCACCCCCTACAAATGCGACCGCTGCGGCACCGCCTGGGAGTACGAAAACAACAAAGCCGACCAGCATGTGGGCTGGTCGGTGGTGGGGCGCTAGCCGGCGTCGCCCGGCTGGCCTGGGCAGAGCCAAGCTCTGGACTGTCCTAAAATTAAGTCATGCACGCCTTGATCACTCTTCACAGCATAGAAATTGCGGCTATTTGCAAGCGCTTTGGCGTTTCGCGCTTGGAGGTTTTTGGCTCGGCGGCACGGGGGACTGACTTCAAAGCTGCAGACAGTGACGTGGATTTTCTAGTCGAGTTCTCGCCGGGCAAAGCAACCGATCTACAAGCTTTTTTGGCGACCAAAACAGCGCTTGAAAAATTGCTCGGTCGGGCCGTGGACTTGGTGGAGTCTGATGCCGTGCGCAACCCCTACGTACTGGCCAACATCAATCGTAGCCGTGAGCCGGTTTATGCAGCGTGACCCGCGGGCATTTTTGTGGGATGTGCGGGAATCGGCGCTTGCCATTCAAGCCTTCACGCAGGGTATGGATGCCGCTGGCTATGCGGCCAATGCCATGGTGCAAGCTGCAGTCGAGCGCAAGTTTGAAATCATGGGCGAGGCCCTTAACCAGCTGTCCCGAATCGATGCAGTTCTTGCGAGTCGAATTCCCCAGATGGGTCAAATCATCGCTTTCAGAAACCAGTTGATTCATGGCTATGCGAAAGTCAATACATTGACCGTGTGGGGCGTAGTACAAACTTCGCTTCCCGAATTGTTGGCCTGTGTGAAATCTCTCTTGAGTGAGGCCGGTGAGTTCTGACAGGGTCTTCAGACCTGCCCTTGCGCAGGGCGCACAATCGCGCCCATGAAAGCTCCCCCCAGACTGCAATCCCTTGTTGAAGAGGGCCTGATCGACACGGTGGTTCGCCAGCTCATGAGCGGCAAGGAGGCCATGGTGTATGTGGTGCGCTGCGGCGACGAGACGCGCTGCGCCAAGATTTACAAGGAAGCCACCAACCGCAGTTTCCGGCAGGCGGTGGACTACACCGAAAACCGCAAGGTCAAGAACTCCCGCCAGGCGCGTGCCATGGCCAAGGGCAGCAAGTTCGGCCGGCAGGCGCAAGAAGCTGCCTGGCAAAGCGCCGAGGTCGATGCGCTGTACCGCCTGGCCGCGGCCGGTGTGCGCGTGCCGCAGCCTTACAACTTTCATGACGGCGTGCTATTGATGGAGTTGGTGACCGATGCTCATGGCGACGCTGCCCCGCGCCTGAACGAAGTTGCCTTCACGCCGGCCCAGGCTTTGGCGCACCATGACACCTTGATCGGCGAGGTGGTGCGCATGCTGTGCGCGGGCGTGGTTCACGGCGACTTGTCAGAGTTCAACATCCTGCTGGCGTACACGCCCGGCGCCGAAGGGCAAGAGGGCCATGACGGCCCCGTCATCATCGACCTGCCGCAGGCGGTGGACGCTGCCGGCAACAACCACGCGCAGCGCATGTTGATGCGTGACGTGGCGAATTTGCGCGACTTTTTTGGCCAGTTCGCCCCCGAGTTGCTGGCCACCCAGTACGGAGCCGAGATGTGGAGCCTGTACCAAAGCGGCCTTTTGAGCAACGAGACACCGCTGACCGGCCGCTACGAACGCGCCCATGCCGACGTGGACATGCAGGCCGTGCTGCGCGAGATTGACGACGCGCGCACCGAAGACGCCGCGCGGCGTTTGCGCATGGCCGCGGCCTAGATTTCCCGCTGTACGCGCCGGACGCGTCTGCAAAAAGACCGTTCACAATCCGTGTATTAAAAGAAAGAACACGCAGAGATGGCAATTCAATGGTTTCCCGGTCACATGCACTTGACCAAAAAAGCCATCAGCGAGCGGATCAAGGAAATTGATGTCGTGATCGAGCTGCTGGATGCCCGCCTGCCGGGCTCCAGTGCCAACCCGATGCTGGCTGAACTCACGGGCGGCAAGCCGGCGCTCAAGGTGCTTAACAAACAAGACCTGGCCGACCCGACGCGCACGCCGCTCTGGCTGGAGCACTACAACAGCCAGCCGGGCACGCGGGCCATCGGGCTGGACGCCAGCATGAGCACGCCGGCCAAGGCTTTGATCGAGGCCTGTCATCTGCTGGCGCCCACGCGCGGCAGCATGGTCAAGCCCATGCGCGTGCTGATTTGCGGCATTCCCAACGTTGGCAAATCCACGCTGATCAACACGCTCACCGGCAAGCGCGCCACCAAAACCGGTGACGAGGCGGGTGTCACCAAAATCGAGCAGCGCATCGTGTTGGCCGACGGCTTTTACCTCTTCGACACGCCCGGCATGCTGTGGCCGCGCATCATCGTGGCCAAGAGCGGCTACAACCTGGCCGCCAGCGGCGCCATTGGTCGCAATGCCTTCAACGAAGAAGAGGTGGCGCTGGAGCTGCTGGACTACTTGATTCCGAACTACCCGGATCTGCTCAAAGCGCGCTACAAAGTCGAGCTGCCGGCCGGCACCACCGACGAGCAGTTGCTCGAAGAGATCGGTCGCAAGCGCGGCGCGGTCTTGAGTAAAGGCCGCATCAATTTGCAAAAGGCTGCTGAGATCGTGATCTACGAATTTCGCCAGTCCACGCTGGGGCGTATCACGCTGGAGACGCCGCAAGAGTTCGTGCAGTGGCTGGCCGCCGGGCAAAAGCTGGATGCCGAGCGGCAGGTCAAAAAAGACGAGATTGAGCTCAAACGCCTGGTCAAGTTCAAGAAAGTTCCCCGCCCGGCCAAGGTCGACCCGCGCGGCAACGAGGACTGAGCACCCGCGCAGGCTTCAAGCCGCGGACATAAACCTTCAGTGCCGCGGGCGCATCACACGCCGGCCATAGGCCACGCCAAAGCCGATGCCCAGCACCAGGGCAAACCAACCCACCAGCGAGGCGTTGGCCACGATGCCCTGCATACCCGGGGATTGAATGAAGTAGGGCGAGATCAGCACCCCCAGGCCGATCAGCACGCACAGCACGGCTTTAAAAAGCAACTCCTTGTCGGCTTGTGCGCTATTGGCGTTGGTCAGCGGGCGGGTGGGTTCTTGGGGCAGGGGCATGAAGGGGGTCCGTGTCTGAGCAAATGCGAAAAGCAAGGATAGCGGGTTTCATGAGCTTCACGTCGCCTGAACCCCCTGAACTCCATTCTTTTACACTTGCACTCTGCCAAGGTTTGCAAGACTTTGCGTTTGATTTCAATTTAATAAACAGGAGACTCCATGAAAAGACGTCAATTCACAGCCGCTGCCCTGGCCGCCGCCACCTTTGCCGCAGCGTTGCCCGCCCTGGCTCAAGACAACACCTTCAAGATTGGTTTGATCCTGCCGATGACCGGTCAGCAAGCCAGCACCGGTCGCCAGATCGAAGCGGCTGCGCGTCTTTATATGGCGCAAAACGGCGACACTGTGGCCGGTAAAAAAATCCAGCTGATCGTCAAAGACGACACCTCACTGCCCGACACCACGCGCCGCCTGGCCCAGGAGCTGGTGGTCAACGACAAGGTCAATGTGTTGGCCGGCTTTGGCATCACGCCTTCGGCCCTGGCCACCGCGCCGATCGCCACGCAGTCCAAAACACCGCTGGTGGTGATGGCCGCTGCCACCTCCAGCATCACCGAGGCTTCGCCTTATATCGTTCGTACCAGCTTCACGCTGCCGCAGGTTTCCGTCGCATTGGCTGACTGGGCACCCAAAAACGGCATCAAGAAAGTGGTGAGCCTGGTCTCGGATTACGGCCCGGGCATCGACGCTGAGAAATTTTTCAAAGATCGCTTGATTTTCAATGGCGGCCAGGTGACCGAGGCCTTGCGCGTGCCCATGCGCAACCCTGACTTTGCCCCTTTCCTGCAAAAAGTGCGCGACAGCAAGCCTGATGCCTTGTTTGTGTTTGTGCCCTCCGGCGCGGGTGCGGCGGTCATGAAGCAGTTTCTCGAGCGCGGCTTGGACAAGGCCGGTATCAAGCTCATCGCCACGGGCGACGTGACCGATGACGACCAGTTGAACGACATGGGTGACGGCGCCCTGGGCGTCGTGTCGTCCCATCATTACTCGGCAGCGCATCCTTCGGCCACCAACAAAAAATTCGTGGAAGCCTTCGGCAAAGCCAACAAAGGCATGCGCCCGAACTTCATGGCCGTGGGTGGCTATGACGGCATGCGCGTAATCTACGAAGCACTGCGCACCGCCAAGACCACCGGCAAGGCAACGCCTTCGGGCGACGCCCTGCTGGCCGCCATGAAAGGGCAAATTTTTGAGAGCCCGCGCGGCCCGATCTTCATTGACGCGCAAACCCGTGATGTCGTGCAAAACGTGTACCTGCGCAAGGTCGAAAGAAAAGACGGTCAGTTGTACAACGTCGAATTTGATGTGATCAAGGATGTCAAAGATCCGGGCAAGACCCGGTAAATTTTTGGCGCTACCTGTAGCCATGTGCAGTTTTTCGACAAACTGTGCATGGCTTTTTTCTGAGCTCAATTTGTCATGTTGACGATTCTTTTTGACGGTGTTGCCTACGGCATGCTGCTGTTCATTCTGGCCGTGGGGCTCGCCGTCACCATGGGGCTGATGAATTTCATCAACCTGGCGCACGGCGCCTTTGCCATGGCTGGCGGCTACATCACCGTGCTGCTGATGCAGCGCATGGGCGTGCCTTTTCTGGTCTGCCTGCCTCTGGCTTTTCTGGGCGCAGCCCTGATGGGTGCGCTGCTTGAGCGCACGCTCTACCGGCCCATGTACAACAAACCGCATCTGGACCAGGTGCTGTTTTCCATCGGACTGGTGTTCATGGCGGTAGCCAGTGTGGACTATTTTCTGGGCTCGTCCCAGCAAAACATTCACCTGCCGGTCTGGCTCAAGGGCCGCACCGAGATCGGCAACGACCCCTTCATGCTCGGCATGGGGCATTACCGCTTGTTCATCATTGCCGTTTGCGCAGCGCTCACGGTGGCTCTGCAGTATGTGCTGACGAAGACCCGGTTTGGCAGCCGTCTGCGCGCCTCTGTCGATGATCAGCGCGTGGCCGCCGGCTTAGGCATCAATGTGAACCTGGTGTTTTTATCCACCTTTGCGGTGGGTTCCGGCCTGGCCGGCCTGGGCGGTGCGCTGGGCGCCGAGGTGCTGGGGCTGGACCCCACTTTCCCCCTCAAGTTCATGGTGTATTTTCTGATCGTGGTGGCGGTGGGCGGCACTTCATCCATCACCGGCCCTTTGCTCGCCGCGCTGCTGCTGGGCATTGCCGATGTCGCGGGCAAGTACTACATACCCAAGCTGGGCGCTTTCATTGTGTACAGCCTGATGATCGCCATCCTGATCTGGCGCCCGCAAGGCCTGTTTGTGCGCAAGGCGGGCAAGTGACATGCAGACTTTGAGCGCACAAGCTTCGCTGTTGCAGCAAAGCCGTATCAAACCGTTAGAGCTGGTATTTTGGCTGCTGGCCTTTGCGGCGCCGGTGCTCACGCCAAGCCACGCCCTGATCATCAATGAGATCGCCATCGTGGCGCTGTTCGCCATTTCTTTGGACATCATCCTGGGTTACACCGGCATCGTCTCGCTGGGCCACGCAGCCTTCTTTGGCTTAGGTGGCTACGCTGCGGCGCTGTTTGCCAAACACGTCATGCCCGACCCGCTGGTTGGCCTGGCGGTCGGCATTGCGGCGGCCACGCTGCTGGGCTTGATTGCATCGCTGACGATTCTGCGCGGCTCCGACCTCACGCGCCTGATGGTCACGCTGGGCCTGGGCTTGATTCTCATGGAGCTGGCCAACAAGCTCGACTGGCTGACCGGCGGCGCCGATGGTTTGCAGGGCGTGGTGATGGGGCCCATTCTGGGCCGCTTCGAGTTTGACTTGTCGGGCCAGACCGCCGCTTACTACTCACTGAGTGTGTTGCTGGTTTTCTTTATGCTGCTCAGGCGCGTGACGCAGTCACCGCTGGGCGCCACGCTGATGGCCATTCGCGACAACCGGCTGCGCGCCATGTCTATCGGCATTCCGGTCAATTCGCGCCTCACGCTGGCTTACACGCTGGCCGCTGCGGTGGCAGGTGCGGCCGGTGCGCTGATGACCCAGACCACCGGCTTTGCATCGCTGGACCTGTTTGAGTTTCACCGCTCTGCCGATGTCCTCTTGATTCTGGTGATAGGCGGCACCGGCTGGTTGTATGGCGGCGTGGCTGGCGCCATCGTCTTCAAGCTGATGCAGGATTTCCTGTCGTCCATCACGCCGCAGTACTGGATGTTCTGGATCGGTCTTTTTCTGGTGGTGCTGGTGCTGGTCGGTCGTGACCGCCTGATCCGCCCCTGGACCTGGCTGGGCACAGGCCGCAAGGGGCGATCATGAACGCAGCCCTGCACCCCAACGCCGCCACGGCCGCCAATTCAGGTGAAACCGTCTTGTCCGCACAGGGTCTGGAGATGCGCTTTGGCGGCATTGTGGCGACCAATTGCGTCAACCTGGACTTGAAAAAGGGCGCACGCCACGCGCTGATCGGGCCCAATGGCGCCGGCAAAACCACCTTCATCAACCTGCTCACCGGCGTGCTGCAGCCAAGCGCCGGTCGCATCGTGCTCGAAGGCGAGGACATCAGCACGCTGGCGCCCAATGAGCGTGTCGGTCGCGGCATGGTGCGCACCTTCCAGATCAACCAGCTGTTTGACAGCATGACCCCCTTGCAGACGCTGGCGCTGGTGGTCTCGCAGCGCTCGGGCCTCGGGCGCCGCTGGTGGCCTTCGCTCGGGCACAGCCAACAAGTGGCGCAGCGCTGTGAAGAACTGCTCACCAAATTCCATCTGGCTGAGGTGATGAACCAGCGCACGCGCGAGCTGGCCTACGGCAAACGCCGCCTGTTAGAGATTGCCATTGCCCTGGCCTGCGAGCCGCGAGTCTTGCTGCTGGACGAGCCGGTGGCCGGCGTGCCGGCCGGCGAGCGTGAAGAGCTGCTGCAAACCGTGGCCGCCTTGCCCTCTGATGTGTCGGTGCTGTTGATTGAGCATGACATGGACCTGGTTTTCAGCTTTGCCACGCGCATGACGGTGCTGGTCAACGGCGCTGTACTGACCGAGGGCACGCCGCAAGAGATCGCTGCCGATCCCCGGGTCAAGGCCGTGTACCTGGGTCATGGCGAAGGAGCCGGCGCATGAGCGAGTTGCTGCGCGTAGACAATTTAAGCGCCGGCTACGGCCAGGCGGTGGTGCTCAGCGGCGTCAGCCTCAGTCTGGACGAAGGACAGACACTCGCCCTGCTGGGGCGTAACGGCACCGGCAAGACCACCCTGATCAACACCCTGGCAGGTGCCACGCGCCAGCACGGCGGCAGCATCATGCTGGGCGGCCGCGCCCTGCACACGCTGGCCCCTTACGAACGTGCTGCCGCCGGTATCGGCTGGGTGCCGCAAGAGCGCAACATCTTCAAGTCGCTCACAGTGCACGAAAACCTCACCGCCGTCGCGCGCCCCGGCAAGTGGACACCGGACAGCGTTTACACCATGTTCGGCCGGCTGGCAGAGCGCAAAGGCAATCTGGGCACGCAACTCTCAGGCGGTGAGCAGCAAATGCTGGCGGTGGGTCGCGCGCTGGTGCTCAACCCCCGTTTGTTGTTGCTCGATGAGCCACTCGAAGGCCTGGCGCCCATCATTGTCGAAGAGCTGCTGCGGGCCTTACGCCGCATTACGCGCGAAGAGGGCCTGTCGGCCATCATCGTCGAGCAGCATCCTCAGGCGGTGCTGGCCATCTCAGACCGCGCCGTGGTGCTGGACAGGGGCAGTGTGGCGCATGCGGACAGTGCGCAAGCGCTGCTGCAAAAGCCTGAATTGTTAGAGCACTTGCTCGGCGTTGCGCGCTGAGCTGCGTCTGCAGTTTCAGGGCTGCGCAGAGCCCAGTTGCCGCGCCAGCAGCACGGCCACATGCACCGCCTCGCGCTGCGCGCCGTCCTTGATCTGGTGCCGGCAACTGGTGCCGTCGGCCACCACCATAGCGTCAGGCTGGGCGCGCACTGCCGGCAACAAACTGAGCTCGGCCATTTGCATGGACACCTCGTAGTGGCTGGCCTCGTAACCAAAGCTGCCGGCCATGCCGCAGCAGCTCGATTCGATCAGCTCAGGCTTGGCGCCCGGAATCAGCTTGAGCACGTCCATCACCGGGCTGATAGCGCCAAAGGCTTTTTGGTGGCAATGGCCGTGCAGCAAGATCGCCTGATCGGTAGCTTGCAGCCGGGCTTTGAGCGTTTCGAGCTGGCCGGCGGCAGCTTCGCGGGCCAGAAATTCTTCAAACAGCATGGCTTGCTCACTGATGGCCAGGGCCTGCGGCCCAAGGTTCATCACTAAAAACTCGTCGCGCAAGGTGAGCAGGCAGGACGGCTCCAGCCCGACGATGGGAATGCCTTTTTCAGCAAAGGGCCAGAGCGCTGCCATCAGCTCGCCGGCCTTGGCCTTGGCTTGGGTCAGCATGCCGGTGGCCAGGAAGGTGCGTCCGCAGCACAGGTGCTTGCCGTCGGCTTGGGCCTTGCTGGCTATGTGAACTGTGTAGCCCGCCGCTTGCAGCACTTGCAGGGCTGCTTGTGCATTGCCGGCCTCAAAGCTGCCGTTGAAGGTGTCAACAAACAGCACCACAGGCTTTGCGGCCGCCAGCACTTGCGCGCGTGTGGCGCTGGTGTTGGCGGTGTTGAAAAAATGCTGTGACTGCCATTGCGGCAACTGACGCCGGGCTGAAAAGCCCAGCAGCATTTCGCTCAGCGCGGGCAGGCCCGGCAGTTTGTCGCGCAAATTGAGCAGCGGCGCAAAACGGCTGGCCCAGTGGGCATAGTCAGGCAGGAACGCCACCAGTTTGTCCTTGAGCGTGTGGCCGTGCCGGGCTTTGTAGTGGTGCAAGAACTCGACCTTCATTTTGGCCATGTCCACGCCGGTCGGGCAGTCGCGCTTGCAGCCTTTGCAGCCTACGCACAAATCCAGCGCCTCATGCACCGCTTGGCTGGTGAAGGCGTCTTGGGCCGGCAGGCCATCGAGCTGGCCCGACAGCGCCAGGCGCAGCGTGTTGGCGCGCCCGCGCGTGAGGTGTTTTTCGTCGCGCGTGACGCGGTAGCTCGGGCACATGGTGCCGGCGTCGAACTTGCGGCAGTGGCCGTTGTTGTTGCACATTTCCACCGCTTTGGCCAGTCCTTGGGCCGGGTCACCGCCGGTGCCGGGGGCGCTGGTCTGCTCGGTCACCGGGTCGTTTTGCACGTCCCAGGCCCGCCAGTCCAGCGCGGTCTGGATCGGTATCACCTTGTAGCTGGGCGCATAGCGCATGAGGCGGGTGTTGTCCATCTTGGGCGGATTGATCATGCGCTCTGGGCACAGCAAATCAAGCGGGTCCATGTGCGCCTTGATACTGGCAAAGGCTTGTGTGATTTGCGGACCGAACTGCCAGGAAATCCACTCGCCGCGGCACAGGCCGTCGCCGTGTTCGCCGCTGTAAGCGCCCTTGAACTTGCGCACCAGTGCCGAGGCCTCTTCGGCAATCGCGCGCATTTTGAGCGCGCCGTCCCGGCGCATGTCCAGGATGGGCCGCACATGCAGCGTGCCGACCGAGGCATGCGCATACCAGGTGCCTTTGCTGCCGTGCTTTTGAAACACCTCTGTCAGCGCGTCGGTGTACTCGGCCAGGTGTTCGAGCGGCACGGCGCAGTCTTCAATGAAGCTGACCGGCTTGCCGTCTCCCTTGAGGCTCATCATGATATTGAGGCCCGCCTTGCGAACTTCCCAGAGGTTTTTTTGCGGTGCGTCGTCCACCATTTCGACCACCGAGTCGGGCAGGCCCAACTCGCCCATGAGGTCAACCAGCTCCCGCATACGGGGCAGCAGTTCGGCCTTGGAGGCTCCTGAAAACTCGACCAGCAAGATTGCGTCCGGCGAGCCGAGCAGGGCGGTGCGCACCGTGGGCGCAAAGGCCGGGTTTTTGAGCGACAGCTCGATCATGGTGCGGTCTACCAGCTCGACCGCTGACAGTCCGCCGCCGAGTTTGACGATGTGCTGGGCGGCGTCCATGGCCGCGTAAAACGTCGGAAAGTTCACCACGCCCAGCACTTTGGCGCGAGGCAGCTCACTGAGTTGCAGCGTGAGGTTTTTGGTCAGCGCCAGTGTGCCTTCGCTGCCAATGAGCAGGTGGGCCAGATTGACGGTGCCGCCCTTTGTGTAGGGTCGCTCGCTCTGGTTGCGAAAAATGTCCAGGTTGTAGCCGCCGACACGGCGCATGACCTTGGGCCAGCGCGCATCGATCTCCGGGGCCAGTTGCTCGGCCAGCGTACGCACGTAGTCGCCCAGCGCGCGGGACCGGCCGGAGCTTTGCGCGTAGTCACCCAGGCTCAAGAGCGTGCCGTCGGAGGTCCAGGCTTGCGCGCCCAGCACGTTGTGAACCATATTGCCGTAGGCAATCGAACGGCTGCCGCAAGAGTTGTTACCGGCCATGCCGCCCAGCGTGGCCTGCGCGCTGGTCGATACATCGACCGGGTACCACAGGCCGTGTTTTTTGAGCGCGGCGTTCAGGTGGTCCAGCACCAGCCCGGGTTCGACCACGGCGGTGCGTTCTTCGGGGTTGACGGCCAAAATGTTGCGCACGTGTTTGGAATGGTCAATGATCAAGCCCGCGCCCACGGTCTGGCCGCACTGGCTGGTGCCACCACCACGCGCCACGATGGGCACCCCCAGATCGCGGCAAATCTCCAATGCCAGCGTCACGTCGGCACTGCTGCGCGGCACAAAAACGCCGACCGGCATGGCCTGGTAGATTGAGGCATCGGTGGCGTAGCGGCCGCGGTCGGCGGCTGAAAACAGCACCTCGCCCTGTGTCTGGCTGGCCAGGCGCTCGGCCAAGCGGGCCGCTACCTCGTTACTGATGCGGGCCACCGCCTCGTAGGCATTGGGGCCGGATCGGGTGACATGCAAGGGCAAGGGCGCGTTCATGCCTGTACTCCAGCCTGGCTGCGGCTGTGCAGCTGGGCCATCACCACGTCCCGCTTGTGGTTCAGGTGGCTCAGCAGTACGGCACGCATGGCTGCGGGGTCGCGCTGATCCAAAGCCTGCACCATGGCCTCGTGCTCCTTGACGGCAGCGCTCCATTTTTCGCCGTCCTGGTTGGAGCGAAATCGCAGCGCCTGCAGCCTGGCATTGACCTGGCGGTAGGTAGCGCTCAGCACCGGGTTCTTGGCCGCCGCGTTGATGGCTTCGTGAATCGCTGAGTTGAGGCGGTAGTAGGCAGGCAGGTCGCGCCGCGTGAAGGCTGCGAGCATCTCGTAATGCATGGCCTTGATCTCAGCCAGTTCGGCATCGGTGATGCGCTGTGCAGCCAGCTCGCCCGACTGGGCCTCCAGCCCGGCCATGACCTCAAAGGTGTGATGCACGTCGGATTCGCTGAGTTCGACGGCGATGGCGCCCCGGTTTGGCAGCAGCTCCACCAGGCCCTCGGCAGCCAGCATCTTGATGGCTTCGCGCAGTGGCGTACGCGAGACCTTCAGCACCTCGCTGAGCTCGCGCTCGTTGAGTTTGGCGCCGGGCGCAATGCGACCTTCGACCAGCATCTCGCGCAGCTGCTGGGCCACTTGCTCGTGCAGTGTGGGGCGGGAAATGGGGGTCAGGGGAATGATGTGGGCGCTCATTTTCAAATTTTGTATGCAAAAAAATCGGTAGTCAATACAAACTTGTGACCACTCAACCGAAATTATTTCATTGCTAACTGGGGTAAATACCATCACACCCCAAGGTTTGCCATCTAACAATGTATTTTGTATGCAAAAAATGAATTTTCTCGGAGTTCCTGCATGTTGACCCTCGACTTTCACCCCACCGGTCGCCACTTCCTGCAGATTCCAGGCCCGTCGCCCGTGCCCGACAAGGTGCTGCGGGCCATGAGCCTGCCCACCATTGACCATCGAGGCCCGGAGTTCGCGGCACTGGGTTTGAAGGTACTTAGCGACATGCAGCAAGTGTTCAAGACCCGTCAGCCGGTGATGATCTACCCGTCCTCGGGCACGGGTGCCTGGGAAGCCGCCATGGTCAATACGCTCTGTGCTGGCGACCATGTGCTGATGTATGAAACCGGCCACTTTGCCGCGCTTTGGAACAAACTGGCCCTGCGTCTTGGCCTGAAAACTGAAGTCATGGGCCTGCCTGGCCCAGACGCATGGCGCTATGGCGTGCGCGCCGACCTGATTGAAGAACGGCTCAAGGCTGACAAGGCCCACAGCATCAAGGCGGTGTGCGTGGTTCACAACGAAACCTCCACCGGCGTGACCAGCGACATTGCCGCCGTGCGTCGCGCCATCGATGCGGCCAAGCATCCGGCGTTGCTTCTTGTGGACACCATCTCGGGTCTGGCCGGCGCCGACTACCGTCACGATGAATGGGGTATCGACGTGTCCATCAGCGGCTCACAAAAAGGACTGATGCTGCCACCCGGCATCAGCTTCAACGTGCCGTCGGCGCGCGCCATAGCGGCAAGTCAGCAAGCCACGCTGCCCAAGGCTTTCTGGGCCTGGGACGAGATGATCGAGATGAACAAAACCGGCTACTGGCCGACCACACCCAACACCAACTTGCTCTACGGACTTTCTGAGGCCTGCGATATGTTGCTTGCTCATGGTCTGGAAGTGGTGTTTGCACGGCACCAGCGCTGGGCCGCGGGCGTGCGTGCGGCGGTCAAGGCCTGGGGCCTGCAGATCCAGTGCGCCGACCCGGCGGTTTACTCGCCCATCCTGACCGGCGTGATGATGCCCGAGGGTGTGGATGCCGACGCCGTGCGCAAGATCATCCACGAGCGCTTTGACTGCTCCCTGGGCACCGGCCTGGGCAAGATCAAGGGCAAGATGTTTCGCATCGGCCATCTCGGCGACACCAATGACCTCACGCTGCTGGGCGCGCTGGCCGGTTGCGAAATGGGTCTGAAGCTCGCTGGCGTCAAGCTGGCCGGCTCCGGCGTCCAGGCGGCCATGGACCATTTCTCTAGCCACACCGCCGCCAAGCCCTTGCGCCAGGCGGCCTGAAGGCTTACCTCATATCAACTAGTTCGGAGGACTGTTTTATATAAAAAACCCCCAGCTCATGCAGTCGCAATCACTGATAAATCAATTTTCTATCCCTGTCACGATGACGTGCAGGCATTCACTAATTCTTATTCGGAGGAAAGTATCATGCGTTTAACTCGTAGAACCGCGCTGGCAGTCGGTATCGGCACAATCGCTCTGGGCCGCCCGGCCTTTGCCCAGGCCTGGCAGCCGACGCGTGACGTCGAATTCGTGATTCCCTTTGGTGTGGGGGGCGGCGCTGATCTGATGGCGCGTGTCATCCAGAAAATCATCACAGATGAGCGATTAGTGCCTGTTGCCGTCAACCCGGTGAACCGCCCCGGCGGCGGCGGTGCGGTGGGCATCGCCTATGTCGCGGCCAGCCGGCGCACCGACCCGCATACGCTGGTGCTGATCAATGGCACCACACAAATCACGCCGATCATGGTGCCGAATGTGCGCACATTGAGCGAAGTGCGCCCCATTGTGAACGTCATGCTGGATGACTTTCTCCTGTTCGTGCGGGCCGACAGTCCGCACCAAACCGCCACGGCCTTCGCCGCTGCGGCCCGCACCGCCCCGGCGCGCAGCGTGAACTTGTCCACCGGAGGCACTACCGACCAGATGGCGATCACCGTCTTCGGCCGCGCCGTCGGTGCCGAATTCAACATGGTCAACTTTAATTCCGGCGGTGAGGCGCTGACCGCGCTGCTCGGCGGGCATGTGCAGGCCACGATTGGCAACCCGCTGGAATTTATGGGTCATTTGAAATCTGGCGCGGTGCGTGCTATCGGTGTGTTCCGCGACACCCGTTTTGCCGATCTGCCCAACGTGCCGACGATGAAGGAGCAGGGCATCAAAGCTGAAAACTTCCAGATGTGGCGTGGCGTAGCCGTGCCGCGCCAAGTGCCTGATGCTGCTGCTGCCTATTGGACCGAAGTCATGAAGCGCGTTGTGGCGACGGAAACCTGGAAGAAGTATCTGCGTGACAACGTGGCAAGTTCTGCAACCATCGTCGGTACAGACTTTACGAACTTCCTCGCGGCGCAGGAGAAGCTGTATCGCGAATTGCTTGGCCGCCCATCATGAAGCTGAGAATCGGGGGCGGTGATCTTCTGCTGTCACTGACTTTCGCCGCCCTCGGTCTCATTTGGGTGCTTGGCGCCCTTCAATTGCAGATGTGGGATCGTGAGACGCCCGGGCCTGGTTTCCTGCCTTTGGTCTTTGGCGTGCTGCTGCTTGGTTTTGCGCTTGTGTCGGCTGCGCAGGCAGTTTTTGCGCCGGCCGCATCCGCCGAAGACCAGGGTGGTTACCGCAAACCTTTGTTGGTGTTGCTGATCTTGTCGCTGGCCGTGACGGCGCTGGAGACAGCGGGTTTCGTGCTGACGATATTCGTCATGCTGCTCGCACTCTATGCATTGGTAGAACGTAAACCATTCGTCTCGGCCCTCGTCGGGGCTGTGGTGGTCACCGGCGCCCTGCATGTGATCTTCGGTGTTTGGCTTTCGGTGCCATTGCCGCTCGGCCCGTTCGGAAAGTAATCAAGTATGGATGCGTTTTCTTCGCTCATGTCCGGCTTCTCGGCCGCGCTGACGCCCACGTACATCGCAATGTGTTTTCTGGGTGTGCTGTTGGGCCAGATCGTTGGCGTGCTGCCGGGCATCGGTCCGGCAGCTGCCATCGCCCTGTTGCTGCCGATAACCTTCGGTATGGATCCAACAGGTGCGATCATCATGTTCGCCGGTATTTACTACGGCAGCCAATATGGCGGTACGCTGACTTCCGTGTTGATTTCGGTGCCGGGCGAGAGCTCCACGGTGATGACGGCCGTGGATGGCTATCAGATGGCCTTACAGGGGCGTGCGGGTGCCGCACTCGGCATCTCCGCCATCGGCAGCTTCATTGCGGGCACCATTGGCACGATCGGGCTGATCCTGATTGCCCCCGCGCTGGCGAAAATGGCGCTGGCCTTCGGTCCTCCCGAGTATTTCTCCTTGGTGTTGCTGGGTTTGATGGCGCTGGCTGCCGTGGGTGGTTCCTTACTCAAGGGGCTGATGACGGGACTCGCCGGGCTTGCCCTAGGAACCATGGGCATCGACCCGCAGGTTGGTGTGCCGCGCTTTGATTTTGGCCAGGTCTGGTTGTTGGACGGTATTGAATTTATCGTGTTGACCGTTGCGCTGTTCGGCCTGGGCGAGGTGCTGGGAGGCTGCAATTCCAGCGTGGCGCGACCTGTGGCCAAAGTCAGCAAAGTATTGCCCACACGCGCTGACTGGCAGCAATCGCGCATGCCCATCATGCGCGGCAGCGTGATTGGTTTCATCATCGGTGTGCTGCCGGCCACGGGGGCTACCATCGCCTCCTTCGTCGCTTACATCGTCGAAAAGAAACTCTCAAAAGATCCCTCGCGCTTCGGCAAGGGCGCGATCGAGGGGGTGGCGGGTCCGGAAGCCGCCAACAACGCAGCCGCTGCAGGTGCGATGGTGCCGATGCTAAGTCTTGGCGTGCCGGGCTCGGGAACGACAGCGGTGATTCTGGGTGCGCTGATCATGTTCGGCGTGCGGCCGGGGCCGGAGATGTTCACCACCAACGCCAACCTGGTCTGGGCCTTGATAGCCTCCATGCTGATCGGCAATCTTTTGTTGCTGATCATGAACCTGCCCTTGGCCGGCTTCTTCGCAAAGCTGTTGTCGGTGCCTTATTCTTGGCTCTATCCGCCGATCTTGGCGCTTTGCATTGCCGGTGTTTATTCGCAGTCCAACAGCATTGAAGATGCTTGGTTGCTGGTGGGCTTTGGTGCCTTGGGCTGGTTGATGAAACGCTTTGACTGGCCGATGCCGCCGATGATCCTGGGCCTGGTGCTCTCGCCTCTGTTTGAGACTTCGATGCGCCAGTCACTGACGATGAGCCTGGGAAATCCGATGATCTTCGTTTCCCGCCCCCTATCGGCTGGACTGCTGGCCTTTGCGGCGCTGGCCCTGATAGTGCCGATATTGATGAGTGCTTGGCGCAAATTTAGGAGTAGTTGAGTATGAGTGGCACATTGATTCTTGCGAGCGGGCGTTGGGACAATAACATCGCGGTGATCGACGTCGACGCCGCTCGCAACCCAGCGAATGATGCGACCGATCGCGCCGTCCTGTCGCGTCCCCGCGTCACCCCCGATGTGCAGGGTGCACCGGCCTCGGGTCAGCCGGTTTCGGTACTGGTGCCGCCCAGCGGGGCCTATGGCTATGTGGTGAATCATTCCGGCATCGTTCCCGCCGTGGCGGCGTCGGGGTATCAACACGGTCATCCGGGGACTGTCACGATGATTGAGCTCGCGGCTCTGCGCGACCCCAGCATAGACGGTACCCCGGCCGCGATTGCCGGCATTATCGAGACCGGAACTTGCGGCCCCGTGGGCTCGGTCATCACGCCCGATGGTAAGTATCTGCTGGTGGGCTCTGCCGAAGCCGCCGGCTCGGAAGATGGCGGCGTCGAGATCACCGCCATCGATCGCGTTTCGCACCAGGTTGTGCAGCGCATCCGCTTGCGCGATGCGGGTGGCGCGCCCTGTTACAGCGACAGTCCGCACATGGATTTCGGACGCTTCCCAAACCCTAACGGCATTGCCGTCAGTGCGCTTGGCACAGGCTGGCTGCTGACTGCCAATGGCGGTACGGATGATGTCTCCATCATTGACCTTGCGCGCGCCTTAGCGGGTGATGAAGATGCTGAAGTTGCCCGAATCCCTGTGCAGTCCGGCGGTTTCGGGATCAGCGTCTCGCCGGACCAGCGCGTCGCAGCCGTGGCCTCGCGGGAGAGTATGCGCACGGGTGACTACGGCAATACCGTCAGCCTGATTGACATCGCTGCGCGGCGCGAGACTGCCCGTATTCAGGTTGGTACCGACGATGCTTCGCAGGGGACTCGCCCATTTGTCGCCGCCTTCACGCCCGATGGCAAGCACCTGGTGGTGACGTGTTTTGCCTCCGACACGGTCTCGCTGGTGAATGTGGCAAGCGGCCGGGAAGTCAAGCGGCTTGCGCTTGTCGATCCATCGGGCGGCCCCGCCCGACCACGCGGCGTGGCGATCAGTGCTGATGGCGCCTGGGTGGCTATCACCGGCGGCAAGAAGACCGGGCCGCGCAGCTCTGTGCTGTGGATGCTCGAGCTGCCCAGTTTGAACGTGCTCTCGCGCGTTACCGGCATCGGCAACGAAACCTACCTGCTGGACATATTGCCGGCCAGGCACTGATCTATCGACCGAACGCTTTGTAGATTTCATCAAGACCGAGCAGGTAAAGTCGTCTAAAGTGGTCAATAAATTCAAGGTCTCGACCTAAGGCTGAGACCCCAAGCTCGCAACCAAATCCGGCTCGACTTATAGTGGAGCCGGATTTTTCTTTTCCTCGTCCAATTTAGCCTCATTTTTTTCCCGGAACTGCCTTGACTTCCACGCCCAACCCTCTTGCCGCCAATTCCCGTGCCAATGCCTCTGATGCCGCGACCCGTTTCGGCAGCGGACAATCAGTTCGCCGCCTAGAAGACGATGCCCTGCTCGTGGGCGCAGGCCAGTTCACTAGCGATGTGAACGCAGACGGACATGCCAGTATTTTCTTTTTGCGCTCGCCTTATGCTCACGCGCGCATCCTGTCTATAGACATTACTGAAGCCGGTGCCATGCCGGGTGTGCTGCAGATCGTTACCGGCGCTGACATGGTGGCCGCCGGCGTCAAACCTATTCCCGGGTCTACCTTCAAGCGCTTGGACCGTCAGCCCTGCGCGGCGCCCGCACGTCGCGCGCTGGCGCATGAACGCGTGCGCTTTGTGGGTGAGGCTGTGCTTGCCATCGTTGCGCTCACGCTGGAGCAGGCGCGCAACGCCGCCGAAGCCGTGGCCATCGATTACGAAGAACTGCCCATGGTGGTCAATTTGCGCGATGCCATCGCTGCAGATGCGCCCCTTTTGAGCGACGCGGCTGACAATCTGGCCGGTGAAACACGTTATGGCAATGCTGAAGCTACGGCCCAGGCTTTTGCGCTCGCTGCCCATGTGGTGACACTGGACCTGGTTAACCAGCGCGTGGCGCCCTTGAGTCTGGAGCCGCGTACTTTGTTGGCCCTGCCCGATGCCCAGACCGTACGCCTGACCCTTCGAATGAGCACGCAGATGCCCTCAGGTGTTCGCAATTCGGTGTGCGATGCGCTGGGCATTGCCAAGGCTGATGTACGCGTGATCGTGGGCGATGTGGGTGGCGGCTTTGGCATGAAAACCGGCGTCTACCCTGAGGACATTGCCGTGGCCTTTTGCGCGCGCTCTCTCATGCGGCCACTCATGTGGGTGTCTGAGCGCAGCGAAGAATTCATTTCGGCATCTCACGGCCGCGACATTGAAACCCGTGCCGAGATGGCCTTGGACGCCAGCGGCAAGATTCTGGCGCTGCGCCTGGCCACCCTGGCCAATGTGGGCGCCTACGCCACCAGCACCGGCGTCACCATCCAGGTCATGATCGGCCCCTGGGTGCAAACCAGCGTGTACGACATTCAGACCATCGATTTTCACTACAAGGCGGTGCTGACCAACACCACGCCCCCAGGCGCTTACCGCGGGGCCGGCCGGCCTGAGGCGATCTTCAACATGGAACGCCTGATGGACGAGGCGGCGCGGCAGATGGGCATGGACCGGCTGGCGCTGCGCCGGCGCAACTTCATTGCCCCCGCGCAAATGCCTTACACCAACCCCATGGCGCAAACCTACGACAGCGGCCACTTTGAAGCCATCATGGACCAGGCCCTGGTGCTGGCCGACTGGCAAGGCTTTGATGCACGCGCCGCGCAATCCAAGCAGCGCGGCAAATTACGCGGTTTGGGCATTGCAACTTTTCTCGAGTGGACGGGTGGCAATGCGCTGGAGGAAACCGTCACCGTGGCGGTGCAGGCCGACGGCATGATCGAAGTGTTTTCAGCCGTCAACGGCATGGGGCAGGGCATTTTGACCTCGCTGGCCCAACTGGTGGTGGACGCCTTTGGCGTGCCCATGTCGCAGGTGCGCGTGGTGCTGGGCGACACAGACCGCGGCGACGGTTTTGGCAGCGCGGGTTCGCGCTCCATCTTTACCGGCGGCTCCGCCATGCGCGAGGGTGCCGAACGCACCATCGCCGAGGCCAAGCGCCTGGCCGCCCAGGAGTTTGAAGCCGCTGAGCAGGACATCGAGTACCGCAACGGCCGCTTGCAAGTGGCCGGCACCGACATGACCACGGATATTTTTTCCCTGGCCGGCCGTCAGCCTGAGCAGCGCATCTTCATGCAGTCCACCACCGCGGTCAGCGGGCCCAGTTGGCCCAATGCCTGCCACATCAGCGAAGTCGAGATCGACCCTTTGACCGGCCACGTGGCCGTGGTGGCCTACGCCTCGGTCAACGATGTTGGCCGTGTGGTCAACCCGATGATTGTGCGCGGTCAGCTCGACGGTGGCGCCGTCCAAGGCATTGGCCAGGCCCTCTGCGAACACCTGGTGTATGACCGCGAAACCGGCCAGATGCTGACCGGCAGTCTGATGGACTACGCCGCACCGCGCGCCGACGACAGCCCTGATTTCAAGACTGAACTCGATACCAGCGTGCCCTGCCTGAACAACCCCCTGGGTGTCAAAGGCGTCGGCGAGCTCGGCACCATTGGCGCCACGCCCAGCGTGGTCAACGCCGTGGCCGACGCCCTGGCCCGCGACGGTATGGCGGCCAAAGCACCCCTGCTGCAAATGCCGCTGTCACCCGCGCGCGTCTGGACCTTGCTTAAGGCCTGACGCAAGCCCCCGTCATTTCCGCGCAGGCGGGAACCTATCGGTGTATGGCTTGACGGTCGAATGGCGGACAATCCTGAATGTTGACCGCTCAAATTGGCAAATTCAGGGCTTGTTCTGAGCTTGAGCGTCTAAAGTCGGGTTTTATGTGATTTCAAACCAAGCAACGCGTCAAAGGAAGACCAGCGCATGTCAGATAAACCGTTTGTGTTGGCCGGGGTGATGGGTTGGCCGGTAGCGCACACGCGCTCGCCTGCCATTCACAACCACTGGATAGCCCGGCACGGACTGAAGGGCGCTTATGTGCAGCTGCCAGTGCGCCCCGACCGTTTGGAGGCCGCGATCCGCGGCCTGCCGGCACTGGGCTTTGCCGGCTGCAACATCACGGTGCCGCACAAGGTGAGTGCCATGAATTTCATGGACGAGCTGCACCCGGTCGCAAGACGGGTGGCCGCCATCAACACGGTGGTGGTGCAGCCCGATGGCAGGCTGCTGGGCATGAACAACGACGGAGCGGGTTATATCCAGAGCCTGCGCGATGCCGACCCCTCCTGGCGCGGCGATGCCGGACCTGCTCTGGTATTGGGAGCCGGCGGCGCGGCCCGGGCCATTGTGGTGGCCTTGCTGGACGAGGGCGTGCCGGAGTTGCGCATCACCAACCGCACGATGGAGCGGGCTCAGGTGCTGGCCGAGGCCTTTGGTGACCGGGTCAAGGTGCTGCCGTGGTCAGATCGTCACGAGGCCATGGCCGGTGTCAGCCTGCTGGTCAACACCACCACGCTGGGCATGCATGGCCAGCCGCCGCTGGATGTGGCGCTCGACGCGCTGCCGCTGGCGGCCATGGTCTCGGATGCGATCTACATTCCCATGGAAACACCCCTGCTGACAATGGCCCGGCTGCGCGGTCAGCGCACGGTCAACGGTCTGGGTATGTTGATCAACCAGGCCCGCCCGGCATTTGCGTCGTGGTTTGGCGTGTTGCCCGACATCACCCCCGAGTTGCGCGCGGCGATTCAGGCTACTTTTTAGGAACAGATGAGCATGATGGCCGGTGAAAGCGTGCAGCACGGCTTGCAGCTGCGCCCCGAAGTGCTGCTCATTGATGAGCCTGTTTGAGGCAGTGCGCAGTTTTATTCATTTATTTTTGGACACTCCAACCCCATGACCACCACCGCCGCCGCACAGACCAACCGCGAAGCCATTTCAGACGCGGAGAACCCGCTCGGGCTCGATGGCATTGAGTTCATCGAATACGCCACCAGCAAACCCCAGGCGTTGGGGCAGGTGCTGGAGATGATGGGCTTTCGGCCCGTGGCGCGGCACCGCTCGCGCGAAGTGCTGCTGTACCGACAGGGGGCTATCAACATCATCGTTAACGCCCATGCGCCTGCGCTGGGCAGCGATGCCGCGCAGGATGACAAACCGGTGATCGCGGCCGTGGCCCTGCGTGTGCGCGATGCGGCCGCCGCGTACCGGCGGGCGCTCGAGCGAGGCGCCTGGGCCGTGCCTTCTCGGGTCGAGGTGATGGAGCTGAACATCCCGGCCATCCACGGCGTGGGCAAGAGCCGCATTTATTTTGTGGACCGTTACGACAAATTCTCTATTTATGACGTCGATTTTGTGCCGATCCCGACGGTCGACCAGCATCCGCCTGCGGTGGCCGGCTTGCATTTTTTCGGTGTGGTGCAGTACATCGGCAATGACCGTACACAAGACTGGGCCGAGTTTTACCGCGAACTCTTCGGCTTTACAGAAGTGCCTGCCGGTCAGCGCTTTGGCGTCTTGCCCAAAGGCAAAATTTTACAAAGCCCTTGCCCCGCGCAGTCACGCTTTTATGTTCAGTTGATCGAGCCTGAAGCCGGCGTGCTGGATGTCGAGGACGACGAAACTTTGCAGCGCATCGCTTTGGGTACGGCCGATGTGCTGGCCACTGTGACTGAGCTCGGCCAGCGTGGTGTTGAATTTGTGCAGTCGCGCGGCGTGAAAACCGAAGACCGCGGCGCGCTCACCCGCAGCTGGCTGCAAAGTGTCAGCTTTGAGCTGGTGCATGACGAGCGGGTTTGAATATGCAGCACAGCGGAAATATCCAAGACTTCGGGATGGACACCATCTCGCTGGCCGGCACTTTGGAAGCCAAACTTCAAGCCGTGCGCGAGGCTGGTTTTAGCCAGATCATGCTCTCGGCGCGCGATCTGGTGGGCCATCCGCAAGGGCTGGACGCTGCGGTTGCTGCGGTCAAAGGCAGTGGCTTGCGCGTCACGGGCTTTCAGGTGCTGCGCGACTTTGAAGGTCTTTCCGGCCATTTGCACGATTACAAAATCGACATCGCCAAGTCCATGCTGGAGATGTGCCACGCGCTGGATTGCCGGGTGCTGCTGATCTGCTCATCGACTTCCGTGCACGCCACCGGCGACACAGCAGCGCTGGTCAAGGATTTGCGCAAGCTCGCCGTACTGGCGATTCCCATGAACATCAAGATTGCGTACGAGGCGCTGTCATGGGGGCGTGTGGTCAATGAGTTTCCCCAGGCCTGGGACATCATTAGCCAGGCTGACATGCCCAACCTGGGCCTGGGTTTTGATTCGTTTCACATGTTCG
>JBILIK010000010.1:0-65542 GCA_044350025.1 Polaromonas sp. | reverse complement strand
TCCCCGAAGGGCCTGGCAGCTTCTGAAATGGTTGCTGGGCGCCGCTTTGGGCGCTTTGCTGGCTTATTTTTTATTGCGTCAGGTTGAGCCGGCGCTCATCCTGGAGCCCTTGCGCAAAGTGCCGCCCGCTGTATGGGCTTTGGCGGGGGCCGGGTGGGTTTTGAGCTTTTTTTTCAGGGCCGCCCGTTTGCAGCAAGAATGGCGCCCTTTGCGCCAAGTCCCCTTGATGCAGGCCCTGCGCATCGTGTTGCTGCACAACGCGTCGGTGCTTTTGCTGCCCTTTCGTGCGGGCGAAGCGGCCTACCCGGTGCTCACGCGGGCCGTGTTCGGCTCGAGCTGGGCGCAAGCTGTTCGCAGCTTGCTGTGGTTGCGTTTTCAAGATGCTGTGGTGCTGGCCGTGCTGGGTGTGGGACTGTGGCCCGACTTGAGTGCTGCATTCAGAGCCGGCGCGCTGGTTCTGGCTTTGGCGCTGCTTTTGGCGCTTTATTTATTGCGCCAGCGTCTGCGTACGGCGCAGGGATGGCTGGCACGTCTGGCGCCGTTGTTCGAGCGTGCCTCCTGGCAAGGTGGCTGGGCTTGGAGTGCGGCCAATTGGCTGACCAAACTGCTGGTGGTGGGCCTGTTGCTGTCGGCCATGCTGCCGGCGTCTTTTCTGCCAGGCTTGCAAGCCGCGCTGGGCGGTGAATTGATGGCGCTGCTGCCCCTGCAAGGGCCCGCCGGTCTGGGCACTTATGAGGCCGGGGTCTGGCTGGCCTTGATGCATACGCCGCTGCCCATGGGCCAGGTGGCGCTGGCAGCGCTGGCAGCGCACATTTTTTGCTTGTTGCTTTCTCTGAGTCTGGGTGCTCTGGCCTGGGGCTATGCTCGGCAGACCGATACGCCGGCCGCTGCCGGTGATAGGCTTTCCTGATTTTTAATCCGTTGCGTCCCTATTTTTATCCACTCACCCATGCAAGACCTTCAATCGCCTCACGCTGTCAGCCCCTCCCGCCCGGCAGCTGCACCCATGCCGGCGCACCGCTTGTCGGTGGTGGTGCCCATGTACAACGAAGAGTCTCTCGCGGTGGACCTGATCGAGGCCGTGCAAAAAGCTTTGCAAAACTACCCCCAGCCCTGGGAGTTGCTGGTGGTGGACGATGGCAGCTCTGACCGCACCTGGGAGTATTTACAGGCGGGTGCATCCAGCGTAGGGCCGCACATCCGTCCGATCCGGCTGCTGCGCAACTTCAAGCAAACAGCTGCGATGCAGGCCGGCATTGATGCGGCGCGCGGCGACGTCATCGTCACCATGGACGGTGATTTGCAAAACGACCCGCGCGATATTGAGCGCCTGGTCTACCGGCTGCTGACGGAGCCGCTGGACCTGGTGGCCGGTTGGCGGCAACACCGGCAAGACGGCTTTTGGCTGCGCAAAGTACCGTCCAAACTGGCCAATGCATTGATACGCAGCGTCAGCGGCCTGCAATTTCAAGACCTGGGCTGCAGCCTCAAGGCCTTTCGCGCGCCGGTGCTTAAAAAAATCCGCCTCTACGGTGAAATGCACCGCTTCATTCCCGCCTGGCTGGCCACGGTCACCTCGCCCCGGCGCATGGCTGAAGAGCCCGTTGGTCATTACCCGCGCACCAAAGGCGAGTCCAAATACGGCATCACGCGAACCCTGCGCGTCATGGTGGACTTGCTGTCGATTTACTACTTCATGCGTTTTGGCACACGGCCCGGCCACTTTTTCGGCGGTCTGGGCTTGAGCGTTTTGAGCGCCGGCCTGGCCGTGCTGGCCTATCTGGGTGTGCTCAAGATGATGGGAGAGTCCATCGGCACGCGCCCCTTGATGTTTTTGGGGTTTTTCTGTGTGTTGGGCGGTTTGCAGTTTCTGATGACCGGCGTGCTGGCCGAAATCCTGATGCGCACCTACTTTGACAGGGGCAGCTCTGCGGCTTACCACCGAGACGAGTTTGCCGAGCTGCTTGCCGATGAAGCCTGGCATGAACACAGCTGAATTTGCCTGGCTGGCACGCTGGACAGGGCGCAGCTGGACTGAGCGCCTGATGCTGGCGCTGCTGTGCACAGCGCCTCTGGTCTGGTTGTTGGTGGGCACGGCGTCGACCTGGCTCTTTGATGTGGATGAAGGCGCTTTTTCCGAAGCCACCCGCGAAATGATCACATCGGGCGACTGGGGCCACACCACGCTGCAAGGGGTCAACCGGTTTGACAAGCCCATTGGCGTGTATTGGCTGCAGGCCGCGTCCGTTCAGATATTCGGTTTGCACGAATGGGCCTTGCGCCTTCCATCGGTGCTGGCCTGCTGGATCAGCGCGCTGGCCTTGGGCCGCTTTGCCTGGCAGCTCTGGGGCTTGCCGGCCGGCGTTATGGCGGTGCTGATTCACAGCACCAGCATCGGCCCCTGGGTGATGGCCCACGCGGCCACGGCCGATGCGGTGCTGGGCTTGTGGCTGGTGTTGTCGGCGCTGGACTTGTGCCGGTTTTTACTTCACGGCCAGCCGGTGCACCTGCGGCGCGTGGCGCTTTGGACGGGCCTGGGCATGCTGACCAAAGGGCCTGTGGCTGTTTTGATTCCGGCTGCAACCTTGCTGCTGTGGTGCTTGCAGCAACGCTCTGCCAAGGCGCTGCTGGCCAGCCTGCGTGACGGGCCCGCATGGCTGATTTTTCTGGCTGTGTGCATGCCCTGGTACAGCTATGCGCTGTGGCGCCACGGGGATGAATTCATTCAAGGCTTTTTTGTACGACATAACCTCAGCCGCTTTGACGGGGCCATGGAAGGGCACTCCGGCGCCTGGTTTTACTACTTGGCAGTCGCTCCCTTGTTGTGGATGCCCTGGACACCTTTGCTGCTGGGCATGGGCCGGAAGATCACTTCTTTTTGGGCTGACCCGGTGCTGCGTTTTGCCCTTCTGTGGTCTGGTTTTGTGCTGGTGTTTTTTTCGGCCTCTTCCACCAAGCTGCCTCACTACGCGCTGTATGCCGCACCCGGGCTGACTCTCTTGCTGGTGCAAGCTTGCATGCACAGCAGCAAGCGGGCTTGGACTGTGAGCTTTGTCATTTTGATGGCCTGGCTGGCACTGTGCACCGCATTGCCGGGTGTCTTGCAGCAGTCGGCGCACTGGGTGCGCGATGCGCATTACCAAAACCTGCTGCGCAGCGCTGAGGCTTTGAACCAGCCTTTGGCCTTTGTGCTGTGCGGCCTGGCTCTGCTGGCCTCATGCTGGTTGTTATTTGTCGCGCGCGCGCGCCACGCGGCCATGGGCTACGCGCTTGCAGCGGTAATCACTTGCATGATGCTGGGCAGCGTGGTGATGCCTTGGTGGAGCCAGACTTTGCAAGGGCCGGTGCGGCAACTGGCGCTGGCCTCCCGCGATTTATCGGGGCCTGTGGTTCAGTGGGGCGGTCACTGGCCGTCTTTTGCGCTTTACCGCGAACAAATGGCTCCGCGACGTGCGCCGGCGCCCGGCGAAATGGCGCTGGTGCGTTTTCCTTCCAACACGGTGCCTGCGCATTGGCCGGTGATTGCCAGCGACAGGGGCATGGCCATTGTGCAGCGCCCCCTGATCGAGCCGGCCCAAAGCCCCTGAGATGAAAGCAAAAAACAAGGACTTGCTGACCGCTGCGGGCTTGACCATGGCCTGCGCAGGGATGGTGCTGACCTGGCCCACGATGGACCTGGCCGTCGCCGGCTGGTTCTACCGCCCCGGAGAAGGGTTTTTTGCCAATGCGTGGTGGCCGATTCAAGCCGTGTACGTGGGTGCGCCCTGGTTGCTGCAATTGACTTTGGCGGCCAGCGCCCTGGTCTTGCTGCTGGCCTTGGTTCAACCGGGAAAAGTCGCGCGCTACTGGTGGCGCCATGCGCTGGCCTGGGTGCTGGTGGTGGCGTTCGGCGTCGGTTTGCTGGTGCACAACGCTCTGAAAGACCAGGTCGGCCGGCCGCGGCCTGTGCATGTGCAGGCCTTCGGCGGACCCGCTCCTTACATTCCAGCTTTGCAACTGAGCAGTCATTGCGACACCAACTGCTCCTTCGTCAGCGGCCACGCCGCAGGCGCTTTCAGCATCATGGCCTGGGGCATGCTGGCTGGCCGGCGCCGCAAACTTCAATGGCTGTGGGCCGGGCTTCTTTTTGGCACGCTGGTGGGCGCCGTACGCATGGCGCAAGGCGGTCACTTTTTGAGCGACGTGGTGTTTGCTGCTCTAGCCGTTTGGTGGACCCATCACCTGATTGGCCGGCTCTGGATACGCAGCAAAGCTGTGCTTTTGCACTACCGGCGAGAGCAAGTGCCTGGCGACAGGAAACCCTTGCCCTGAGCGGTATGTTTGAGTCTGCTTTGAAGCGCTTCAGGCTCAGGCCGTGCCGGCCTTGACCTTCAAACGCCAGGCGTGCAGCAGCGGCTCGGTGTAGCCGCTGGGCTGCTCTAAGCCTTTGAACACCAGGTCGCAGGCGGCTTTGTAGGCCGCGCTGGTGGCAAAGTGGCCGGCCATCGGCTTGTAGAGCGGGTCACCGGCGTTTTGCTTGTCCACCACGGAGGCCATGCGTTCAAAGCTGGCTTTGACTTGCTGCTCGGTCACCACACCGTGCAGCAGCCAGTTGGCGATGTGCTGGCTGGAGATGCGCAGCGTGGCGCGGTCTTCCATCAGGCCGACGTTGTGAATGTCGGGCACCTTGGAGCAACCCACGCCTTGGTCCACCCAGCGCACCACGTAGCCCAGAATGCCTTGCGCGTTGTTGTCGATCTCTTGCTGCTTGTCGGCATCGCTCCAGTTCGGCGTGGGGGTCACAGGAATCGTCAGCAGGCCGTTCAGCAACGTGGCGCGCTCTTTGTTGGCATTGATTTTTTCCATCTGTTTTTGCACCTCGCTCACCAGCACCTGGTGGTAGTGCAGCGCATGCAGCGTGGCGCCGGTCGGGCTGGGCACCCAAGCAGTGTTGGCGCCGGCCATAGGGTGGGCAATTTTTTGCTGCAGCATGGACTTCATGAGGTCCGGCATGGCCCACATGCCTTTGCCGATTTGCGCCTTGCCGCGCAGGCCGCAATGCAGACCGACCAGCACGTTGTTACGCTCGTAAGCCTGAATCCAGGCGCTGGCTTTCATATCGCCCTTGCGGATCATCGGGCCGGCGTGCATGGCGGTGTGCATCTCGTCGCCGGTGCGGTCTAAAAAGCCGGTGTTGATGAAGGCCACGCGGCTTTTGGCGGCAGCAATACAGGCTTGCAGGTTGACGCTGGTGCGGCGCTCTTCGTCCATGATGCCGAGCTTGACGGTGCTGTCGGGCAGGCCCAGCATTTTCTCGACGTGGCTGAAAATTTCGGCCGCAAAAGCGACTTCGGCCGGGCCGTGCATCTTGGGTTTGACGATGTAAACCGAGCCCTTGCGCGAGTTGCGGATGGCGTCTTTGGCGCTGCGCTTCAAGTCATGCATGGCAATCGCGGTGGTGACCACGGCATCCAAAATACCTTCCGGAATTTCGCGCTCAACGCCTTCTTTGTCGGTGTACAAAATCGCGGGGTTGCTCATCAGGTGGCCGACATTGCGCAGGAACATCAGCGAGCGGCCGTGCAGTTTGACGGCCTTGCCTTTGCCGGCCGGCGGTGTGTAAATTCGGTCGGGGTTGAGGCCGCGGGTGAGCATCTGGCCGCCTTTTTCAAAGCGCTCGGTCAGCGTGCCCTGCATGATGCCCAGCCAGTTGCGGTAGGCCAGCACCTTGTCGTCGGCATCGACCACGGCCACCGAATCTTCAAGGTCCAAAATGGTGGACAGGGCGGCTTCAATCACCAGGTCGCTGACGCCGGCAGGGTCCGATCCGCCAATGCGCGTGCTGCGGTCGATCTGTATGTCCAGGTGCAGTCCGTTGTGCTGCAAGAGCACGGCGCTGGGTGCCCTGGCGTCGCCCTGGTAACCAGTGAACTGTTTGGCGTCCAGCAGGCCGCTGCTGCTGCCGTCCTTGAGCTTGACTGAGAGCTTGCCGTCTTTAACGCGGTAGCCCACTGAATCGACATGCGAGCCCTTTTTCAGTGGTGCGGTGCGGTCCAGCACATGGCGCGCGTACTCAATGACTTTGGCGCCGCGTTGGGGGTTGTAGCCCTGGCCTTTTTCGCAGCCGTTTTCTTCGCTGATGGCGTCGGTGCCGTACAGCGCGTCATACAAAGAACCCCAGCGTGCGTTGGCGGCGTTGAGCGCATAACGCGCGTTGAGCACCGGCACCACCAGCTGCGGGCCGGCCTGCACGGCAAGTTCAGCGTCCACATTCTTGGTGGTGATGCGGGCTTGCTTGGGATGCTCGGCCAGGTAGCCGATCTTCGTCAAAAAGCCCTGGTAGGCCGGCATGTCGGTGATGGGGCCGGGGTGGGCCTTATGCCAGCTGTCCATCTCGCTTTGCAGGCGGTCGCGCTCGGCCAGCAAGGCGATATTTTTGGGTGCGAGGTCGTCGACCAGCGCGTCAAAGCCTTTCCAGAAGGTAGCGCTTTTAACGCCGATTCCGGGCAGGACCTGTTCTTCGATGAATTGGTAAAGCGAGGTGGCGACCTGAAGGCGGTGGCAGGCGGTGCGGGCAGTGGACACAAATTTCTCCTGGGGCTGATGCAAAGATATAAATAGAAAGCAGTATAAAAAAGAAGGGGCTCAGGGTTCAAAAAAAGCCAGCACATCGCGCAGACTGCGGCCGCTGCGCACCGGCGGCGGGCCGATTTCTTCCGGGGGCAGCTGGTAGCGGTTGACCCACAGGGTCTGGTAACCAAACCAGGTCGCGCCCAGCGCGTCCCAGCTGTTGGAGCTGACAAACACCACCTGCGCCGCCGGCAGACCCAGCGCCTGTGTGCCCAGCGCATAGGCCTCGGGGTGCGTCTTGTACTGGCGAATGCTGTCCACGCTGAGCACGTGGTCGAGCAAGCCATCAAGCCCGGCGCTGCGCACCGCCACACCCAGCATGTCGGGGTCGCCATTGCTCAAAATGCCGGTGGTGATGCCGCGGCTTTTGAGCGCCTGCAAGACCTCGCGGTTTTCCGGAAAGGCCGACAAATGCCGGTACTGGTTCATCAGCTGCTGCTCCTGCCCGGCGCTCAAATCGAGCCCGAGCTTTTTGCAGGCATAGCGCAGCGCCGCGCCGGTGAGCTCCCAAAAAGGCTGGTAGACCGAGGCCCGCTCGGGGCCGCTGCGGCTGGTGGTCACCAGGCGCGTGTAGTCAATTTGCTTGTCGCGCCACAACAGGCCCAGCGCCTGGCCGTGGCCGGGAAACAGCTGCTCAGCCAGCAAGCCAACGCTGTAAACATCCAACAGCGTGCCATAGGCGTCAAACAGCACCGCACCCGGAAGTTGGGGTGCGCGGGGAGTCTTAGGGAGGGTTTTGTCCATTGATCAACTTTATTGGAAACCTGACTGGAGATTAAGAGCCCTGAAGTAGGTTTATCTATGACTTTTTATGCTGGAATTACCCAAATTGCCGAGGAATGGTCAAATGACTTCATTTTGTATATAGTGCTGTCATTGACGTATTTTTCAGGAGATGAAGTCATGGCAGTCCTCACCGTCAGAAATTTGCCCGACGCAGTGCACCGCGCGCTTCGCATGCGGGCGGCCAATCACGGCCGCAGCACCGAGGCCGAAATCCGTGACATCCTGGAAAAGGCAGCCTTCCCGGCCGAGCGCGTCAAGCTCGGCTCCCTGTTGGCGTCCATCGCCCGCGAAGCAGGCGGTCTGACCGACGCCGAGGCAGAGCACTTTAATCTTCGCGACAAGACCCCTGCCGAACCCATGAGCTTCGAATGATCCTCATCGACACCAATGTCATTTCCGAGCTGTGGAAAGCCGAGCCGAACCCCGACGTGTTGGCTTGGATGGATGCGCAGGCCGTTGAGACGCTTTATCTGTCCGCCGTCACGGTAGCAGAGCTGCGTTTTGGCGTGGCCGCCATGCCCGAAGGCAAGCGCCGCAGCATCTACCAAGAGCGCTTAGAAAAAGAAGTTTTGCCGGCGTTCACAGGCCGCGTGCTGCCCTTCGATCTTGCCGCGTCGAGGGCCTATGCCGACTTGATGGCAAGCGCGAAGGAATCGGGCAAAGCCATTGGCAAGGCCGACGGCTACATTGCCGCCACGGCCAGCGCATACGGCCTCATGGTGGCGACGCGCGACATCAGCCCCTTCGAGGCTGCGGGACTGAAGTGGGTCAACCCGTGGGAAGCACAGCGATGAAGACGACCACCATTCTCATCAGCGAAGTCGGCCCGCGCGACGGCCTGCAATCCGTCAAAGCGACCATGCCGACCGTCGACAAGCTGCGCTGGATCAGCGCGCTGTACGCCGCCGGCCTGCGCGAGATCGAGGTCGGCTCTTTTGTGCCGGCGCGTCTGCTGCCGCAACTGGCTGACACCGCCGAGGTGGTGGCGCATGCGCTCACGCTGCCCGGCCTGACCGTGCTGGCGCTGGTGCCCAACCTGCGCGGCGCCGAAGCGGCGCTGGCGGCCGGCGTGCACAAGATCACGGTGCCGGTGTCGGCCAGCCCCGCGCATTCCATGGCCAATGTGCGTAAGAGCCCGCAAGCCATGGTCGAGGAACTGCGGCTGATCGACGCGCTGCGCCGCAGCACCGCCCCGCAGGTCGGCCTGGAGGCGGCGATTTCCACCGCCTTTGGCTGCACCTTACAAGGCGCGGTGCCGGAAGACGAGGTAATTCGCCTGGCCGTGCAATGCGCAGGCGCCGGGGCTGACGACGTGGGCTTGTCAGACACCACGGGCCACGCCAACCCGGCGCAGGTGCGCCGGCTCTTTATGCGGCTGCGCGCCGAGATCGGCGACAAAGCCGGCGCCGCCCACATGCACAACACGCGCGGTCTGGGCCTGGCCAACTGCCTGGCCGCTTACGAGGCCGGCGTGCGCACCTTTGACGCTTCGCTGGGCGGGCTGGGTGGCTGCCCTTATGCGCCGGGCGCCTCGGGCAACGTGGTCACCGAAGACCTGGTTTTCATGTTCGAGGCCATGGGCATGGCCACCGGCATTGACTTGACCCGGCTGATCGACGCACGCGCGCCGCTGCAAGCCGGCCTGCCCGGCGAGCCGCTCTACGGCATGACGCCTGTCGCCGGGCTGCCCCAAGGTTGGACTCAAGTTGGACACCCAGGAGCCACCCATGTCTGAAGCCAGCAGCCCGCCTCAACGCCTGCCCTACGAAGGCCTGCGCGTGGTCGAGTTCACGCACATGGTGATGGGTCCGACCTGCGGCATGGTGCTGGCCGACCTGGGCGCCGAAGTCATCAAGGTCGAGCCCATCGGCCACGGCCGCGAGGGCGATGGCACGCGCCAGCTCATCGGCTCGGGCGCGGGCTTTTTCCCGATGTTCAACCGTAACAAAAAAAGCCTGGCGCTGGACCTGCAAACACCCGAAGGCCTGGAGGCGGTGTTGCGCTTGATTGCCACTGCCGACATCGTCAGCGAGAACTTCAAGCCCGGCACCATGGCCAAGCTCGGGCTGGACTACGCCAGCCTCAAGGCGCTGAACCCGCGGCTGATCTACGTCAGCCACAAAGGTTTTTTGCCCGGCCCTTACGAGCACCGCACTGCGCTCGACGAGGTGGTGCAGATGATGGGCGGCCTGGCTTACATGACCGGGCGGCCGGGTGACCCGCTGCGCGCCGGCACCAGCGTCAACGACATCATGGGCGGCATGTTCGGCGCCATTGGCGCCATGGCGGCACTGGCCCAGCGCGACCATCCAACACACGGCACCGGCCGCGGCCAGGAGATTCAAAGCGCGCTGTTTGAAAACAACGTCTTTCTGGTGGCCCAACACATGATGCAGTTCGCCGTCACCGGCCAGGCTGCCGCGCCCATGCCGGCGCGCATCTCGGCCTGGGCGGTGTACGACGTGTTCGAAGTGAAAGACGGCGAGCAGATTTTTCTGGCCGTGGTCAGCGACAGCGCCTGGGCGGTGTTTTGCAAAGTCTTTGACTTAGCTGACTTGCTGGCCGACGAACGCTTGAGAAGCAACAATGACCGCGTGCGCGCCCGCGCCTGGATGATGCCGCTGCTGCGCGAGCGCATGGCGGCCTACAGCGCGGCCGAACTCTCAGCCATCTTTGAGAAAAACGCACTGCCTTTTGCACCGATCACCCGACCCGAAGCCCTGCTGCAAGACCCGCACCTGCTGGCCACCGGCGGCTTGGCGCCCATCACGCTGCCCGATGGCCGCCCCGGCCAGGCCGTGCTGTTGCCGATCACGCTGGACGGCCAACGCCCGGGTGTACGGGCCTCAGCACCGCAACTGGGTGAACACACCGCGGCGCTGCTCAGTGAACTGGGTTACGACCAAGCGGCCATTGCCGGCATGCAGGCGCGCGGCCTGGCGCGGGGGAAGCCGGCGCCGGGCTGAAGGAAGACGGGGATGGATCCCTGCCTTCGCAGGGATGACGGAAATGGGGCAGGGTTGACGCAAATCGGGCAGGGATGATGGAAATCGGGCAGGGATGGTGGCCTTGGGGGCGGGGATGGCGGCCTTTGGAGCGGGGATGTCAGGCCCCGTTTCGTCATCCTCGCGAATGCGGGGATCCATCTTCTTGTTTTAGCGACGGCTGAAAAAGCAGGAATCCATCCGTGATTCTGACTGCGCTTTATGCGAAGACCGCTTGCCACAAGGCCTGTATCGCAGCGCGCTCGGTTTGCACTGCCCCTGGGCTGACCTGGGTGGGCTCTTCGTTGAGGCGGGCGTGGTGTTGCACGCGGCGCAGTTCGCGGTAGGCGTCGGCGGCGTGCTGGCCGACACCCAGGGGTAGCAGACCGGCTTGCTCGGCACGCAGCAAGAGGGCGATGTTGCCGACGTTGTCAGCCAGTTCCGGATGCCGCGCGGCTTCGGCCAGCACCAGGTATTGCATGGCAAATTCGGCGTCCACCATGCCGCCTGCGCCGTGTTTGACGTCAAAGCTTTCAGCATCGGCGGCTGCGGCTGCGGCCTGCCCCGGCTTGCGTTTGACGGGGTGCGCAGCGCGCACCTTCTCGCGCATGGCCACAATCTCGGCGCGCAGCGCGGGCAGCTCACGCGGTGCGGTGATGACGGCGCGGCGCACCTCGTCAAAACGCGCGGCCAGCGCTGCATCGCCTAGCACGCAGCGGGCGCGTGTCATGGCCTGGTGTTCCCAGGTCCAGGCGGTGTTGCTGCCGCGCTGCTGCTGGTAGTTGGCGTAAGCCGCAAAGCTGATGACCAGCAGGCCCGAGCCGCCATTGGGCCGCAAGGCGGTGTCGATCTCAAACAAATCACCTTCGCCGGTCTTTACAGTGAGCCAGTTGATGATCTTGCGCACCAGCGTGGCATAGACCTCGCCGGCTTGCTCGTGCTCGTCTTCGTAAACAAACACAATGTCGAGGTCGCTGCCGTAACCCAACTCTTTGCCGCCCAGCTTGCCGTAGGCAATGACGGCGAACTGCGGCTGCTCGCGGTGGCGGGTTTTCAGGCGCTGCCAGCACCAGTCGGCGGTCAGGCGCAAGACGGCTTCGGCCAGCGCGCTCAGATCGTCGGCCACCTGCTCAACACTGAGCACGCCTTCGACGTCACGCGCCAGTGTGCGAAACACTTCGGCGTGGTGGGCGCGGCGCAGCAGGTTCAAACAAGCTTCTTCGTCGTCTTCGCCGGTACGCTTCAAGGAAGCCAGCCGCTGCTTGAGCTCAGAAATAAAGACCCCGGCGTCAAAGCGCTGCTGCAGCAGATCGTCGCCGGCCAGCTCGTCAATCACGCCGGGGTGTTGCAACAAATAGCGGGCAGGCCACTTGGCCGCGCCCAGGAGGCGCAACAGGCGTTCATGCACCGACGGGCGCTCCAGCAGCATGGCCAGGTAACTTTCGCGGCGCAGCAGCGGCTCGATCCAGTCGATCAAACGCAGCGCCGCCTCTTGACTGACCTTGCCCTCCAGCAGCCAGACCGCGGTGCGCTGCACCAGTCGGACCAGCCGGGCGCGCGAGTCTTCGCGCAGGGCCTGCACGCGCGGGTGCAAGCTCCACGCCACCAGCCGGTTTCGAAAGCTCTCCGGCCAGGCGGCTGACATCTGCGCCAGCAACTCGCCGAGCTCTTGCGGCTCGCTGACGCTCTTGTTGCAATTCAAGCAGACCTCGGTGCCGCCCAGCAGTTTGTCAAACTCACTGGCCACCAGCTCGCGGTGCGCATCGAGTTCTGTCAAAAAAGCGCTGCTGCTCGCAAAGCCCAAGGTGCCGGCGATCCAGGCCAGGTCGTCGTCGCGGGTGGGCAGCACATGGGTTTGCTGGTCATCCAGGTATTGAATGCGGTGTTCCACATGGCGTAAGAATTCGTAGGCCCGCGCCAGCGCGTCGGCGGTGTCCTGCGGCATCAAGCCGGCGCTGGCCACGCGCTGCAAAGCGCCCACCGTGGGTCGCATCCGCAGTTCGGGAAACTGCCCGCCGCGCACCACCTGCAAGAGCTGCACGGTGAATTCAATTTCACGGATTCCGCCGCGTGAGAGCTTGACGTCATTAGCGCGCTCGGGGTGGCCGGCGCTGCGGCGATGCGCTTGTTCGCGGATTTGCCGGTGCAAGCTGCGCAGCGCGTCAAAGACGTTGTAGTCCAGGTAGCGCCTGAAGACAAACGGCAGCACCACTGCACGCAAGTCCTGCAGCGAGCCGCCACTGTGGCCGGCCGGGGCCTTGCGCTGCAAGCTCGAAGCCGGCGCCACCACCCGGCTTTTGAGCCAGGCAAAGCGTTCCCACTCCCGGCCCTGCACCTGGAAATATTCTTCCAGCGCGCTCAGGGAAATGGCCGCCGGGCCGGAGTTGCCGTTGGGCCGCAAGGCCAGGTCAACGCGAAATACAAAACCGTGTTCGGTGGTGTCGCCGATCAGCGCATAAAGCGCTTTGACCTGGTGCGCAAAGTATTCGTGGTTGGAGATTTGGCCCCGCCCGTCGGCGCGGCCTGCCGTCTGGCCGTCCTGGTCGTATACATAAATCAAGTCGATGTCGCTGGAGACGTTGAGCTCACGCGCACCGAGCTTGCCCATGCCCACCACCCACAGCGTGGCGCGAGCGGTGTCGCTGCCGGGCAGCAGGGGCGCGCCGTAAAGCGCGTCCAGCGCCTGCTGCGTGCTGTTCATGGCCACATCCAAAGCCAGTTCGGCCAGCTCGGTCATGGCCAAGGTCACCACCGACAGCGGCGTGGGGCCGGGGCCAGGGGGCTGACAGTCCAAAACCACCAGCCGCTCCAGCACGATCTGGCGCAGCACCCGCAGGGCAGCAGCTGTGTCCAGCTCACGCGCCAACAAAACGTTGAGCGCAGTTTGCATGGTTTGGCGTGTAGGCGCACCGGCGGGCAGGAGGTCAAGACAGTCGGCATAGCGCCGGCGCAACCGCTGCACCAAGCGCGAATAAGCCGCCGCACCCGGAGCGAGCGCCGATGGCCCGGCGTCCGCGGTCAGTGCAGGCAGGCCGGGTACCGGCTCTGGCGTCTTAATAAACGTTGAGGACATCAAGAGCAACCGTCATAATTCCAGAGCCCATGGTTTCTGCTCCTCTTCATCCCCAATCGCCAGCGTCCCGCTCTGTTCGGCTGCTTGCACGCATGCTTCAGGGACTGTTGTGGCTGGTCCTTGCTTTTTGGGTGGTGGTGGTACTCAGCTGGGGCCTGCTGCATGGCTTCATTGTGCCGCGTATCAGTGATTTTCGCCCGAGCCTGGAAACGCAGGCCAGTCGCGCGCTGGGTGTGCCGGTGCGCATCGGCGAGATTCAGGTGCTGGCCAAAGGCCTGGTGCCCTCCTTTGAACTGCATGAAGTCAGCCTGCTGGACAGCGACGGACGCACCGCGCTTCGCCTGCCCAGGGTGGTGGCGGCGCTGTCGCCACAATCAGCGTGGCGCCTGGGGCTTGAGCAACTGGTGATTGACGGCGCAGAGCTGGACATTCGCCGCCGCAGCGATGGGCAACTGGAGGTCGCCGGCCTGAGTTTGTCCCCCGACAGCGGGCGCAATGCCTTTGCCAACTGGGTGCTGGCGCAGACTGAAATCGTGCTGCGCAACGGCACGCTGCGCTGGACCGATGAGCTCAGGGGCGCCCCGCCGCTGGCACTGACCGACGTACAAGCTTTGCTGCGCAACCCCGGCCAGCGCCACAACTTTAGACTGGACGCGACGCCGCCACCGGCCTGGGGGGAGCGCTTTAGCCTGCGTGCGATGCTGCGCACACCGCTGTTGAACACAGGCCAATCGCCTTGGCAGTCCTGGTCGGGCGAGTTGTATGCCGACTTCAGCCGGGCCGATGTGTCGCTGCTGCGTCAATACATTCAAATCGACCATCCGGGCGTAACCATCAGCAGCGGCCAGGGCGCGCTGCGCGCCTGGGTTGATGTGAACAAAGGAATGATGACCGGCGGCATTGCGGATGTGCTGCTGCAAGGCGTGAATGCTCGCCTGGGTCAGGAGCTGGCACCTTTGGTCCTGAACAGTTTGGCCGGGCGCTTTGGCGGCCAACAGCTGGGTCGGGGCTTTGAATTTCGCACCGAAGGCTTGTCCTTTGTGGCTGACGACGGTCTGGTCTGGCCCGGTGGCAATGTCTTGTTCCTGCACACCCCCGGCGAGGGCGGCCGGCCGGCCCAAAACGAACTCCAGGCTGACAGGCTGAACCTGGCTGCCCTGTCACGTATCGCCAAGCGCTTACCGCTGGAGGCAGGTGCGCATCAGCTGATCGACAGCTTTGCACCGCGCGGCCTGGTAGAAAAAATCAACGCCAGCTGGCAAGGCCCGGTATCTGCCCCGCAAACGCTCAGCGCGCGCGGGCGCGTCAGCGGCCTGTCGCTGGCAGCCGGGCCCGCGCCTGTCGGCACGCCCCTGCCTGAGCCAGGCCGGCCCGGGATTGAAAATGCATCCCTCGATTTCAACTTGACGAATGAAGGCGGCCAAGCCCAGCTGCAAATTACCCAAGGTGCGATGACTTTCCCCGGGGTCTTCGAGCAAACCCGCGTTCCCCTGGCCGAGCTTTCCACCGAGCTGCAATGGAAACTCGGCAGCGCAGAACAAACCCTTTCTTTGCGCAAATTGCGCTTTGCCAATGCGGACCTGGCCGGCCAGGCGGAAGTTCAGTGGCGGAGCGCTGACAGCGCCGACCCCGGTCATCCCGGCGTGCTGGACTTACAGGGCAGCTTGAGCCGGGGCGACGCTGCGCTGGTCCACCGCTACTTGCCGCTGGTTTTGCCCGACTCAACGCGACGCTATGTGCGGGATGCGGTCACCCAGGGCCAGCTGCGTGAAGTGAAGTTCAAGGTCAAAGGTGATCTGCGCAAAATACCGTTTGCAGACCCGCAACAAGGCGAGTTTCTGGTGACCGCCCAGGCCAGCAACGTGCAATTGGCTTACGTGCCAAGCATGACGGCTGGCGCTGCAGGTAAAAACTGGCCCGCGCTCACGGGGCTGCAAGGCGATCTGGTCTTTAACCGCATGGGCATGGAAGTTCGCCAGGCCCAGGGCCGGGTGGCGGGGCTGCCCGGCTTGCAGCTGACGCGCGGCAGTGCCAGCATTGCCAACTTTGACAAACCCGTGGTGGAAGTCAACACCGCCATCAAAGGGCCCTTGGTGCAGGGTCTGCAGTTTGTCAACAACTCCCCGGTCTCTGCGCTGCTCAACGATGCGCTCAAGCAAAGCAGTGGCACCGGCCAGCTCGACTACACCATGCGCCTGCTGCTGCCTCTGGCGGATCTCGCGCAGACCTCCTTGCAAGGCAGTCTGACGCTGCCGGGTAACGACCTGCTATTCGGGCCGGGCATACCGGCTCTGGGCAATCTGCGCGGCGCTGTGACATTTACCGACAAAAGCTTTCGCGTGAACAACGCCCAGGCGCGCATGCTGGGCGGTGAGCTGCGCTTTGAAGGCGGCCTGCGTGCAAGCCCTCCACCAGCCGCCGCCGGCCGCAGCGTCGAGCCTTTAGAAGCGCCGATGCTGTTCCGCGGCCAGGGCACGATCAGCGCCGAAGGTTTGCAGCAAGCGCGCGAGCTGGGCCTGATCAGCACGTTGGCAGCCAATGCCAGCGGCAGCACGCCTTACAGCGCCAGCCTGGGTTTCAGACGTGGCCGAACTGAGCTCAGCATCAGCAGCAGCCTGCAAGGCCTGGCACTGAACCTGCCGCCGCCGCTGAACAAAGCCGCCGCCGATGCACTGCCACTGCAATTTGACCAAAGCCTGGTGCGTGAGTCACTGGCCCCGGGCCAGAAAATGCAAGACCAGATTTCTTTGAGCTTAGGCCGGCTGGCCAACGTGCTGTATGTGCGCGATATCAGCGCAGCCCAAGCCCGTGTGCTGCGTGGCAGCCTGGCGCTTGGACTGGACGCCGGCGAAGCAGCGGCCCTGCCGGCAAGCGGCGTGTCTGCCAACGTCAAACTGCAACGCGTTGACTTAGACGCCTGGGCGCGCGTGATGAACAAAGCCGGCATCCAAACCGATGCCGCGCCGGCCGCTGGCGATGCAGAAGCCAGCTACCTGCCCAGCGTGATGGCGCTGCGCGCCAGTGACATCAGCGTGCAAGGCTACCAGCTGAGAAATCTGGTGGCCGGGGCCTCGCGTGAGGGCGTCACCTGGCGCGCCAACATGGATGCCGATGAACTCAGCGGCTACGCAGAATACCGTCCGCCCGGCACTGGCGCCAGTGCCGCGGGAGGGCGGGTTTACGCCCGGCTGGCACGGCTGAATTTAGCGGCCAATACCGCGCGCGACGTCGAGACCCTGCTCGAAGGCCAGCCCAGCGCTGTGCCGGCCATGGACATTGTGGTTGACGACTTTGAGCTCAAGGGCAAAAAATTCGGCCGGCTGGAGGTGGATGCGGTCAACCGCAATGTGCAGGGTACGGCGGCCGGCGGATTGCGCGAATGGCGGCTCAATAAACTCAACCTGACCATGCCTGAAGCTGTGTTTTCTGCCAACGGAAACTGGGTGAGCGTCAGCGGTAAAGAGCGACGCCGTGTCCAGATGAATTACCGCCTGGACATCGCCAACTCGGGCGAGCTGCTCAAGCGCTTGGGCATGGACGGATTGATCCGCCGCGGCAAAGGCCGGCTGGACGGGCAGGTCGGCTGGCTGGGCTCACCGCTGAGCCTGGACTACCCGAGCATGGACGGTCAGTTCAATGTGAACATTGAAAGCGGGCAGTTCCTCAAGGCCGACCCCGGCATTGCCAAGCTGCTGGGCGTGCTCAGTTTGCAGTCGCTGCCGCGCCGGCTGTCACTGGATTTCCGGGACGTTTTTTCCGAAGGTTTTACTTTTGACTTTGTGCGTGGAGACGTGACCATCGAACAAGGACAGGCGCGCACCAACAACTTGCAGATGAAAGGCGTGAATGCCGCCGTCTTGATGGAAGGCAAGGTCGATATTGCTCGCGAAACACAAGACCTGCGGGTGGTGGTGGTGCCCGAGATCAATGCCGGCACGGCTTCACTGATCGCCTCGGTGGTGAATCCGGCTGTGGGCCTGGGCAGCTTTTTAGCGCAATTGTTTTTACGCAGGCCCCTGATTGAAGCGAGCACACAAGAGTTTCATATCGACGGCGCATGGGCTGACCCGCAAATCACCCAGGTCGAGCGCAAGCCGCGCAGCAATGCGCCCGCCAGCCCGCGACCATGATGCTGAGCATCCGTCCACGCTGGTTACCCACCTCGCTGAGATGGAACCGCCGCTGGACACTGTGGGTTTTGTTGGTGGCGCTGGTAGTGACCATGCTGGGCGCGCTGGTGTGGCTGGCGGCACGCTACGAAGCGAGCCTGGTGCAAAGCCGGCTTGAACGCGACACCGCCGAGATCGTCACCGACATTCGCGCCGGGCTAACGCGCAATATTCAGGGCCTGCAAGCCTTGCCGGGGATAGAGCGCAAGCCCATGGAATGGCGCGCCCAAGCAGGAGAGCTGCTGCGCCAGCGCCGCGAAATCGTTCGCATCGAGTGGCGCGATACCTCGCTGAAATTAGGTCTGTTCTACGAATCGGCTTACCGCGCCTCGGTGTTTGAGCGCATGGGCCGTGAAACGATTAATTTCGAAATCTCCCAGGCCTGCAACACCGCGATGCGGCTTGGCGTGCCGGCTTACTCCAGCAGTTACTTCACACCGCAATTCAACGGTCTGGGGCTCGAGCTGATCGACGTGTGCCTGCCACTCAAGGTGGAGGGCCGGCTCGCAGGCTACACCTTGGCCACCTACTCGCTGCAAGAAATTTTGAAAGAGCTGACCGGCTCCCAATTGACGCGCGGGCAAGGCCTGTCGTTCACAGAAGCCGACGGCACACGCCTGGCCATCACCGGCACGCCCGTGCGAGGCAACCGGTTTTACAACGCACAACAACTGCTTGATTTGCCGGGCAGCACCCTGGTGTTGCGCATAGACAGCTGGAAAGGCTCGCCGGACTTTTTCCCCAACATGCTCACCGCGCTGGTCAGCAGCCTGGCGCTGGCGCTGATTGCGGTGCTGCTGCTGCTGGGCCGCGATATTCGCCGGCGCCTGCGCGTGGAGCATGACCTGGCTGACGCGCTGGCTTTCAGGAAAGCCATGGAAGACTCGCTGGTCACCGGCTTGCGCGCACGCGACCTGGAAGGACGCATCACCTATGTCAACCCGGCTTTTTGCCAGATGGTGGGCGTTCAAGCCAAGGACTTGCTGAACCACAGCTTTCCCAGCCCTTACTGGCCGCCCGAGCTGGCCGGCGTTTACCAGGACCGGCAAACCATACGGCTGGCCAGCAACAGTTTGCCGCAAAGCGGATTTGAGTCTGTCTTCATGCGCAGCGATGGCACGCGCTTTCCGGTGCTCATCATTGAAGCGCCGCTGATCAACGCCAATGGCAAACACACCGGCTGGATGAGCGCCATCCTGGACATCAGTGAGCAGCGCCGCGTAGAAGAAATGTCCCGCTCCAGCCAGGACCGGCTGCAAGCCACCGCGCGTCTGGCCATGGTCGGCGAGATGGCTTCGCTGCTGAGCCATGAGTTAAACCAACCGCTGGCGGCCATCTCCAGTTATGCCACCGGCTCTTTGAATCTGCTCGAAGGCGCAGGCGCCGGCACAGCGCCTCTGGCGGCCGACCTGCAACTGGCTCTCAAGCGCATCAGCGAACAAGCTGAGCGCGCCGGTAAAGTCATCAAAAGCGTGCACGACTTTGTGCGCCGCCGTGACCAAGTGCGCGAGTGCGTCACACCACGCGCATTGCTGGACGCCATCATGCCGCTGGTCAGCCTGCAGGCGCGCAAGCTGCATGTGCGCGTGTTGATCGAGGTTGACGAAAACTGCAGCGACGTGCTGTGTGACCGCACCATGGTTGAACAAGTCTTGCTCAACCTTTGCCGCAATGGCATGCAAGCCATGCGCGAAGCCAGCACGCTGTCCGCCAGCGAACGCGTCCTGAGCTTGCGCGTCATGCCGGCTGAAGACCGCTGGGTCATGTTCTCGGTGACTGACCACGGCGTGGGTATTTCAGCGGCGGTGGCCGACAAACTCTTTACGCCCTTCTTCACCACCAAGGCCGAAGGCATGGGTCTGGGCCTGAGTCTGTGCCGCACGGTGATAGAGCAGCACGGCGGCTTTCTGGGGCATGCGCCGGCACCGGCGGGCGGCACGGTTTTCAGCTTCACGCTGCCCGCCAGTCCGGCTGGCAAGCCTGCGACCTCATCCGCCTTCCCGCAGGTTTATGCTGCAAGCTCTATGACCGCCGAAACCGCACGATGAGCAGCCCTTACGCCACCGTCTACATCGTGGACGACGATCAGGGCGTGCGCGACGCGCTGGCCTGGTTGCTGCGCTCGCGACGGCTCACCAGCGAATGCTTTGACAGCGCCGAAGCGTTTGACGCCCGCATCAGTGCGCCAGGCAGCGTGCTCGAACCTTCTTGTGTGCTGTTGGATGTGCGCATGGCCGGCCTGAGTGGCTTGGCCATGTTTGAAAAGCTCATCGGCTACGGCCTGTTGCCCACACTGCCGGTCATTTTTTTAACCGGTCACGCTGATGTTCCCACCGCGGTGGATGCTGTCAAGCGCGGCGCATTTGATTTTTGCGAAAAGCCATTTTCAGACAATGCTCTGGTTGACCGCATAGAGCAAGCGCTGGCACTGTCTGCTGAGCGGCTGTCGGCGCTGAACCGCTCCGGCAACCTGCAAGCCCTGCTGGACGGCCTGACCGAGCGCGAGCGCGATGTGCTGCGCCTGGTGGTGGGCGGTATGTCCAACAAAATGGTGGCAGACCAGCTCGACATCAGCGTGCGCACGGTGGAAGTGCACCGTGCACGCGTGTTCGAGAAAATGGGTGTCAAGTCAGCGGTGGAGCTGGCCAACTTGCTGCGTAATGCCTAAGGGCAAAAGTGCAAAAGTGCAAAAGTGCAAAAGTTCAAAAGGGCTTTAGGGCTTTAGTGCCTAAGGACCCGGTTTGTTAACGTCGTCACGCGGGTCCGGCTTGATTTCACCGCCTTTTCTCCCTGAGAACATGGTCCACCAAACGATGAACACCAGTATCAGCAAAGCCCCTAAAGCTTCAAGCAAGAGCAAGACCATGAGTATTTATTCCCGGTTGGCAAAGACATCGCTCATTATCTGCGGCAGCGTTTGGCTGGCTTCTTGTGCAATCAATACCCCGCTGCCGCCATGGCCGGCATCGCTGCCCGAGGCCGCTGCGCCGCCACCAGCGCCCGCCGCGGCCCCTTCCGCTGCACCGGCCGCCGCCAGCGCCTGGCAAGCCAGCAAAAGCCGCTGGGTGCCCGTGCCCTGGAGCGACTTGCCCGGCTTTGACAAAGACAACTTGTTTGAAGCCTGGAACGCCTGGATCAAAAGCTGCGAACGCCCGGGGCCTACATTTGCCCCCCTTTGCGCCGACGTGCGCCGCTTGAGCATAGGCAGCGCAGACGAACAACGCGCCTGGATGATTGAGCGCCTGCAACCCCTGCGCGTGGAGTCCCTGAGCGGCGTCGCCGACGGCCAGCTCACCAGCTACTTTGAGCCTATTTTCCGCGCCAGCCGTCAACAAAGCGCCGCCTTCAACGTGCCCCTGTACCAGGCTCCCGCCACACTGCGGCGCGGCCAACCCTGGTTCAGCCGGCAAGACATCGACACCTTGCCCGAAGCGCAAGCCGCCCTGCAGGGCCTGGAGATCGCCTGGCTTGAAGACCCGATCGACGCATTGCTGCTGCACATCCAGGGCTCGGGCCGGTTGCAACTGACACAAGCCGATGGCAGCCTGCGCACCGTGCGCGTGGCTTTTGCCGGCTCTAACGAGCAGCCCTACCGCAGCGTCAACGCCTGGCTGCAAGAGCAAGGCGTGAGCAAGCTCAACCCCTGGCCCGACGCCACCAAAGCCTGGGCCGCACAAAATCCGCAGCGCGTGCAGCAACTGCTGTGGAGCAACCCGCGCTACATATTTTTCAAAGAAGAGCCCTTGTCCGCCATCGACAGCAGCACCGGCCCGCGCGGCGCCCAGGGCGTGCCCCTGACTGCCGGCCGCTCCATCGCGGTCGACCCCGGCAGCATTCCCTATGGCACTCCCGTCTGGCTCAGCACGCCAGGCCCCAGCGTGCAATTACAAAAACTGGTGATGGCCCAAGACACCGGCAGCGCCATCGTGGGCGCTGTGCGCGCCGACTACTTTGCCGGCACCGGCCCGGAAGCCGGCGCACTGGCCAGCAAGGTCAATCAGCCGCTGCGGCTTTGGGTGTTGTGGCCGCGCTGAGCCGGCGACAAGACCTGTATCAAGACTGCCCCCAAACAAACAGGAGCCCCTCTCATGCCTTTGCATCCCATCATCGAGAATGCCTTGCGCGCTTCTAATGTGCGCCCCTACCGTGAGCTGGGGGTGGCGCAGGCGCGGGTGCAGGCCAAGTCGGGTGCGCCGGGCAAGCCGGATATCGCTTTGGCTGCCGTGCGGGATGTGCTCATTCCCGGGCCTGGCGGCGACATTGCGGCGCGGGTCTACACGCCGCAGGGCCAGGGACCGCACCCGGTGCTGATGTTTTTTCATGGCGGCGGCTTTGTGGTGCTGGACCTGGATTCGCATGACTACATCTGCATGCGACTGGCCGCCGGTGCGTCATGCGTGGTGGTGTCGGTGGACTACCGGCTGGCGCCCGAGCATCAATTTCCAGCGGGGCCTGACGATTGCCTGGCAGCCACGCGCTGGGCGACGGCCCATGCCGCTGAGTTTGGCGGTGACGGCTCGCGGATGGCGGTGTCGGGCTTGAGTGCCGGCGCCACCATGGCCTCCGTCACGGCCTTGCGCGCACGTGACGAAGGCGGGCCGGCGCTGCGCGGGCAAGTGCTGTTTTACCCGGTGACAGACTACCCGTCTGCATTGCCCGCGTCGTACCAAACTTACGCCGAAGGCTATGGCCTGACGCAAGACAACATGCTCTGGTTTTGGGAGCAGTACCTGCCAACCCCGGCAGCAGCTGCCGACCCGCACGCCTCCCCCCTGCGGGCTGCTTCGATGGCCGGTTTACCGCCGGCCTGTGTGTTTGTGGCGGAGTGTGATGTCTTGCATGACGAAGGCATGGCCTATGGCCAGCGGCTGCTGCAAGCGGGTGTGGCCACGCACCTGCAAGCGTGCCCGGGCACAGCCCACAGTTTTTTAAAGTACGCCGGCGTGCTGCCCGAGGTAGATGCCGTGCTGGCAAAGACTTACGGATGGCTGCGCGAGGTAATGGCGGGCCCAGAGGGCTGACTCGACCATGGATTCCTGCCTGCTCAGGAATGACGGTAAAAGGCGCAGGAATGACGGAAATGGCCAGTAATGACGGCAAAAGGGGCAGTAATAGAGGCAGGGTACTGATCAGGGCGCAGGTGTTGGCTCAGCGTCACCACCCAGTGCCTGGTACAGCGCTAACTGGCTGTTCAGGCGGGCCAGGCGGTTGTCGGCCAGGGCGATGTCTGCGCTGCGGCGCTTTTCCTGAGCGTCCAGCCAGGCTTTGAGGGCGGCGGCACCTGCGCGGTAGCGGGCTTCATACAGGCGCTCAGCGGTGCGGGCGGCTTGCAGACTCTCTTCAAGGCGGGTGGCCTGCAAGGCCAGTTGCTGGCGCGACGACAAGGCGTTGTCGACGTCACCGAGTGCGGTGTACAGCGTCTGGCGGAAGTTGATCACCGCCTCTTCGTATTGCGTCTCGGACACCTTGATGCTCAATTGCATGTTGGTGCGTTGCAAAAAGGGCAGCGTCACACCCAGGCCGAGCGCGGCTACCGGGTTTTGCAACAGGTTGGTCAGCTGCGCGCTGGACGTGCCCAGGCTGCCCGTCAGGCTGAGCGCCGGGTAGTAGCTGGCGCGGGTAGCGTCAATTTTGCTGAATGACTCGCGCAAGCGCAGTTCGGCGGCACGCAGGTCTGGGCGGCGGGCCAGCAGGCTGGCCGGCAAGCCGGCTTGCAGCACCGGCAACTCGCCGACTGGCAAGGCCGCGGGATTGCTTGCGGCTTGGCTGCCGGGCGCGCTGTCCAGCAGCAGGGCCAGCGCGGTGCGCGCCTCTACCGCTTGTTGTTGCAAAGCACTTTGACTGGCTTGCTGGCTGGCCAGCGCTTGCTGGGCTTCGGCTACTTCCAGGCCGGAGGCCGCGCCGGCGCGGTACTGCGTTTGCACCAGCTGGTACGTGGTTTGCGCGTAGCCGATGCTTTGCGTGTTGGCGGCCAGGCGTTGGTTGACAAACGCCAGCTGCCAGTACAACCTGGCCGTGGTGGCAACCAGCGCCAGGCGCGTGCTTTGGCGGTCTTGCTCGCTGGCCAGCGCTTCCCATCGCGCGACTTCGCGCTGGCTGCCGAGCTTGTTCCACAAATCAATTTCATAGCTGGCGCTCAGCGTTACACCGCTGCTGCGGGAGCTGCTTGCATCGCCCTCCAAAGAGCGTCGTGTGCCCATGCTGGCGCTGCCCGCCAGGGCCGGTTGCAGCGCCTGGTCGGCCAGGCCGGCTTGCAGTTGCGCTCGCCGCACGCGAATGGTGGCTGCGGCCAGGTTGTTGTTGCGGGCCAGCACATCGGCCACCAGCTGGTCAAGCACGGGATCATTCAAACGCGTCCACCACGGCGTGCCCACAGCAGCGGGTGCGGCGCTTGAAACGGTTGTGCTGACGGCGCCTGCCTGTGTGTACTGAGCGGGTATCTTGAGGGCGGGCGGGCGAAACAGGGAATTGAATGTGGAAGCACAGCCACCCAGCATGAGCAGGGCAGCCAGCGCCAGAGGCCGGCGCACCAAACTAAAAAACGCGTGGGCAGCTAAGAGGTTCATGCTTGTCTTTATTCGCGGGAGAGTGCGTCGACCGGGTTAAGCTTGGCGGCATTGTTGGCGGGCAAAAAGCCGAAGATCACGCCGATGAATGTGGAGCAAACAAAGGCGGCCACCATGGACAGCGTTGAGTACACCAGCGTGAAGCTGCTGCCTGATTTTTCAAAGCCCCAGCCCACCAACTGGGACAGGCCGATACCCAGCACGCCGCCCATCAGACACACCAGCACCGCTTCAATCAAAAACTGCTGGCGTATGTCGGCCTGGCGCGCACCCACCGCCATGCGCACACCGATCTCGCGTGTGCGCTCGGTCACCGAGACCAGCATGATGTTCATCACGCCGATGCCGCCGACGATCAGCGAGATGAGCGCAATCGCCGATATCAGCAGCGTCATGGTTTGCGTGGTGCTTTCAATGGTCTGGCGGATGGTGTTGGTGTTGAGTACAAAAAAGTCTTGCACGCCGTGGCGCTGCAAGAGCAAGCGGTTGACACCCTGCTCGGCGGCTTCGGCCGACACCTCATCGCTGATGCGTACCGTGATGCTGCGCAAATGGCTTTGCCCGGTCACGCGGCTCATGGCGGCGGTGTACGGAATCCACACATTGAGCGCCTCCGAATTGCCAAAGGCCGACTCGCTGCGCTTGGCCACGCCCACCACGCGGCAAGGCACCTGGCCCAGCAAAATCACTTCGCCCACCGGGTTGGGGATGCGCGGGAAAAGCTGCTTGCGGGTGTTGTCGTCAATGACCACTTCTTGCGCCAGGCTGGCCACGCTGTCTTCGTCAAAGGTGCGGCCGGCGGCCAGCTGCACGCCACGCACCCGGAAATACTGCTCGCCCACACCATTGATGGTGCCAGTCACGGCGATGTTGCCGTAACGCAGCGTGGCCGAGCTGCTGACGCTGGGCGTGACGCTGTCCACATAATTTTGCTCAGCGAGCGCAGCCGCATCACCGGGCACCAGGGTGCGCACACGCGCCGCGCGCTGGTCACCAAAGCCGGAGCCTGAAAAAATCTCGATGGTGTTGGTGCCGATGGCGCTGATGTTCTTGAGAATTTGCAGACGCGAGCCTTCTCCCAGCGCCACCACCGAGACCACCGAGGCAATGCCAATGATGATGCCCAGCATGGTCAAAAAGGTGCGCAGGCGGTGCGCGTTCATGGCCAAGACGGCCATGCGAAAGGCTTCGCCAAAGCGGTCACGCGCGGCCTGCCAGCGGCCGCTGGAAGCCGTCACCGTTTTGAGCACAGCGCCTGTCGGTGCGGCATCGGGCCGGGTCAGCCGGTCGGACACCACGCGCCCGTCGCTCAGCTCAATGATGCGGTCAGCGTGCGCCGCCACCTGCATATCGTGCGTCACCATGATGATGGTGTGGCCCTCGGCATGCAGCTCCAGCAAAATCTTGATCACCTCGGCGCCGCTTTGCGTGTCCAGCGCGCCGGTCGGCTCGTCGGCCAGCAGCACGTGGCCGCCGTTCATGAGGGCGCGCGCAATGCTGACGCGCTGCTGCTGCCCGCCCGAGAGCTGGCCCGGCTTGTGTTGCAAGCGGTCGGCCATGCCCAGGCGCGTGAGCAGCGCAAGGGCCCGCTCGCGCCGAGCTTTGCTTTGGCGGCCAGCGTATACCGCCGGCACCTCCACGTTGCCCAGTGCGCTCAAATCACCCAGCAGGTGGTAACGCTGAAAAATAAAACCAAAATGCTCGCGCCGTAACTCGGCGAGCTCGTCGGGGCCCAACTGGCCGGTCGGCCGGCCGGCCACGCAGTAGCTGCCGGCGCTGGGTTTGTCCAGGCAACCCAGAATATTCATCAGCGTGGATTTGCCCGAGCCCGATGCGCCGACGATGGCCACCATTTCGCCGGCGCGAATGTCCAGGTTGACGTCGGCCAGCACGGTGATCGTGCCTTCGCCCGCCGGAAAGTCGCGCTGCAGCCCGCGCAGCTCGAGCAGCACGGGTGCGTCAGCGGTGGCAGGGGTGGCGGGGGTCAAAGCCTCAGCCCTCAAAACCGGATGCGCGGTGCTTGGCGCGGCGGGGGCTGACTGCCGGGCGGCGGCGCTTCACTGAGCACCACTTTTTCGCCTTCTGCCAGACCTTCCAGGATTTGCGCTTTGACGTTGTTGTTGATGCCGACTGTGACGCTGCGCTTTTCGGGCTTGCCGTCGGCGCCCACCACCCTCACGCTGGCCGGGCCGCGCCGCCCCGCCTGCTCGATCGCAGCAGACGGAATGGTGATCACGCCCTTGGCTTCACTTTGCACAATATAGACCTGCGCCGTCATGGAGATGCGCAAGCGACCATCGGGGTTCGGCACGTCGAGCAGGCCGTTGTAGTAAATCGCTGTATTGCTGCTGCTTTGCGTTTCAGTGGCGATGGATTCCGGCGCGGGCTCGACACTGCGCAGCGTGGTGTAGTAACGCTTGTCCGGCGCGCCCAGAATCGTGAAGTAAGCTTTTTGCCCGGGCTTGACGCGCACCACGTCGGCTTCAGAAATTTGCGCTTTCACGGTGATGGTGTCGAGCAAGGCCAGCTTGATGATGGTGGGCGCGCTCTGGTTGGCATTGACCGTCTGCCCCAGCTGCGTGACGATGGCCACCACCACGCCAGCCATCGGTGCCACGATGCGGGTGTAGCCGACATTGAGCTTGGCCGTGTCAGCCGCAATACGCGCCTGCGCAATCTGCGCCTCAGAGGTTTTGATGTCCGCGCGGCTGGTGCCCAGCGTGGCCTCGGCCTGCTCAAAAGCCTGGCGCGAAATCGCGTCGGCGGCCAGCAACTCTTTTTGCCGCTCAAAGTTCAGCTCGGCTTGGCGCAGCAAAGCACGGCGGGAACCGAGCAGCGCCTCGGCACTTTGCAGCGCAGCCTGCGTATTGCGTAACTCGTTTTGCTGCTTGAGCGCGTCGATCTCGGCAATCAGCTGCCCTTTTTTGACGGTGTCGCCCAGCGCCACAGCCAGCGTCTTGATCTGCCCCGAAGCCTGCGCACCCACACTGACCTGCTTGAAAGCCTGCAGGGTGCCGGTGGCCAACACCGACTGCTCCAGGTCACCCAGCGTCGCCGTGGCCGTGACAAAAGCCGGCGGCTTGCTGGCCGGAAAAAAGTAGAACTTGACGCCCACGCCCGCCCCGGCCAACAGCAAGGCAGCCAGCACATAAATCCACACAGTGGGGAGTTTGGAAAGACTGAATCGGCTCATGGGCATGCTTTTTAGTTGGGATGGAAGGCCAACCCCGACTTTACAAGGCGCTTGGGCCGGTCACCGGAAGAAGTCGGCAAATGACGGTTAAAGCCAAGGGCCGCTCCCTGCGCTGTACATCCCTGTGTTTACATTCGCCGACCCAAAGTTTAAGATGTACACGTACATCCACAAGAGGTTCATCATGGCCAACACCAAACTTTTCAAGAACGGCAACTCTCAGGCGGTTCGAATTCCAGCAGAGCTGGCCTACAGCATGTGGGACCTGGATCTGGTCATTGAGCGCCTGGGCGACGAGTTGCGCATCCGTCCGGCGCAGCGCCGCATGGGTGATGTGCTGGGCAAACTGGCCAAATTCTCACCCGACTTCATGGAACAGGGCCGAGGCGACAACATAGAGCGCGAGCGCGAGGCCTTATGAAGCCGACGTACATGCTCGACACCAACATCTGCATTTACCTCATGAAGCACCAGCCGCCCGAAGTGCGCGAGCGCTTTGCGGCCTGCTTTGTGGGCGACGTGGTCATCTCTGCGGTCACAGCTGCCGAACTTGAATACGGTATCGCATGCTCCAAGCCGGCCGCGCAGCAGACTAACCGTTCAGCACTTCAAAGCTTGCTAGAAGACATCATGGTGGCGCCTTTTGACGCAGCAGCGGCCAGGGCCTATGGCCCGATACGGGCAGCTTACAAAGACCGCAACCGCGATGCCCTGGACAAACTCATCGCGTCCCATGCGGTCGCGTTGGGCGTGACGCTGGTGACCAACAACGAAGCGGACTTTGTGAGCTACGCCGGGCTGCGTGTTGAAAACTGGGTCAGCAACCCCTGACCAGACAAGACTATTTCGAAGCGCTCGCCGAAAAGCCGGGCGGCAAATATGCTCCCTTGAGGCATACACTTCGCATTTGCAGGCCCGAATCGCGAAGGCGCACTGTAGCTCCCACGCAAGAACAAGATTTCCGGAGATCTCGCCATGAACGCCCCTTTGCCAGAGCACATCCGCCAGTCGCTGGAAACCGTCACGCTGGACGACAAGTACAGCCTGGACTACGGCTACGCCTTCATGAGTGGCGTGCAGGCGCTGGTCAAGCTGCCTATGCTGCAGCGCCTGCGCGATGCGCAGCAGGGCAAGAACACCGCCGGCTTTATTTCAGGTTACCGCGGCTCGCCGCTGGGCGGCTATGACCAGGCGCTGTGGAAGGCGGCCAAGTACCTGAAGGCGCAACACATCGTGTTTCAGCCGGGCGTCAACGAGGAACTGGCGGCGACCGCCGTATGGGGCACGCAGCAGCTGGGCTTTGCGCCGCCGGGCACCAACAAGTACGACGGCGTGTTCGGCATCTGGTACGGCAAAGGTCCGGGCGTGGACCGCACCTCGGACGTGTTCAAGCATGCCAACATGGCCGGCACCACGCCCTGGGGCGGTGCGCTGGCGGTGGCCGGTGATGACCATGTGGCCAAGAGCTCGACTGCGGCGCACCAGAGCGACCACATCTTCAAGGCCTGCGGCTTGCCGGTGTTTTTTCCGGCTAGCGTGCAGGAAATTCTGGACCTGGGCTTGCACGCGCTGGCCATGAGCCGCTATGCCGGTGTCTGGGCCGGCATGAAGACAATTCAGGAAATTGTGGAGTCCTCAGCCAGCGCGCTGATTGACCCGCAGCGCGTGCAAATCAAGCTCCCGACTGACTTTGAAATGCCGCCCGGCGGCGTGCACATTCGCTGGCCTGACAGCGCGCTGGAGCAAGAGCAGCGCCTGTTTGAGTTCAAGTGGTATGCCGCGCTGGCCTACATTCGCGCCAACCGCCTGAACTACAACGCGATAGAAGGCCCGAACGACCGCTTCGGCCTGATCGCCAGCGGCAAGGCCTACAACGACACGCGCCAGGCGCTGGTCGATCTGGGGCTGGACGATGCGGCTTGCCGGCAGGTTGGTATCCGGCTGCACAAAGTCGGCGTGGTGTGGCCGCTGGAAGCGCAGCTCACGCGTGAATTTGCCACCGGCTTGCAAGAAATTCTGGTGGTCGAAGAAAAACGCCAGGTCATTGAATACCAGCTCAAGGAAGAGCTGTACAACTGGCGCGCTGATGTGCGGCCTGTCATCCTGGGCAAGTTCAATGAAGTCGAAGGCGACTTCAGCGGCGGCGAGTGGGGCATGTCCAACCCGGCGGCGCACACGCTGCTGCGCGCCAACGCCGACCTGTCGCCCGCGCTGATCGCCAAAGCGATTGCAGCGCGCGTGCAAAAGCTCGACCTGCCCAGCGACATGCGCGCGCGCATAGCCGCACGGCTGGCGCTGATAGAGGCCAAAGAGCGCGCCATGCAGGTGCTTGAGGTCAACGCCGAGCGCACGCCCTGGTTTTGCTCGGGCTGCCCGCACAACACGTCTACCCGCGTGCCGGAGGGCTCGCGCGCCATGGCCGGCATAGGCTGCCATTACATGGCGCTGTGGATGGACCGCAGCACCATGGGTTTCACCCAAATGGGCGGCGAGGGCGTGCCCTGGGTCGGCCAGCAGCCCTTCACCACGGACACACACATTTTTGCCAACCTGGGTGACGGCACGTACTTTCACAGCGGCATGCTGGCCGTGCGCCAGAGCATTGCCGCCGGCGTGAACATCACCTACAAAATTTTGTACAACGACGCCGTGGCCATGACGGGCGGCCAGCAAGTGGGCGAGCGGCCCGAGGGCCATTCGGTGACGCAAATCGCGCAGTCGATGCGCGCCGAAGGCGCTGTCAAAACCGTGGTGGTCACTGACGAGCCCGACAAGTACGCGGGCGTGACGCTGGCCGAGGGCGTGACCGTGCATCACCGCGATGCGCTGGACGCGGTTCAGCGGGAGCTGCGCGAGATCAAGGGCTGCACCGTCATCATTTACGACCAGACCTGCGCCACTGAAAAGCGCCGCCGCCGCAAGCGCGGCGCGCTGGTGGACCCGGCCCGGCGCGTTGTCATCAACCCGCTGGTTTGCGAAGGCTGCGGCGACTGCGGCGAGCAGTCCAACTGCCTGTCGATTGAGCCGCTGGAGACCGAGTTCGGCCGCAAGCGGCAGATTAACCAGAGCACCTGCAACAAGGACTATTCCTGCACCAAGGGCTTTTGTCCGAGCTTCGTCACCGTCGAAGGTGGTCAGCTCAAAAAGAAAGCCAAGGCCGACGCGCGCCTGAACCCCTTTGACGACGCTGCACACGGCCCGATGCCCTTGCCGGTGCTGTCGCCGCTAGACGGCGCAGGCGCCAGCAAGGTCTGGGGCCTGGTGGTGGCCGGCGTGGGCGGCACGGGTGTCATCACCATCGGCCAGCTTCTGGGCATGGCGGCGCACATTGAGGGCAAAGGCATCGTCACGCAAGACGCGGCGGGCCTGGCGCAAAAAGGCGGTAGCACCTGGAGCCACGTGCTGATCAGCCAGAACCCCGGCGACATCTGCACCACGCGGGTGGGCATGGCCGGCGCTGACCTGGTGATCGGCTGCGACCCCATCGTCGCTGCGCACAAAGAAACCTTGCTGCGCATGCAAGCCGGCAAAACCCATGTAGCACTGAACGCCCACAGCGCACCGACGGCTGCCTTTGTGCACAACGGCAGCTGGCAGAACCCCGGCAGCGCCTGTCAGGCCGAAATCGCCAAGGCCGTGGGCGCTGATCGCGTTGGCAGCTTTGACGCCGACACCGCCGCCACAAAGTTGATGGGCGACAGCATTTACGCCAACCCGATGCTGCTGGGTTACGCCTGGCAGCGCGGCTGGGTGCCGCTGGGTCTGGCGTCCATCATGCGTGCCATTGAGCTCAACGCCGTCGCGGTAGACAACAACAAGGCTGCCTTCACCTGGGGCCGGCGCGCAGCCTGTAATTTGGCCTCTGTGCAAAACCTGTATGCGCCAGCGCAAGTGGTCAGCATGCCGGCGCCGCGTCAGGGTCTGGACGCATTGGTGGCACGGCGCGTCGAGTTTTTGACCGCTTACCAAAATGCGGCTTACGCCCAGAACTACGCCGCCCTGGTGGCGCGCGTGCAAGCCGCCGAAGAGCGCCTGCCCGAGGCCGTGCGCGGCAAGAACCTGCTGAGCCAGGCCGTGGCACGCGGGCTCTTTAAGCTGATGGCCTACAAAGACGAGTACGAAGTAGCGCGCCTGCACACCCAAGGCGGATTTGAAGAACAAATCCAGGCCATGTTTGAAGGCGACTTCAAAGTCAACTACCACCTGGCCCCGCCGCTGCTGTCCCGCCGCAACAACAAGGGCGAATTGCAAAAACAGCTGTTTGGCCCGTGGATGGCTGGCGCCTTCCGGCTGCTGACGCGCTTCAAGGGCTTGCGCGGCACGCCGCTGGATGTGTTCGGCTACACCGAAGAACGCCGCAGCGAACGCGCATTGATTGACAGCTACCGCGCGAGCATTGAAGAAGTCATCACTTCACTGAGCGCGGCCAACCACACAGCCGCCATTGAGCTGGCGCGTATCCCCGAGCAGATCAAAGGCTACGGCCACGTGAAAGAACGCCACCTGCTGGCCGCCCGTAAGAATTGGGCGGCGCTGAGCCAGGCGTTCAGAAACGCCAGCTAGAACACAAGGCGACTTGTTTGTCATCCTCGGGCAAGCGGGGTTCCATCTCGTGCCCGTCCGTCATCCTCGCGCAGGCGGGGATCCATAGGCTTGGGCTTGGGTGCAAATTCGGGGATGGATTCCCGCCTGCGCGGGAATGACGCATTGGGGCGTGATGGCTTACCGGACACCTGTCCCGTCATCCTCGTGTAAGCGGAGATCCATCTTGTGCCCGCCCCCTTGCGGCACGCTGCGGGGGATGGATTCCCGCCTGCGCGGGAATGACGCATTGGGGCGTGATGGCTGGCCCGACACTTGTCTCGTCATCCTCGCGCAGGCGGGGATCCATCCCTTGCCTTGCTCAGTCTTCGCCTGCGCCTGAGACTACACGGCCTATGGCTTCTGCGCCGAAGCCGCGGGCGGCTAAAAAGCGTGCTTGTTTGCCGCGCTCTGCAGCGTCTTTGGCAGGCGTGCCGAATTTTTTGCGCCAGACTTCGCGGGCGCGCTCGACCTCGGTGGTTTTGAGCGACTGCACGGCTGCGGCCACCGCCTCGGCTTGCAGGCCTTTGGCTTGCAACTCGTGCCGGATGCGCGCTGCACCAAAGCGGCTGGCACGGCGGTTGATGACGGATTCGATGACGCGGGGTTCGCTGATGAAGTCTTTGGCCTGCAGGTCGTCGAGCACCTTGGCCAGCTGACCAGGCTCTTCTTCATGCGGTGCGAGCTTGCGCTCGAGTTCTGCGCGTGAATGCTCGCGACCGGTGAGCAGGCGCAGCGCCCGGCCTTTGAGCGACAGCGTGAAGCCAGCGCGCCCGCCACAGCGCTTGGCTGGCGCGGTGGCGGGCGCGGCCTCAGGCGGGCTGCTGTCGCGCTCACTCATGCGCGGCGCTCAGGCTGCTCGCCAGAGGGCGACGGCGATTTTTTTCAGCCCGCACAGCAGCCAGCTGCTGACGCTCAAGACATGGCGTGACATGATGTTTCGCTCCTGAAAAATCAGTTGGAATCAGATGCCAGGGTTCAAACCTTGGCCAGCTTCTCGGCCTTTTCCACCTTGTCAGCCTTCTCGATTTTTTCTGCCTTTTCTGTTTTTTCCGGCTTGGCGGCAGCATTGACCGCGATCAGCGGTATGCCCAGAGATTCGCGCACTTTGTTTTCAATCTCGATGGCGAGCTCGGGGTTTTCTTTGAGGAACTCACGCGAGTTGTCGCGGCCCTGGCCGATTTTTTCGCCGTTGAAGGCGTACCAGGCACCGGATTTTTCGACAATGTTGCCGGCCACGCCGAGGTCGAGCACCTCGCCCAGCCGGCTGATGCCTTCGCCGTAAAGAATGTCGAACTCCGCCGTCTTGAACGGCGAGGCCACTTTGTTTTTGACCACCTTGACCCGGGTCTCGTTGCCGATCACCTCTTCGCCCTTTTTGATGGAGCCGATGCGGCGAATGTCCAGGCGCACGGAAGCGTAGAACTTGAGCGCGTTGCCGCCTGTGGTGGTTTCAGGTGAACCGAACATGACGCCGATCTTCATGCGGATCTGGTTGATGAAGATGACCATGCAGTTGGCCTTCTTGATGGTGGCGGTGAGTTTGCGCAGCGCCTGGCTCATCAAACGCGCTTGCAGGCCGGGCAGCGAGTCGCCCATTTCGCCTTCGAGTTCGGCCTTGGGTGTGAGCGCAGCGACCGAGTCGATGACGATCAAATCAACCGCGCCGGAGCGGGTGAGCGAGTCCACGATCTCGAGCGCTTGCTCGCCGGTGTCTGGCTGGGAGATCAGCAGCTCTTGCAGGTTGACGCCGAGCTTTTGGGCGTACTGGATGTCCAGCGCGTGTTCGGCGTCAACAAAGGCGCAGGTGCCGCCCAGCTTTTGCATTTCGGCGATGACTTGCAGCGTCAGCGTGGTTTTGCCCGAAGACTCAGGGCCGTAGATCTCAACCACACGGCCGCGTGGCAGACCGCCGACGCCCAGCGCAATGTCCAGCCCCAAAGAGCCGGTAGACACGACCTGGATGTCCTCGATGACCTCGCCGGCGCCCAGCTTCATGATGGTGCCTTTGCCGAACTGCTTTTCAATTTGCAGCAAAGCGGCCTGCAGGGCCTTGGCTTTTTCGGTGTTCAGGGGGGAGTTGGCTTTGACGTTGGCTTCCATGATAATCTCCATTTAAATCAACAAGTTACACAAATAATTCGATTGCATCAGGCTCTTGTTACGAACTCTAAGCTGGATGCATGAACAGTACTTTATCAGCTGGTTTAATCTTGTAAAGCGTATTTTTGGTCAGTTTGCCTTACTATTTGGCCATGGCAAATTCTTCAACCGAAAACAGGTACACGCCCGCCCACAGCGGCACAGCCGAGGGCTGGCGCCAGACCCATCTGGGTCGTCTGATGGGCCATGCGCTGCGCCGCTTTGACGCACGCGTGCTCGCCCTGATGGCCAACGATGTCGCTGTGCCGCTGGCGCTGTCCAACCTGGCAGCGCGCTCGCAAGTGGGCGCGGCGCACATTCACATCACGCGGCATCTGGCGCAGGGTGGCTCACGCCTGACGGAGCTGGCCCAAAGCGCCGGCATGAGCAAGCAGGCCATGGGCGACCTGGTGGACCAGTGCGAGGCCTGGGGACTGATCACACGCGAAGCCGACCCGCATGACAAACGCGCACGCCGGGTGGTGTTCACGGCCACGGGGCTCTTGTGGCTGGAAGCTTTCAAGCAGGCTGTGGCCCGCGCAGAGGCCGAGTTTTCGCAAGCCGTGGGCCAGGATGTGGCCACTGTGGTGACGCTAGGCCTGGAGGCTTATGCAGGCGGCTACGAAGGCTGAACGCCACCGCTGAAACTTTAAGTCTGCCGGGCAGCTGCATAAGCCTAGAATTTGAACTTGCAGCAAGAACAACAACCCGGCTCAGCGGGCGACAGGGGCGCAGCCCAGGCGCCTCACACCAGGAGACAGCGATGCGGATATTGATTGCCGAAGATGACCAGGTGCTGGCCGATGGTTTGCTGCGAACCCTGAGGGCCTCGGGTGCGGCGGTCGACCACGTGCCCAGCGGCAGTGAGTGCGATGCTGCGCTGATGACCAACACCGAGTTTGACCTGCTGATCCTGGACCTGGGCCTGCCGCGCATGCACGGGCTGGAGGTGCTCAAACGCCTGCGGGCGCGCGGCTCGACCATGCCGGTGTTGATCCTCACCGCCGCCGACAGCATTGAAGAGCGCGTCAAGGGCTTGGACTACGGGGCCGACGACTACATGGCCAAGCCCTTCAGCTTGCAAGAGCTCGAGGCGCGCGTGCGGGCACTCAGCCGTCGCGGCATGGGCGGGGCGACCAGCACCATTAAACACGGGCCCATGGTCTATGACCAGGCCGGCCGCGTGGCCACGATTGACGGCCACATGATCGAGCTGTCGGCGCGCGAGCTCGGCCTGCTTGAAGTGCTGCTGCAACGCGCCGGGCGACTCGTCAGCAAAGACCAACTGGTCGAGCGCCTGTGTGAGTGGGGCGAGGAAGTGAGCAACAACGCCATCGAGGTCTATATTCACCGCCTGCGCAAGAAGATCGAGAAGGGTCCGATCCGCATCGCCACAGTGCGAGGCCTGGGCTATTGTTTGGAAAAGATTCCTTGAAGATTTTTCAAAGGGGTAAGCGAAGCTTGTTCGGGGAGATCCTGGACTGGATGCTGACGCCGCTGTTGCTGTTGTGGCCGATCAGCCTGGCGCTGACCTGGCTGGTGGCGCAAAACATCGCCGGCAAGCCTTTTGACCGCGCGCTCGAATACAACGTGCAGGCGCTGACCAAGCTGGTGGTGGTGCGCAATCAACAAATGTTTTTTTCGCTGCCGGCACCCGCCCGTGAGATTTTGCGTGCCGACGACAGTGACCTGGTTTACTACCAGGTGCTGGGCACAGACGGTGCGTTTTTGAGTGGCGAGCAAGACCTGCCGCTGCCGCCGCCTGAGGTAAAACCGGTCCAAGGCGAAGTGCTTTTGCGCCAAGATGTGATGCGCGGCGAAGAAGTGCGCGTGGCCTACACCTGGCTCGAGGTGGATGTGCCCAAGGGCGAGCCCATGCTGATTCAAGTGGCCGAAACACTGGAAAAGCGCAAGACACTGGCCACAGAGATTGTCAAAGGCGTGATGGTGCCGCAGTTCGTCACGCTTCCGCTGGCGGTGCTGCTGGTCTGGCTGGCACTGGTGCGCGGCATAAAACCCCTGGCCGAACTTGAAAAGCGCATACGCGCCCGCAAGCCTGACGACATGAGTGCGCTGGACGAAAGCGCCGTGCCCGAAGAAGTCGCGCCCTTGGTCTCCTCGATCAACGACTTGCTCAGCCGCCTGAAACTCTCGCTCACAACGCAAAAGCGTTTTTTGGCCGATGCCGCGCACCAGCTTAAAACGCCGCTGGCCGGTTTGCGCATGCAAGCCGACCTGGCGCAGCGCGAGACCGACGCCGAAGAGCTGAAAAACTCGCTCAAACAAATTGGCCTGGCCAGCATTCGTGCCACGCACACCGTCAACCAATTGCTGGCGCTGGCACGCGCCGAAACCACAGGCCGCAGCCTGACCAAAACGCCGGTGGACCTGGTGCACACGGTCTCTGAAGCCATTCAAGACTCGGTGCCGCGCGCACTCGAAAAACAAATTGACCTGGGCTATGAAGGCCCGCCTTTGGGCGAGGCGGCCAGCCGTGTGCATGGCAATGCCACGCTGCTCAAAGAGCTGGTGCGCAACCTGCTGGACAACGCCATCAACTACACGCCGGCCGGCGGCCAGGTGACTGCGCGGCTGTTGACAGACCGCTTCGGTGGCGTGATTGTGCTGCTGGTGGAAGACACGGGCCCCGGCATTCCCGAGTCAGAGCGCGAGCTGGTGTTTGAGCCTTTTTACCGGGCGCTGGGCACCAACGTGGACGGCTCGGGCTTGGGGCTGGCCATTGTCAAGGAAATCGCGCTGCAACACGGCGCCAGCATCGACATAGGCGACACTGACCGGCGTGGCCAAGCCCAGTCACCAGGCACCCGGGTCACCATCCGCTTTGGTGGCACGCACGCCCACTGAGCCGCTGCCGAGTCCCGACAGGCAGCCCGGGGCTTAGTCGGGCGATCCGGCGCTCAGGTGCTTGCCGACAATGCCAGCCAGCTCGAACATAGTCACCTGCGGCTTGCCGAACACCGCCAGCAGCTTGGCGTCGGCATTGATGGCGCGCTTGTTGGCCGCGTCCTGCAGGCCTTGGGCCTTGATGTAGTCCCACAGCTTCTTGATGACCTGTGTGCGCGCTACCGGCTCGGCGCCGATGACGGCAGCCAGCGCCTCACTGGGCTTGAGTCCGCTGCCGGGTTTGGCCACGCGCGGCACTTTCGTCTTGGGCGCTTTGGCTGCAGGCACTTTTTTAATGACAACTTTTTTAGCGGCCGACTCGCCTTTGGCGGCGACCGTTTTACCAAACGGCGTTTTCACCGCGCGCGCCGGGCCAGCGGCCGTTTTGCGCGGCGGAAACTTGGACGGTGCAAATTCAAAATTGACCTTGCCGGCTTCGGCGTCCCAGGCCAGCATGGCTTTGAAAGGCCGGCGCGTGCGCATCGAGACAAATTTGTCGAGCAAATCAGTCTTGCCGGTGCCCAGCAATTTTTGCATCTGCTCAGCGTCCACCAGCTGCTGCAAGATCATGGTGCCAGTCTTGAAGTCGCAGCTCGGTGTGGGCTGCGCCAGCGTAGGCACGGACTTTTCGCAGACATAGTTTTTGCCGTGCTCATGCACCGGGCTGCCGCACTTGGGGCAAGCGCCCAAGGATGTCGCCGCGCCAAAGTCGATGATCTCGCCACTCTCGGCGTTCTTGTCGTCCCCAAAGTCGAACTCGAGCTTGTAGTTCTTGGTCTCTTCGTCAAACTTGATGACCATCTCGGCCGTGAAAGGCCAGCCGGCCTTGGAGCGAAAACCGTCGAGCGGGCCGATTTTTTTGTCGCGCAGGAACTGTTCGACCTCGGCCACTTCAAAGGTGCGGCCGGCCGGCGTCTTGCCGAACGAAAAACCGCAACCTTCGCTGGCGCCGGCAGCGCCCACGCAGGTGTAGCGACGGTAGTTTTCCTTGATGATGCCGCCGCAGTTGGGGCAGGGCGCTTGCAGCGTGGCATAGTCGCCGGGAATGGTGTCCTTGTCGTAGCCCTTGGCCTTGTTGACCAGGCGCTCGGTCATGCTGGCGATCTCGGCCATGAAGCTTTCGCGGCTGAGCTGGCCCAGCTCCATTTGCGCCAGCTTGTGTTCCCACTCGCCGGTCAGGTCGGCGCGTGAGAGCTCTTCCACACCCAGACCGCGCAGCAGCGTCATGAGTTGAAAAGCCTTGGCCGTGGGGATCAGCTCGCGGCCTTCGCGCAGCATGTATTTTTCGGCGATCAGGCCCTCGATGGTGGCCGCGCGCGTGGCCGGCGTGCCCAGGCCTTTTTCCTGCATGGCTTCACGCAGTTCATCGTCTTCGATGGTCTTGCCTGCGCCTTCCATGGCGCCCAGCAGCGTGGCCTCAGAGTAGCGAGCGGGCGGCCGGGTTTTCAGGCCCTTGGGCTCGACTGTCTCTGCGCCGACCAACTCACCGGGTTTGACGGGCACCAGGTTCTGGCCCTTGTCGCCGTCTTTGGGCTCAGGCACATCGTCGGCCGCTTCTTTGCCGTAAATCGCCAGCCAGCCCGGCTTGACCAGCACCTTGCCTTCGGTTTTGAAGCTGTGGCCTGCGGCCTTGGTGATGCGGGTGGTGACCAAATATTCAGCGCTGGGGAAAAACACCGACATGAAGCGGCGCACCACCAGGTCGTAGAGTTTTTGCTCGGCATCGCTCAGGCCGCTGGGTGCTTGCAGCGTGGGGATGATGGCAAAGTGATCGCTGACCTTGGCATTGTCAAAAATGCGCTTGCTGGGCTTGATGTAGCCGTTGTTGAGCGCCACCAAGGCGTGCGGCGCCAGGTGCTTCATTTCGCTGCCGGCGAGCATTTCGAAGGTCTGCTTGACCACCGGCACATAGTCTTCGGGCAGGGCGCGCGAATCGGTACGCGGGTAGGTCAGTGCCTTGTGGCGTTCGTACAGGCTTTGCGCGATCGACAGCGTGGTCTTGGCCGAAAAGCCGAACTTGCCGTTGGCTTCGCGTTGCAAGGAAGTCAAATCAAACAAGAGGCCGGCAGCTTGCGTGGTCGGCTTGGACTCTTCGCTGACGCTGGCTTTCTGGCCGCGCACGGCGTCGGCAATGCGACGCGCATAGGATTCGGTCCAGACGCGGTCGGCCTTGAGCTCGGCATCCGGCTCGGCATTGTCCGCATTGGCGGCGGCTTTTTTCCAGGCCGGGTCAAACCACTTGCCGGGGTAGTCGCCGGCTTCGGCGGCAAAGCTGGCGTGTATTTCCCAGTAGTTGCGGCTGACGAACTTGCGGATTTTTTCTTCGCGCTCAACCACCACGCTCAGCGTAGGCGTTTGCACACGGCCGACTGTGGTCAAAAAGAAACCGCCGTCGCGCGAGTTGAAGGCCGTCATGGCACGGGTGCCGTTGATGCCGACCATCCAGTCGGCTTCGGAGCGGCAGCGCGCCGCGTCGGCCAGCGGCATCATCTGCGCGTCACTGCGCAGGCTGGCAAAACCGTCACGGATGGCGGCCGGCGTCATCGACTGCAGCCACAGACGCTTGACCGGGTGCTTGGCTTTGGAATATTGCTGGATCAGCCGGAAAATCAGCTCGCCTTCGCGGCCCGCGTCACAGGCATTCACCATGGCGTCCACGTCTTTGCGCTTGGCCAGCTTGACGATGGCGTTCAGCCGCGTCTTGGTCTTGTCGATGGGCTTGAGATCAAAGTAAGGCGGGATGACGGGCAGGTTGGCAAAGCTCCATTTGCCGCGCTTGACGTCGAACTCTTCGGGCGCCTGGATCTCAACCAGGTGGCCGACCGCCGAGGTGACGATCCACTCGTCGCTCTCGAAGTACTCGTCGTGCTTTTCGAACTTGCCCGCCGTTGGCGTGATGGCACGCACGATGTCTTGAGCCACCGAGGGCTTTTCCGCAATCACCAGAGTTTTCATAAGAACTTCTTCAAACCTTGTACATCTTCGGGAAACAAGCTCCCGGATTCCGCATAAACAACTTTTCCATCCCGTCCGCGCACCACCACCACCGGCAAACCGCGCGGCTTGGGCCAGACCGCGGCCACCTGCGTCGCCATGGCTGCCGGAAATCCGTAGCCCTTGGCCTTTAAATGCGCGCTGGCCGCCGTCGGCTGCTTGTCTATCGACAGGGCCAGCAGCTCCAGCCCCTGGCTGCGATGGGCCCGCCACAGCGCATCGATATGCGGCGACTGTTCAGCACAAAATGGGCACCAACTGGCCCACCAGTACAACACAAGCACTTTTCCACGCGATTGCTCGGGGCCCCAGACGCTGCCGTCAAGCAGTGTCAAAGTGGGTGCCGCCAAGGTGCTGCCCAGCGGCGGCAAAGGCGCCCCCGGCTCGGCGGCCATGGCGGCCAGGCCCAGAGGCGCCAGCCCCAGCGCTATCGTGCGGCGCGCGGCCAAACCCATGACGCTGCGTCTATTCACCATGGCTTGCTCCTTACAATACAACTCTTCGTGCGCGCAGGCGCGCGCGCACATGCATGAATTAACCATACCAAATTTTCAAACGTGTCCAAAAATCAGCTCTCTCCAAACACTTCGGCTCCGGCCGCTACGGCCCCTGTTGTCTCCGGCCGCCGCATCCAGACGCGCCGCTCCGGCGTGCATGGCAAAGGCATGTTTGCGGTGCAAGACCTGGCCGAAGGTGAGACGCTGATTGAGTACGTGGGCGAGGTCATCAGCTGGAAAGAAGCGTTGCGCCGTCACCCGCACGACCCGACCGACCCCAACCACACCTTTTACTTTCATGTGGATGAAAAACACGTAATTGACGCCAAGCACGGCGGCAACTCCTCGCGCTGGATCAACCACAGCTGCGCGCCCAATTGTGAGGCGGACGAACAAAAAGGCCGCGTCTTCATCAAAGCGCTGCGCAACATACCCGCGGGCCAAGAGCTGTTTTACGACTACGGCCTGATCATTGACGCCAAGTACACCAAAAAGCTCAAGGCCGAATACCCCTGCTGGTGCGGCGCGCCCACCTGCCGCGGCACTCTGCTCGCGCCCAAGGACAAGGACGACCAGAAAAAGGCCAAGAAAAAGTCAAGCAAGAAAAGCAAGAAGCTCAAAAGCAAAAAACACTGAGACGCTTTATACAGCGCCCATGTCCGAGCCCGTCAACAGCCCAAGCCCCTCGGCAAAAGTAGCTGTGCGCTGGCCCGCAGAAGCCATCTGGCAGGCCGTGGTGCCGAGCTTGCCGGCCTTCACGGTGGAGGTCTTGCCGCAGATCGATTCGACCAACAGCGAGCTGATGCGGCGTTGCCGCGCCGCCGCCGGCGCAGCCAGCCCGCCACCACCTGAAGCCATCTTGCTGGTGGCAGAACATCAAAGCGCGGGCCGCGGCCGCATGGGCCGCAACTGGCACAGCGAGGCCGGCAGCAGCCTGACGTTCTCACTGGGCATGCCGCTGCAGCCGGCCGACTGGTCCGGCCTGTCGCTGGCCGTCGGCGTGAGTCTGGCCGACAGCCTGGCGCCACAAACCCAAGAGGGCGATCAGCTGCAACTTAAATGGCCCAACGACCTGTGGCTCAAGGGCTGCAAGTTGGGCGGCATTCTGGTGGAGACCGCCAGCTGGGGAGAACAGCGCTACGTGGTCATCGGCGTCGGGATCAATGTGATGACCCCGGCGCAAAGCTTTGAAACCGCAGCGCAGTCCGGCATGCCGCCAGGCGTTGCCGCGACGTCCCTGCAGGCCTTGTGGCCGGGTGTGGATGCACCTTGGGCCCTGCAAGCTGTGGCCGCACCGCTGGTGGCTGCCATGCTGGCTTTTGAGCGGGAAGGTTTTGCGCCCTTTCAGGCGCGCTTTGCCGCCCGCGATGCGCTGGCCGGGCGGGCCGTGCGCCTGTCTGACGGCACCGAGGGCAGCGCCTGTGGTGTCGGACCGCACGGCGCCTTGCGCTTGCAGACCGCAGCGGGCATGCGTGACATCAGCAGCCAGGAGGTCAGCGTTCGCCCGCTCACCGCTGCGCAGCCCTCATTTGCTACAGTCGGGACGAACCGCTTGTAAGGTCCCTATGCAAAAAAATTTATGGCGCCCTCTCTGGCTTTGCCTGCGAAGCGCTGTGCTGATGCTCGCCATAGGCCCGTTGGCACTGTTGGCTCAGGCGCAAACCTTCAAAATCGAATGCGATGCCGAGGGCATTTCGCAACCCGATAACCGAAAGCTGGCACCCGCCAAAATCAGCATCGAGATTCAATCGATAGGCTGGCACATGTACTTCAATGTGATCGGCCCGCCTGACTACCAGATGCGCGTCAGCAGCCTGGTCACCGAGCAGTACCAAGGCACGAACCTGAGCAGCGCCTCACGGCTGGGTGCTAACAAAAAGAACAAAAGCAACGGCCACGAAACCCAGGTCGTCATTGACCGGGCCACCGTGAGTTACAGCGGCTACAACGATGTCGATCAACGCGGTAAGCTGGTGCGCATCCTCTACGATGGCAAGTGCAAACTGCCTGCTTGAAAGAGCTTTACATGCCAAGCGCTGCCATTTTGAAGATCAAGCCCCTGGGTTTCCCGTGGGACACCATCGATCCTTTTTTGTTTTGCGCTTACCACGACGATGCCTACCCGGCGGGTAATGCGCACATGGGGCCGGCTGCGTCACTGGCCGGCCGGCAGCTGGGCCAGGACTTCAGCCGCCAGAACGGCTGGAGCATGTACCACGGGCAAACCGTGCCGGGCTTTCCATCGCATCCGCACCGCGGCTTTGAAACCGTCACCATCGTGCGCAAGGGCCTGATCGACCACGCCGACTCGCTGGGCGCAGCCGCGCGTTTCGGGCGGGGCGACGTGCAGTGGCTGACCGCCGGCCGGGGCATCGTGCACGCCGAAATTTTTCCCTTGCTGGCCACCGACCAGGCCAACCCTCTGGAGCTGTTTCAGATCTGGTTGAACCTGCCTGCGGCCAGCAAGATGGCACCGCCGCACTTCACCATGATCTGGTCACAAGACGTGGTGCGCCACGTGACGCAAGACGAAGCCGGCCGCAGCACCGAGCTGGCCGTGATCGCCGGCCGCCTGCAGGATGCCGACGCACCACAGTCGCCGCCGCCTGACTCCTGGGCCGCACAGCTTGACGCCGATGTAGCGATCTGGACATTGCGCATGGACCCGGGCGCGCGCTGGACGCTGCCGGCCACGGCAGGTGCGCAGACGCAGCGCAGTCTGTATTTCTTCAAGGGTGATCAGGTTGAGGTTGGCGGCGAGCGCTTGATGCAGCATGCCGCGATCGAGCTCGCAGGCAGTGCCGTCACGTTGGTCAACCGAGGCAGCAAAGATGCGGAGTTTTTACTCTTGCAAGGCAAGCCGATTGGCGAGCCGGTGGCGCAGTACGGCCCCTTTGTGATGAACACGCAAGCCGAAATCCGCCAGACTGTGGCCGACTACCAGCGCACCCAGTTCGGTGGCTGGCCCTGGCCCGACAGCGGCCCGGTGCACGGACGCGAGCCGGCGCGCTTTGCGCGCTACCCGGACGGGCGCGAGACGCGGCCGGCGGCAAACGACTGACGCTGACGCTGACGCTGACGCTGACGCTGTCGCTGTCGCTGTCGCTGTCGCCCAAGCCACAGTACGACACAGCACCCATGAAAAACCGCACCCTCGGGTGCGTTTTTTGTGGCTGCGGCTTGCGCTTACTTGGTGATCACGCGCACCATCTCCAGGCACTTGTTGGAGTAACCCCATTCGTTGTCGTACCAAGCAACGACCTTGACGAAAGTGCTGTCCAGCGCGATGCCGGCGTCCGCGTCAAACACGCTGGTGCAGGTCTCACCGCGGAAGTCGGTGGCGACCACCTTGTCTTCGGTGTAGCCGAGGATGCCTTTGAGCGCGCCCTGGCTTTGCGCTTTCATCTCAGCGCAGATTTCTGCGTAGGTGGCTTCTTTGTTCAGCTCGACGGTCAGGTCCACCACCGAGACGTCGGACGTCGGTACACGGAAGGACATGCCGGTCAGCTTTTTGTTGAGCTCGGGAATCACCACGCCCACGGCTTTGGCCGCGCCGGTACTGGACGGAATGATGTTCTCCAGGATGCCGCGGCCGCCGCGCCAGTCTTTGCCGCTCGGGCCGTCCACAGTTTTTTGCGTAGCGGTAGCGGCGTGCACGGTGGTCATGAGGCCGCGCTTGATGCCCCATTTGTCATTGAGCACTTTAGCGACCGGGGCCAGGCAGTTGGTGGTGCAGCTGGCGTTGGAGATGATGGTCTGGCCGGCGTAGGTCTTGTCATTGACGCCGTAAACAAACATCGGCGTGTCGTCCTTGCTCGGGGCCGAGAGGATGACTTTTTTGGCGCCGGCGGCCAGGTGCTTTTCAGCCGTGGCTTTGTCCAGAAAGAGGCCGGTGGATTCGAGCACGATGTCAGCGCCGATTTCGTTCCATTTGAGCGCGGCCGGGTCACGCTCTTGCGTCAGGCGGATCTTGTGGCCGTTGACGATGAGCGTGTTGCCCTCGACCGAGACCTGGCCCTTGAAGCGGCCGTGCACCGAGTCGTACTGCAGCATGTAAGCCAGGTACTCGGGCTCGAGCAGGTCGTTGATGCCGACGATCTGGATGTCGGAAAAGTTTTGCACGGCGGCGCGCAAGACATTGCGGCCGATGCGGCCGAAGCCGTTGATGCCGAGTTGGATGGTCATTTGCTGGGGTTCCTGAAGTTGAATCTGGCGGGGTTTGCGGATGGCGCGCCGGGCGCCATCTTCGGTTTATTTCCTGAACAGAACCTTGCGCACGGTGTTGGCGACGTTTTCCGGCGTGAAGCCGAAGTGCTTGAACAGCACAGGCGCCGGGGCTGACTCGCCGTAGCTGTCGATGCCGACGACGGCTGCGCAGCCGTATTTCCACCAGCCGTCGGTGACACCCATCTCCACCGCGATGCGCGGAATGCCTTCGGGCAGCACTTCGGTTTTGTAAGTGGCTTTTTGCTTGTCGAAGGTGGTGTTGCTGGGCATGGACACCACGCGCACGGCGATCTTGAACTCTTTGGCCAGCAGCTCTTGCGCCTTGAGCGCGAGCTGCACTTCAGAGCCGGTGGCGATCAGCACCGCCTGGGCTTTTTTTGTCAGGCCGACTTCTTCGGGCTCGGCCAGCACGTAAGCGCCTTTGCTGATCTGGCCGAGGTCGTCTTTGGGGGCATAAGGCAGGTTCTGGCGGCTGAGCAGCAGCGCCGTAGGCTTGTTTTTGTTTTGCAGGGCCACAGCCCAGGCCACAGCGGTTTCAGCGGTGTCGCCCGGACGCCAGACGTCCAGGTTGGGGATCAGGCGCAGCGAAGCGGCGTGCTCGATCGACTGGTGTGTCGGGCCGTCTTCGCCCAGGCCGATGGAGTCGTGCGTGAACACATGCACCACTTGCAGCTTCATCAGCGCGGCCATGCGGATGGCGTTGCGGCTGTAGTCGCTAAACGTCAGGAAGGTGCCGCCGTAAGGAATGTAGCCGCCATGCAGCGCAATGCCGTTCATGATGGCGGCCATGCCGAATTCGCGCACGCCGTAGTTGATGTGGCGCCCGCCGGTTTTTTCGCCGCTGGCAGTTTCGGTCAGCACCACTGCGCCTTGCGCGTCAAAGCGCAGGTTGGGCGTGCTCTTGGTGTTGGTGAGGTTGGAGCCGGTCAAATCAGCCGAGCCGCCCAGCAGTTCGGGCAGGCCGGCGGTGAAGGCTTCGAGTGCCAGCTGCGAGGCTTTGCGCGAGGCCACGGTTTCGGCCTTGGTGTGCGCGCCCACCACGGTGTCCACCGCGAGCTGCGAGAAAGACTTGGGCAGCTCGCCCTTCATGCGGCGCAGCAGCTCGGCGGCTTGCGCCGGGAAAGCGGCCTGGTAGGCGGCGAACTTGGCGTTCCAGGCGGCTTCACGCGCCTGGCCGGCGGCCTTGGCATCCCAGGCGGCGTAAACGTCTTGCGGCATCTCAAAAGGTGCGTGCGGCCAGCCCAGGGCTTCGCGCGTGAGCTTGATTTCTTCAGCGCCCAGCGGCTCGCCGTGGGCTTTGGCGGTGTTGGCGCGGTTCGGCGAGCCTTTGCCGATGTGGGTTTTGCAAATGATCAGGGTCGGCTTGCTGTCGCTGGCGCTTTTGGCCTGGGCGATGGCGGCGTCCACCGCGTCGGCGTTGTGCCCGTCGATCGGACCTATGACGCTCCAGCCGTAGGCGGCAAAGCGTTGGGCCGTGTTGTCGATGAACCAGGGGGCAACCTGGCCGTCGATCGAGATGCCGTTGTCGTCATACAGCGCAATCAGCTTGCCGAGCTTCCAGGCACCGGCCAGGGCGGCGGCTTCGTGGCTGATGCCTTCCATCAGGCAACCGTCGCCCATGAAGACGTAGGTGTGGTGGTTGACGATCTGGTGGCCGGGGCGGTTGAACTCTTGCGCCAGCAGTTTTTCAGCCAGCGCCATGCCGACGGCGTTGGTCACGCCCTGGCCCAGCGGGCCGGTGGTGGTCTCAACGCCGGGGGTGTAGCCGACTTCCGGATGGCCCGGCGTTTTGCTGTGCAGCTGGCGGAAGTTCTTCAGCTCTTTCATGGGCAGCGCGTAGCCCGTCAGGTGCAGCAGCGCGTAAATCAGCATGGAGCCGTGGCCGTTGGACAGCACGAAGCGGTCGCGGTCCAGCCAGTGCGGGTTGGCCGGGTTGTGCTGCAAATGACGCGCCCACAGGGCCACCGCCATGTCGGCCATGCCCATGGGGGCGCCGGGGTGGCCGGAGTTGGCTTGCTGGACGGCGTCCATGGCCAGGGCACGGATGGCGTTGGCCATGAGAGGGGAGGAGTTGTCAGCCATTTGCGTGTGAGTCCAGAGTGAGGTGCGCAGGGAAATTTAAAGAGTGAAATCTGCGCCGGGGCCTGGCCCGGCTGAAGCTTTGATTTTACAGGGGCAGCCACACGCCCGGGCCGTTCGGATGGCGCAACGGGTACCAGCGCGATAATTCGACGCCATGAGCCTTGCCCCTGTTTTGCCCCTTGCCACGCCCGCGGTGAGTCACGCGCTGATACTGGCCGCCGGCCGCGGCGAGCGCATGCGCCCACTCACCGACGCCTGCCCCAAGCCCCTGCTTCAAGTGCAGGGCAAGCCGCTGATCGTCTGGCAGCTGGAAAAGCTGGCCAGCGCCGGCGTGCGCCAGGTGGTCATCAACACCGCCTGGCTTGAAGCGCAGTTCCCCGAGCATCTGGGTGACGGCAGCGCCTGGGGCTTGTCGATCCGTTATTCGCACGAGGGCGCGCTCTATGGCGGCGCGCTGGAGACCGCCGGCGGCATTGCCACCGCGCTGCCGCTGCTGGACCTGAAAGACGAGACACCGTTCTGGGCGCTGGCCGGCGATGTGTTCATGCCCGACTTTGAGTTTGCCGCGGCAGACGGTGCGCGCTTTGCCGCGTCCAAAGCGCTGGCACACATTTACCTGGTGCCCAACCCGGAACACAACCCGCGCGGTGACTTTGGCCTGTCAGCCGGCGGCATGGCCCTGAACCAGGCGCCGCAGCAGTTCACCTACAGCACGGTGGGCTTGTACCGGCCTGCGCTTTTTACCGGCACGCCGGCCGGCCACAAAGCCGCGTTGGCGCCACTGTTGCGCACCGCCATGCAAAGTGGCCGCGTCAGCGCGGCGCTATATTCGGGCGCATGGACCGATGTGGGCACGCCGGAGCGGCTGGCCTTGCTGAATGCGCCACCTAGCGCGCCTTAATTTTTTTATATTTTTCACACAGCCCAGGACAAACGCCGTGACAAACAACCGCATTTACGAAAAACGCCGCGCCGCTGTGGCGCGCGCCCTCAAAGCTGCCGGTGGCGGCATCGCCCTGTTGCCCACCGCTCCCGAAGTGCCGCGCAACCGCGACAGCGATTTTCCGTACCGCCACGACAGTTACTTTTATTACCTCACCGGTTTCAGTGAAGCCGGGGCCTGGCTGGCCATTGAGGCCTCGGGCAAAAGCACGCTGTTTTGCCGGCCCAAGGACTTGGAGCGCGAAATCTGGGACGGCATCCGGCTGGGCCCCAAGGCCGCGCCGGCCGCACTGGGTGTGAGCCAGGCTTTCAGCGTGGAGGCGCTTGAAAAAACCATGCCGCAGCTGCTGACCAACCAGCCGGCGGTTTGGTTCCCATTTGCCACGCACAAGGGGTTGGAGACGCAGGTGGACGGCTGGCTGAATCAGGTGCGCGCCCGCGTGCGCTTTGGCGCCGAATGCCCGGGCAGCCAGCATGACCTGTGCAAAGTGCTCGACGAGATGCGGCTCATCAAAGACAGTCATGAAGTCACCATCTTGCGGCGTGCCGGCAAGATTTCTGCCGGCGCCCATGTGCGCGCCATGCAAACTTCTGCGGCCATGCTGCGTGACGGTGTCCAAGGTGGTCTGCGCGAATACCACCTGGAGGCCGAGCTGCTGCACGAGTTCCGCCGCCACGGCTCGCAGTTCCCGGCCTACGGCAGCATCGTGGCGGCAGGCGCCAATGCCTGCGTGCTGCATTACCGCGCAGGCGATGCCGAGCTCAAGGACGGCGATTTGTGCCTGATTGACGCCGGCTGCGAACTTGACGGCTATGCCAGCGACATCACCCGCACTTTTCCCGCTAACGGCAAGTTCAGCCCGGCGCAGCGCACTTTGTATGACATCGTGCTGGCCGCGCAAAAAGCGGCGATTGCCGCCACCCGACCCGGCAAGCGCTTCACCGACCCGCATGATGCCGCCACCCGGGTGCTGATCCAGGGCATGCTGGACACCGGCCTGCTGCTCAAGGCCAAGCACGGCAAGGTGGACGATGTACTCAAATCCGGCGCTTACCGGCAGTTCTACATGCATCGCACCGGCCACTGGATGGGCATGGACGTGCACGACTGCGGCGACTACACCGAACCCCGCAGCAAAGCCACGCTGCAAACCGATGCGCTGGGCCAGCAGGTGATGCGCAAGCCCTCGCGCATCCTGCGCGCTGGCATGGTGCTGACCATCGAGCCGGGCATTTACGTGCGGCCGGCCAAGGGCGTGCCCAAAGAGTTCTGGAACATCGGCATCCGCATAGAAGACGATGCACTGGTCACCGCCAAGGGCTGCGAGCTGCTCACGCGCGGCGTGCCGGTGGACGCCGACGAGATTGAAGCGCTGATGCGCGGCTAATGCAGGGCTGAACGGCTCAGGCTGAGGTGGCGCGCAATGCCGCGCGCTTGGCCAGTTCAATCTTGGCAATCGTCGTGCGGTGCACCTCGTCCGGACCGTCCACCAGGCGCACGGTGCGCTGGTGCGCATAGGCTTCGGCCAGCGAAAAGTCCTGGCTGACGCCGGCTGCGCCATGCGCCTGAATCGCCCAGTCCACCACCTGGCAGGACACATTGGGCGCGACCACCTTGATCATGGCGATTTCCGAGCGAGCGGCCTTGTTGCCAACGGTGTCCATCTTGTGCGCGGCATTCAAAGTGAGCAAACGCGCCTGGTCAATCATGCAGCGCGAGTTGGCAATGCGCTCGTGCCAGATTGACTGGCCCGAAATCGGGCCGCCAAAAGCGATGCGCGTTTGCAAGCGGTCAATCATCATTTCGAGCGCGCGTTCGGCCGCGCCGATGGAGCGCATGCAGTGATGAATGCGTCCGGGGCCCAGGCGGCCCTGAGCGATTTCAAAACCGCGACCCTCGCCCAGCAGGATGTTGCCGACCGGCACGCGCACGTTCTCCAGCACCACTTCCATGTGGCCGTGCGGCGCGTCGTCATAACCGAACACCGACAGCGGCCGCAGCACGCTGACGCCGGGTGTGTCGCGCGGCACCAGCACCATGGACTGCTGGGCGTGGCGCGCAGCGTCCGGATCGGTCTTGCCCATCACGATGAAGATCTTGCAGCGCGGCGAGCCCGCGCCTGAGCTGTACCACTTGCGGCCGTTGATGACGTATTCGTCGCCTTCGCGGCGAATGCTGCACTGGATGTTGGTCGCGTCAGACGAGGCGACGGCGGGCTCGGTCATCAGGAAGGCGGAGCGGATCTGGCCGTCGAGCAGGGGCTCCAGCCATTGCTCTTTTTGCGCGGCCGTGCCGTAACGCTCAAAAGTTTCCATGTTGCCGGTGTCGGGCGCAGAGCAGTTGAACACCTCGCCGGACCACATGACGCGGCCCATCAGTTCGCACAGCGGCGCATAGTCCAGGTTGGAGATGCCGCCCTGACCCTTGTAAGCGTGCGGCAAAAACAGGTTCCACAAACCAGCGGCCCGCGCCCTGGCCTTGAGCGCCTCAATCAGTGTCAGCGTTTGCCAAGGCTTGCCCTGGCGGCGCAATTCCTCGAGCTCGGCGTGGTAAGTCGCCTCGTTGGGGTAAATGTGCTCGTCATAAAACGTGTTCATGCGCGCGAGCAGGTCTTGGGTTTTGACGGAGGGTTCTGCAAACATGGCGGCTCTCTTTACGGGGATGTGGCTGGAAATGAAAGGCCGCAAAGAACCCGCAGGCTCTGGCATCGGCTTTTCAGACATCTGTTTTTTGTTTCAGTTTAATGATGAAAGCCAAATGAACCTATTGCCTGCGCGATTGCGCTCTTTGCAGTGGCAGCAGAGGGCGGACTGTTGATAGGCGCTATCAATCGGTTAGCGATTATCAATTGGCCCAATCAATTGATTGATTCTATGATTTCTCATCTTTCGATTAATCAACGCTATCAACAGGAGTCCCCTATGAACACAGCCCGCCCCGACATCAAAACCATGGCCAACCTGGAAGCCGCCTTTGCAGGCGAGTCTATGGCGCATATTAAGTACCGCTACTTCGCCAAACTGGCCCGCGCAGCCGGTGACGAGGAAACCGCCCGCACTTTTGAAGAAACCGCCGACCAGGAAGTGATGCACGCCTTTGGGCACCTGGACTTGCTCTACCCCCAGGCCAGCATGACACCGGCCAAGGCGCTGCAAATCGCGATTGACGGCGAAACCTACGAATACTCCGAGATGTACCCGGGCTTTCGCGCCACCGCCGAAGCTGAGGGCAACGCCGCCGCAGTGGCCGAGATGAACGAGCAGATTGAAGAGTCCAAGCTGCATGCGGCCCAGTTCACAGCCACGCTGCTCAAGGCGCAAAAACGCTTTGCTGCGCTGGCCAAGGTGGAAGAGCGCCACGCCGGCCATTACCAGGCGCGGCTCGATAAAGTCCAAGCCTCAACCGTTTGAACCCGACAGCCCCGACAATGATTACCCTGAAGGAATTTTCATGAAAACTTATATTTGCATCGTGTGTGGTTTTGTGTACGACGAGGCCGCTGGCCGCCCTGAAGACGGTATCGCCGCCGGCACGCTGTGGGCCGATGTGCCCGCGAGCTGGGCCTGCCCTGACTGCGGCGTGGCCAAGTCTGACTTTGAAGTCGTTGAAGTCTGACAGCGCGGCATGAGCCAGAGCCTGATCATCGTGGGTGCCGGCCTGGCCGGCTGGACCACGGCGCGTGAATTCCGCAAGCTTGACACCACGACGCCGCTGATCCTGGTGACCGCCGACAGCGGCGACTTTTATGCCAAGCCTTCGCTGTCCAACGCCTTTGCGCAAGGCCGTCTGCCGGCGCAGCTGGTGAGCACGCCAGCCGCCAAAATGGCCAACACCTTGAATGTCACGCTGCTGGCGCACACCCGCGTGGAAGCCATCGACACGGCGGCCCGCACACTGAATTTGCGCAGTGCGGCCGGCCTGCAAAGCCTGGCCTACCGCGACCTGGTGCTGGCCACCGGCGCGCAAGCCATCCAGGTGCCGGTGCAGGGCGATGCGGCCGATGCCGTGATGAGCATCAACTCATTAGATAACTTTGCGGTTTTTCACGCCCGACTGCTAGCCGGCGCACAGACGCCTGGCAGGCCGCAGCGGCAAGTGCTGATCATGGGGGCCGGCTTGATCGGCTGCGAATTCGCCAACGACCTGGCGCAGGCCGGCGTGCGCGTTCGCGTGGTCGACCCCGGGCTGCGTCCGCTGGCCGCTTTGCTGCCGCCCGAGGCCAGTGCCGCACTGCAAAAGGCGCTGGAGGCCCTGGGTGTGCAGTTTGATTTTGACTGCACCGTGCGCGCGGTGGATCACGCTGCCGGTCAGCTGCAAGTCACACTGGCCACTGGTGAGACTGTGCCGGCCGATGCGGTGCTCAGCGCCGTAGGTTTGCGCGCCGACACGACCCTGGCGCAAGCCGCCGGCTTGCTGGTGGACCGTGCCATCGTCGTCAACACGTTTATGCAAACCAGCGCAGCGCATATTTACGCCTTGGGCGACTGTGCCCAGTACGCCAGCGCACCGTCCCTGTTGTCGATGCACGGCTCCACGCTGCCTTATGTCATGCCCATCATGAGCGCGGCACGGGCGCTGGCCGCCACACTGGCCGGCAGCCCGACAGCGCTTGTTTTTTCGTTGATGCCGGTCTCGGTCAAGACGCCGGCCCTGCCCTTGGTGGTGGCGGCCGCCCAGGCCGGATTGGCAGGCTGCTGGGCTGGCGCTGGCGAAGGCATCTGGCATTGGCTGGACGATGCCGGCCTGCCGCGCGGCTTTGTGCTGGCCGGTGCGCAAACCTCTCAAAGGATGGCACAAGCCAAACTGTTAGCGCCCTGACTTTAAAGCTGCATAGCTAAAAAAAGACCGCTTGCTGAGCGGGTTTGTATGACAAAAAGTCAAAGGCGACCTGACTGCAGGGCTTCGATTGCGCCTCGTTCGCACTAAACCCCGAAGCCTACAATCATCTTTTCTTACAAGTAATTGACGCCCGCAAGGGCTGCCCCCGCTGGAGACGCTTCACATGTCCAATACGCCGGTAGACAAGCAACAGGAAAAGCGCGACGAACTGCGCCGCGCCGCACTCGAATACCACGAGTTTCCAACCCCCGGCAAAGTGGCCATTGCGGCCACCAAGGGACTGATCAACCAGCGCGACCTGGCGCTGGCCTACACGCCGGGTGTGGCCGCCCCGTGTGAAGAAATCGTCAAAGACCCGAACGCAGCTTACAAATACACCAGCCGCGGCAACCTGGTGGCCGTCATCACCAACGGCACCGCCGTGCTGGGCCTGGGCAACATTGGCCCACTCGCCTCCAAACCGGTGATGGAGGGTAAAGCCGTACTTTTTAAGAAGTTTGCCGGCGTGGATGTGTTTGACATCGAAATCGACGAGCCAGACCCGGTCAAGCTGGTCGAGGTGATTGCCGCCTTGGAGCCGACTTTTGGCGCCATCAACCTCGAAGACATCAAAGCCCCTGACTGCTTTTATGTCGAACGCGAACTGCGCAAGCGCATGAAGATCCCGGTTTTTCATGACGACCAGCACGGCACAGCCATCACAGTTGCTGCTGCGCTGTTAAATGCGCTCAAAGTAGCGGGAAAAGACCTCAAAAAGGTCAAACTGGTGACATCTGGCGCCGGCGCCGCTGCTTTGGCGTGCTTGAATCTGATGCTCAAACTGGGGTTTCCGCGCCAAAATATTTTTGTCACCGACCTCGCCGGCGTGGTTTATGAAGGCCGGACCGAGCTGATGGACGAAGACAAAATCCAGTTTTCGCAAAAAACCACGGCGCGCACGCTGGGCGAGATCATCGATGGCGCCGATATTTTTCTGGGCCTTTCGGCCGGCGGCGTGCTCAAAAAAGACATGGTCAAGAAAATGGCGGCCAAGCCCATCATTTTTGCACTGGCCAACCCCAACCCCGAAATAACACCGGAAGACGTCAAGATGGTGCGTGATGACGCCATCATGGCGACCGGTCGCACCGATTACCCTAACCAGGTCAACAACGTCCTGTGCTTTCCCTATATTTTCCGCGGTGCCCTGGACGCGGGTGCCTCAACCATCACGGTGGAGATGGAAATTGCCGCGGTGTACGCCATTGCGGAACTGGCGCAAGCAGAGCAAAGCGAAGTGGTGGCGGCCGCTTACGCGGGACAGACCCTGGCGTTCGGCCCCGAATACCTGATTCCCAAACCCTTTGACCCGCGTCTGATGATCAAGATCGCGCCCGCCGTGGCCCAGGCGGCGGCCGACAGTGGTGTGGCGCTGCGCCCCATCCAGGACATGGACGCTTACCGCCAGAAGCTGCAAAGCTTCGTCTATGCCTCCGGCACCATGATGAAGCCCATCTTTGCCGCCGCCAAGTCGGCCAGCCGCAAACGCGTGGCCTACGCCGAGGGCGAGGAAGAGCGCGTGCTGCGCGCCTGCCAGATCGTGGTTGACGAGGGACTTGCCCGCCCGACGCTGATCGGCCGGCCGGCCGTCATCGCCCAGCGCGTTGAGCAGTTCGGCCTGCGCCTCAAAGAAGAGCTTGACTACGACGTGGTCAACGTCGAGCAGGATCTGCGCTACCGCGACTTCTGGCAAACCTACCACCGCATGATGGAGCGCCGCGGCGTGACCACGCAAATTGCCAAGATCGAAATGCGCAGACGCCTGACGCTGATTGGCAGCATGCTCCTTCACAAGGGCGATGTCGACGGCTTGATCTGCGGCACCTGGGGCACCACGGCCATTCACCTCGACTACGTGGACCAGGTCATCGGCAAACGCACCGGCGTTCATACCTATGCCTGCATGAACGGTTTGATGCTGCCGGGCCGGCAGGTGTTCCTGCTCGACACGCATGTGAACTACGACCCGACAGCCGAACAACTCGCTGAAATCACCACAATGGCGGCCGAGGAAATGATGCGCTTCGGTATCAAACCCAAAGTTGCGCTTTTGTCACATTCGAATTTTGGCTCCTCCAATTTGCCCAGCGCCCTGAAGATGCGACAAGCTTTGGCCTTGCTGCGGGATAAGGCGCCCTGGCTGGAAGTTGACGGCGAAATGCACGGAGATGCCGCACTGGACCCCGAAGCGCGCGCCAACGTGATGCCGAACAGCACCTTGGGCGGGGAGGCCAATTTGCTGGTCTTTCCCAATATTGATGCGGCCAATATCGCCTACAACCTGCTGAAAACCGCTGCCGGCGGCAACATTGCCATCGGCCCGGTTTTACTGGGAGTTGACAAACCGGTCCATATTTTGACCGCCAGCGCCACCGTCAGGCGTATTGTGAATATGACAGCTTTGACTGTTGCAGACGCAAACTCAGGCCGCTGAAAGCTTTTAACGCAAGCTAGCGCTAACTTTTTAGTCCTGGCAAATCGCACCCCATGCCCAATTATTGGGCAAACTGTTGCTTTTTTCGTGCGCTTGAGTCAAACTACGCCTTGAAGTTTCAGGGTTAACCCCGTGCCAAGTTCGGAACGGGCTGAAATCGTGAAAGGTGTTTTTCATGTTCCGCAATACTTGCGGTGTCTGGGCCAGGGCCGCTGCGCTGGCTCTGCTGGCACTGTCAGCTGGTCCGATCTGCACATCGGTGCAGGCCAAAACCGAAGCCCGGGCGGCGGTTTTGCAAACCGTGACATTGGACGCATTGCCTGCACAAGGGCGGGACATGATGGCACTGATAGAAAAGGGCGGGCCCTTCAAGTACAACAAGGACGGCACGGTGTTCGGCAACCGGGAAAAAATTCTTCCGGCTCGCCCGCGCGGTTATTACCGCGAATACACCGTTCGAACGCCAGGAGTAAGTAGCCGCGGTGCGCGGCGTATTGTGTGCGGTGGCCAGCAGCCACGTGCACCTGACGCCTGTTTTTACACCGACGACCACTATGGAAGCTTCCGCCAGATCGTTCGATGAGCGAGCTCGTAAGAGCAGGTTTAAACAGTTTGAGTTGATTTTTCAGTTAGCATGTTTTTAGAAAGAGAAGCGAAGATGGACACACCACTTCGTACTGTCAGGCCGAACATTGTTCAATCCATACGCGCATTCCGCGTACCGGAGTTGCAAGGCGCGGCGACCGCACTTGGTCAGCACTTCCTTTATGCCAACCTGAGCAGCGCTCAGAGCAAACAGGATGTGCTGGACATGATCGCGGCCCAGTACACATTTCCTGCGCATTTCGGCAAAAATTTTGATGCGCTTTTCGATTGCATGACCGACCTTGTTCACAAGTCCGGCCAGCAACCGGGCTTCGTCGTGGTGCTGGAACAAATTCCGGCCAACGCAAAGTTCGACAAAGAAGCACGGGAGCAACTGCTCGACATCTTCAGGGATGCGGCCGACTATTGGGCGGATCGAAAGATACCGTTCCGATGTTTCTATTCTTTTCTGTAGCCCGCTCCCCAGACATTGGCCAAGGGGATCGGGCGAATGAGGCCCAGCATGCATTGGAAGACGGTGGCGAAGTCATGCCAACCGACAAACTCATCGACGTGTCACCATTGGCACTGCGCATGAGCAGCCCGTTCAACGCGGGCTATTGGTTGGCAGCGGCATAAGCGCAGCACGCTTGCGCCAGAAAAGCCCGCTCGAAGCGGGCTTTTTTGCGGGCAGCTCACAAAAAGAGGCAGCGCTCAATCTGTCGCGGCACTCAGCGCCTGCACCAGCGCCACATACTCGTTCACAGGCACTTCTTCAGCGCGACGCTGAACGCTGAAGTCGCCCTTGAAGTCGCGCGCCTGCAACCATTGACCGAGAGTGTGGCGCAGTAATTTACGGCGTTGACTGAAAGCCACCTGCACAAGCTCGCTGAGCAACTTGACATCGATAACAAGCGGCTCGGCATGCGGCACCATGCGCACAATGGCGCTGTTCACGCGGGGGGGCGGGTCAAAGCAGTGGGGCGGCACCAAGAGTATGTTTTCCATGGCGTAGCGCCACTGCAGCATCACGCTCAACCGCCCATAGTCAGCGCTGCAGGGCTTGGCCACCATGCGGTCTACGACTTCCTTTTGCAGCATGAAATGCTGGTCTTCAATGACAGCCACCGCGTCCAGCAGATGGAAAAGAATGGGCGTGGAAATGTTGTAAGGAAGATTGCCGACCACGCGTATTTTGCTTGGCGGCTGTGCCTGGCTGGGCATGCTTTTGGCAAGCGCAGAAAAGTCAACTTTGAGCACGTCGGCTTCGATAACCTTGAGCTGCGGATGGGCCTGAAGTTGACGCGCAAGGTCCCGGTCCAGTTCGATCACAGTCAAGTGGCCTAGCCGCTCAACCAGCGGCTGCGTCATTGCGGCCAGGCCCGGCCCGATCTCCACCATGGGCTCGCCGGCCTTAGGGTTGATCGCCTGAATGATGTCTTCAATGATTCCGCGGTCCGTCAGAAAGTGCTGGCCAAAGCGTTTACGCGCCACATGCTTCATGCGTGGTCAAGGCCCGAATCTATCGGCACGGCCGGCACTTGCTCACAGCTCATTGCGAAACTCTACATAAGCCCGTCCGCGCACCTCTTGTTGCCACAGGGCAAAAGCTTCGTCGATTTTTTTCTCGCGCACCAGATTGCGGGCCAGCTCGCGTTGCTCTCGCTCAGACAGGGGAGCTTCTCTGCGCGCCATCACCTGAAGCAGGTGCACACCAAAACGGGAGACCAGCGGATCGGCAATTTGGCCTGGCGCCAGCTGGTTCATGACCTGCTCGAACTCGGGCACAAACATCCCGGCGGAGGCCCAGCCTAAATCGCCGCCGTCCTTGGCCGAACCATCCTCGCTGTTGTCCCTGGCGAGCGCAGCAAAATCAGCCTGCCCCGCCACGATACGGCGTTTGAACTCCAGCAGTTTGGCCGTGGCTTGAGCCTCGTTGAACTTCGGACCAGACTTGAACAAGATATGACGGGCGCGCGTCTGAATCACTGTCAGGGTGGCCGCATCGCGCGATCTCTTGACCAGTTGCAGCACATGAAAACCTGCGCCACTGCGCAAGGGTCCGGCCAGTGCGCCGTCCTTCAGGTCACGAACAGCGTCAACGAACAAACTCGGCAGGCGATCAACCGGCCTAAGACCCAAGTCGCCGCCGGCTGCACGGTCCGCGGCATCGGAGACTTCCGCGGCAACGCCGGCAAAGGCTTCGCCGGCACCTACACGGTCTAAGGCCCGCTGGGCTTTGGCCTGCAGCGCGCCGACCTGGTCGGCCGTGGCGCTCTCGGGCACGGCCACCAAAATCTGGGCCAGCTGAATACGCTCTGGCTCGGCACCGGCTTGCGCCTGACGGTCTCTGAAAAACTGATCAATGTCCTGCTCGCTAACTTTGACGCGCGAATCGACTTCCCGCTCGCGCAATCGCACCAGGGTCAACTCATCACGCACATCGGAGCGAAAGCGGGCGTAATCTACACCGTCTGCGCTGAGCCGGCGTTTTAATTCTTCCAGCGAAACCTGGTTTTGCAGCGCTACGTTGTTGACCGCCTGGTCGACAGCCGCGTCATCGGGTGTCACGCCAAGCTCCCGTGCCAATTGCAGCTGGGCGCGCTCAAGGATCAAGCGCTCAAGCACCTCGCGCACCAACTGGCTGCGCGGCGGCACATTGCCCTGACGTGAAAGCTGCTGCTGAACACGCTGCAGGCGAAGCTGCAATTCGACGTTCGTGATCGGCGTGGAGTTGACGACAGCAACGATAAAGTCGGCGGCGCTGGACGCGCGCTGGCTCTGCCCTGCTGCCGGCAAAACGCACACGCCCAGGCACAAAGCAGCCAAGAGCGTACGCAGAACCCGGCCTTGAGTGGCCAAAGAAAAAGAAAATCTAGTCATAGTTGGTAAAACGGCTCGGGGACGTTTGTGTGCTGCGCAGGTTCTGGTATTGCGGAATATTGCTGCGCAAAGTACCTAAAGGATTGTTGCCCAGATAGGAAAGGCCGACGAACTCGATCTGGAACATGATTTGGGTGTTGGACGTGGTCCGGCTGGTGTAGGTGCGCTGCAATACAGCACGCCCGATCCAGCAACAGCCATCGTATTCAAAGCCGTACAAGGAGTCGACCATCCGCTGCTCGACCATGTTGAAATTCATGCGTCCGACGCTGTACCAGCGCCTGCCGCCCTGGCCCAGACCGGGCCCCAGGGCTTGCCCCTTGTCTCCCCACAGGTCATTCACAGGCCATTGCCAACCGACGTTGATCATCTCGCTGGCCGCCCGCTCACGCTGGTACGCCAGGGTTGCCAAACGGTAGTTGCTCGGGCTGTAGCGGGCCGCCAGGGTACTGCGCTGCGATGCTTTGATCTCGGGGTTGTATTGGGTTGTCGCGTCCACGGACCACGCCTTTGTCCACTTGACAGAGCCGCCAACGAGTATGTCGCTCCATAGCTGCGTCACGGGTGTGCCGTTCTGCGCCAGTGTCACGCGCTGGTCTTCAAATCGAAGCCTTTGGGCCGCGCCGATACGCGCCACCTCGGCGCCATTGGCATCGTCGATCAGGCGCGAGGTCAGACCCAGCGTCAACAAATTGGCATCGGAGATCTTGTCATTGCCAACAAAAGCATTTTCCGTAAAAACCGTCGCAACGTTAAAGCCCCCGTCACCCGAATCGTAATTGGGAATGTTGTTTTGGTTGCGGTAAGGGGTGCGCACATAAAAAGCCCGCGGCTCCAGGGTCTGGATGAACGCGCGCCCGAAAAGACGCTCGTCGCGCTCGAACTGCAGCCCGCCGTCCAGGCTGAAGGTCGGCACCACGCGCGAAGTCGACATGCCGCCGCCGGTTCTGGCATGCGCAGTCTCAAACTGGTAACTGGTGGCATTGAGCAGCAGCTTGGGCGTGATGTAGCCCGCCGGCCAGCTCCAAGGCCGGCTGATCTGACCGCGGGTAAAAGCGCGCGTCGCATTGGGCTGGCTGGTGTTGCCGATGGCAGAGAACTGGGTGAGGTCTGCGTCTACCGCCCAATTAAGCCCCGACAAGCCGCCCAGCCGCGCGTTATTGAGGCCGTATCGCGTGCTCAGCTGGGGCAGGCGGTCATAAGGCGGCACGATGGGGGAGCTGGGGTCGCTCAGCGTTTGCCAGTGTTGCACCAGCAGCCCGCTGCTCCAGCCATTGCGCGCCCAACTCAGCTTGACGTCATTGGGCAGCAAGCGCTGCGTCAAACCACCACTGGCGCCGGGAAAGTCACGCCAGTAATTGGTGTCGCCTACCCTGTTGAGATTCAGGCCCAGACCCACACCGCCGATAGCAGGAACGCCGGTCTGCAAAGTGGCGTTGTGTTGAAAAGAATAAGACCAGCGCTCTTGATCCCGCAGCTTGTCGGAGGGCATGTAGTTTGCGCGCAAAGTCCCGCTGTAGCCCGGCTCCAGATAGCGGAACTCGTTGGCCAGGTTGACGCCGCGCTTGGCCATGTAAGTGGGCGTCACCGTGGCATCGCGGTTGGGCGCAATGTCAAAGTAATACGGCACCGTCAGGGATACACCACTGGTGGTGTCCAAACCGTAGGTTGGCGAAAGCACGCCGGACTTGCGCTTGCTGCTGAGTGGAAAAGTCAGGGTGCCCGGCCAATGGAGTAGGGGCACATCCTGGAAGCGCACTGTGGCGCCGGTGATCTCGCCGACTTCGGTCTCAAAGTCAAAGTAAAAGCGCTGGCCGCGCAGCTGCCAGGCCGGCAGCCAGCTGGCCTCGTTGTCACGCTCACAGGTGGTGTAAGTGCCTTGCCAGGCAAACATGCGCTTTTCGCCCGCAAAATCAACCCGCTGCGCCGCACCGTTACCGCCGGCCACGAAGCGGTAAGCCGGAGAGGTAAAAGTGCCCTCGAAACTGTCCAGCTTGAGGTCTAAGGCCGGGCCCCAATACAGGTTGCCGGCATTAGAGACGCGCACATTGCCGCGCGATTTCATGAAGTCACTGGGCTGGAAATACTCGATGCGGTCAGCGCGCAGGGCGGTCTTGCCGCGGCGCATTTCTGCGTTGCCCTCGACCAGAGAGTCAAGCTCGGGGCGGCCGCTGATTTGATCTCCAAAGACAAAGGTCGGCACTTCATTGCCCGGCCCCACGGCCGGCTTTTCCTGCAACAGCGGCGTACGTTTTAAGGGCGCACGCAAAACCCCTGCAAGCGGCTCGGCCGGCAGGCTTTGGGCCCACAGGCAAGCGCCCGGCAGCAAGACCAGGCCAAGCAGGCGAAGCGCCGCCCAAGACGCGGCGACAATGGAGAAAGAGCGAGACGCACAATGCATCATGAATGTGAGATAAACCCGGTTTGTCGATTACCGACTGATTATCCATGACCCCCTCTTCTGCCAACCCTGCCAGCACTGCGGATATCGTTTGGAGCGACCCGGGACGGGCTGCCTTCTTCTCCCGATGGCTCAGCGTCACCAGCGCCGCCTGCCAGCTCGACCCCGCCACGCTGCGGCTGGCCTCGGCCGACGCCAGCTTCCGGCGCTATTTCCGCATTGATCACATGGACCGAAGCGCGGGCAGTTGCATCATCATGGATGCACCACCGGCACTGGAAGACTGCGCGCCCTTCGTCAAAATCGCTGCACTGATGACAGCCGCCGGGCTGAACGCGCCGCGCGTGCTGGCCTGGGACGAGGCGCAAGGCTTCATGCTGCTCAGCGACCTGGGCTCACAAACCATGATGCAGGTGATCCAGCAGCAAGCGCCGCTGGACCCTTTCCCTCCGGCGGGCTCGCCGATTCACCAGATGTACATGGACGCGGTGGACGCGCTGATTGCCTGGCAACTCTCGTCGCGACCCGGCGTATTGCCGGCCTACGATGACGCCTTGTTGTCGCGCGAGCTGCAACTCTTTCCGGACTGGTACATCGCCCAACACCGCGGCATCACGGTGGACGCGGGCCTGCAGGAAAAACTCGCCGGCTTCTTTGCGCAAATCAAGGACAGCAACCTCAATTCGCTGGGCGGCGCGCGCGTCTTCGTGCACCGCGACTTCATGCCCAGAAACTTGATGATTTCACCAAGTCTTAAATCCCTGGCCCGGACGGAGACATCGAGCCCCGCCGCCGGGCCGCCCCAAGGCGGGGCAGCCCCCTCGGGGGGCAGCGAACCACACGCAGTGGGGAGCGTGGGGGCCTACAAACTTGGGGTGCTGGATTTCCAGGACGCCGTTTACGGGCCGATCACCTACGACATCGCCAGCCTGATGCGTGACGCTTTCCTCAGCTGGGACGAGGAGTTTGTGCTGGACATCACCATCCGCTACTGGCAAAAAGCCCGCAAGGCCGGCTTGCCGGTGGGTGAGGACTTTGGCGAGTTTTACCGGGCGGTCGAGTGGATGGGCTTGCAACGCCACCTGAAGATTCTGGGCATCTTCGCGCGGCTGACGCTGCGCGATGGCAAGCCACATTACCTGGCCGACACGCCGCGTTTCATCAAGTACGCCCGCAGCACCGCTTCGCGTTATCGCCAGCTGGGGCCGCTGATGGTGCTGCTTGACGAGATCGAGGGCAATGAAACCCGCGTGGGCTACACGTTTTGAGCGCTCGCTTTTTTGCCGATGTGCCCATGGCCGCCGGCGCGGCGCTCAGCCTGCCCGAGGGCACGGCGCGCCATGTGCAGGTGCTGCGCCTGCAACCGGGCCACCAGATCACGCTGTTCAACGGCCAGGGCGGCGAATGGGACGCCACCATCACCCGCATGGGCCGCAGCGATGTCGATGTGACGCTGGACGCGCACCGCCCCGACGAACGCGAAGCCGGCCGCGCCGTGCAACTGGCGCTGGGCATGCCGGCCAACGAGCGCATGGACTGGCTGGTCGAAAAAGCCACTGAGCTGGGCGCTGCCAGCCTGCAACCGCTGCACACCAGCCGCAGCGTGTTGCGCCTGGCCGGTGAGCGGGCCGAGAAAAAACTAAAGCACTGGCAGTCGGTGGCGGTGGCCGCTTGCGAGCAGTGCGGCGGCAACCGCGTGCCGCCCGTGGCGCAGGTGCAAGACCTCACCGCCTGGCTCAAGGCCTTGCCACCCATCGACCCGCAAGCCCCGGGGCTGCGCTGCCTGCTGTCGCTGGCCGATGGCAGCATGCCGCTGGCCAACGCCCTAGGTAACTTGCCAGCGACGGCGCCGGTCTGCTTTTTAAGCGGCCCCGAAGGCGGGCTGAGTCCGGCCGAAGAAGCGCTGGCCACAGCCCATGGTTTTGTACCTGTTACTCTGGGCGCACGCGTGCTGCGCTCTGAAACTGCCGCACTGGCAGCGCTGCTGCTGGCCGTGCAGCTTTGACATCCGGCGGCTGCCAACAAGTGGCAACTTATCCACATAACAAATGAATAAAAATCTCTGGCTTCTCACGCTCTGCCAAGGGCTGTTCCTCACCAACAACGTGACCTTCATCGCCATCAACGGCCTGGTGGGCTTGAGCCTGGCGCCGCTGGGCTGGATGGCCACCTTGCCGGTGATGGGCTATGTGGTTGGCGGTGCGCTCTCAACCGGGCTGGTGGCGCGCACCCAACAACGCTACGGTCGCAAAAGCTCTTTTCAACTTGGGCTGCTGGTGGCCCTGGGTTCTGCCCTGCTGTGCGCCTGGGCCGCCTACAGCAGCCAGTTCTGGCTGCTGGTGGCCGCCACGCTGGTGGCCGGTTACTACTTCGCTAACGCGCAGCTGTACCGCTTTGCGGCCGCAGAACTGGCAGCACCCGCCTTCAAAGAAAAAGCCGTCTCACTGGTGATGGCCGGCGGCCTGATGGGTGCGATTGCCGGGCCCAACCTGGCCGCCGCCACGCGCAGCATGACAGCCGTGCCTTTTGCCGGCGCCTACCTGGCGCTGGCCGGCGTGGCCCTGCTGGCCATGCTGCTGCTGGCCGTCATCGACTTTCCGCCGGCACCGCCCAAAGGGCCGGCCAGCGCGGGCGGTCGCCCTTTGAGCGTGATCATGCGCCAGCCGGTCTTTATCGTGGCGGCCTCGGCAGGCGCACTCGGTTATGGCGTGATGAACCTCTTGATGGCCGCCACCCCGATCGCCATGCAGATCTGCGGCCTGCCTTTTTCAGACACGGCGCTGGTGCTGGAGTGGCATGTGATCGGCATGTTTGCACCCGGCTTTTTCACCGGCCACTTGATCAAAAAATTCGGCACCCTGCCCATCATGGCCGTCGGCCTGGCCCTGAACGCCGCCTGTGTACTGATAGCACTGTCGGGCGTGCAGCTGCACCAATTTCTGGCGGCGCTGTTTTTGCTGGGCGTGGGCTGGAACTTTCTGTTCACCGCCAGCACCACCCTGGCGCTGAGCACCTACCGGCCCGAAGAAAAAGACAAGGCCCAGGGCGCGCTGAATTTTTGTGTGTTCGCCGTGCTGGCGCTGTCTTCATTGGCCTCGGGCGTGCTGGTGACCACGCAGGGCTGGACGCTGCTGAACCTGGGCTCGCTGCTGCCGCTGGGCATGATCGGCGTGGCCCTGGGCTGGCTGGCCTGGAAACAACGGCAGCCGGCGCTGGCCTGAGCAGTCAAGCACCGGTCAGAAGCGGGCGTCCAGCCAGGTCTTGAGCGCGGCGTACACGGGGGCAGCCGCGCTCGGCGCTTCATTGAAAATCTCGTGGTACAGCGACTCGAATACTTGCGCGCTAAGGATACCCGGCGGAACCAGCGCCGATGCACCGGCTACAGCGGCAAAAGCCCGGCTGCCGGCGGGATTCACCAGTCGGTCTGCACCCGCGTAAAGCAGCAAGGTCGGCACGCACCAGTGGGCGGCGGCCGCCACCGTCGACGGGCCGGCCGTGGCAATGAAGCGCGCCAGTCGCGCTGAGATTTTCGGATGCACCAGCGGATCGGCCCGGTAGGCGGCCACGACCGCCGTGTCGTGTGACAAATAACGCGGGTCCAGCCCGTTGTTGACGCGCAAGTTCGGCGCAATGGCCGGCAAAGTGGCGACCAGAATTTTTTGAACTGCACTCAAGCCCGGGTCCAGCGCCGGCGATGACATGACCAAGGCATCAACGGGGCGCAGCTGCAAGCTGACAAAGCGGCCGGCGACCAGGCCGCCAAGACTATGGCCGATCACGATCAAGGGCAAGCCAAGCTGGCTACGCTGCTGATGCATGCTTCGGCTTGCGTCGATCACGGCGGCTAAATCGTCGAGCAAGGCGCTGTTGTGCGTCAGGCCGCCGCGCGGACCGCCAGACAAACCATGGCCGCGCTGGTCATAGGCGCGCACGACAAAGCCCCAGTCGCGCAGTTCAGCGGCCAATTGGGTGTAGCGCCCGGCGTGCTCACCCAGGCCATGCACCAGCAGCACTAGCGCACGCGGCGCGCCCAATGGCGCCGGCCAGTCATGCAGCATCAAGGCCTGGCCGTCAGCCGCGGCCAAAGGGCTCAGGGTCGCTGGCGCCAAGCTCATCAGCCGGGCATCTGCGCCATCACGTGCGCCACTGCCGCAGTCAGCTTTTTGGCGTAAGGCACGTGCAAAAACTCATTGGGTCCGTGCGCGTTGCTTTTGGGGCCTAGCACACCGCACACCATCATTTGCGCCTTGGGGAAACCTTGGCTGAGCATGTTCATCAGCGGAATGGTGCCGCCCTGCCCGATGGTGCCGCAGCCTGCGCCAAAGAAAGCCTGCGAAGCACCGTCCAAGGCCTTGTCAAACCAAGGCGTGGAAGCAGGCGCATTCCAACCGGTGGCGCCGCCACCCTGAAAAGTCACCTTGGCCTGGTAGGGCGCGTTGTCTTCGAGCAGCGCTTTGAGCTCCTGCACAGCCTGCGCGGCGTCAACCAGCGGCGGCAAGCGCAGCGACAGTTTGAAGGCGGTGTAGGGCCGCAGCACGTTGCCTGCGTCCTTCAGGGCCGGAAAGCCCTCGGCACCGGTCACGCTGAGCGTGGGCCGCCAGGTGCGCTGCA
>JBILIK010000089.1:0-5349 GCA_044350025.1 Polaromonas sp. | reverse complement strand
TGCCGCTGTATGCCAGCATGGCCGGCGAGCCCTTTGCGCTGACCTTTGTAAGCCGCGTGCTGGTCTTTGCATTGGCTGCCATCAGCCTGAACCTGATTCTGGGCTACGGCGGCATGGTCAGCTTTGGTCACGCGCTTTACATGGGCCTGGGCGCTTATGTGGTGGGCATTCTGGCGCAGCATGGTGTCACCAACGGCTGGGTGCAGTTGGCCGCCACGCTGGCCATTTGCGCGCTGGTGGGCCTTGTGACCGGAGCCATCTCTTTGCGCACCTCGGGCATTGCCTTCATCATGATCACGCTGGCGTTTGCCCAGATGTTTTACTACCTGTTTGTCAGCCTCAAGCAGTACGGCGGTGACGACGGCCTGTCGATTCCGGCGCGCAGCGAGTTTGGTCTTTTCAGCCTGGCCTCGCCCCTGGCGCTTTACTACGTGGCGCTGGTGCTGGTGCTGCTGGCGCTGGCCCTGACCCACCGGCTGGTCGATGCGCGTTTTGGCATGGTCCTGCGGGGCTGCCGCATCAACGAACGGCGCATGAACGCCATGGGCTTTCCCACCTTGCGCTACAAGCTCACGGCCTATGTGATTGCCAGCATGTTGTGCGGCTTGTCCGGCTTGCTGTATGCCAACCTCACCGGATTTGCCTCGCCGGCTTATCTTGCCTGGACCTTGTCCGGCGAGTTGATCGTCATCGTGGTGCTGGGCGGCATGGCTACGGTGTTCGGCCCCTTGGTTGGCGCCATCACGTTGCTGGTCAGTGAAGAGATCCTCAAAGCCCTGACCGACCACTGGATGGCCATCCTGGGTCCGCTCATCGTGCTGGTGGTGCTGACGGCCAGGCGCGGCATGTACGGCTATCTGCTGGACATTGACGCCTGGCGCGCGCGCCGGCGGCAGCCTGCAGCGCCGCTGACGTCCAAGGAGCAGCCATGAACGCCATGCTGGACATCCGGCTGCTGACCAAGCGCTACGGCGGTCTGCTGGCCACCGACCAAGTAACTTTGTCGCTGGCGCCCGGGGAGTTGCACGCCATCATCGGCCCCAACGGTGCCGGCAAGACCACGCTGATCGGCCAGCTCGGTGGGGAAGTCGCCTCTGACAGCGGCAGTATTGTGTTTGATGGCCAGGACATCAACGGCCTGCTGCCCGCGCAACGCGCCTTGCGCGGCCTGGCGCGCTCTTACCAGATCACGTCTGTGTTCCCGGAATTCAGCGTGCTTGAAAACGTGGCGCTGGCCATGCAGGCTCACCGAGGTCACAGTTTCGGTTTCTGGACGCCCATGCTCAAACAGCGCGAACTGGTTGAGCCGGCGCTGCGCGCCATCGAGCAGTCCGGCTTGTCGCACCGTGCCCGGGCCATGGTCTCGGAGCTGGCGCACGGTGAAAGGCGTCAGCTTGAAATGGCCATGGTGCTGGTGGCCGAACCCAAGCTGCTCTTGCTCGACGAGCCCATGGCCGGCATGAGCCACCAGGAGTCCGGCAATGTGGTGCGCCTGCTGCAAGGGCTCAAAGGCCGCTACACCATGCTGCTGGTAGAGCACGACATGGACGCGGTGTTTGCGCTGGCCGACCGCATCTCGGTGCTGGTCTACGGTCGTATTATCGCCAGCGGCACGCCGCAGGACATCCGCAACAACGAAGAAGTGAAAATCGCTTACCTGGGCGACGAGGCCTTGCCGATATGACCGCCACGAATGATTTGCTGAGCATCTCCGGCATCGAGGTTTGCTACGGTGATGCGCAAGCCCTGTTCGGTGTCGAGCTGCGCATTGCCGAAGGTGAATTCGTCACGCTGCTGGGGCGCAATGGCATGGGCAAGACCACCACCGTGCGCACCGCCAGCGGCATCCTGCATGCGCGCAGCGGCAGGGTGCAGTTTGCCGGGCAGGATGTCTCCCGCTGGCCTTCTTACAAAATTGCCCGTCTGGGTCTGGGGCTGGTGCCCGAGCAGCGTCAGGTGTTCCCCAATCTCACCGTTTATGAAAACCTGGTGGCCACGGCGTACAACCGCCTGCAGCGCAGCGACCCCTGGACACTTGAGCGCGTTTACCGGCTTTTCCCAAGGCTGAAAGAGCGTGCCGGCAACCTGGGCGCCAACCTGTCCGGCGGTGAGCAGCAGATGCTGGCCATCGGGCGGGCGCTCATGACCAACCCGCGCCTGCTGGTGCTGGACGAAGCAACCGAAGGTCTGGCGCCGCTGGTGCGCAGTGAAATATGGTCCTGCCTCGAGTCGCTCAAAAACACCGGGCTGTCGGTGCTGGTCATCGACAAAAACATCGGCCCCTTGCTGCGCATTGCCGACAGCCACTTTGTGCTCGAGAAGGGGCGCACCGTCTGGAGTGGCAGCTCGCAAAGCCTGCTGGACCAGAAAGACATCTTGAGAGAAACACTGGGTGTCTGAAGCTGGCGCAGCTGCGCAGGATTGGCGCCGTTTCAGCCCTGAAGAACTGGCCCGCCAGTACAGCCCGCGCGGCACAGTTGATAACCTGGATGCGCTGCTGCAAGACTACCGCACGCAGTCCTTGCCCATGTATGACTTGCCGCACCTGCGCGATCTGCGCTATGGGCCGCAAGCCGACGAGTTGCTCGATTTGTTTCCGGTGCCGGGCCGAACCGATGCGCCCTTGTTCGTCTTCATTCACGGTGGTTATTGGCGCGCGCTTGGCAAGCAAGACTCGGTTTTCATGGCCCGCAATTTCACGGCCCAGGGTGTGGCTGTGGCCGCTGTCAATTACCAGTTAGCACCCGCCGCCCGGCTCAGTGAGATCGTGGCGCAGTGCCGGCGCAGCCTGGCCTGGCTGTACACGCATGGCTCAGCGCACGGCATCAATGTCAGGTGCATCGTATTGGGTGGTAGCTCGGCCGGCGCGCATCTGGCGGCCATGCTGTTGGCGCCAGGTTGGCAGGCGGCTTTTGGCCTGCCGCCGGATGTGGTGCAAGCCGGCGTTCTGGTCAGCGGCCTGTATGACCTGGCGCCTGTGCAGCAAACCACGCCCAACGACTGGCTGGCGCTGGACAGCGCAGAGGCCGCAGCGCTCAGCCCGCAGAGTTGCTTGCCTGCTGCCGGCGCCCGCTTGTGTATTGCCACGGCAGAAAAAGACACGGATGAATTCAAACGCCAGTCGCTGGACTACGCTGCGGCCTGCACCCGGCAAGGGTGCGCGGTGCAGTACGAGCAAATAGCGGGGCGTAATCACTTCGACGTGATCATGGACTGGATGAGCCCGCAAGCTCTGCTGACGCAAAGCACCTGGCGCTTGCTTGACCCGGCCTAGACAGCTTTGCGTTTGCGTAGCACTGGCAGCGGGCTTTGGCTTGGCAGCTCGGTGACCACCGTTTTGAAATGCGCTAAAAATGCTTCGCAAGGGCCTGTCAGCTCGCGTTGACTGTCGGTCAGCGCCACGATGTCGCGCAGCATGACAGGCGCTGTGAGCTGCACCGCCACCACACTGGGTGAGCGCGTGCGCGACAAGGCGTATGAAGGCAGTATGGCCACCGCCAGGCCGGACTCCACCAGACCGACCGCGGTGCTGACATGCGCCACCTGAAATGCCGGCACCAGAGGCTCGCCTGCTTCGGCAAAGCCGCGCTCCACCAGCGTACGCAGGCCACTGCCGTGACGCAGCAAGGCCATCGGCTCGCCGGCCAGCTCGCTCCAGCGTACTTCCTTGCGTCCGGCCAGCGGATGATCAGCCAGGCAAGCCAGCATCAGCCTGTCCTGGTAGAGTGTTGTGGTCACCAGACCGGTCACTTCTTGGTCGGCAGTGCAAACACCAAAATCGGCCCGGCCCTCACGCACCGCCTGCGCAATGCCATCCACCGGCAGGTCTAACAGGTCAACCTCGATGCCCGGAAAGCGCAGCCTGAAACTGGACAGCAATTGAGGCAGCAAAGTGGCGGCCAAAAGAGGCGAAGTGGCGACCGCAAAACGCCCGCGGCGCCGGGCAGACAGTTGGCGCAAGCCGTCAAAAGCCTGGTCCAGGTCTTTAAAAACCATTTGCACCGAGGGCAAGAGCGCCTGACCTTCTTCGGTCAGGACCACGCGGCGGGTGGTTCTTTCAAATAAGCGCACTGCCAGTTCGGCCTCCAAGCTGCTCACCAGCATGGACAAGGCAGATGCCGTCAGGTGCAGCCGCCCGGCCGCCCGCGTGATGCTTTGCTCTTGCGCTACCGCCACAAAAGCGCGCAACTGGCGCAGCGTCACAGACTCAGGGCGGGCAGGGGTTTTGGACGCCTTCATGGCGCTATTGTGCCGATGGATGAGGCGCCTTGAGCGCCTTGAGCACTTCCCTGCCAGTCATCACATCGCCGAACTGCTGGATGAAGGTCTCCAGCGTGGCCAGATGCTCGTCGTCAGACAGCGCGGCGCAGCAGTCTGAGACCATCACCACCTTGAAGTCCAGCATCATGGCGTCGCGGGCGGTGGATTCGCAGCAGATGTTGGTCTTGGTGCCGGCGATCAGCAAGGTGTCGATGCCGAAGTTGCGCAGCATGGGCTCGAGTGTGGACGCGCCGGCAATCAGCGCGCTGTAACGGTTTTTAAACACGGTGACATCTTGGGGCGCAGTTTGCAGTTCATGCCAGACACTCTGGCGCCCTGGCGTCAGGCTTTGCAAGGTGCGCAAACGTACTTCATCAGCCACCACATGGTTGAAGAACATTTCCCAGTCGCTCTTGTCAGCCAGCTGCGTATTGGCATGCAGCACCCAGAACACCGGCACCCCCAGTGCCCGCAAGCCTTGGGTCAATGCATTGATGGGTGCCACGATGCTGCGTGAGACAGGCACCTCGGCCGGCGATCCCGGCTCGCAAAAAGTGCTTTGCATGTCGATCACCAGCAAGGCCGTGCGACTGGGGTCCAGCTGCTCAAACCAGTGGAACTTGCCGCGCCGGGCAAGCACCCGATCAACGATATGACTGCGGATATTGACGTGATGCATATGTAGAACTCCGGGCAGACTGGCTTTGCGGTGAACAGATTCTGGCAGACTCGCAGCCTTGCCAGCGGGTGGCCTGTTCAGCCCTGGTGCCATCGCTATGATGTGAATCTCAGCTTAGCGCACCCCACAACTTCATCCCCGGAGACACGCCATGTTTTTCCCTGCATCTAAACGCCAAATTTTCAATAACTTCAAGGCCTTCATTGCCGCGCTGAGCCTGAGCGCTTTGGGCACGCTGCCGGTGGCAGCCCAAAGCTGGCCTGACAAGCCAGTGCGGGTGCTTGTGCCGGCGCCGGCCGGCAGTTCGCTGGATGTGATTGTGCGCAGCATGGGAGAGACACTCAAAGCCCGCTGGGGCCAGCCCCTGGTGGTGGAAAACAAGCCGGGCGCCGGCGGCACCATCGGCATGG
>JBILIK010000049.1:0-19836 GCA_044350025.1 Polaromonas sp. | reverse complement strand
CATGCCACGCTCAATCCGGATCTGCCTTCAGTGGTGGTGACGGGCTCGATTGCGGAAATGATCGGTGGCGGCGTGACGCCCGAAGGCACCAACCTGCAACGCTTTTTGCCGCGCACCATTGATGAAGACCAGTGGCAATGCGCCAACCGCGCCATGTATTGGCTGTGGCAGCAGTATGGCTTGCGTCATGTGCCCCAACGCGAGCGCAAAGCGGGTGAAAAGCCACGCGTCAACATCATTGGCCCCAGCTACGGAACTTTCAATTCCCCCAGTGATTTGGCCGAAATACGCCGCCTCGTTCAAGGCATTGGCGCTGAAGTCAACATGGTTTTCCCCTTGGGCTCACACCTTGCCGATGTATCGCGTCTGGTTGAAGCTGATGTGAACATTTGCATGTACCGTGAGTTCGGTCGGATGTTGTGCGAAGCCCTGGAGCGCCCTTATTTACAGGCACCTATTGGTCTTCACAGCACCACCAAATTTCTGCGATCTCTCGGTGAATTGTTGGGCCTGGACCCTGAGCCTTTCATCGAAAGAGAAAAACACAGCACCATCAAACCGATTTGGGATTTGTGGCGCTCGGTGACGCAAGATTTTTTTGGTACAGCCAATTTTGGCGTGGTGGCCAATGAAACCTACACGCGCGGCATACGCCACTTCCTGGAAGACGAAATGGGCTTGCCATGCAACTTTGCCATCTCGCGCATTGCGGGTGCCAAAACAGACAACGCAGAAGTGCGCAAACTGGTGACTGAAAAAACGCCGCTTATTTTGTACGGTAGCTACAACGAGCGTATCTATTTGGCTGAATGCGGCGGCGGCGGCATGATGAAAACCAGTTTCATTCCTGCCAGTTTCCCCTTGCCCATTATTCGTCGTCATACGGGCACGCCTTTCATGGGCTACGCAGGCGCCACTTACATCATTCAAGAGTTTTGCAACGGCCTTTTCGATGCGCTCTTCCACATCCTGCCACTGGGCACAGAGATGGACAAGATTGAAGGCACCCTGGGACGTTCTGCGCCCAACACCACAGTGCCGTGGGAGCCTGAGGCGCAAGAGCTGTTCGACGCCTTGCTTGAGCAACAACCGATTTTGGTGCGAATTTCAGCAGCTAAACGAATGCGCGATCAAGCTGAGCGAGATGCACGGGAAACCGGCCGCGCTCATGTTGAAGCTCAAAGATTCACAGAATTGTTCGGTAAAGCGAATGAAGGAGTACATGCATGAAAGATGTGCACTTGAATTCGTGGAGCCGTCCAATCCTCCGGCTTGTCCGGAGGGCCATCTGTTGCGGTGTCAAAGCCACAACAGTCCGTCCTGATTCCGTCAGGTTTCAGGGTATCGCCGAAAGGCATTTAGAGAGAGGCACAAACTATGACTGATGCAGCTAACCCCTCAGGGCTGACAGACCAAGAAGCCCAAGAGTTTCACCAGTACTTCATACAGGGTTACCTGTTGTGGGCTGTTGGAGCTTTCTTCGCCCACAGCTTGGTGTGGATCTGGCGTCCCTGGTTCTAAGAACCTAGCAACGGAGAAAAATATGACTCACCCGATCAATAGCAGCGCAATCGTTCACTCGCCGAGCCACTTCCATGGCTACGGAGTAATTTTTGTTTTGCTTTTTTTAGTGTTCATTGTTCTTGCCTTGGCTGGGCAGATGTTGGTACTTAACTGGCGCAACTGGCTTCCTGGGGCTGAGGGTTCAACGAGCACTTTGGACGGCGTGAAGTCCTCTGTTTACACCGTTATTTCTCAATTGAGTTAAGAAAGGAAATTACTATGTGGCGCATGTGGCGTGTAATAGATCCCCGCAAGGCAATCGTCCTGGTTGGACTGTTGATTGCTTTTGTGTCAACGTCGATTCACCTGATCCAGATCAGTGGCGATCGATACAACATCAACAGCTGGCATCCCGATACGGCCAAGGCCGCAGCGGCGAAAGCTCAGCAACCCCAGAACGCGGCTTTGCCGCAAAAGTAAAGACCTCGAGTCTTTATTAAGACAGGCGCACTTCGCTCACTTTGAACGATGCGTCTGTCCTTTTTAAGATTTTTAAAGTGAAGCCTAGAAGACCTTTAAAACAGTCATTCGGTCGGAGGATGCAACTATGTCCATGCTAAGTTTTGAACGCCAATACCGCGTAAGAGGCGGTACCCTTTTTGGGGGCGACCTGTTTGACTTTTGGGTCGGTCCCTTTTATGTCGGCTTCTTTGGAGTCACGACACTGTTCTTTGCCCTGTCCGGCACCATGATGATTATGTGGGGCGCCGCGATGGGGCCCACGTGGAACCCGTGGCAAATCAATATTGCGCCGCCAGACATTTCATATGGACTGCGTTTTGCACCCATGATGGAAGGCGGCTTGTGGCAACTTATCACCGTCTGCGCGATTGGCGCATTTGTATCGTGGGCGCTGCGAGAAGTTGAAATCTGCCGTAAGTTGGGCATGGGTTTGCATGTGCCTGTGGCATTTGGCATGGCCATCTTGGCTTATGTCAGCTTGCAGGTGGTTCGACCCGTGTTGATGGGCGCTTGGGGACATGCTTTCCCCTACGGCATTTACAGCCATCTTGACTGGGTCAGCAACACTGCTTACCAGTACTTGCACTTTCACTACAACCCGTGGCACATGATTGCTGTGACTTTCTTTTTTGCAGCCACGCTCGCGCTCTCTATGCACGGTGGCTTGGTGCTGTCAGCTACCAACCCCGGCAAAGGCCAAGTGGTGAAGTCGCCTGAGCACGAAGACACTTTCTTCCGCGATCTGATTGGTTACTCAGTCGGTACCTTGGGTATCCACCGCCTTGGCTTGTTCCTGGCACTGGCAGGTGTGTGGTTTGGCATTGTTTGTATTGTGGTCAGCGGACCATTTTGGACGGGTGCCTGGCCTGAGTGGTGGGGCTGGTGGCTGAACATGCCTATCTGGCGCACCTGATCAAGAAAAGAGGAAATTGAAATGGCTGAATATCAAAATCTTTTCACATCGGTGCAGCCCGTAGGGCCTTTGCACCACGGCATTGACTTGCCCCGCGGCGACGACAAGCGCACCGGGACACCGTTTCTGGTGCACCTGCTAGGGCGCATCGGTAACGCACAAATCGGTCCTGTTTATCTGGGCACGCTAGGTGTTGCCTCACTCGTCTTTGGCATCGCTGCTTTCAACATCATTGGCTTTAACATGTTGGCTTCAGTCGACTGGAATCCGATCCAGTTGCTGCGCCAATTGTTCTGGCTCGCGTTGGAGCCGCCGCCGCCTGCCTACGGTTTGAGCATACCGCCGCTGGCGCAAGGCGGTTGGTGGCTGATTGTGGGCTTCATGCTGACTGTCTCCATTTTGCTGTGGTGGGCTCGAACCTACAGGCGCGCCCGACAGCTTGGTTTGGGAACGCATGTGGCCTGGGCTTTCGCCGCCGCCATATGGCTTTATCTGGTTTGCGGTTTATTCCGCCCCATCATGATGGGCAGCTGGTCTGAAGCGGTACCCTTTGGCATCTTCCCGCATCTCGATTGGGTCTCTGCGCTCTCATTGCGCTACGGTAATTTGTTCTACAACCCATTCCATGCGCTGTCGATTGTTTTCCTCTACGGATCGGCACTTTTGTTTGCGATGCACGGCGCCACGATTTTGGCAGTGGGCCGCTACGGTGGTGAGCGTGAGATTGAACAAATCGTCGACCGTGGAACAGCCTCTGAGCGTGCTGGCTTGTTCTGGCGCTGGACCATGGGCTTTAACGCCACCATGGAATCTATCCATCGCTGGGCCTGGTGGTTTGCCGTGCTTTGCCCCCTGGTTGGTGGCATTGGCATCCTGCTGACGGGCACAGTGGTAGATAACTGGTACCTCTGGTCGGTCAAACACCATGTTGTGCCTGCTTATCCGCTGGTCAGCCCGGTTGTTGTAGACCCCGCCATTCTCGGAGTAAAGCCATGATCAACATGATAAAAACAAGCTTGTTACTGACCGCTGCATTGCTGCTGTCAGGCTGCGAACGTCCTCCCATTGAAACGGTACAGACCGGTTACCGTGGCACGGGCATGGAGCAGATTTACAACCCCCGCACCCTGGCTAAGCAGGCTTCTTTGAATGCCGCACCTGTTGCGGCAGAAGCGGCATCCGCCGATGGGCCCAAAGCACGCGACGTTTACCAGAACGTCAAGGTGTTGGGCGACCTGAGCGTGGGTCAATTTAATCGTCATATGGCCTCCATCACAGAGTGGGTTGCACCGGAAGCTGGTTGTGCTTACTGTCACAACGTTCAAAACTTTGCAGATGACGGTAAGTACACCAAGGTGGTGGCCAGGCGCATGATTGAAATGACGCAAAAGGTCAACCAGGACTACAAAGCGCACGTGGCGGAAACCGGCGTGACCTGCTACACCTGCCACCGTGGCAACAATGTCCCAACGCAAGTTTGGACTGCGCCCAAAGATCGTAAATATGCTGGTAGCTTGTTGGGCGATCTGGCAGGTCAGAACATCGCCACCAAAGAAGCCGGTTTGTCGTCATTGCCTTTTGATCCTTTCACGCCTTATCTAAAGGATGCACAGCCTATCCGTGTTAACAGCACCACTGCCATGACCGGTGTTGGCGCTTATAACAACCGCGCATCGACCAAGCAAACAGAGCACGTTTATTCTCTGATGATGCACATGTCGGAGTCTTTGGGTGTGAACTGCACCTATTGCCACAATACGCGCAACTTTGCATCGTGGGAAGAGTCACGGCCACAGCGGGTCACTGCTTGGCACGGCATTCGGATGGCACGCGATTTGAACAATGACTACATCATTCCGCTCACCGATCAGTTCCCAGCCAATCGACTCGGACCCAAGGGTGATGTGGCCAAGGTCAATTGCAGCACATGCCACCAAGGTGCCTACAAACCACTTTATGGCGCAAAAATGGCCAAAGATTTTCCTGAGCTTCAAGTTTTAGCGAAGCCTTAAAATCTGAGTATCGTAAGGCCTGCACACTTTGGAGGTGCAGGCCTTTTTTTATGGGTATTTCAAACATGCTGACGGGACAACTTCCAGCGCAAGAGGGTCAAACGGCGGTCGTATTGCTGTCTGATATCGATGAAAGCTCCAGACTCTGGGGCTGGTCGCGCATTGTCAAAGGCCCGAGAGCCTTGCGCGCTGTGCCTGGGCTTGTTTTTTCTAAAGTGTTAGGCAGTGGTCATGAGGGTGGGTTCGGACTGCGGCCCAGTGCATCACGTCAGGGTTTGTTTGCTTTGTTTGAATCGGCCCAAGCAGCGGCCAACTTTGTTGCTTACTCGCCCTTGGTCCAGGCTTACCGCGACCGCTCCCGCGAGTTTTGTTGGGTCACGCTGCAAACCTGGTCGTGCCGCGGCAGTTGGGACGGCCATTCTTTAGAGGTTCTTGCAGAGCAGCCTTCGACCGGGCCGGTGGCTGCATTGACGCGTGCTTCCATCAAGTTCAGCAAGGCGCCCGCATTCTGGCGGCATGCACCTCCCTCTCAAAATGCACTTCACAGTGTCAAAGGTTGCCAGCTGGCTGTGGGTTTAGGCGAAGCCCCGTTTTTTCGCCAGGTCACTTTCAGTATCTGGGACAGTGTGGCCGATATGAACGCCTATGCCCGGTCCGGCTCTCATTTGGAAGCGATTCAAGCGGCCGCACAGCACGGGTTTTTTTCAGAGTCCATGTTCGCCCGTTTTGTTCCAGTAGGCATCAAAGGCCTGTGGCACGGCAAAACATATGCCTGAAGCGCAGCGAACGCCTCGCGTGGTGGTGGTGGGCGCCGGTATAGCGGGTCTGGTCAGCGCACTGGTGCTGGCCCACCGCGGTCTGGATGTCACCTTGGTGGAAAGTGCTGCGACACCCGGCGGAAAAATTCGGCAGGTGCAGGTCGATGGCGTGGGTGTTGATTCCGGCCCGACGGTCTTTACCATGCGTTGGGTGTTGGACCAAATGCTGCAAGAGATGGGCACCTCGCTGCAGGACATCGTTAAGCTGGAGCCCCTGAATGTGCTGGCCAGGCATGCCTGGGATGGCTCGCCGCAAACGCTGGACTTGTTTTCTGACACGGCCCGCACGGCTGATGCCATTGCGCAGTTCAGCAGTCCGCAAGAATCGCGGCGGTTTCTAAAATTTTGCCAACAGGCTCAAAGTCTTTATGCGACCTTAGAAAAACCCTATATACGCAGTGAGCGTCCGGATTTACTCAGCATGGTCGGCGACTTGGGGCTCAGTGGCATGGCCACACTCACTGGTTTGGGACCCTATTCAAGTTTATGGAACAGCCTCAGCCGCCATTTCCATGACCCGCGTTTGCAGCAATTGTTTGGCCGCTATGCCACCTACTGCGGCTCATCGCCCTGGTTGGCACCTGCGACGCTGATGTTGGTGGCGCAAGTAGAGCTCGACGGTGTTTGGTCGGTGTCCGGTGGTATGTTTCAAGTGGCACATGCTTTGGCACAGTTGGGTGAAAAGCATGGCGTCAAAGCCAGGTACAACAGCCCGTGTGCCCGCATCCTGACAAAAGACGGCAAAGTCCATGGTGTGCAACTCAGTTCAGGCGAAACCCTAGAGGCTGAGCATGTCGTTTTCAATGGCGATGTCTCTGCATTGGGCGCGGGCCTCTTAGGTGAGGCGCTGGCTAGCAACTTCACGCCGGTTCCAGCAGCCAAGCGCTCCCTTTCGGCGTTCACCCTGTCCATGCATGCGCAGACACAAGGTTTCCCTTTGGTTCGGCACAATGTTTTTTTCAACCAGGACTATCGGCGTGAATTCGATGATATTTTTCAAAAACGCAGACTGCCTGCGCAAGGAACGGTGTATGTTTGTGCACAGGACCGCAGTGATACAGGGCTGGCCCGGCCGGGCCTGGAAAGAATTCTGTGCCTCGTCAACGCGCCAGCCGATGGCGACACCTCTTCATTCAACACCAAGGAGATACAAGCGTGCGAAACAAGCAGCCTGGCCCTGATGCGTCGCTGTGGCCTGGAAATTCAGGCTACGCCGCAGCAAGTGGTGCGAACATTGCCCCAGGACTTTGCTCAACTTTTCCCGGGCAGTGGGGGCGCTCTGTATGGACAAGCGACCCACGGTTGGATGTCGGCCTTTGCGCGCCACTCCGCGCGCAGCAAAGTGACGGGCCTGTACACGGCGGGGGGCAGCGTGCACCCGGGTCCGGGCGTGCCGATGGCAGCTATGTCCGGGCGATTGGCGGCCGCGACGCTGATGGCGGACCTCGGTTTGACCAGGCAGTCGCGCCGGGTGGTTATCTCTGGTGGTATGTCGATGCCCTGAGCGACGATGGCCAGCACGGGCTGACCATCATCGCTTTCGTCGGCAGTGTGTTTTCACCTTATTACGCATTGGCGCGCAGCCTGGGCGGTGGCCTTGCTGATCCGGACAATTTCTGTGCCTTGAATGTTGCTCTTTATGGCAAATCAGGCAGGCGCTGGACCATGACCGAGCGTGGTCGCTCACACACAGAACGTAGCGCAAACCACTTCAAAATCGGCCCCAGCTGTCTTCGCTGGGATGGTCAAGCGTTGACCATTGATATTGATGAAATCAATGTCCCTTGGCCCATGCGTGTGCGCGGACGTGTGACTGTGCGGCCTGCGGGCCTGTGTCAATTCGTCACGCCCTTGGACAACATGGGCCGGCACCGCTGGGGACCTATCGCCCCTTGTTCACGGGTTGAAGTTGAGATGAACAGCCCCGGACTGCAATGGCAGGGTCATGCCTACCTGGATTCCAACGAAGGCGATGAGCCCGTAGACAGAGGGTTCAAGGATTGGGATTGGGCGCGCGCTGAAATGGCCAATGGCGACACCAGTGTGGTTTACGACGTCAGACCCAAACAGGGTCCAGGCCGCGTGGTGGCGCAGCGCTTTTCCCCTGATGGCAGCTACGCGGCATTCACAGCGCCAAAGCGTCATCACCTGCCGGCATCCGGCTGGAGAATTGCACGCAGCATGTGCTCTGAATCAGAAAGTAGCCCTGAAATCCTCGCCACCCTGGAAGACACGCCGTTTTATGTGCGTTCACTGCTGCGCACGGATCTCTTGGGTGAGAAGGTCACCGCCGTGCATGAGTCGCTTGACATTCCAAGAGTGGTTTCCTTGCCTGTGCGCATGATGTTGCCCTGGCGCATGCCCAGACGCGCATGAGCTCAGCGCCCGGCTTGCTGCGAACGGCGTAATGTGCGCTCACGCTCTCTGGGCCCGAAGCTCGAGGCCAAGGCCCCTGCTGCGTGCAAACCCTCCAGGTACATGGCTTCTATTTCAGGGGCGGCACGCAGTAGCTCACGCTCTGCAAATGGCATGTGCAATAAAGCACGCAGTACAAACAAAATACGCATCCAACCCGGCAGCCACACTCTGGACTGCCGCATTACCATCGCGCGCACAATGACACGCGCTGTTTCTTCTGGTGAAGTTTCACGGTTCAAGGGGCCGGGCATGGTGGCGCGCAGTCGCACAAAGCCCGGGTGTAATGCGCCTTCACTCACCAAGGGCGTGCGCACCCAACCGGCGTGCAAAACCCCCACAGCGACGCCATGCGCTGCCAACTCGATGCGCCAGGAGTTGGCCATGGCCTCCACCGCTGATTTGCTGCCCGCATAAGCCGACATCATGGGCGGGTGGGCAAATGAGGACACCGAGGCATTGATCAAGACATAACCACGCTGCTGCATCAACGCAGCCAGTGCTGAGCGCACGGTATTGAAAACACCAAAGACATTGACTTCCATGCAGCGCTTCCACGCGCCCGGATCCACATGCGCCAAGGGGCCGAATACGGCAACCCCCGCATTGGCAAAAACCACATCAATACGGCCGTGCACTGACAGCGTTTTTTCAACCACTGCTTGCATTGCACAAAAATCTGTGACATCTGCAGTCAGGTAAAGGGTGTCCGGCCCACAGCACTGCGCCATGTGCGCCAGCGGCTCTTCGTCACAATCAACCAGCACAGGTAGGCCGCCCTGGGCTACAACTTCCAATGCCGTTGCAGCGCCTATGCCGGACGCTGCGCCAGTGATCAAAATGACACGGGAAGCAAGTGGCGAGGCTGTTGTAGCAGGGCGCTTTGCCGGACTCATGAGCGCTGGGTTGTTAAACCGACTTGGTGACCATGAAGTAAACAATCGGCAAAGGCAGCAAGGTTGCAATAGCGCCGGCAATTTTCCATACCTGCGAAAGGCGCCAGTATTTTTCGCAGACGGTGTTTGTGTTTTTAAGCAAAGAGCGTTGCTTCAATTGAATAGGCACGAGCACAAACAGCCATATCAAGCCCGAAAATGTCAGCAAGGCGTAAGACCATTGAATCCACGGATGACCGGCTTCACCGCCGTAATTCTGTGCCATGGCGTGCCCTGTCCAGACCACACCCATGGCGCCCACCAGGGTGAACATGAGGTCAGTGATCAGGACCAAGCGATTGCTAAATTGAATGATGGCGTGATCCCGGGTGCGCTCAGCCAGCAAGGCCCACACACCACTGACAATCACGTTGCCCAAAAAAAGGCAAGCGCTAACCAGATGAATGACTTTCAGATCAGCCCCCATCGAGGTCTTTCTGAGCGTTGGAGTCAGGCGGTTTTTTTTCCTTGCGGCTGCTTTCCCTGGCACGTCGCAGGTCGTCGAACTGCCACCAAAAAAACAAAACGCCGGCGCCCAGCAATGCCAAAACTTCGAATATTTTCAGCAAAGCAAGGCCCTAGCGAACGGTTCTTTCCCGCTGTTCCAGTTTGCCGAACAAATCTACCATCCACTCAACGCGCTCCTCAAAACTGCGCGAGGGCACGGTCCAGGGTTTGGCGTGTTCTGATGAGTTTCGTTCCCTGCTGACAATGTCAACCAGGTAATGTATGGCCGGCACAGGACTCAGTGCTACGGCAGGCGCTGCGGGCACCATGAATGCAACCGAGGCAGCCCTGGCAATCAGCGCAAGTTTGCGGCGTGTTGACACAACGGTCCGGCGGTTGACAGAGTCAAGTCCTTCGCGTTCCAGCTGTTTGCCGATCTCTGCGTAGACCAGACGGGCAGCTTGAATGGCGGGCCGGCAGTCCCAACTCAATTCAGACAGACCGAACTCACCCCGCCTGTAAAGAGCATCTGCACGCAACAACAAACGCTGCGTGAAACCTGCAATGCGGGAATCAAAGACAGGATTTGCCAGCCAGGCATCAGCGTCCATGCCGATCTCACGGAACCAGGCACGCGGAATGTACAAGCGGCCATTTCGCGCGTCTTCACCAATGTCGCGCGCAATATTGGTCAGTTGCATGGCCACACCCAGTTCGCTGGCGCGGGCTATGGCCGTGTCAGTGGACGCACCCATGATGAGTGACATCATGGCACCCACCGTGCCTGCCACCCTTGCACCGTAGGCTTCAACGTCGGCCAGGGTCTCGTAGCGCCGACCTTGGGTATCCCACAAAAAACCGTCCAACAGTGCTTCGAGTAAACCCATGGGGATGCCATAGCGATGAACCACCGATGTCAAAGCCCTGTCAGCGTCTTGGGGGCCGGGGCGCCCTGCGTAAATAGCGGCTAAGCGCGAATGCAAGTCTTGCATGGCGACCATAGGGTCTGAACCGGTATCGATGGCGTCGTCTGCCAAGCGGCAAAAAGCATACAAAGCAATGGCGGGTGGGCGCAGGCGCACAGGCAATAGTTTGGACGCTGCAAAAAAAGATTTGGAGCCGCCGCGCATCAGTTCAGTGCAAGCCTCTAAGTCATAGTTCAAATCCACTATCTGTGGCTTTGTATGGAGGTCTTGGGAAAGGCTTGTATCAAGCGAAGGATTTGACATCAGGTACCACCTGTTCGAGCATTTTTGCGGACATCAAGACACTGGGTACGCCGGCACCGGGCTGGCTGCTGGCACCCACCATAAAAAGACTCTTCACGTCTTGGCATTTGTTATGCGGTCTGAACCAGGCACTTTGCACCAGGATGGGCTCCAGGCCAAAACCCGCACCTTTGTAAGACCATAAACGGTCTTGGAAATCTTGCGGCGTTGTCACCTTCGACGAGACCACATGCTGCTTGAGATCGGGCAGCACGCTTTCTTCCAGCACGGTGGCGATGGCATCGCGGTACTGCTCGGTGACTGCCGGCCAATCGGTTTGGCTGCTGAGATTGGGCACCACAGAAAGTACATAAAAACTGTCGCAACCTTCAGGTGCCAGCGATGGGTCTGTCGCGGTGGGGCGGTACAGGTACAGGCTGAAGTCTTTGGACAGCGTATGGTTTTTAAAAATATCCTGCAGCAGACCTTTGTAGCGTGGACCTAAAACCATCATGTGGTGCGGAACGTCTTCGTACCTGCGGTTGGTTCCAAAATACCAGACAAACAAGCCTGAGGAATATTTGCCTTTGGCAATTTTTTTGTCAGTCCAGTGCTTGCGGTGTTGCGGCTCAATCAGGTGGCGATACGTCCAAGCCGCATCTGCATTACTCACCACGATATCGGCAGGTATGTATTGACCGCTGGCAAGTTGAACGCCGCGCGCCTGGCCGCCTTCAACGCGGATGCGGGTCACCGGGCTGTTGTAGTGAATTTTGACGCCGCGTTCATCCAGCAGTTTGACCAGCTCGCTCACAATAGCACCCGTGCCGCCCATGGCCGAGTGAACACCCCAGCGCCGCTCCAATGAGTGAATCAGTGCGTAAACACAGGTGACTGAGTAAGGATTTCCGCCAATAAGGAGTGGATGAAAACTCATGACGATGCGCAGCTTGGGATGCTTGATGTATTTGGCGACCATGCTGTAAATCGAGCGCCAGGCTTGCATACGCGCCAGATTAGGCATGGCTTTGATGACATCGCCGATAGTTTCAAAAGGCACCATGCCCAGCTCGACAAAGCCCAGCTGGAAACATTTTTCAGAAGCCTTCATCAAATCTTTGAAGCCTTGGACGTCATCAGGATTCAGACGCTCAATCTGATCGAGCATGGCCTCATCATTGTTGCTGTAGTCAAAGTGCGTGCCGTCGTCGAAGCGTATTCTGTAGAAAGGCGACATCAAACGCAGGTCAACATGGTCTTTCATGTTGCGACCGCATAAAGTGAAAAGCTCTTCGATCAAATGCGGCAAAGTGATGATGGTGGGGCCTGCATCAAAGGTGAAACCATCTTGCTTGTGCACATAGGCTCGTCCGCCGGGTGCATCCAGCTTCTCCAGCATTTGCACGCGGTATCCTTTGACGCTCAGGCGAATGGCCGCCGCCAGGCCGCCAAAGCCTGTGCCGATCACCACAGCTGTCGGGGCGCGATCGTCCAAGCGATCGGGTCGGATGGCTGGAGCATAGCCACCACCAGCTGCGCCACCACCATCACCCGCAGTGTCAATTGATTTGTAAAGATGGGTCATGTGAATCTACGGCTGCGGGTTTTACAAAGGCAGGTTGTGGGGCAGTGATTCTGTATGAATCGTCGCCTTTGGTTTGCGGATAGCCCAGCGCCACAAGGTGGTGGTGTCCAGCGGAAGCACCAGCATCAGGTGCTCCAGGATGGCCAGTGCCAACATGGTGCCAACCAGCACGGCGCCCACCACCTGAGCCGGGCTGGCCAAAGGGTTGTTGGCATACGCGACAAGCCACCACAAGCAGACACTGGCGCCCAGCAATGCGAAGGGATAAAAAGCATTCATGGCGCGCCGCTTGAAAAAGCTTTCCATGTAAGTCAAGTGAGCGGGTAAAAATTCCTCACTTAAATTACGAACTCCAAAAAACAAGTTAAGTTTGGCGCTGGTTCGCATGATCCATAAGACCAGGTAAGTGCCCGTACCAACTTGGTTGGGTGCGTCCCAGGTGATGTAAACAATGAGTGCGCCCACCATCAAGATGGCCAATTCGTGCCACACCACTGCTTTGAAAGACACTACAAACCGCGGCCAACCAACCGTGTTTTCAGATAAAGCGGTCTTTTGCGGGCCGGTGATCCACCCAGTCAGAAAGCTCAGTTCATTCCAGCCCCATGCCAAAAGCGCACAAGAAAAAGCGCAATAGGCGGCGGTCACGCTGCTTTGCTGCGCTGTGTGCGACAGCCCCATCAGGGCACCTATGCACAAGAGCGAGGACAAAACCAGGCTCATGGTGATGGCCGTGCGGGACATGCGATTGAGCAAGATCACAATGCCGGTGCTGAACCACCAGATGAATATTGCGAACCCGAGCGCAATGTAAGCGTCAGTCATCCATGCCTTGCCGGTGAAATTTATTCACGCCTACCAAGCCGGAGCCATGCGAACCTGCTCTGGCAAGGCGTGGTGCTTCATGGGCAGGAAATACAAGCGAACAAAAGTGACGCCGCCTGCAACAGCCCAGCGAGCACGCTGCAAGAAACCTATGAGACCACCTCTTGCCTTGGCCTTGTCCATTTGCTGCTGAACATGAAACAAATGCGACATGCCTTCGCGAAAACGTGGGCTTTCGATATCCAGGCTGACAGGGAATACCTGTTTGGTAATTTCGTTGGTGATACGGAATACCTCATAGTCGTAAGTGGTGGACTCCAGACCCATTTCATGGTGAAGCATTGGGCGGCAGTGGTCACGCACATACATGGTGGCGTAAACCGCCAGCAGGAAAAAGCGTATCCAATACACATTGCCGCCCCGCAGCAGGTGTGGGTTGGCGCGCATGATCAAGGCGAAAGATTCACCATGGCGGAACTCGTCGTTGCACCATCTTTCAAACCAGCGAAAGATGGGGTGAAAACGTTTGTCCGGGTTCTTTTCGAGCTGCCGGTAAATGGTGATGTAACGGGCGTAGCCAATTTTTTCTGACAAATATGTCGCGTAAAAAATGTACTTGGGTTTGAAATAGGTGTAGGCCTTGGTGCGCTTTAAATCACCCAGGTCAATGCCGAGGCCGAAGTCTTTGAGGGATTGGTTGATAAAGCTGGCATGCCGCGATTCGTCGCGCGCCATGTAGCGCATCAATTGCTTGATGTCCGGGTTCTCAACATTCTTATAAATCTCGTTGTACAAAATACAGCCCGAAAACTCGGACGTCAGGGACGAGATTAAAAATTCGAGAAACTCCTGTCGCATTTCAGGACTGACTTGTGAAAAGCGCTCGGCGACTTCTTCAGCAAACTGTGCATCGCGTTGAAAATGATCGTGGTTGTTATCGCCCTCGTACTCGTCCATCATCCGGTCCCACTCGCTGCGCATGGCGGACACATCGAGGCGGTCCATGGCAGCGAAGTCGGTGGTGTAAAAGCGCGGACTGAGCATGGTGCTCTCAACAGCTTTTTGCGACGCTTTGGCAGCACTGTCAATGGCGGGATTCGCTTGCATGGAAAAAATCTCCGGGTCTGCTGAGAAATAAAAAACTTGATCTATTGCGGGCGCATGGCCAGAAACCTGGCAAATTCTGCCGTATTTGTAGGCCCGAAGGACTCCAGATCAACCCTGCTTCCGGTGCTCGGGTCCATGAGTGTGACCCGTCCATCCACGCGGGCTACCAGGTCAAAAGGTTGTGACGCGCCAATACCCCTGGAAAAGCGTTCCCGGCTGAGTGCGCGCAAGGCGCCGCGCACAAAACCCTGCTCGCCATGCAGCACGGTCAAGGTCTCGCCAGTCACACCATCGGCAACCCGTACACCGCCATCTTTTTGGTCTAGAAAAACCAAAGAGCGTTGAAGCATAGGCGCAGCCGCCTTTTGGTCAGGTCCATTGCCGGTGATGCGTACCAAGCCCACAGAGATGAGCGAAAACGCCATGATGCCTGCCCCGCAGTAAAGCACCCAGCGTGGAAAGCTGTCCGGTGTTGTATGAACAGGCTTGGGGGCGAGTTGGGCTTGGCTCATATGGTTTTGATTTGCAAAGGACGGGAATCAAGCTGCTCTTTATCCATCTGCGTGCGCGCATTGGCTGCCAAACCTGTGTTTTGGGTCCAGGCCTGGCGAAGCTTGTCAGCAACAGCCTGCACATCAGGTACCGCACGCAAAGTAGGCTCGGGCTTATTGATACGCCATGGGCGCACGCTGGGCCACAAATGTGCCCAAGCAATGCGGTCTGAACCCTGCAGAGCCAGGGTGATATCGCCAAAACCATTTTTGAGGTGGCGCACGTCCGCAGAGGCGATCTGTTTGAGCGGCAAATTAAAAGATACCGTCAGCACAATCCCTAGCCGCATCACCACCCGCTTGCTGGTCACTGTATAGACCGTGGTGCGTGCGGTTAACCAGGCCAGTGTCCAGACAGACGCTATACCAATCACCACCAGCGGCACAATCCACTTCACAGAGAGCACAACATCCATCAGACCTGCGCCGGACTCCAAGGCAGGCCATGCACAAGCCAATACCAGGGCCGCAAAATAAAACCCGAGTTTTTTCAGGTGAAAGGCTGAAGTGGCCAAAGCACCTACATCGGGCGATCCTTGCCAGACGATGAATTCGTCGTCCGGAAGGCGCTCCGGTAAACCGAATTGCGGTTCAAACTCGTACTCGTGACCTAGGTTTTCGATGGGCATGTCTGCTTCCTCAACAGGCTTTGACGGTTCTTAAATGGCTCAAAAAGCCTTGATTAAATCAAGGGCTCACTGCGCTTGACGTCGGCATACAAAGTGCCGCCGCCGTAGTAGGCGCTGATTTTTTCCTCTTCCAGCTTGGTCACCTGGTTCGGGTTACGCAGGGCTGGAACAGCTGCAAAATGCCGCGCATACACAGAATGAACTTCGACCTGGTTTCTGCGGATCACAGAAAAAGCGATGGGCAGCAGCACGGTACGACCGTCAGGGATTTCAACTTCAAGATAACGGAACATCATCTCTGCGGAATCAATCCAGATGTCTTTCACAGTGCCACCTTGCTTGCCGTCGCCTGCCATCACAGGCAGTCCACGCGGATCCACGTCTTGCACTGCTACGGTGTAATCGCTGGCAATGCGCAGCGGTTGAATCAGCGGCTTGCCATGCCATGTCATTTCTGGCACGTCTTCTCGGTTGGAGTAAGCGCCTGGGCCAACAGCCGCCAGCATGGCATCACCCTTGGGTTCAATGGGCGCACCAGAAGTGGGGCTGGTAGCCACAGCGTTGTAAGCGGGTTCTTTACGGCTGAGGTCTGGAACCGTCACGCTTTTGCCACCTTCGAGCAAAAATGTTTTAGGCTCGGGTATCGGAAACCCTTTGACCACTGCACGGCCAGAACTGCTGGACTCCAACGGGTAGCCTTCGCGGTGACCTTCTTGAACAAGATAGTAAATCAGGCCGGCGAAAAAAATCCAAAAAGCGTAGAGCAATATTTGCGCTAGATCGACGTAGCCTGTGATGTTTCCTACAGTTTGCATGGCGACTTCTCCTTATGAAAAACTAAATGCGTGACTCGGTCAAGCCGAGGGTTGATGGTGGAACGGGCGAAAAAGATCTGCTGCGCTTGACCAAGGGGCCAACTGCAATCAGGGTGAGGAACAGTAAAAGCATTTCGATGTGATAGACCATGCTGTAAGCAACAGAGGGGTCCGTTAAGGCCGGGCCCATGTCACCGCGGCTGCTCAGCGCCGTGAAGGTGTCGCGCAAGGCCCCGCCGACAAACATAGAGATACCCGCTGCAGCCGATTGCACGGCACCCCATGCGCCCAAAGCCAGGCCTACAAAAGCGGCTTCTATGCGCATGGCCGTGAACAAGGTGCCGACGGCAAACAAACCGCTGCCAAATCCAATGCCCAAAGCACCAAGCCGGAATAGCCAGCCGGCCTCCAGGGGTGCTGAAAAAATCACAGCTGAAAATGCAGGCAAGCCTGCCAGCGCGCCATAGGCGGCCAAGCGCATGGGGTCTATGCCACGGGCTAATTTACGGCCCGCCAAGTAAAAACCCAGCAAACCACCGGCTGCCAGCATGGCTGTGAGAGCACTGGTTGCACCCACACTCAGCTTGAGAATTTCACCGCCATAAGGCTCAAGAATGATGTCTTGCATATTGAAGGCCATGGTGCCCAAAAAAGTGGCCCACAAAAAGCGGCGTGCTTGCGGCAATTCAATGAATTCAGCCCAGACGGCTTTGAAGGGGCGACGAACTTGAGTTTTCAGGGCGGCAACACGTTGTGGGTTGCGGGGTTCCTGTTTCCAAAGTGCAATACCATTGAGCAGCAAAACCACCAAGGCCGTACCTTGAACCACCTGGACTAATTTTTCAGGTGTGAAGTCAGCCAGCAAAAAGCTGTAAACCAAACTACCCGTGACGGCGCCCACCAACAGCATGGTGTACATCAGCGCCACCACACGTGGCCGGGTTTCTTGGCTGGCCTGGTCGGTTGCCAGCGCAAGCCCGGCAGTCTGGGAGGTTTGCAGGCCAGCACCCACCATCAGGAAGGCTATGGCTGCAGCACCCTGGCCGACCCAGTCAGGTACCGGAACCTGTCCCCGTCCTGACAAAACCAGTAAGGCAAAAGGCATGACTGCCAAGCCCAGGAATTGAATTAAAGTGCCGCCCCACATGTAGGGAATACGTCGCCATCCAAAAGCAGAAACGTGTACATCTGACTGGTAGCCTGTGACAGCGCGAAATGGCGCAACCAATAAAGGCAGCGCCAGCATCATGGAAACCAGCCATGCTGATACGCCCAGCTCAACGATCATGACCCTGTTCAGGGTGCCGATCATCAAGGCCGTGGTGATGCCCATCGTGAGTTTGAACAAAGACAGGCGAAGTAATCGCGCCATCGGTAAATCAGCGCTGGCAACGTCAGCAAACGGCAGCCAGCTCGCTGGCATGAGCCTGGCGTATTTGGCAAACGTTTTGGCTCTCATGCGCGTAACCACTCCATGGCTTGAGATTTGTAAAACCCGCTGGAGACGCGATGACTGCGCCCGCATTTCCACTCAGCCAAAGATTCATGGCTTGCCATCAGCTGGGCGATTCTTTTTTCCGCCATCGGCTCTAACCATGGCGCGCGGTCGCTTCTAGGCAGCAGGCGACCCACCGAAATCATGGCTGCCAGAAATGGCGTGCGTGGCGCAAAAGTAAAGACGATGGATCCGCTGGTGCGCTCCGCCAATTGCGCCAGAGCGTGAACTGCATCATCAGTCTGGTAATGAATGATGGAGTCCATGGCCACCACATGATCGAAGCGGCCTAGCCCTTTGTCCAGCATGTCGCCGCTGTGAAACTCCACCAGGTGTGACACATCGGCAGGGATTCTTTCGCGGGCCAAGTCAACCAGCGTCGGCGACAAATCAATGGCCACCACCTGAGCACCCAAACGGGCAGCTTCAACGGCCAGTGCACCTGTGCCGCAACCGGCGTCCAAGATGCGCTTGCCACGCAGGTCATTTCCCAACCAGGAAACCAGCGTTGACCGCATTTGATCGCGCCCTGCGCGTACAGTGGCGCGAATCCGACCGACGGGCGCATCTGAAGTGAGCTTGGCCCAAGCTGCAACTGCTGTGCGGTCGAAATAATTTTCGATTTGTCCGCGTCGTTGCTCGTAAGTGATTTCGCTCATATTTTTCAAACCTCAGTCAAAACCCAAAAGATCAAAAATATCGCGGTCCTTCATGGGAACTGCAGAGTAGCCCTCCCCACCCAACCACATGCTCGCAGCCAGGCGCATGTATTCTTTTTGGACAGCCTCTAACTCAGGCGAGTACTCCATCTCAAAGAGCGTTGATTTTTTCAAACGGCTGCGGCGAATCACGTCCAGGTCCGGGAAGTGAGCGGCCAGTTTCAGGCCAATGCGGTCGTTGTATTTGTCGATCTGGTCTGTGGCAGCGCTGCGATTGGCAATCACACCGCCCAGACGCACGTTGTAATTTTTTGCCTTGGCGCCAATCGCCTGGACGATCCGGTTCATGGCAAAGATAGAGTCGAAATCGTTCGCTGTGACGATCATGGCGCGGTCGGCGTGCTGCAAGGGCGCTGCAAAGCCACCGCAGACCACATCGCCAAGCACATCAAAAATCACCACATCGGTGTCTTCAAGCAGGTGATGCTCTTTGAGCAGTTTGACGGTTTGACCCACCACATAACCGCCGCAGCCTGTGCCGGCAGGCGGACCGCCGGCTTCAACGCACATCACGCCGTTATAGCCTTCAAAAACGAAGTCTTCGACCCGAAGTTCTTCAGCATGAAAGTCCACAGTTTCAAGCACATCAATGACCGTAGGCAGCATTTTTTTAGTCAGCGTGAAGGTACTGTCATGCTTAGGGTCACAGCCGATTTGGAGTACGCGTTTTCCCATTTTTGAAAATGCAGCGGACAAATTAGATGAGGTGGTGCTTTTGCCAATGCCGCCCTTGCCATAAACCGCAAAGACTTTGGCGTTGCCGATTTTCACGTTCGGATCGAGTTGGCATTGCACACTGCCTTCGCCGTCTTCGCGTGAAGCGCGTTGGATACTTTTCACAGGAATGCTGGTTGTTTCAATCATGCTGCTTGCCCTTCTTGGATGCCTTCAAGGCGATCTTCCAGTTCCTCGCCGGCGCGCAGCAAGGCATTTAATGTCTCAGCATCGGGTTTCCAATACTCGCGACGAGATGCTTCAATCAATCGGTTGGCCAGCTTGGCCGAAGATGTCGGGTTGAGTTCAGCCAGCCGTTTGCGCATGGCCGGATCCAGCACAAAGGTTTGAGCCAATTGCTGATAGACCCAAGGTTGAACCTGACCCGTTGTGGCAGACCAGCCCATGGTGTTCGTCAGGTGAACTTCAATCTGACGAACACCTTCGTAGCCGTGTTGCAGCATGCCCTCATGCCATTTGGGGTTGAGCATGCGCGTGCGAGTTTCCAGCGCGACTTGCTCCGAGAGGCTGCGCACCACACCATCACCTTGCGTCTGGTCCACGATGTAGACGGGGGGAGCCGAAGCCGCGTCACCATCGCGGTCGTGCTTGGCTTGCAAAAC
>JBILIK010000009.1:0-66798 GCA_044350025.1 Polaromonas sp. | reverse complement strand
CAAAGCTTGAAAACCATGCTCAGCCGCATGGGTGTGAGCATGGAAGGCCCTTTGGCTGACTTTGAAGCCGCGTCGCAGACCAAAACGTCCAGCGCCATGGACATCAAAAACGTCGCAGCCGTCATGATCACGGCCGAACTGCCTGGCTTTGCCAAGCCCGGCCAAAAAATCGACGTCAATGTCTCTGCCATCGGCAAAGCCACCAATCTGCGCGGCGGCAATTTGCTGCTGACCAGCCTGCGTGGTGCTGACGGTGAGGTCTATGCGTTGGCCCAAGGTGCGCTGACCGCCACCGGCATTGACGCCAGTGCCGCCGGCTCCAAGGTCAACATCGGCGTGCCCACATCGGCCCGGGTGCCTGCAGGCGCCACCGTTGAGCGCGTTGTTGAAAACCCATTTGCAACGGCCGAGCAGCTTATTTTGAATGTGCGTGAAGGCGACTTCACCACCACCACCGCCATCATCAACGCCATCAACAGCCGCTTCGGCGCTGACGTGGCCAACGCCCTGGACGGTGTTTCTATCTCGGTTCGTGCACCGCAGGACTTGAGCCAGCGCGTGGCCTTCATGAGCATGATTGAAAACCTCGACGTGCTGCCCGGCGAGCCACCAGCGCGTGTGGTCATTAATTCACGCACCGGCACGGTGGTCATCAGCCGCAATGTGCGGGTGACGGCGGCAGCGGTCTCGCACGGCACGATCTCGGTTGCCATTGCGGCCACCAACGAGGTGTCACAGCCCAATATTTTGGGGCAGGGCACCACCACGCCTGTGCAAAACGCAGACGTCCGGGTGACCGAGCCCAACAAACCGATGTTCCTGTTCCAGCCCGGTATTGACTTGCGCCAGATTGTGGACGCCGTCAACCAGGTCGGTGCATCACCCTCTGCGCTGATTGCCATCATCGAAGCACTCAAAAGCTCCGGCAGCCTGCGCGCCGAGCTGGTGATCATTTAAGCCAGTGGCCTAAGTCAAGCAACAAACAAAACACAGCCATGGACCCGGTCAACCAAACGGACACCACCCGCTCTTACCTCGACTTCGAAGGTCTGGGTAAGCTGCGTGGTCAGGCGCGCCAGGACGGCAAAGCCGCCCTGCGCGAGACCGCGCAGCAGTTTGAGGGCATGTTCCTGCAAATGATGCTCAAGTCCATGCGCGAAGCTACTGTCAAGAGCGACCTGGTCGAGTCTTCAGGCGCTGAAACCTTTGAAGCCATGTTTGACAAAGAGGTCTCTGTGCAGCTGTCCAAGCGCAACATGATGGGCGTGGCCGACATGCTGGTGCAAGCCCAAAGCCGTCAAATGTCGCCACCGCCCAGCACCGAAGAGTTGCTGAAGTCGCGCGACACCGCGGCCAAAGGTTTTGCTTTGAACCCGCCTGCTAAGGCCTATTCGCTGGATGCGGCAGCGCCCATGCTCAACCCCTTGAAGCGCCCGGGCGGTCCGTTTGCTTTGCCCAGAATTGAAGACTTGAGCACCAGGAGCAAGCCATGAGCGACTTGCTTGGCATCAGCGGCAACGCCGTCATGGCCTACCAGCGTGCGCTGGGGACCGTGAGTAACAACATCGCCAACGTCGCCACAGACGGTTATTCGCGTCAGGACGTCACCTTTGTGTCTGGCGCACCGCGCCAGCTCGGTAGCGCATCCATTGGCACCGGCGTTATTTTTGACCGCGTTCAGCGCCAGTACGACGCATTTGCCGAGTCCAATCTTCGCAATAGCAACTCAGAGCTCCAAAGCCAGGTGCCCATGGTCGAGTACGCCAATCGCGTGATCGATGTGATGGGCGCTGAGAGCATGGGTCTGGTCAGCGCGTTGGACCAGTTTTTTGCATCTGCCCGCACCTTGTCGTCTAACCCGGCTTCGACTGTGCTGCGTGGTGCATTTGTGCGCGACGCTGAAGGCTTGACCGCGCGCTTTGGCCTGCTGTCCACGCAGCTGGACCTGATTGACAGCGAAACCCGCGAAGCGGTGCAGGCCAGCGTGGGCGAGATCAATACCCTGGCCCAACAACTGGCCCAGGTGAACCGCCAGCTCAGTAAAATGCCATCGCTTGAAAAGCAACCGGCAGAACTGCTGGACCAGCGTGACTTATTGCTGCGCAAGCTGTCTGAATTCAGCCGCATCAACACCAGTTTTAATAACAACGGACAGGTGCTGGTCAGCCTGGGCGCGTCGCTCACGCAAGACGTCATTGTTGACGGTAGCAAGGCCACCTTGGTCGGCGTTAACTATGACGCAGCTTCGCCAGAAAAAATCGGTCTTGTGCTGGACCCCTATGGCAAACCCAAGCCCCTGGTAGGTATCACCAGCGGTAAGTTGGCTGGTTTGATGTCATTTCGTGAGCAAGTGCTGAGCAGTACGCGCAACGCCTTGGATTTCATTGCCACCACCGTCGTGCGTGAGGTCAACAGCATTCACCGCGAAGGCATTGACGGCTACGGCGAGCCTGCCGGCGATTTGTTCGCCATCGATGCCAGCGCAAGTTCTGCCTCAGGCGGTATCCATGTGGTGATTGACGATCCGCTGCGCATTGCGGCGGCAGCCCGTTTTCGGGTTATCAAGAACTCTGAGAACACCGGCAGTGCCGACGCCCGCATCAGCTACGAGCCCAGCCCCATGGCAGGCCCCGGCGATATTTCGACCATGCTGCTCAACAATGCGCACCCTAGCGCTGCACGTTCACTGGTGCTTGACGCCAGTCGTCCGGTAGCCGCTGTGGCCAGCATTCCTGCCGGCCTGAAGGACGTGACCATCTACCTTGACGGCGCTGATGCCGGTCAGCAACTGCAAGTGATTACCCGCGACGGCCGGCATCTGCTGGGCCAAGCCCTGAATGAAGCACAGCAAGAGCTGATCGTCACGCCGTCGCAGGGCGCCAGTACCGGCGCCACTTACAGCGACGACTACCTCAACCGCTCCGGCCTGAGTGGCTACAAGGGTATGGGCATTTTTTACGGCGCACGCGCCAGTGTTCAAACGCAGGCACTTTTTGACACGCAAGGCCAGATCGGCACCGCCACCATCACACCCAACTTGCTTTCCGGTGCGCGCGTTCCTGCCGGCGTGGCTGGCGGCATTGCATCTGGTGCGGTCAGCCTCAATGGTGTGCCGCTGGGATCTGTCTACCCGATCACCGGTCAAACCCTGCAAGCCAATGACCTGGCCCAGTGGATCAATGCCGGCGCAGCAGTGGGTATCCGCGCCTCTGCCAGTAACGAAGTTCGTGTGTCCATCAGCGGCCTGCAACTGACGGAGCCGCTGTACCTCAACAGCACAGAAATTGTCGGCCCCGGCGGTGCAACAGGCTTTGCCAACGCGACCGAGCTGCAAAACGCCATCAACGCCCAAAGCAGCGCCACCGGCGTGAAGGCCAGTATTTCCACCGGCAACGAACTGGTGCTCACCAATGTGAGCGGACAGGAAGGCAAAGACATTTTGATCACGCCCGCCGCTGCGGGCAACACGCTCAACGTTGCTGCAGGCATTTACGCCGGGCGCTTGAGCATTGAACGCACTTCCGGCGGAAGCAACACCGGCCCGATCGAGCTGGGCTTTGGCCCTAACGGTCAGCCTGCAGACCTGGCGCGCCTGGGTTTTCCGGTCAGCATGCCTGCTGTTTTGTCGGGCTCCCGGGTGCCCGCAGGTCAGGCGGTCAATATCACGGCCGGTTCGCTGGAGATCAATGGCGTGGCGCTGGGCAGACTCAGTATTGATGCCAGCGCCACCAACCGCGCCACCCAGATTGCTGCCTGGCTCAACACCGCCAACGCCCCCGGCGTGGGCGCCACCGCCAGCAATGAAATCCGGGTGAAGGCGTCCAGCCTGAATTTGTCGGGTGCTTTGAGCTTGTCCACTTTGGCGGGCGGCACACTTAATTTAGGCCCTTATGCCAGTGCTGATGCGCTGGTTAGCGGCGTCAACGCCAATACAACGACCACTGGCGTCAGCGCGGTTTTCACGCGTGAGGGCGATATCGTCCTGAGCAACACCAACGGCGCGGACATCACCATCGGCCCCAACAACGGCTCCCCCGGCAATGCGCTCAACCTCACGGCCGGCACTTACACCGGCCAGGTAACAGTCACCCGCAGCCTGGTGGGCGGCAAAGACACACCGGTTGAAATCGGCTTTGGCACAGGCGGCACGCCTTATGACTTGGCTCAGCTGGGCTTTCGCACCAGCGCCACCATCAAGGGCACTGTGCCCGACGATGTGCTGGTTTTTGTGACCGGGGCAGGCACCACCGCTGTGGCGGCCAGCTTCAGCGGCACGGCCACCGACAAAGCTGTGGCCTTGCGTGCCCAGCCCATGGAAGTGACTTTCACCGCCGCAGACCGCTACAAAATCACCGACACCCGCACCGGCACCGTGCTGGCCGAGCGCAGCTTTGACGCCACCCAAGTCAACGCCAGCATCGACTACCAGGGCCTCAAACTCAAGTTCACCACCGCGCCGAAGTCCGGCGACCGCTTTGTGATGGACGGCAACAAAGACGGCACGGGTAACAACGAAAACATGTTGCGCCTGGCCGCGCTGGAAAGCGCCGGTCTGGTGGCCGGCAAAACCATCAGCAGCAACTACATCGACCATGTCAATGACATGGGCAACATTTCCCGTCAGGCCAACATCGCCCAGGAAGCACTCACCGTGGTCCATGACCAGGCCGTGAGCGCACGCGACAAAGTCTCCGGCGTCAGCCTGGACGAAGAGGCTGCCAATTTAATCCGTTTTCAGCAGGCCTACCAGGCCTCTGCCAAGGTGATGCAAGTCGCCGGTGTGCTGTTTGACGCTGTGCTGGCCGTGCGCTAAGCCACCCAGGAACTTTGAGGAACACGCATGAAAATCTCGACCAACGCACTGTTTGACCGCGCCACCCAGCAAATGGGCACGGTGCAAACCACACTGGCCAAGTCACAGGCGCAGCTGGCAGCGGGCAAACAAGTCATCACCCCCAGTGACGCACCCACCCAGGCGGCCAGCATCCAGCGCCTGAAGTCCATCATGGCCCGTCAAGACAGTTATGCCGACACCCTGGCCGCCGTGAATACCCGTTTGCAAGACGAAGAGTCTGCGCTGCAAGGCGTCAGCAACATGGTGGTGCGCATCAAAGAAATCGCCATCCAGGCGGCCAGTGACACCCTGGGCCCCGCCGACCGCAAGGTGCTGGCCGTTGAAATGCAGGGCCTGCGCGACCAGATTCTCAGCATGGCCAACGCCCAGGACAGCTCGGGCAACTACTTGTTTGCCGGCAGCCGGGTAGACCAGCCCGCCTTTGCCGAAAACGGCTTTGGCGACGTCACCTACCAGGGCGACCAGACGCGCATGCGCGTGTCTGTGGGCGACCAGCGCACCGTGCAGCTCAACCGCTCAGGCTCTGAAGCCTTTGTGCGCGTGGTGCGTACCGACGCCAAAGGCGTTTCCACCGGCGTGGGTTTTTTCCAGGCGCTGGACCAGCTTACCGCCGCAGTCCAAGGCTCCAGCCGCATGAATATGCAGCGCGGTATTGGCGAAATGGATGCCCTGCAAAACGGCCTGACCCTGGCCCTGGCCCAGGTCGGCACCGACATGAACGTGGCAGACGCCCAGACAGCCGTGCTTGAAGAAACCCGCTTGAGCCTGAAAACCACGCTCTCCAATATTGAAGACCTGGACTATGCAGAAGCCATTGGTCAGATGAACAAACAAATGCTCTCGCTAGAAGCCGCTCAAAGCAGCTTCGGCAAGATCTCTAAGCTCAACCTCTTTAACTACCTGAACTGATGAACGCCGTCACCGCCCACCCCGGCTCTGCCGGCCGTCATCTGCCCCCCTTGTTGCCTCCTCAAGACGCACCACGGGGTTTTGCGCGCTAACAGTCTTTTAAAGCACTACCAGCATGGCCACCACCGCCACCACCGCCGCCACATCCAGCACCAGCAGCGCCACTCTCGACGCGCAAACTGCTGCTGCGGCCAAGCGCGCCAGTGCCCAGAAAATCATCACCTCACTGAGCGCTGGCTCCGGGGTGGACGTGGCTGCGCTCGCCCAAGGCCTGGTGGACGCCGAACGCGCCCCGCAAGAAAGTGTCATCAACAGCAAGATCACCAAGAACGAAGCTAGGGTTTCGGGCTACGCCGCCGTCAAGTTCATGCTGAGCAACGTCAAAGACGCGGTAACCGCCCTCAAAGACGCCAACAGTTTCAATGCCTCCAGCGTCAGCAACTCCAACACCTCGGCCCTGAGCGTGACCGCTGGCACAGCGGCAGCCCTGGGCACCCGATCGGTCGCTATCACCACGCTGGCCAGCGCCCAGCGCAATATCTCCACCGGCTTTGCCGCCAGCACGACTGCTTTGAACGCCGGCAGCAGCTTCACCATGGACCTGACGGTGGGCAGCGCTTCAACCTCCACAGCGGCGGTTTCAGGCCTCACCATCAACGGCACCGCCATTGATGCCGTGTCTGCAGACCCGACCATCGTCACCACCCAGGGTGCGGCGGGTCAAACCGAGACTTCTGTCATTACTTTTTCTGCATTGGGTGCCGGTCAACAAGCAACGCTCAACGGGCTGACTTTCACCGCCACCGCCGCCATGACTGCAGACCAGGTTGCCTCCGCCTTTGGCGGCTTGACCTCGGGTGACACAGATGGCAACACCACCGGCGCAGCGCTGGGCACTTATAGCGGCAGCTTCACGGCGGGTTTCACAACAGCCGACTGGTCGACTGGCGCAACTGTCACCGCCACCAGCACATCTGCCACCACAGCTGTCACTGACATCGCCATCACGGCCCGCAAGTTTGACAACCTGGCGATTGCCATCAACGCCAAAACCAGCACAACAGGTGTTTCGGCCGTCAATGCATCGGGCTCTTTAACCCTGAGCGGCACCACCTTCACCATCGGCACCACGGCCGCCAGCACCGAGGCCATCACCGGCATCAGTGCTTACAAGATCACGGTAGCCAGCGGTTCTGACACCCCCCAAGGCCTGGTCAATGCCATCAATACCGCCGGTCTGTCGGTCACCGGCAGGCTGGTCAATGCGGGCAGCAGCACCTCACCGTCTTACAAGGTCGTACTTTCCGGCGCTACCGGGGCAGACAAAGCTTTCAGCATGAGCAGCACTCCCGCTGGTGTGTTGACTGCGCTGAATTTCACCCAAACGGCTGCCAGCGACGCTGTGCTGACTGTTGACGGCGTCACTTACACACGCAGTTCCAACACCGTGACCGACGTGGTGGACGGCCTGACCATGAACTTGTTGGCCGCCAACACCACGGCCAGCGTCAGCCTGTCGCGCGACACCACCCAAGTGGTTAGCAAAATCGATGCTTTGGTGACGGCTTACAACGAAGCCAACAGCCTTTTTACCGAAGTCACCAACCCCAAGTCTGTTCTGGACATCTATGGCGCCACCCTGGTGGGTGACAACACCGTGCGCCAGGTGCGCAACCAGCTGCGTGAAGTCTTGCTGGGTGCATCTTCCACCCCCGGCACCAATGTGGGCGCTGCCTGGCAAATGGGCCTGAGTGTGGACAAAGCCGGCGTCATGACGCTAGACAAAACCAAGCTCACGGCAGCTTTGACCAACAATTTTGCCGACGTGGTGACCACCTTCACCGCCAACCAAAACAACCGCAGCGCCACCAGCCCGCCCTACAGCAGCAGCACCGGATACAGCTCAGCCACCACCAGTTTGAACAGCGGTGCGGCTTTTACTGTCACGCTCACTTCCAGCGACGGCAAGGCCCATGGCTTTCCGGTCGCGGCCGGCAACACCACGCCGCAAGGCGTAGTGGACGCCATCAACGCCACCAATTTAGGCTATACCGCGCAGCTGGTGCAAGACACCAGCGGCACCACGCCTTACAAAATTGCCGTCATCGGCAGCATTGGCGGCGCCAGCTTTACCTTGTCAGCGGCCAATACAGCCGGCACCAAGGTGGCAGACCTTAACTTTTCGAGCAGCGGCTCCGGTATTGCCGGTGACACCCTGCGCAAACTCACCACCTGGCTGGCCACCACCAGCCCGCTGACCACGCAAAGCGTGACCGCCGAGAAACAAAACACCAAATACGCTGACGCACTGGCCGCGCTGAAAACCCGCATGGACGATATGCTGGCCCGTTACACCAAGCAGTTTTCTGCCATGGAAAGCCTGGTTGGCAGCATCAACAGCCAAAAAACCAGCTTGAAGAGTACTTTTGACGGCATGATGTCTATGTATACCAACAAATGAACTAATGCCGTTACCACTGGCTAGCCCCTAAATCGCCCTGGCCTTAAAAGCCCGGGCTGCACCCTTTTGCTAAAAAATCTCCGGAGAGCCCTCAAGTTATCCGGGGAGGGGTCGATCCTTCCTGACCGAAGCACCTTTGCACCAACCTGTTGCAAGGTTCTTCATCTGTTTAACAGCAGCCAGGAAAGGACTTCATTATGATTGAATTGCAGGGTGGCCCCAGGGTCACCATTCCCGGCGCCGCACCTCCGGCGCGTGCAGGGGCAGATATTCCTGCGCAAGCAGCAGGGGCACCTGTGCCTGCGCCGGAAATCACCCGCCCCAAAATTATTCCTATTGAGCGACCTCAGATCAAGGTAGACACCGAGGGTGACAAGAAACGCCTGGACCAAGCCATTGCACGCATGAACGAACGCATGCAAGACGGCGGCCGTGGCTTGGCTTTCAAAGTCGACCCTTCACTGAATCGCCCTGTGGTCACAGTGACCAACCAGCAAACCGGCGAAGTGATTCGTCAGATACCTAACGATGTAGTGATCCGTATGGCTCACAGCATTGATGAGACCAAGGGCAACTTGCTCAACGCCAAAGTCTGAGTTCATTTTTTTCTTTATTTTTTCTCAAACCAATTTGAATTCAATTTGAAATTAGTTGCTCAAGAGGCTCAAGTAAATAAACCAGCTTCCGATTCATTGAGCAACAAGACTTCACATTGGATTCTTGTCAACTTCACTCAACCCTCTCGAAGGAGATAGTCCATGTCAGTTATCAACACCAACATCAGCTCGATGCAAGCACAAAACTCTGTGCGCACTCAGGGTCTGAATCTTTCTACCGCCATGGAACGTCTGTCCAGCGGTATCCGCATCAACTCTGCCAAAGACGACGCTGCCGGCCTGGCCATCAGCACCCGCATGACCGCTTCGATCCGCGGTATCTCGGCAGCCATCCGCAATGCCAACGACGGCATATCGCTGACGCAAACCGCTGAGGGCTCTTTGGGCCAGATCGGTGACAACCTGCAACGTATCCGCGAATTGGCCGTTCAGTCTGCCAACACCGGCAACAATTCCAGCGACCGTGCTGCCATGAACAACGAAGCCACGCAACTGATCGCTGAGATCGACCGCATTGCCAGCAACACCACTTATAACGGCATCGCACTGCTCGACGGTTCTTTCCAAGCTCAAAACTTGCAGGTCGGTGCCGGTAATGGTAGCAATGATCGCATCGCGATCTCTATTGGCAGTGCCAAATCGAGTGCGTTAGGTGTTGGCTCTAATTCCAGCTACACAACAAGCGTTGTTGGAGCGGCTGTAGATGGTAATGCTTTGGTGGCAGGCGGATTGACTATTAACGGCTATGCGACTGGCGCGTCAGTCGCTGATGGTGTCTCCAACACATCTTCTTCCGGTAGCGCAATCGCTGTCGCCGCCGCAATCAACGCCATCAGTGGATCTAGCGGCGTAACGGCAACAGTCAACGCAACAACCGTTGCTGGAACTGCTTTGGCTTCTGCCACGTCTGCTGCGATTCTCACGGATGGTGTCCGAATCAACGGTGTGAATATTGGTGCTATTGCTGCAGCAACTTCTAAAGCCGAGCGCGGCTCCCAGATGGCTGCTGCCATCAACGCAGTCAGTACCCAGACGGGAGTAACCGCTACGTTCTCTACTACAGACGGTTCAGTGGCTTTGTCTGCCGCAGACGGCCGTAACATCACAATTGGCATTAATGGCGCTACGACGGCTCTTGCTCAAACCGTCACTGGCTTAACTCACACAGTTGGCGGTACTACTGTTGGGACCTATGTCAACACTACAGTGCTTTCTAAAGTGTCATTGGCCAGCTCATCATCTGCCGGTATCACTGTCGCTGGCAACACGGCTGCTGGTTTGACTTCATCTGGCTTGACCGCCGGCTACACTGCAGCAACAGCAACCGCGGGCGCTGGTGTTTCTTCATTGACGCTGACAACTGCCGCTGGTTCGCAAGCTGCCCTGACAACTCTGGACACGGCGATCAACACGATCACCGACTCCCGCGCTGCCATGGGTGCTTACCAGAACCGCCTGACCGCTGCGATCAGCAACCTGGAAACGACCTCGATGAATCTGTCTGCTTCACGCAGCCGTATTCTGGACACCGACTACGCACAAGAGACTACCAAACTGGCCAAGTCGCAGATCATCCAGCAAGCAGCCACCGCCATGCTGGCGCAGGCTAACCAGTCCGGCCAGTCCGTGCTGGCCCTGCTGAAGTAAGCGTTTGACCCATGATCCCTGCGCAAGCAGGGGTCGTTTTTCACTCCAAGATTGGGGCCGGTTCGCCGGCCCCTTTTTTATGAGCCGGGCGAAGTTGATGATTCTTGTTTTTACAGCATAATTTAGTGATGACACCTTCTCAAGCCCTCAAGATGCACAGGCAGGCCGTTTTGCAAATTGTGCTTGCCCATAACGCGACAAATGCCCGCGTTTTTGGCTCTGTATCGCAAGGTCTTGACGATGAGTCCAGTGACCTGGACATACTGGTTGACCCGACCCCAATGACATCGCTTTTCGATATTGGCGCGATCCGCCGAGAACTCAAGCAGCTGCTCGGCGTCAAAGTTGACGTTTTAACGCCCAATGCCTTGCCAGACTCGTTCAGGTCTCAAGTTTTGAGCCTCGCACAGCCCATATGAAAGATCCGCAGCGGCTTGCTGATTACGTTGAGCATGTCCTTGAGGCGACCAGCCGGATAAGCACCTACTGCGAAGATATTGACGAGCTCAATTTCTTGTCTAACAAGTTGATACAGGATGCTGTCATCCGCAACTTCGAAGTCATTGGTGAGGCAAGCAATAACATTGACCGCCTTTTCCCTGAGTTTTTACAGGCACACCCCCAGCTTCCCTTGATTGACGCCTACGAAATGCGCAACGCGCTTGCGCATGGGTATTTCAAGGTCGACTTAAAAATTGTGTGGGATACGATCCAAAAGCACTTGCCGGCACTTTATGTGGAACTAAGCCGGATCAAGTCTTTGATGTAACGGTGTTTGTCAGCGTCACATTCGTACAGGCCGGTTCGATCCGGCCTTTTTATGTGCGCTTAAGCGACCAACCTGATGGCTTCTGGTGTGCTCGCTGCAATGCGCAGCAATGTTTTGGCCGCACCCGAGGGCTCCCGTCGGCCTTGCTCCCAGTCTTGCAAGGTGCGTACAGACACGCCAAGCAAGGTAGCAAACTCTGATTGTGAAACACCAACTTTGGCTCGTGCATCGGCAGCAGCTGTTAAAGCCACCACTGTTGTGCGGGCTGCTTTTCTGGCTTTCATTTGCCGCACAGACTGCAGCAGGTCTTCTTGAAACTGCAACATGTCGTTGTCTATTTTTTTAGCCATCACCTACCTCGTTAATTACGCTCATTCAGATGCCCTTGGCCGTCATCCCTGCGGAGGCAGGGATCCATCCCATCTCAAAGCCTGGGAAGTTTTAACACGGCATTGTTACGCGTTTGCCTGAGGTTTTACCCAGCCATGGGATCCCAAGGGTTGAGCATGGCTACACCCGTCCCTTCAAAATCAGCCAAGTTGCGGGTGACTACAGTCATGCCATGGGCCAGGGCTGTGGCGGCAATCAGGCCATCTCTGAATGGGCGGGGGTTGGGCACATGTTGCTTGGCGCTGCGCAGTGCCACGGCGGTGTCGACCGGCAATATGCGGCCTTCAAATGCCGGTAGAACATAGCTGTTCAGCCAAACCCGAAAAACTGCGCCTTGCTTCGGGTCGCGGTGCTCTGCCAGCAAAACGCCTATCTCAAGCTCCTGCAGCGTAATAACAGACAAGTACAGTTCTGCTGCGTTGACGCTGTCTGCCCATTTCGCCACGTTGGCGTCTGCCCGGCCAAGTCGGACTTTGCGCAGCTCGGATACGACGTTGGTGTCCAGTACAAACATCAGCTCAAATCCGCCGGGCGGGCAAGCTCATCCCAGCGGGGAATCTCAAGCTCAAGGTCTTCAGTCCCCGGCATCGCCAGCAGGTCGGCAATCTTTTGTTGGCTGCCGCTGAGTCGTTGGTAAAGCGCCATGCTCATCAGCACATGCGCCGGCTTGCCTCGGTCGGTGATGAACACCGGCCCGTCATTGGCGGCCCGCTTGGCTTGGCTTGCGGCCTGGTTGAATTCCCGGCTTGAAAAGGTCGTGACTTTCATGATTTGGCTCCCGGTTTTTATTTGTAGTCATGTTACTACAATTCTTGAGGGGGCGGCAAGGGCAGGGCGGTCATGGTTTGCCGTTTAGCGCCATTTCTTGCTGTTTTGCCCCTTAAACACATTCAGTTTGGCTATTGCATAGGGTTGGCATCACTTTTGCAGTGATGGGTATGAGAAGCCGCCGTTTTGGCGTGCTGTCGACGAATTGACATTGACCCATTAACCGCCAGGAGTGCCAGATGACACCAGAATTTAAATCCGTGATGCAGAAAGCTGCAGCCGCTCAATCCCTGTCTTTCAAAGATGTTTCGCGCTTTACGCCGACAGACATCCGACTGGGTATTCAGTGGCTGATGGCTGAAGAGCAGAACGATTTAGCGCAGGCCCTGGCTGACGCCGGCATTGCCATTTACCCGCAGAGTGAAGACATTTTGGCCATGGCCGGTTTGCTGGCCATGACACGTGAAGACTGGTCGCTGGCCATTGAGTTGCTGCAAGACCTGCGCGACGTGCAGCAAGAGCGCACCCAGCCCATGACTTACCGCATGCTGGCGCGTGCTTTGTTTTGTAACCTCGACCCCGCTGACGCCGTGCAAACGGTGGAAGAGGGCTTGTCCCACTGGCCACAAGACGCTGATCTGCTTGCAGAGCGCGCCGCCATGGCCAGTTCATCGATGGCTTTGCCCGCATCCGGCGTGCACAGCTAATTCAGCAAAAACCGGCAAAAAAGCGGCAAAACAATGCCGTTTAGCAACTACAAATTGCCGGTTGAGCAGGGCCACACAGGTTGGCACTACTTTTGCATAAGCAGTTCCATTCTGGCAAATAGGCCAACCGATTTAGGAGATTCATATGCCCGTGATCAACACGAACGTTAAAGCGCTTTACACACAGACAGCCATGAAAGCCACAGAGCGCGCAAGCGGCGTGGCCATGCAGCAGCTGTCGACCGGCAAGCGCATCAACTCAGCCAAAGACGACGCGGCGGGTTTGGCGATTGCCACCCGCATGACGCAGCAGATCCGCAGCCTGAACCAGGCCATGCGAAATGCCGGCGACGCGGTCTCGCTCATGCAAACGGCTGAGGGTGCAACGTCTGAGATCACGAACATGCTGCAGCGCATGCGCGAACTCTCTATCCAGGCCATCAATGACACCAACGCCGACGAGCAGCGTGGCTACCTGGACACCGAGTTTCAGCAGCTCAAACAAGAAATTGTGCGCATTGCCGACACCACCGAGTGGAACGGATTCCCCATCCTGAACGGCACCAGCGGTGAACGCGTGGGTGAGCGCCCTGTATACAAGGCGACTTCGGCTGGGACTTACAGCTCCGCTATCGCTTACACGGCAAGCGCTGTGACACCTAGCGGGAACGGCGGAGCTTCAACGATTGGTACCGGAACAGGAACTATCTCCAAAGCTGGAGCAGTTACGGTCACCGTGAATACGGGTGCAACAACGGCTACAGCCGTTATGACGTTGCCCGATGGCACTGCCACAACATTCACCGGCGCAGTGTCAGGAACCACCATCACTTTTACAGACTCTCCGCTGACCAATGGCGCTGGGACTTTGGTGCTCAATGCGGCGACACCGGTTGCCACTGCAACATACAGCTTCTCTGTGAGTCGAGCCTTCACGCCAGTTGCGGCCATGGCCGCTAATGACGTGATCATCAACGGCGTCACCATCGGCGTGTCTTACGCTGCCAGCGACAACGGCAAATCCCCAGCGGGTTCTGCCGCTGCCAGCGCGATTGCTCGTGCTGCCACCATCAACCAGAATTTTGCCGACACCAAAGTTGCGGCCATTGTCAACACCAACGTGATGACCGGCAGCGCCATGGGCACCGGCTTATCGTCTGCCACAGGCACCGTCACCATCAACGGCTTTACATCTGCGCCCATCACAACGGTTTTGAACAACACCCGTGAGTCGCGTGCTGCGGTGGTCAGTGCCATCAATGCCATCAGCTTTCAGACGGGCGTGGTCGCCATCAACAGCAACAACGACAACCAGGGCGTGCGCTTGGAGGCTAAAGACGGTCGCAACATTGAGCTGGCCTTCAATACGGCTTCCAGTACCTCGGCTTTTGAAGCCCGTACCGGTCTGAAGGAAGGCTTGCAGATTGGCAGCTATTCTTTGGAAACATCGGTAGAAGGCAAGTTGGAAGTGACCACCTTGTCTACCGGTGACTGGACGCGCGCTGGCCTGAAACCCGCTAGCTACACCAATAACCAGGCGGTCATCAACACTGGCATCCGTCCAGAGGTGACCAGTGCAGGCAATATCAAGGCTTTGGGTGATGGTGACTTGGTTATCAACGGCGTGGCGATTCGAGCCACCGTAGCCGCAGACGACCTTAAAAGCAACACCACTGCATTGACCAGTTCTGCCGCAGCTAGCGCGATTGCCATTGCCAATGCGATCAATTCGCACCATGCTGACACTGGCGTGACCGCGAAGGCCAGCTCAGTTGCCACCAGCGGCAGTTACACCACGACCACGGTAGCGGACGGTACCTACTCGCTCTTCATCAACGGCCAGAATGTCCAGGTGGCCTTTTTGGCTGCTGACACAGACCCGGAGCGTCTGAGCAAGGTGGTTAATGCCGTCAATGGCTCTTTTGGACAGCATGGCGCTTTGGCCACCAACAACGGTACTGGCGGTATCACGCTGACCACGCCGGACGGTCGAAATCTTTCAGCATGGACAGCGATTGCGCCATCGGAGTTTGGTCTTGCCAGCAGCTCTACGGCCAACTCCGCCGCGTCGGGTGTTACTTACAACGCAGCAGCCACAACAGCCAGCTGGACCGGCGCCTCCACCCTGTACGGCTCGGTCGCGCTGATTGCCGACCCAGCCCCCAAACAACCACCGCCAGGTGCTGCACCCAGCAACGGTGCGCCGCCGCCTTACATCAGCAAGACTTTCACAGTCGAAGCGGGTGTGAACGGTTTCAACAGCTCTACGGGTGACTTTGCGTCGCTGGGCTTTCAGGCCGGTACTTTTGGCGGTGACGTCAGTGCCGCTGACAGCAAGATGACACCACCGCGCACCGGGCGCCTGAGCTTTCATGTGGGCGCCAGTGCCAACCAGACCATCACGATCGATCTGTCTGACTTTGGTAAAGCGGGTCCTATCACCGGTGAGATTACCGGCGACTCAGACAAGAGCCCGGCCACAGTTCACATCAATGACCGCGAATCCGCCAAAACCGTGCTGGCCAAGCTGGACCGTGCGATGGACAAGGTCAACGGCACGCGTGCCACCATGGGTGCGGTGATGAACCGCCTGGAACACGTGATCGACAACCTGACCAACGTGGCCATGAACTCTGAGGCCTCACGCAGCCAGATTGAAGACGCTGACTACGCTATTGCCTCTACCGAGCTGTCACGCACGCAGATCATGCAACAAGCCGCTACAGCTGTGCTGGCCCAGGCCAACACCAGCCAGCAGACGGTGCTCAAGCTGCTTCAGTAAGCGTTTAGACACTTACTGACACTTTGAAACCGGCAGTTCGAGAATGCCTGAATCGCCTGCCAATAAGGTAGAAAGCTCCCGCCCGGACTGCTGGAAGTGCCAGCACTTCAGCGTGAGCTGGGACCCTAAGCTGCCTTACTTGTGCCGGCTCATGGGTTTCAAATCGCGCAACTTGCCGGCGATTGAGATTATTCGCGCCGACGGCAAGCCCTGCCAGGGTTTTACAGCCAAGGCGCCAATGCCAGCAGCGCCAGCAGTGGCCGCCGTGCAGGCAAACCCGTCAACTTACCTGTCGGCTTTCCGTCGCTAGGTTTTTGACGGCAATATTTTGGAACTAATAAGTTTGCAGAGTATTAGATTTAAATAGTATCTAGGTACTCAAATTAATATGGCATGACCTTTGCTAAATCACCTCATATTTGTAAATGAGGCGATGTACGCAATGAGCCAAACTTTGAACCCGCAACAAGCCCTGTGGCTGGACCCGTTCCAGCTGCTGGCCGATGACGCGCAGGCGAAACTGGCAGAAGGCGGTCTGCATGCAGTTCCCGTGTCAACCCTGCAAGAACTTCAGCAGCGCCTGGACAGGGCAGACTTGCTAGTCGTCAGACTGGGCGGCAGCATCGAGCTGCTGCAAGAGCTGCAAGCACTGACCACCACTTTAGGTTTTAGCGTGCCGATTGTTTGCCGCGTTGACCGCAGGCACCTGGAACTGGTGGTCGATGCCATGCGCCACGGTGCCTTGCATGTTTTGCCTGCTGACGAATGGTCGCCGGCTGCCTGGCAGGTGGTCACCACGATTCGCGAGTCACAGACTGTGAGCGCTAAACCAACGGCCAAAGCCATTCGCGCACCGCTCAGCGTGGTGTATGTGGACCCTGCCAGCCGGCATTTGCTGGCACTGGCCCAGCGCGTGGCCCTGGCCAATGTGACAGCCCTGATTGAAGGCCCTACCGGCGCCGGCAAGGAAGTGCTGGCCCGTGTGCTGCACGAGTCTTCAGCCCGCGCCAAAGGCCCGTTTGTGGCGCTCAATTGCGCTGCTTTGCCTGAACACTTGATTGAAGACATGCTGTTTGGCCACGAGAAGGGCGCTTTCACCGGTGCAGTGAAAGAGCATCACGGCATGTTTGAGCAAGCCCAGGGCGGAACGCTGTTTTTAGATGAAGTCGGCGAAATGCCGCTGAATTTGCAAGCCAAGCTACTGCGCATATTGCAAGAGCGCCAGATTATCCGTTTGGGTGGCGACCGCACCATTGACCTCGATGTGCGCGTTGTGGTGGCCACCAACAAAGACCTGCGCGCAGCGATTGTGGCGCGTGAGTTCCGAGAAGACCTTTACTTTCGCATCAGCACCTTCAAGCTGCGCGTGCCTGCGCTGCGCGACCGACCGGGCGATATTTTGCCGCTGGTCGCGCGTTTGCTGGCACGTCATGCGCCCACAGACCGCGTGCTCAGCGTCAATGCCCAGGCCCAAGCGGCGCTGCAGGCCTACAGCTGGCCCGGCAATGTGCGCGAACTCGAAAACGTGGTGCTGCGTGCGCTGGTGATGTGCCCTGACAACATGATCACCCTTGAGCACCTGATGTTTGACGAAGCCCCGACGCCAGCTGCGCGTGAGGCCGATGGCGCAGCGCCTGGTCAAAACCCAGCAGCCGCAGCGGCCACGCCGGAACGGCTGTTTGCAGCGCCTCTGCCGGAGCCGGCGCCCGCTGGCGCGTTTTGGCCAGCCGCAACGCCTGCCGGCCTGAACACCGAAGACGGCGCCAGCTTGCAGGAAGCCGTCAAATCCAACGAACACCAACTGATCATGGCCGCCATACAGACCACTTTCAGCCGCATGGAAGCTGCGCACAAGCTGGGCATCAGCCCGCGTACTTTGCGCTACAAGCTCGCCAAACTCAAGGTCAACAGCCCGGGCGCCGGCATGGCCCTGGCCAATGACTGAGCGCGTTTTAACCTGAATGAACACAAGAGACACACCATGATTGAAAAAGCCACATCCAGCGCCAATATCCAGTCCATGCTGCAAACCCTGCGGGCTCACCAGAGCCAGGCGGCCGGTGGTGTTGAAGGACTGGGCAGCAACGGCCCCGAAAAAACCGGCTTCTCCGACGCTGTGAAGTCTTTGTTCAACCAGGTCAATGAAGCGCAGCAAAGTTCGCGCAGCAAAATTGACGCATATGAGCGCGGCGAAGACATTCCCCTGACCGACGTGGTGCTGGGCATGCAAAAGTCATCGCTGTCCTTCGAAGCGACCTTGCAGGTGCGCAACAAAGTGCTCAAGGCGTATGAAGACATCATCAACATGCCGGTTTGAGACCTGCCTGAAAGACATTGACCATGGCTACTAGTTCAACTGCAACCCTTGCGCCCGGCGCTTTTGGCCCGGGTGGATCTTCTTCCGGCTCACTGCCTGCGGTCAGCGGACCGGGCGGCGCTGTGCGCGCCAACCCGGGCGACGCTGGCAATGCTGCTGGTGGTGCTGGCGGTGCGCTCACAACCATCGCAGGCCCGATGCAATCGGTTCGCCAGGTGCTGGACCAGCCAACGATCAGAAAATTACTGCCATTTCTCTTGATGGCCTTGATGCTGCTGCTGTTTGTGGCGGTGTATTCGGCAGTCAACACCCCCAATTACCGCCCGATTGTTGCCGGCATGACCGAAGCCGACCAGCAGGCGGCCTTTGACGCTCTGAAAGCAGGTGATTTCAAGCCGGTGCTGGACTCCGCCAGCGGTCAGATCACTGTGCCGGCCAAGCGTTACCACGAGGCCCGCATTTACCTGGCCTCCAAAGGTTTGCCCAAGACGGGCCAGGTGGGTCTGGATTCGCTCAAAGACCAGTCATCCATGACGACCAGCCAGTTCATGGAGCAAGCGCGTTACAACGCGGCCATTGAGCAAGAACTGGTGCGCAGTATTTTGCAAATTGACTCTATTTCTGCAGCCCGCGTACACCTGGCGCTGGCAAAGCAATCGGCGTTTGTGCGCGACCGCACGCCGCCCAAAGCTTCTGTGGTGGTGACACCGCAGCCAGGCCGCGCCATGACACCCTCGCAAGTGCAGGCGGTGGTGCACCTGGTGGCCTCGAGTGTGCCGCTGCTGACCCCCGACAATGTGTCGGTGGTGGACAACATGGGCAAGTTGATCACCGATTCATCGAATGACGCAGCCCTGGGCCTGACAGCCGCGCAGACCCAGCACAAGCAAAAAATGGAAGAGATGTACCGTCTGCGTATCAATCAGATCCTGATGCCTATTGCCGGCGAGTCCAATGTGACATCGCAGGTCAATTTGTCGCTGGACTTCAGCCAGACTGAAGTGACCACCGAAGACTATGACACCCGTGAAAAAGGTCCCAAAACCCGTTCTGAAGTGCTCAGCGAAGACCGCAGCACCATCAAAGATGCGGGCGGCGTGCCGGGCGCACTCTCCAATACACCGCCTCCGGCGCCATCGGCCACACCGGTCACGGCTGCCGGCGCCCCCAAGAGCAGCGATGAGCGAAACAACGTCACAGCCCGCAGCACCCGCAACTATGAGCTAGACCGTTCGGTGCGTCACGTTAAGAGCGCGACCGGCACGGTGGAGCGCCTGAGCGTGGCCGTGGTGATCAAAGAGCGTGCTCCGCTTGTGCAGCCCAAAGACGACAAAGGCGTTGCACCTGAGCCCCAACCCAACCCGTACAAGCCGGAAGAAATTGAGCGTATGCAAAGCCTGGTGCGCAGCGTGGTGGGTTTCAATGAAGCCCGTGGCGACGTGATCACCGTGATCCCGGCACGGTTTGAGCCGGAACCTGTGATCGACCTGAGCGTGCCTTGGTACAAAGACGAAGCCATCATGGACCAGATCAAGAGCGGCGTGCTCGGTCTGTTGTTTGTGGTCTTCTTGCTCTTGGTGGTAAGACCCGCTGTGATGCACATGCTGGGCCGCGAACAAGCCGAAAAAGACGCCGCTGCCGCCCTGGCACAGGCCCAAGCCATGCCACTGGGCGACGGCGAGTTAAGCCCGGAAGACATGAACGCCATCCAGCTGGGCGAGGGCGAAACCCTGGAACAGCTCAAAGCCAAGCTCAAACCGAAAAAATCAAACATTTCGATGGAGATGCTCGACACTGCCAACTCCTACGACGACAAAGTGGCTTTGGTGCGCATGATCGTGGCCGAAGATTCCGCCCGCGTTGCCAGTGTGCTGAAAAACATGATCAAGGCCGGCTAAGGCTGACAAGGACTCAAAATGGCCGAAAAAGAAGAAATCAAGCAACTCACCGCTGAAGAAATTGAAGCGGCAGAGAGACTGCAAAAAGAACTCAGTGAGATGTCCGGCACCAAACGTGCCGCTGTCCTGATGCTGCTGCTCGGTGAGCAGCAGGCCGCTGAAATCATCCGGTTTTTGAACCCCAAAGAAGTTCAAGCGCTGGGTGGCGCCATGGTGTCTGTGGCCGATTTGTCGCAAGAGGCGGTGAACTCCGTTCTGGACGAATTTGTCACGACCATCAAAAAGCAAACCAGCTTGGGCCTGGGCACCACCGATTACGTCGAAAAAGTGCTCAAGCGTGCACTGGGCGACGACAAAGCCGCCTCGGTGCTGGGCCGCATCATGCCGGGCCAGAGCAGCAAGGGACTGGATATTTTGAGCTGGATGGACGCCCGCTCGATTGCCGAGATGATTCGCGGCGAACACCCGCAGGTCAGCGCCATTATTTTGTCGGTGCTGGAAAACTCTGTGGCCGCCGACGTGTTGGCCTACCTGCCCCCGGAAAGCCGTGCGGAAATCATTCAGCGCGTGGCCAGCCTCGAGGTGGTTCAGCCTTCAGCGATGGAAGAGCTTGAAGCCATTATGAAGAAGCAGTTCTCCAACAATTCGTCGGCACAGTCCTCGAGTTTTGGTGGTGTCAAGGCTGCGGCCAAGATCATGAACTTCACCAAGACTGCGCTGGAAGCCTCGGTCATGACCAGCCTGGGTGAGCTGGACCCCGATTTGATGCAAAAAATTCAAGACAATATGTTCACCTTCGACAACCTGGTGAGCGTGGACAACCGCGGTATTCAGGTGCTCATGCGCAATGTCGAGCCCGACTTGCTGATGATTGCCATGAAGGGTGCCGGCGATCCCGTCAAAGACAAATTCTTTGGCAATATGTCTGAGCGTGCGCGGGGTATGTTCCGAGACGATATGGAGGCCAAAGGCCCGCTGCGCATTGCCGACGTCGAAGAAGCTCAAAAAACCATCATGCGCATAGCCCGTAAGCTGTCCGATGCCGGCGACCTGGTGCTGGGCGGAGGCGATGACTTTGTCTGACCTTGCTGCATTGCGTGCGCCACGTGAGCGCACTGCGCGCGTTTGGCAGGCTTTAGACCTTTTACAGTCGGGCAGCGGCAGCAGCGCCTTTGTGCGCAAGTCATGGTCCGACGCGCCCAAACAGTCATTTGCCACGCACGTGGTCAAGACCTGGTCACCCACTGGCCGGGACGGCCTGGACGCACAAGCCCTAGAAGGGCTTGGCGATGAAGATTTATTTGCCGATGCGGCACTCTCGGCAGACGAAGCCGCGGCCGCCACATTGGCACTGACTGAAGAAGCCCTGGAGACTGAACGCCAGGGCGCTTACGACAAAGGCCTGGAAGAAGGCCGTCGCCAGGTGCGTGAAGAATGGAATGCCGAAAAGAATAAAACCCGTTTGACCAGTGAAGCCATCATGGTCGAGCTGGACGCTGCGGTACGCCGCGTCATTGACACGCCGGACAAACTTTATGAGCCCATCAAGCGCCTGGCCTTGCATTTGGCTGAGCAATTGGTACTGGCAGAGTTGACGCTGTCCCCGCAAGCTATTGAACGGCTGGTGCGACGCTGCGTGGATGAGCTGGCGCCCCAGCGGCTGGTGCCCATTACTGTCGAGCTCAATGCGGCGGACCTGGCTGTGCTGCAAGCCATGCCGGTCACCAGCCCGGCGGCTAACAATATGAGTGCGGGTAACGCCAGCGACAACAACACATCGACAAAGCCTGAAGCCGCGCCCGCCAAACCAACTGCGCCGCAATGGCCCTGGCATTTGCAGGCCAGCGACGACCTGTTGCCCGGCAGCGTACGCGCCAGCGCCAGCGATGCCGTTGTCAGCGACTTGATAGAACACCGGTTGGAAGTACTGGCCCGCGGTTTGTTATTGGACAGCACGCGCGGCATGGCCCAGTCGGCCTTTCAGCCCTCACGCATGGCTACACGCATGTCCGGTGAGCGCGAAGTGGTGGACGCCCAGCCGCGCATGTCACCCGCACCTGCACCGACACGTTCATTTGCCGCGCCTATGCCGCAAGATCTGCAAGACATTGACGATATCGCTACGGATGGTTTTGCCGATGAGCTGGCGCCAAGTGCCGCCGTGTCAGAGGTGCCAGAGACTTTTGACGGGCTGGACCTTTCCGCCATGGATTTGCCCGACCTCAACCTGGACGGACTCGACGCGCAGGCCGACTGGAAGAACCCGGCGCCGGATTCTGAGCTGGATGCCGGTCAATTCGATGATTTGAACCCTGATGCGGACAAACGTGATGTCTGATTTTGCTCAGGAAGTGCAGCGCAACATGGCGCAGATTCGCGGGCCACGACCCGAGCGCTCCGGCACGCTGGTGCGGCTGGTGGGAATGCGGCTTGAGGCGCGCGGCATCATGGCGCCGATTGGCACCTGTTGTGAAGTCATTGGCGAGGGCGGTCAGCGCATCGAAGCCGAGATTGTGGGCTTTAGCGACAAAACCCTTTACCTCATGCCCTTCACAGAACCCACGGGCATAGGCCCCGGCTCGCTGGTGCGGGCACTGCCCGACACCGGCTTTGCCACCTTGGGGCCTGAGCTGCTGGGCCGCGTGATTGACGGCCGCGGTGACCCGCTGGACGGTAAACCCAAACCGCAAGGCGCAACGCGCCTGAGTCTGCACGGCCTGCCTATCAACCCCATGGAGCGCGGACCGATTGACCGCGTGCTGGATGTGGGCGTCAAAGCCATCAACGGCTTACTCACACTGGGCCGGGGCCAGCGCATTGGTTTGGTGGCCGGTTCCGGCGTGGGCAAAAGTGTGCTTTTGGGCATGTTGACCCGCTTTACCAAAGCCGATGTGGTGGTGATTGGTCTGGTGGGTGAGCGGGGCCGTGAAGTGCAGGCTTTCATCCGCGAGTCGCTGGGCGAAGAGGGCCTGGCCAAGTCGGTGGTGGTGGCGGCACCCGCCAATGTGTCGCCGGTGCTGCGCCTCAAAGCCGCCCACATGACGCACCTGATTGCAGAGTACTTTCGCGACCAGGGCAAAGATGTTTTGATGCTGGTGGACAGCCTGACCCGTGTGGCCCATGCCCAGCGCGAGATCGGCCTGGCCATTGGCGAGCCGCCTACTGCCAAGGGCTATCCGCCTTCGGTCTTTGCGCTGCTGCCTAATTTGATTGAACGCGCCGGTGTCGGGCGCAACGGTCACGGCTCGATCACGGCCATTTACACCGTGCTGGCCGAGGGCGACGACGCCAATGACCCGATTGTGGACATCGCCCGCGCTTCGCTGGACGGGCAGGTAATGCTGTCGCGCAAGCTGGCTGACGCGGCGCACTACCCGGCGATTGATTTGACCGGTTCTATTTCCCGTTTGTCGCAAACCTTGCTCAGCCCGGAAGACATGAAGCTGGCCAACCGCTTCAGACGGCTCTGGTCGCTGTACCAGCAAAACGTCGACTTGATTCAGGTCGGTGCTTACGAGGCCGGCTCCAACCCCGAGGTGGACGAAGCCATTCGCTTGCGCTCCGCCATGGAAACTTTTTTACGGCAAGACATGCACCTTGGCGAAGTCGAGGTGAGCACCCGCGAGGGATTGCGTCGCCTTTTGACCGAGTGATGTGACTTTTATGTCCTACTTTTTTGACCTTTTGATATTTTGACCGGAGCCAAACCATGAATGCACCCAGAGCTTGTTGGACTGTTCTGGCCCAGAAAGCGCAAGACCAGGTCAGCCTGGTTCAGGCTGAAATGGCGCAGGGCAGGGCACGACTGCTGTCTTTGCAGGCCAGCCGTGAGCGGCTGCAAAAGCTGTATGAGGACTACCAAAAACCAGCCGTCGGCTCCGACGCCAGCGGCGGTATGCAGGAAACCATGAACCAGCGGCAGTTCAGCTCGCAGCTGCTCACGCTGATGGAGCGTGTGCAACAAGACCTGGCGCAAACCGAAGCGGCCTTAACGCAATGCCGTGTGCGCTTGAATGAAGCTGAGCGCGAGCGCCTGAAAATGCAGTCGCTGGTGGACCAGGATTTGTTGGCTTTCAATGCCCACGCCAAGCGCCGCGAACAGCGGCAAATGGACGATTTAGGCGTGTTGCAGTTTAATTTTCAGTCCCGTTGAGATGAACCCCTCGGGCGGCTTGCAATGGCACTTTCGGGCCTGGCGCTCAAGGGCCTTGTGGTCGCCTACCTGCGGGCAATTGGCTGAGTGGCTGGCACAGTTGCAGCCCGGGTCCAAACAGCTGATCTTGCTTGGGCCCAGCGCCGGCTGGATGCTGCCATCGGCCTGGCTGCTGCGCTTTGACTACATCCACGCCATTGACCTGGACCCGCTGGCGCCCCGGCTGTTTGCAAGGCGCCACGGCGCAGCCCTGAAGGCTGGTGGTGTGCGCTGGCAATACCAATGTGCGGATGCGCTGACCGAGCTGCCCCGACTTTTGCAAGCCTATCCCCGGGCCTGTGTGTTTTTTGACAACGTGCTGGGGCAACTGCGCTTTCATGCGCCCAAGGGGCAGGATACGCAAGAGTTTGCCGCACAACAATTAACGCAAATCAAGCGCCTCTTGCAGGGGCGAGAGTGGGGCAGTGTGCATGATCTGCTCTCAGGCCCAGCCAAAGGGTTGGCGCCCGGCCAAGACTTTCCGCTTGCATGCGAGGCAATGACTTCTGAGAGCCGGCCACCGGAGCCCGGCAGGCAGCCCGACACCGCCTGGCTGACTGTTGCCCGCCCGCACGGACAATGGCTAGACCACCTCACTGACGCCGTGTTTCCACCTTCTACCCCGGTGCAAAACCTGGCCTGGGCCTTCAAGCCGCGCTACTGGCACTGGTTGCAGGCGGGCTGGGTAGGGCCGGACCGGACCTGAGGGGTCTGAGCCGCCTGAGCCGCCCGAGCCGCCCGAGCCGCCCGAGCCGCCACTGGCGGCGCCAAGCATTGGATAATGTTGCAAAACATGAATTTTGTTTGTAAAAGTAGGGGATTGATTAATTCGATTTAATCAATAGCATTTCGGAAAACTGCTGCACAGCAGACTCTCAGAGCCTTTGCCGGCCTCAAGTTTGCTCTGCTGCGGCCGATTTCTTAGCTGATAGCCTCTTATTGACGTGTGCGCACGGCTGCGGGGCGGACGAAACCATCAACAGCGGGCAGCTTTTCGGGCTGGCTTTGCAGGACTGAGCGATGAAAAGAATTCTGGCTGAGGTGTTGCTCGTATTGGCGCTGGGCGCTGCTGCCTTTTTTGGCTGGACCAATTGGAAGAGCAACACGGCCAATGGGGGGCAGGTTGCCGAGCTGACAACCCAGGTCGAGGAGTCCGGTAAAAAACTCAAAGCCGCTGAAGAGGCTTTGGCGGAAGCTGTGGCTGAGAATGCCAAGCAAATCGATCCGCTTAAAACCAAGTCGCTGGAGCTCGATGCGGTTCGTGCAGCCATGTCGAGTGGCGAGACGCTCAAAGACCTGGAAGCTGCCTACAAGAAAGAAAAATCTCTCTCCCCTGATCGCCAGGTGGGTCTGGGTGCGATTCGTCTGCTCACCAAAGGCAGCAAGGACCCGGCCACCGTCGAGGCCTTTAAGAAGGCACTGGAAAGCGCCGACTGGTCTGGCCGAAAGCAAGTTATTTGCGCCGCCCAAAATGCACTTGCAGCGGCAGGTGAAAAAGTCAGTGTTTTGTCGGAATGCGAAGGTTTGGGCCAGCCGGCTGAAAAAGGGCCGGCTGCTAAATCGGGCGCGCACAGCAAAGCAGGTGACGAAAAGCATGCTGTTAACTGGGGTTACGAAGGCGCCATGGGCCCTGAATCCTGGGGCAATGACTTTCCGACCTGCGCCCGGGGAAAAGCGCAGGCGCCGCTGAACATCAAAAGCCCGTTTGAAAAAGCCCTGTTCAGTGTGGCGCCCGACTACAAGAGCGGACCGCTGAAAATCATCAACAACGGCCACACGATCCAGGTCAACGTGCCGCCGGGCAGCAAGCTGCGCATAGACAGCCAGCCCTTTGAGTTGGTGCAGTTCCACTTTCACCGCCCCAGCGAAGAGCAGATCAACGGCAAACCCTCGGCCATGGTGGCTCACTTTGTCCACAAAAACAGCGAAGGCCGTTTGGCAGTGCTGGGTGTGCTGCTCAAAGAAGGCAATGAAAACCCCGGAATCAAAACGCTTTGGACCCATGCACCGGCCAAAGAAGGCCCCGAGGTCTCACCCGAAGGTGTGATGTTCAACCCGGGCAATCTGCTACCGCGTGAGTACGAGTTCTACAGTTACGAAGGCTCCTTGACCACCCCGCCCTGTACCGAGGGCGTGAGGTTTTTCATTTTGAAGTCTCAGGTGAATATTTCCAGAGAACAGGTTGAAGCTTTCCCGTTTAAAAAGAACGCACGCCCTGTCCAGCCACAGAACGGACGGGCCATCGCAGGCTAAAACCGAAGGGATGGATCCCCGCGTTCGCGAGGATGACGGGTTTGGGATGGATCCCCGCGTTCGCGAGGATGACGGATTTGGGATGGATCCCCGCGTTCGCGAGCTTGACGGCTAACTGTCGTCATTCCTGCGCCCCTTTGTCATTCCTGCGCAGGCAGGAATCCATCCCCGCTTTCGCTATGACCGCTTGCCTCGATTCAGGCCGTGGCGGTCTCTATCTGGTCGGTGATTTCCAACCAGCGTTCTTCCAGCTTTTGCAACTCAGCGTCTACCGCTTTGAGGCGTTTGCCGGCTTGGGCCATCTCGGCCGGAACACTGGTGGCGGCCAGTTGGGCTTCCAGCGTCTGGCGCTCGGTGTTCAGGGTTTTCATTTGCGCATCGACCTTGTCGAGCTCTTTTTTCAAGGTCTTGAGGTCGGGTTTGGGCGCCGGTGTTTTAGCGGCAGCCGCCACGGCTTTGGGAGCCGGGGCATTGCTGGCTTTTTTGGCTTCTTCGCGCTGGCGTTTGGCTTCTTCTAACAGGTAGCGCTGGTAGTCGTCCAGGTCGCCGTCAAACGGCGCGACGCCGCCATGCGAGACCATCCAGAACTCGTCGCACACGGCGCGCAGCAGCGCCCGGTCGTGGCTGACCAGCATGACGGTGCCTTCAAATTCATTGAGCGCCATGGACAGGGCTTCGCGTGTGGCCAGGTCCAGGTGGTTGGTCGGCTCGTCCAGCAGCAAGAGGTTGGGCCGTTGCCAGACGATCATGCACAGCACCAAGCGGGCTTTTTCGCCGCCGCTCATGCTGCCCACGGCCTGCTTGACCATGTCGCCGCCGAAGTTGAACTGGCCTAAAAAGCTGCGCAGGTCTTGCTCGCGGGTTTGCTGGCCGCTGATTTTGCCGGTTGCAGTGACTTCTTTGACCAGCCTGATCATGTGCTCGAGCGGGTTGTCTGCGGGGCGCAGCACGTCCAACTCTTGCTGGGCAAAGTAGCCGATGTTCAGGCCCTTGCCTTCGAGCATCTCGCCTTCAATCGGCGCCAGCGCCCGGGCGATGGTTTTCACCACCGTGGATTTGCCCTGGCCGTTGGCACCCAGAATGCCGATGCGCTGGCCGGCCAGCACCGATTTGCTGACGTTTTGCACGATGACCGTGGGCGGTGTGCCCTCGGGCGCGTCTTCCGGTGCCGGGTAGCCAAAGTAGGCGTTTTGCATCGACAGCATGGGGTTGGGCAGGTTGGCAGGTTCCTTGAACTCGAAGGTGAAGTCGGCTTCGGCCAGCAGCGGCGCAATTTTTTCCATGCGGTCCAGCGCCTTGACGCGGCTTTGCGCCTGCTTGGCTTTGCTGGCCTTGGCTTTGAAGCGGGCAATGAACTTTTGCAGGTGGGCGATTTTGTCTTGCTGCTTGGCGTAAGCACCTTGTTGCAGCGCCATTTGCTCGGCGCGCAGGTCTTCAAACTTGCTGTAGTTGCCGCCGTAGCGCGTGAGTTTGGCGACTTCGATGTGCACGGTGACGTCGGTCACAGCATCTAAAAATTCGCGGTCATGGCTGATGACCAGCATGGTGCCCTGGTAGCGTTTGAGCCAGGCTTCCAGCCAGACCAGCGCGTCCAGGTCCAGGTGGTTGGTGGGCTCGTCGAGCAGCAGCAAATCCGACGGGCACATCAGCGCTCTGGCCAGTTGCAAGCGCATGCGCCAGCCGCCCGAAAAGCTGTTGACCGGGTTGTCGAGCTCGCTGACTTTGAAGCCCAAACCGAGGATCAGCGCCTGGGCGCGGGCCGGTGCGTCATGCGCGCCGGCGTCATACAGGTCCATGTAGGCGTGGGCCATGCGGTCGCCGTCGCCGCTGGCGTCGGCCGCATCAACCTCTGCTTGCGCGGCTTGCAGGACGATGTCGCCTTCAATAACGTAGCTGGTGGCGCTTTGCTCGGTCTCGGGCATGTCCTGGGCTACCTGCGACATGCGCCATTGCGCCGGAATGTAGAACTCGCCGCCGTCTTCGTGCAGCGTGCCGTTGAGCATGGCAAACAGCGAGGACTTGCCCGCACCGTTGCGCCCGACCAGACCGACTTTTTCGCCGGGGTTGAGGTTGACAGACGCGCTGTCGAGAATCACTTTGGCGCCGCGACGCAGCACCACGTTTTTGAGGGTAATCATTGAAAAGGGCAGACAGAAAAATAAACAAAGCGCGCCGGGCTTTCAGCCCGCATGCTCAAAAAAATCAGCTCAGTTCCTGGCGCGTGAGCAACAGCACCTGGTCACTGCCGGCGCTGGTTTCAAACCACAAGGGCGAGAGCGTCGGGAAAGCGCGTTCGAAGTTGTCACGTTCGTTGCCGATTTCCAGCACCAACACGCCATTTTCGCTCATATGCTGCACTGCGTCATGAAACAGGGCTCGAATGAAGTCCATGCCGTCTTCGCCGCCGGCCAGCGCCAGCACCGGCTCGGCCCTAAATTCGGCCGGCAGGGCGGCCATGCTGGCGGCGTTGACATAGGGCGGATTGCACACAATCAGGTCGTAGGGGCCGGGGCAGGCGGCCAGGCCGTCGGATTCAATCAATTGGATGCGGTCGCTCAGCGCGTGGCGATCGACGTTGATGCGGGCCACGGCTAGGGCGTCCCGGCTGATGTCGGCGGCGTCCACCTGCACATCGGGGTAAGTCATGGCGGTCAGCACGGCCAGGCTGCCGTTGCCGGTGCACAAGTCCAGCACACGGCGGGTGTCTTCGCACAGCCAGGGGTCTATGCTGCCGTCGGCCAGCAATTCGGCAATGAAGCTGCGCGGAATGATCACGCGCTCGTCCACATAAAAAGGCACACCTTGCAGCCAGGCTTCACGGGTCAGGTAGGCGGCGGGCTGGCGCGTGCGGATGCGCTCTTCAACCAGGGCGGCCACCAGGGCGGCTTCTTCGGGGGTGATCAGGCGTTCGGCCACGCCGTCCAGGTCGTCCAGCGGCAGGCCCAGGCGCCAGAGCACCAGCCAGGCGGCTTCGTCAAAGGCGCTTTGCGTGCCGTGGCCAAAACCGTCGCTTGGTGTGAGGCCCGCGGCATCTAAGCGTTCGCTGACGGTCTGAATCAAGCTCAGCACCGTCAAGGAGGCTGCGTTCATGCCGCCGACAGACGCTCCAGCACGCCCTTGTAGATGTTTTTCAGCGGGTCCAGCGAGGCGACCAGCACGTGTTCATTGATCTTGTGGATGGACGCGTTGATGGGACCCAGCTCAATGAGCTGCGGACAGATCTTGGCGATAAAGCGGCCGTCACTGGTGCCGCCTGTGGTCGAGAGTTCGGTTTGCAAACCGGTTTCAGCCGTGATGGCGCCGCGCACCGCCTGCACCAGTGCGCCGGGCGTGGTGAGAAAAGGCTCGCCGCCCAGCGTCCATTGCAGCGTGTAGTCCAGCCCGTGCTTTGTGAGTACAGCTTCAAGGCGCTGCTTCAGACTGTCTGCGGTCGATTCAGTTGAAAAACGAAAATTAAAGTCCACTACCAATTCACCGGGTATCACGTTGCTGGCGCCGGTGCCGCCATGCACGTTAGACACCTGCCAGCTGGTGGGCTGAAAAAATGCATTGCCCTTGTCCCATTGGGTAGCCACCAGCTCGCTCAGCGCCGGCGCAAACAGGTGAACAGGGTTTTTGGCCAGATGCGGGTAGGCGATGTGGCCTTGAACACCTTTGACGCTGAGCTTGCCGCTGAGCGTGCCACGGCGGCCGTTTTTGATCATGTCGCCAAGTTGGTCGACCGAAGTGGGCTCACCCACGATGCAGTAATCGAGCTTTTCACCACGCGCCTTGAGCTGGTTGCAGACCACCAGCGTGCCGTCTTTAGACGGGCCTTCTTCGTCGCTGGTAATTAAAAAGGCGATCGACAAAGCCGGTTTCGGGTGGGCGGCCAGAAACTCTTCGGTTGCCACCACCATGGCGGCGATCGAGCTTTTCATGTCGGCAGCGCCGCGACCGTAAAGCAGGCCATCGCGGTGGCTGGGCGAAAACGGCGGCGTGGTCCATTGCGCCAGCGGACCGGTGGGCACCACATCGGTATGGCCGGCAAACACCAGCGTGGGCGAGGCGGCTCCGGCGCTGCCATTGAACTTGGCCCACAGGTTGGTGACGCGAAAGTCGTCGGGGCCGCTGACGATGGTCTCACACACAAAGCCCAGCGGCGCCAAACGCGCAGCGATCAGCGCCTGGCAACCCGCGTCTTCGGGTGTGAGCGAGGCGCGTGAAATCAGTTGCTCGGTCAGGTGCAGGGTGGCGCTCATGCGGGGCTTTGTAAGGTCAGTTGATTAGTCGCGCAGCAGGTCGTTCAGGCTGGTGGTGGCGCGCGTTTTGGCGTCGACACGCTTGACGATCACCGCGCAATACATCGAGTACTTACCGCCGGCCTTGGGCAGGTTGCCCGAAACCACCACCGAGCCGGCCGGGATGCGGCCGTAAGTCACGGTGTCGGCTGCGCGGTCATAAATCGGGGTGCTCTGGCCGATGTAAACGCCCATGGAGATCACCGAGTTTTCTTCAACGATCACGCCTTCAACCACTTCAGAGCGGGCGCCGATAAAGCAGTTGTCTTCAATGATGGTCGGGTTGGCTTGCAGCGGCTCCAGCACGCCGCCCAGGCCGACGCCGCCGGACAGGTGCACATTGCTGCCCACTTGGGCACAGCTGCCGACGGTGGCCCAGGTGTCGACCATGGTGCCTTCGCCGACCCAGGCGCCGATGTTCACATAGCTGGGCATCAGGATGGCGCCTTTAGAGATGAAGCTTCCGCGCCGTGCCACAGCCGGCGGCACCACGCGCACGCCGGTAGCGCGCATTTCAGCCTCACTGAGGTGGGCGAACTTGGTTTGCACTTTGTCAAAAAAGCCCAGGTCGCCGGCGCGCATCAGGACGTTGTCTTTCAGGCGAAAGCTCAGTAACACGGCTTTCTTGATCCACTGGTGCGTGGTCCACACGCCCACGCTCTCGCGCGTGGCCACACGCAGCACGCCTTTGTTGAGCTGGCTGATGACCTGCTCAACAGCGTCCAGCACTTCGGGTGGTGCAGAGGCGGGGGAGAGTTTGGCGCGGTCTTCCCACGCGGCGTCGATGATGGTTTGCAGAGCTTGTGTCATGTTGTTGGCGGTTTAAAAGTGAGCAATGAAAAAAGTTCAGGCTGCGGGGGCATCATGGGCTTGGCAAAAAAGGACGATGCGTTCAGCAGCTTCAAGGCATTCGGCGGTTTCGGCCACCAGCGCCATGCGCACGCGGCCGGCGCCGGGGTTGAAGTGTTTGCCGTCAGGCCCTGTCACGTCGCGCGCCAGGTAGCTGCCGGGCAAAACCACCACATTGTATTGAGCCAGCAGCTGGCTGGAGAAGACCTCGTCTGAGCCCTTGAAAGCAGCTGGAATCTCGGCCCACAGGTAAAAGCCGGCGTCGGGCAGCGAGACGTTCATGACGCCAGCCAGCAGGGGTGTGACTTCGGCGAACTTTTGCCGGTACATCTCGCGGTTGAGCACCACATGCGCTTCGTCGTCCCAGGCCGCGCGGCTGGCGGCTTGCACCACAGGGCTCATGGCGCTGCCGTGGTAAGTGCGGTAGAGCAAAAAGGACTTCATGATGGCCGCATCGCCGGCCACAAAACCGCTGCGCAGGCCGGGCACATTGCTGCGTTTGGACAGGCTGGTCAGGGCCACCAGGTTTTTAAAGTCCTTACGGCCCAGAGCCAATGCCGCCTGCAGGCTGCCCAGCGGCGGCTCGGGGCGGAAATAAATCTCGCTGTAGCACTCGTCAGAGGCAATGACAAAGCCGTGGCGGTCGCTCAGCTCAAACAGCTGCTTCCATTCGGCCAGGTCCATCACCGCGCCGGTCGGGTTGCCGGGCGAGCAGACGATGAGCAGCTGGGTTTTGTCCCAGACCGAATCGGGCACGGCGGCCCAATCAATACCGAAGTTGCGCGCCGGGTCGCTGGGTGCATAAAACACCTCGGCCCCGGCCAGCAGGGCGGCGCCTTCGTAGATTTGATAAAACGGATTGGGTGACACCACCGTGGCCCCTTTGCGGCTGGCGTCAACAATGGTTTGCGTCAGCGCAAACAGCGCCTCGCGTGAGCCGTTGACCGGCAGCACCTGGGTGGCCGGGTTCAGCGTGACGCTGTATCGGCGTGCGACCCAGTCCACCATGGCCTGGCGCAGCGCCGGTTCGCCCAGTGTGGCCGGGTAGCTGGCCAGACCGGCCAGGCTGGCGCTCAGCGCGGTTTTGATGAGGTCCGGCGTGGCATGGCGCGGCTCGCCGATGCCCAGGCTGATGGGCCGCAAAGCCGGGTTGGGCGTGACCTTGGCATGCAGTTGGCGAAGCCGCTCAAAGGGGTAGGGCTGCAGGCTTGAGAGCAATGGGTTCATCTGGCTATTATCGAGGGAAACACCGGCCGGGCTCCGGCGAGCCGCCCTCTTGTCAGGCCGATCTTGCTGCGGCTCGCTCGGGTAATAATCGAGCTCTTTCCCGGTTGCTGCCGCAAGGCGCTGAAACGTTCTTTGGGGCATGGGTTGATTTCATAAAACCATTCAAAATCAACTAGTTAGACTTATTTCTATTTTTCTTCAGGTTCGCCGTGCGTCTTAATTCCATCAAGCTTTCGGGCTTCAAATCATTTGCTGAACCCACCAACTTCGTGCTGCCGGGGCAACTGGTGGGCGTGGTGGGGCCGAACGGCTGCGGTAAGTCCAACATCATGGACGCGGTGCGTTGGGTGCTGGGCGAGAGCAGGGCCTCTGAATTGCGTGGTGAATCCATGCAAGACGTTATTTTCAACGGAACCAACACCCGCAAGCCGGCCAGCCGGTCCAGTGTCGAGCTGGTGTTTGACAACGCCGATCACCGCGCCGGCGGTCAGTGGGGCCAGTTCGGCGAGATCGCCGTTAAGCGCGTGCTCACGCGGGACGGCACCTCCAGCTACTACATCAACAACCAACCGGTTCGCCGGCGAGATGTGCAGGACGTGTTTTTGGGTACCGGTCTTGGCCCGCGCGCTTACGCCATCATCGGCCAGGGCACCATCAGCCGCATCATTGAGTCCAAGCCGGAAGAGTTGCGTCTGTTCCTCGAAGAAGCGGCCGGCGTGTCCAAGTACAAAGAGCGCCGCCGCGAAACGGCCAACCGTTTGTCAGACACGCGCGAAAACCTGACCCGTGTTGAAGACATTTTGCGTGAGCTCAATGCTAATTTGGACAAGCTTGAAAAACAGGCCGAGGTGGCACTGCACTACAAGACTTTGCAAGCCGACGGCATGCTCAAGCAGCAGCAGCTGTGGTTTTTAAAGCGCGCCGAAAGCCAGGCTGACCAGTCCAAAGTCCAAGCCGATGCTGAAAAAGCTGTCAATGAACTTGAAAGCCGGCTGGCTGATCTGCGCCACATCGAGGCCGACCTGGAAACGGTGCGGCAGGCGCATTACGCCGCGGGCGATCAGGTCAACCAAGCCCAGGGCAAGCTGTATGAGGCCAGCGCTGAAGTCGGGCGTCTGGAAGCAGAAATCCGCTTTGTGGTCGACGGGCGTGTGCGCGTTGAGCAGCGCCTGGCGCAACTCAAGGAACAGGCCGCCCAATGGTTGACCCGCCAGGCCGATGCTGCTGTGGAAACAGACGGGCTGAGTGCGCAAGCGCTGCAAGCCGAAGAGCATGCCGAGCTGCTGGCAGCACAAAACGAAGAACAAACGGGCCGGCTGCCGGCGCTCGAAGAAGCGCTGCGTGCCGCACAGGCCACGGCCAATGAGCAGCGAAGCAGCGTGGCGCAGGTTCAGCAGCAAATCCAGGTTCTGGCGGCTGACCAGCGCAACATCGAAGAGCAAAGCCGTGCTTTGGGTGTGCGCCGGGAGCGCCTGCTGGCCGATCGCAATGCTTTGAACGCCCCGGACGAATCCCGCCTGGTCAACCTCAATGAGCAGTACGCATCGGCCAAGGCCAGCCAGGACCAGGCCCTGGCGGTGCTGCAAGAGCTCACCGACAGCGTGCCCCGCCTGGACGATGAGCGTCGCCAACTTCAGCAAAGCGTCAACAGCGAATCAGCCCGCCAGGCCGACCTGTCGGCGCGTGTTGAGGCGCTTAAAGCATTGCAGGAAAAAGTCAAAACAGACGGCAAGCTCAAGCCCTGGCTGAGCAAGCATGGCCTGGATGGTCTGCAGGGCCTGTGGAGCCGCATACACATTGAGCAGGGTTGGGAAAACGCTTTAGAGGCCGCGCTGCGCGAACGGCTGGGCGCGCTTGAAGTCAGCCGACTGGACATGGTGCGCGGCTTTGCCGGCACCGACGGTCGCGATGCGCCGCCGGCCAAGCTGTCTTTTTACTCCCCGCCGGTGGCTGGGGCTGCCGGCCGGGCCGGTACCGCTGGGCTCAAGCCGCTGGCAGACTACCTGCGCCTGTCCGATGCCGGGCAAAGCGCTTTGCTGACCGATTGGTTGCAAGGCAGCTACACAGCCGCCAGCCTGGATGAAGCGCTGAGTGGCCGCGGCAAGCTGCAAGCCGGCGAAGTGATTTACGTGCAAGGTGGTCACGCAGTGACGCAGCACAGCGTGAGCTTTTACGCGCAGGATTCTGAGCAAGCCGGGCTGCTGGCACGCGCGCAGGAAATTGAAAACCTGGACAAACAGCTTCGTGCGCAGGCCTTGATTGGTGACGAGGCCCGCAGCGCCCTGGTGCGCGCTGAGTCTGCTTACAGCGAAGCAGCGCTACGCCTGGTGACAGCGCGCAGCGAAGCCGCCGAAGCTCAGAGCCGCAGCCATGCCTTGCAAGTGGAGGTCTTGCGCCTGTCGCAACTGGCCGAACAGACCCGCGCCCGCAGTGAGCAGATTCAAACCGACCTCAGCGAGATCGATGTGGAACTCGATGAGTTGCAAGAGCGCCGCGTGACGGCTGAAGCGCGCTTTGAAGAGCTGGACATGCAACTGGCCGACAGTCAGGAACGCCATGCCCAACTCGATGACCGTGTGATCGAATGCGAGCGTCAGCTCAATGCGTCTCGCGAGCAGCAGCGCTCGCTGGAGCGGCAAATGCAAGAGGCGCAATTTGCGCTGCGCAGCCTGGCCTCGCGCCGTGAAGAGCTGGCCCGCGCCATCGACATGGCTGCGCAACAAGCAGCCTCGCTGGCCGACGAAGAGCAACGCGCCAAAGACGAGCTTTCGCGTTTAAGCGATGCGGCGGCTCAGGCTGGCTTGCAAAGCGCGCTGGCTGTCAAACTCGAGCGCGAAGCCGATCTAGGTGCCAAACGCAGCCAGTATGACGACCTCAGCGCCAAACTGCGTGCCAGCGACGAACGCCGCCTGCAGCTTGAACGCCAGCTCGACCCGCTGCGCCAGCGCATCACGGAAATGCAGCTCAAAGAGCAGGCCGCGCGTCTGGGCTTTGAGCAATATGCCCAATTGTTGACAGATGCCGAGGCCGATCTTCAAGCGCTGGAGCTGTCTATTGAAACCGGCAATGTGCGCCTGAGCGGCCTGCAAACTGAGATTGATCGCATCAACCGCGAGATCCAGTCCCTGGGCGCTGTCAATCTGGCGGCACTCGATGAGTTGACCAGCGCCCGCGAGCGCAAAGGCTTTTTGGACTCTCAGTCGGCTGACCTCAATGAGGCCATGACCACTTTGGAAGACGCCATCAAAAAAATCGACATCGAAACGCGGGAGTTGCTCTCCAGCACCTTCGAGGTGGTCAATGGCCACTTCGGCAAGATGTTCCCTGAGCTCTTTGGCGGCGGCAATGCGCGCCTGGTGATGACCGGCGAAGAAATCCTGGACGCCGGCGTGCAGGTGATGGCGCAGCCTCCGGGCAAGAAAAACCAGACCATTCACCTGCTCTCGGGCGGCGAAAAAGCGCTCACTGCGATTGCCTTGGTGTTCGCTATTTTCCAGCTCAATCCGGCCCCTTTTTGTTTGCTCGACGAGGTCGACGCGCCGCTGGACGACGCTAACACCGAGCGCTATGCCAAGCTGGTGGTCAGCATGAGCAGGTCAACACAGTTCCTTTTCATCAGCCACAACAAAATTGCCATGGAAATGGCCGAGCAGCTGATCGGCGTGACCATGCAGGAGCAAGGCGTCTCGCGCATCGTGGCGGTTGATATGGGGGAGGCCATCGGCTTTGCACAAGCGGTGCCTGTGGCATGAGTAACTTGCAACTGGGTCTGGCCATCGCCGGCGCGGTGGTGCTCGCGGTGGTGGTGGCGCACGGCGCCTGGACCTCGCGTAAAAACCGCCCGCGCCAGGCTTCGCATTCAAGCGACTCAACAGAGCAAGCGGCGCAAAACGATGCGCCGGATGAGGGCGGTGAGCGTCAGGACCCGGCTTTTGACGGCAGTCTCGAATCCCTGACCACGCTCACCAACATCGAGAAAAAAGCGGCGCTCGATGCGCTGATTGACGTGATTGTGCCGATCGCTATAGATACCCAGGTCTCGGGTGAGGCGGCTCTGGCCGCCATGCCGTCTACGCGGCGCGTGGGCAGCAAGCCTTTTGCGGTTGAGGGCTTGAGCATTGACACCGGCGAATGGGAAATTCCCGTGGCCGGTCAGCGTTACAGCGCATTCCAGGCCGGGGTGCAACTGGCCAATCGCACCGGTGCGCTCAATCAGATCGAATATTCTGAATTCGTCATGAAAGCCCAAGCTTTTGCAGACGATGTCAATGGCGAGCCGGAGTTTCCGGAGATGCATGAAGAAGTTGCGCGGGCCCGTGAGTTGGACCAATTTGCCGGTGAACACGACGCCCAGATCAGCTTCACCCTGCGGGCGGCCACTATCGCCTGGAGCCCCGGTTATGTGCAACAAAATGCGGCCCGTCACGGCTTTGTGCCCGGTGCCATCCCCGGGCGCATGGTGCTGCCGGGCGCTCAAGCCCAGGCCCCCATTTTGATTTTGGCTTTTGACTCGCAAGCTGCCATGGCCGAAGACCCGGAACAAACCGCTTTGCGCGAGCTGACCATGTCTTTGGACGTACCCCAGGTGGCCAGGTCTGAGCAGCCTTTTGACCGCATGTGCAAGGCCGCGCTGGCCCTGGCCTCGGCCATGGACGGTGCGCTGATGGACGACTACGGCAACCGTATCCGCGCGGAGTCCATGCAAGTGATCAAAGCCGACCTTGAAAAGCTCTACGACACGCTCGATGCGCGCGAGCTCTCAGCCGGCTCTGCGTTGGGCCGGCGGCTCTTTTCTTGAGCCTGCAGTGAACGCACCAGACACTTCATCGCCTGCCGGCCCCGGAGCCGGCGATCTTTTCTCTAGACCATCGCCCGCCGAGCGCGCTCAAGAGTTGCGCGCGCTGCTGCAGCACCATGCGCATCTTTATTACACGCTCGATGCGCCGCAAATCCCGGACGCTGAATACGACCGCTTGCTTGCGCAGCTACAAGCTTTAGAACTTGCGCACCCGCACTTGCGCACACTTGATTCGCCAACGCAGCGAGTGGGCGGCCAAATTCTGGACGGTTTTGCCAGCGTCAAGCACGTGGTGCCCATGCTCAGCATACGCACAGAAACCGACACCGAAGCCAGCGGAGCGCAGAGTTTTGATACCCGCATACGCAAAGAACTGGGCTTGACAGAGGCTGACCCTGCCGTCGAGTATGTTGCTGAACTCAAATTTGACGGCTTGGCAATGAGCCTGCGCTATGAAGGTGGTGTTTTGGTGCAGGCGGCCACTCGGGGTGACGGTGAAACCGGTGAAGACGTCACGCACAACATCCGCACCATCGGCCAAATTCCTTTGCATCTGCCGGCTCAAGCACCCAAGGTGCTGGAAGTGCGCGGCGAGGTTTACATGGCCCGCAGCGACTTTGAAGCCTTGAACGATCGCCAGCGCGCACGCATTGCCGCCGGCGAGAAGGGTGAAAAAACCTTTGTCAACCCGCGCAATGCCGCAGCTGGTGCCGTGCGTCAGCTGGACTCCAGCATTGCTGCGCAACGCCCTTTGAGCTTTTTTGCCTATGGCGTCGGTGATATCACTCCGGTTGATGCAGGCGGTCCCTTGTTCAATACGCATCACGAATTGCTGATGACCCTGAAAAACTGGGGCCTGCCTGTGGCTGAGCAAACCGCCTGCGTACAAGCGGCCTCGGGCCTGGTGGATTTTCACCAGCGCATTGGCTTAGCGCGTGATGCACTGCCCTTTGACATTGATGGTGTGGTCTACAAAGTCAACAGCCTGAGCGCACAGCGCCAACTCGGCTTTGTCAGCCGTGAACCACGCTGGGCGGTGGCGCACAAATACCCGGCCCAAGAGCAACTGACCACGGTGCTGGGCATCGATGTGCAGGTCGGCCGTACCGGAAAGCTCACCCCGGTGGCCAAGCTGGCGCCCGTGTTTGTGGGCGGCGTCACCGTGACCAACGCCACGCTGCACAACGAGGACGAAGCACGGCGCAAGGACGTGCGCCTGGGCGACACCGTGGTGGTGCGCCGCGCCGGCGATGTGATTCCCGAAGTGGTGAGCGTGGTGATGGACAAGCGCCACGGTGATGCCCAGCCTTTCACCATGCCGCGCCAGTGTCCTGTGTGTGGCTCGGCTGCTGTGCGTGAGGAGGGCGAGGCCGACTACCGCTGCACAGGCGGGCTGTTTTGCGGCGCGCAACGCAAAGAAGCTATCTTGCATTATGCGCACCGCCGTGCCGTCGAGATTGATGGCTTGGGCGACAAGCTGGTTGAGCTGCTGGTGGATGCCAACATCATTCGTAACTTGCCGGACTTGTACCGTTTGGGTTTGAGTTCTCTGGCCGGACTCGATCGCATGGCCGACAAGTCAGCCAACAACCTGCTCGAGGCCATTGAAAACTCGAAGCAAACCACATTGCCGCGTTTCCTCTTCGGGCTGGGTATCCGCCATGTGGGTGAAGCCACTGCCAAGGCGCTGGCCCGGCATTTCGGCCAACTCGACGGCATCATGGCAGCCAGCGCAGAGCAATTGCTAGAGGTCGATGACGTGGGGCCGGTGGTGGCCCAAAGCATACGTACTTTTTTTGAGCAAGCGCACAACCGTGAAGTGGTCGAGCAACTGCGCGCTTGCGGCGTGACTTGGACTGAAGGCGAGCCCGCTGAGCGCGCACCTCAGCCGCTGGCCGGGCTGACCTTGGTCATCACCGGCACGCTGCCCACGCTAGGTCGCGACGAGGCCAAGGACAAAGTGGAAGCTGCCGGCGGCAAAGTGGCCGGCTCGGTCAGCAAAAAGACCGACTACGTGGTGGCCGGCGCCGAGGCGGGCAGCAAGCTGAGCAAAGCCTTGGAACTGGGCGTCAAAGTGATTGACGAAAACCAATTGATGGAGTTGCTCAATGGCAGTGCATGACATATTGAAGATGGGTGATGAGCGGCTGCTGCGCGTGGCCAAGCCCGTGACCGAATTCGACACCGACGCGCTGCACCTGCTGGTGGCTGACATGTTTGAGACCATGCGTGCCGTCAACGGTGCCGGCCTGGCTGCACCGCAAATTGCGGTGGACTTGCAATTGGTGATTTTTGGCACGGACGCAGTCAACCCGCGTTACCCCGACGCGCCCTTGATTCCCCGCACAGTCTTGCTCAATCCGGTGATCACGCCAATCGGCGATGAAGAGGAAGTGGGTTGGGAGGGTTGCTTGTCAGTGCCCGGTCTGCGCGGCATGGTGCCGCGCTGGTCGCGCATACGCTACACCGGCTTTGACCCTTTTGGCGAGCCGATTGAACGCGAGGCAGACGGCTTTCATGCGCGGGTGGTGCAACACGAGTGCGACCATCTGATCGGCAAGTTGTACCCGATGCGGGTGCGTGATTTCACCAAGTTCGGCTACACCCAGGTCTTGTTTCCAGGGCTTGACGAGTCTGCAGACGACTAAAAACATCTGCTAGCGCCGGGCTTCAGGCTTTCAGTGCCTCGAGCAGCTCGGTTTCGATGGCGATCTGCGCTTTGTTTTGCTGCAGTTCCGGGCCGTCGATCAAAAAAGTGTCCTCGACCCGCTCGCCCAGCGTGGTGACTTTGGCCAGTTTCAAGTTGATGCGGTGGCGGGCCAGCACACGGGCAATCGAGTACAACAAGCCGACCCGGTCACTGGCTGAGACGCTGAGCAGCCAGCGCTGGGCTTTTTCGTCGGGCCGCAAGTCCACGCGCGGCGTGATCGGAAAGCTTTTCACGCGCCGGGACACACGGCCTTTGCCCGGTGGCGGCAGGGGTCCGGCGCTCTGCAGGATGCGAATCAGTTCGGCTTCCACCATGGAGACAGCCTCGCGGTAATGCTCTTGCGGTGTGGCGCTGATCACCTGAAAAGTGTCCAGTGCATAGCCGTTGTTGGCCGTGTGAATTTTGGCGTCCACGATGCTGAAACTGGCCGTGTCAAAGTAACCGCAAATACGGGCAAACAAATCGGGCGCATCGGGTGTGTAGACCAGCACCTGCATGCCTTCACCGTCTGAAGAGCGGCGCGCACGCACCACCGTCTTGCCGGAGCCCACATGCCGAGACAGCTGACGCGCGTGCCAGGCCAGGTCGCCCGCTTCATGGCGCATGAAATAGCTCACATCAAGCGTAGCCCACAGAGCTTTTTGCGACTCAAAGGGCTCTGCATGCAGCGCCAGCAAAGACAATGCTTCGCGTTTACGTGACTCGACTTCAGCCTGCGGGTCTGGTGCACGCCCCCCCAGCACGCGCAGGGTGTAGCGGTACAGGTCTTCAAGCAGTTTGCCCTTCCAGGCGTTCCATACCTTGGGACTGGTTCCACGGATATCGGCCACGGTCAGCAGGTACAAAGCCGTGAGGTAGCGTTCATTGCCGACACGCTTGGCAAAGGCGGCAATCACTTCAGGATCGCTCAGATCTTCTTTTTGCGCCATGCGGCTCATGAACAGGTGCTCACGCACCAAAAACTCAATGAGTTGGGTATCTTCGGCAGCAATGCTGTGCTGGCTGCAGAAGGTTCGAACGTCCTTGCAACCGAGCTCGGAGTGGTCACCGCCACGGCCCTTGGCAATGTCATGAAACAGTGCAGCGATGTAAAGAATCCAGGGCTTGTCCCAGCCGGCCGCCAGTTGCGAGCACATGGGGTATTCGTGCGAATGCTCGGCCATGAAAAACCGCCGAACGTTGCGCAGCACCATCAGGATGTGCTGGTCCACCGTGTAGACATGAAACAGGTCGTGCTGCATCTGCCCGACGATCTTGCGGAACACCCACAGGTAGCGGCCCAGCACGGATGTCTGGTTCATCAACCGCATGGCATGTGTGATGCCTTCCGGCTGCATCAGGATCTTGCGGAAAGTGTTTCGGTTGACCGGGTCACGGCGAAAGCCGGCGTCCATGGCGCCGCGGGCGTTGTAGAGCGCGCGCAGGGTGCGTGCAGACAGTCCGCTGACGCCGGCCGTGGTTTGGAAAAGCAAAAAAGTTTCCAAAATTGCATGGGGCTGTTGCACATACAGCTCGTCGCTGGCCACTTCAATGCGGCCGGCTTTTTCGAAAAAACGCGCATTGATCGAGCGCAGCGGTTGCGTGTTGGGGTTCAGCCGCTCTTCAATATTGAGCAGCAAAATCTGGTTGAGCTGGGTCACGGCTTTGGCGGCCCAGTAGTAGCGGCGCATCAGCGACTCGCTGGCACGGCGGGCCAGGCGCGAGCCATCCGGCGCCACACTGGCGTAGCCGAAGGACTCGGCCACCACGGTTTGCAGATCGAACACCAGCCGGTCTTCACGCCGGTCGGCCAGCATGTGCAGGCGGGCCCGGATCAGGCTGAGCAAAGCCTCGTTGGCCTTGATCTGCCTCACCTCAAAGGCTGTCGCCAGACCGTTGCGTGCCAGCTCTTCCCAGGACCTGCCCAATCCAGCGGCCCGCGCCACCCACAACACGACTTGCAAGTCACGCAGACCGCCGGGGGATTCTTTGCAATTGGGTTCGAGCGCGTAGGGCGTGTCTTCAAACTTGTTATGGCGCTGCCGGAGCTCCAGTGACTTAGCGACAAAAAAAGCCTTGGGGTCCATGGCTTTTTCGAGCCTGGCTTGCAGGCTGAGAAAATTGGCTTTGGAGCCGGCAAGCCAGCGGGCCTCCAGCACCGATGTTTGCACAGTCACATCTTTGCTCGACTCGTGCACGCATTCACTTTCTGTGCGAACACTGGAGCCGATTTCCAGGCCCGTGTCCCAGCAGCTGCCGATGAAGTTTTCGATGCGCACTTTGAGGTTCGAATCGGCCAATGGCGCGTCGATCAAGGTGCCATCGGGCAGCAGCAGCAGCACATCGACATCTGAGTAAGGAAACAACTCCCCGCGGCCGTAGCCACCGACGGCCACCAGGCTGCATGATTCTGGAAAGCCGGCGCGCACCCAGAGCTGTTGCAAAGTTTTGTCGGTGTGACGCGCTAAGGCTTGCAACCGTGAACGGATGCCACGCGCAGATGCGCCGCTTTGTGCCAGGGATGCCAGCAGTTCGGTTTTGCCGCTGCGGTATTGCTCACGCAAGTGCGCCAGCTCTGCGGCTGACACTGGCGCCGTCGTTACAACGCTGAGGCTGGAAGCTTGCATGCGGCGGGGGCAGATTCAGGCGCTGGTCGTCTCTGCTGACCGGCTTTGGGCATGGGCTGCAACAAAAGCCGGAATCGCCGGGCTGCCGGCAGACAGGGTCAGCACCTCGTAGCCCTGTTCAGTGACCAAAACGGTGTGTTCCCATTGAGCAGACAGGGAGTGGTCGCGGGTGACGATGCTCCAGCCGTCTTTTTCAGGGCCGTCTTTGATGTCCCGTTTACCGGCGTTGATCATGGGCTCGATGGTGAAGGTCATGCCGGGCTTGAGCTCATCGAGCGTGCCGGGGCGGCCGTAGTGCAACACCTGCGGCTCTTCGTGGAACTTCTGGCCAATGCCGTGACCACAAAATTCACGCACGATTGAAAAGCCCTGCTTTTCCGCAAAGGTTTGTATGGCGTGACCGATGTCACCAAGCCGAACCCCAGGCTTGACGCGCATGATGCCTTGCCACATGGCTTCGTAGGTGATGTGGCACAGACGCTTGGCCGCAATCGAGGCTTCGCCTACCAAATACATGCGGCTGGTGTCACCGTGCCAGCCGTCCTTGATGACAGTCACGTCAATGTTGACGATGTCGCCTTTTTTCAGCGCTTTGTCATTAGGGATGCCGTGACAGACCTGGTGATTGACTGAAGTGCAAAGTGACTTGGGGTAAGCGCCGTAGCCCGGCGGCTGGTAACCCAGGGTGGCCGGAATGGTTTTTTGTACCTGCGTCATGTAGTCATGCGCCAGGCGGTCAATTTCATTGGTGGTGATGCCCGGCTTGACGAAAGGCGTCAGGTAATCCAGCACCTCGGAGGCCAGTTTGCCGGCCACGCGCATGCCCTGAATGCCCGCAGCATCTTTGTAGGTAGTACTCATGGCCGACATTATCCCACCTGACTCATCGCTGCGTACAGCCCGGCCGGATCCCCGTCTTGGCGGACATACGGACTGATAAAATCAAGTTTCTACGCGCAGCGCTGCCAGACTTGAGGGCTGGAGCGGCCCCCAACCCAGGATTCAGCAACAGGCTGCTCCGATAACTACAAAGCCACTGCCACCGTGACCCTGCATTTGACGACTTTTGAGGGGGAACCCCGGGGTATCAACGCCCTCAGCGAATTTCGCGCCCGGCAACTGCTCCCCCGACTGCAGGCGATTTCAGACAAGATCAGCGGCGTCAGTGCCCGATTCGTGCATCTGGTGGCCACCGAAGCCTCGCCCGATGACACCCTGGAAGCGCAGCTGGAGGCGCTGCTCAACTACGGCGAGCCCTCACGCCAGTGGCCGGCGAACCCGGCAAGCGCTACTTTTTTCACCGTCTCCCCGCGTTTCGGAACGGTCTCGCCCTGGGCCTCCAAGGCCACGGACATTGCCCACTCTTGCGGCTTAGCGGTCAAGCGCATTGAGCGCATCACCGAGTACGCGCTGCTGATCAAGCCCGGCTTGCTGGGGAAAACCTATTTGAGCCTGGAGCAACGCGCGCAAATCAGCGACTTTCTGCATGACCGGATGACGGAAAGCATCATGACCGAGCGCTCGCAAGCGGCGGCCTTGTTTGCCGAACTCCGTGCGGCCCCCCTACAAGCCATTGATGTGCTGGGCGGCGGACGCCAGGCACTGGCTGCAGCCAATGCAACTTTCGGTCTGGCGCTGGCCGATGATGAGCTGGACTACCTGGTGCAGGCTTTCACCGGCCTGCAGCGCAACCCGACCGATGTGGAATTGATGATGTTCGCGCAGGCCAACAGCGAGCACTGCCGCCACAAGATATTCAACGCCGAGTTCACCATTGACGGCGTTCTGCAAGACAAGAGCCTGTTCGGCATGATCCGCAACACCGAGCAGCTCAACCCGCAGCACACGGTGGTGGCCTACTCAGACAACGCCTCGGTGATGGAAGGCGGCAAGGTACAGCGCTTTTTTGCGGGCGGCGACCAAAGCGATTCGGGCCAGTCCTACAGCGCCCGTGAGGGGGTGCTGACCCATGTGTTGATGAAGGTAGAGACCCACAACCACCCGACAGCGATTTCACCTTTTCCAGGGGCCTCGACGGGTGCCGGCGGTGAAATTCGCGACGAAGGTGCCACAGGCCGCGGCTCCAAGCCCAAGGCCGGCCTGACCGGTTTCACGGTCTCGCGGCTGTTTGACGAGTCTTTCGGCAAGCCCGGCCACATGGCCAGCGCGCTGCAGATCATGACCGAAGGCCCGCTGGGCGGCGCTGCCTTCAACAATGAATTCGGCCGGCCCAACCTCGCCGGTTATTTCCGTGAGTACGAGCAGACCGTGGACGGCCAGCGCTGGGGTTACCACAAGCCCATCATGATCGCCGGCGGCCTGGGCACGATAGACGCCGGCCTGACCAAGAAAATTCTGTTCCCGGCTGGCACGCTGCTGATTCAACTCGGCGGGCCCGGCATGCGCATCGGTATGGGCGGCAGTGCCGCGAGCTCCATGGCCTCAGGCGCCAATGCGGCCGAACTCGACTTTGATTCGGTCCAGCGCGGCAACCCTGAGATCGAGCGCCGCGCGCAAGAGGTCATCAACCAGTGTGCGCAACTGGGCGCTGCCAACCCGATTCTGGCGATTCACGACGTGGGCGCGGGCGGCTTGTCGAATGCTTTTCCTGAATTGGTGAACGACGCCGGCCGCGGTGCACGCTTTGACTTGCGCGCCGTGCCGCTGGAAGAAAGCGGTCTGAGCCCCAAAGAAATCTGGAGCAACGAAAGCCAGGAGCGCTACGTCATGGCGATTGCGCCAGCGTCCTTGCCGCAGTTCAAAGCCTTTTGCGAACGCGAACGCTGCCCGTTTGCGGTGGTGGGCGTGGCGACTGAGGAGCGGGATCTGGTCGTGATGGACGGTGGCGCAGATTCTTCATCCAAGCCAGGGCCGCAGAACCGGCTTAGCCGGGCTGCAGGCGCAGCGGCCCCCCCGGGGGGCAGCGAAGTACACGAAGTGACAAGCGTGGGGGCACCCGTCAATATGCCCATGAACGTCTTGCTGGGCAAGCCGCCCAAGATGCACCGCGACGTCAAGAGCCTGCCCAAACACGTCAACGCGCTGGACCTGACCGGCGTGGACCTGCAGCAAAGCGTGATCAATGTACTGAGCCATCCGACAGTGGCTTCCAAGCGTTTTCTCATCACCATCGGTGACCGCACTGTGGGCGGCCTCACGCACCGCGACCAGATGGTCGGTCCCTGGCAAGTGCCGGTGGCCGACTGTGCGGTAACGCTGGCCGACTACCAGGGCTTTGCCGGCGAGGCCATGAGCATGGGCGAGCGCACGCCGCTGGCCATCACCAACGCCGCCGCCTCGGGCCGCATGGCCGTGGCCGAGGCCATTACCAATTTGTTGGCCGCGCCGATTGAGCTGCCCCGCGTCAAGCTGTCGGCCAACTGGATGGCCGCTTGTGGCGAACCAGGTCAGGACGCTGCGCTTTACGAAGCCGTGAAAGCCGTGGGGATGGAGTTGTGCCCGGCCCTGGGCGTGTCGATTCCTGTCGGCAAGGATTCGCTGTCCATGCGCACCGTCTGGTCTGAGGGCGCCGATGCTAAAAAAGTCACCTCACCGGTCTCGCTGATCGTTAGCGCCTTTGCCACGCTGGCCGATGTGCGTGGCACGCTCACGCCTCAACTCAATGCCGAGGAAGCCGACAGCACGCTGATCCTGATTGATCTGGGCAAGGGTCAGTGCCGCATGGGCGGCTCTATCCTGGCGCAGACGCTGGACAAAGCTGAGGGCGCGGTGCCCGATCTGGATGACCCGCAGGACCTGGTGAACCTGGTCAACGCGGTCAATGCGCTGCGTGCCAAGGGTCACATACTGGCTTACCATGACCGCAGTGACGGCGGCCTGCTGGCAACGGCTTGTGAAATGGCCTTTGCGGGCCAGGTCGGCGTGTCGCTCAACATCGATATGTTGCTGGTCGAAGGCGACGGTATTTCCGACAGCCGCATGGACACCGGCGACAGCAAAAACTGGGCAAGCCAGGTCAGTGCGCGCCGCGACGAGCTCACGCTCAAGGCGCTGTTCAATGAAGAGCTGGGCGTATTGATTCAGGTGCGCACGTCGGTTCGCAACGAAGTCATGCAACTCTTGCGTGAACACTCCCTGGCCGCCATCAGTCACTTTGTCGGCAAGACGCGGCCGCAGCATGCAGCGCTGGATGTCGGCAAAGGTCACATCCAAGTTTGGCGCGACACCAAGGCGGTGTTCAGCGCTTCACTGCAAGACCTGCATCAGGTCTGGGACTCGGTCAGCTGGAAGATCTGCCAGCAACGCGACAACCCGGCCGGTGCAGACGCCGAGCACGCTGCCGTGGGCGATCCGCAAAACACCGGCTTGCATGTGTTCTTGCCCAAGACTTTCCCCCAGCCCGCGAAGGGCGATGCTGCGCCTTCACTGACCTTGTTACGCCCGCGCGTAGCCATCTTGCGTGAGCAGGGCGTGAACTCGCATGTGGAGATGGCTTACGCCTTCACGCTGGCCGGCTTTGAAGCCTGCGACGTTCACATGACAGATTTGCAAAGCGGCCGCGCGCACTTGCAGGATTTCATAGGCGTGGTGGCTTGCGGCGGTTTCAGCTACGGCGACACGCTGGGTGCAGGCATAGGCTGGGCCCGATCCATCATGTTCAACCCCGTGCTGGCCGAGCAGTTCAAAGTCTTTTTTGCACGCACCGATACCTTTGGGCTGGGCGTGTGCAATGGCTGCCAGATGTTTGCCGAGTTGGCCAGCATCATCCCCGGCGCTGAAGCCTGGCCGCGCTTCACAACCAACCTGAGTGAGCGCTTTGAGGCGCGCCTGGGCCAGGTCGAAGTGCTGGACTCGCCGAGCTTGTTCTTTAAGGGCATGGCCGGTGCGCGCCTGCCGATTGCGGTGGCGCACGGCGAGGGTTTTGCCAACTTTGCGCGACGCGGTAACGCGGCCAAAGCGATTGCAGCCATGCGCTTCACCGACCACCTGGGCCAGCCCACAGAGGCTTATCCGGCCAATCCGAACGGCAGCCCCGGCGGCCTGACGGCCGTGACCACGGCCGACGGCCGATTCACGGCCATGATGCCGCACCCCGAGCGGGTGTTTCGCAATGTGCAGATGAGCTGGACCGCCGGCCAGGTGGGCGAGTTCAGCCCGTGGATGCAGATCTGGCGCAACGCGCGCAAGTGGGTCGGCTGACAAGCCGGCCCTTGATCACCAGCGCGGCGGGCGCTTGTCGATGAAGGCCTGCACACCCTCCAGCGCTGAGTCGTCCATCATGTTGCAGGCCATGGTCTGGGCCGCGTCGTCATAAGCGGCTTGCATGCCGGTCTCTATCTGGCGGTAAAAAAGCTGCTTGCCCATTTCAATGGGCAGCCGCGGTTTGCTCAAAATGCGGGAGACCAGAGACTCGACGGCTTCGTCCAGCTGCGCCGGCTCGGCGACGCGATTGAGCAGGCCTTTGCTCAGGGCCTCTTGCGCACTGAGAAAGTCTCCGGTGACCAGCATCTCAAAGGCGGCTTTGCGGGACAGGTTGCGCGACAGCGCCACGCTGGGTGTGGCGCAAAACAGGCCGAGGTTGACGCCGCTAACCGCAAAGCGCGCGTCAGACGCCGCCACCGCCAGGTCACACTGCGCCACCAATTGGCAGCCGGCGGCCGTCGCCATGCCTTGTACTTTGGCGATGACTGGCACCGGCAGGCGCTGCAGGCTCATCATCATGCGGCCGCACTGGGCAAACAGTTGCTGGTAGTAGCCAAGCGCGGGTTCAGCGCGCATTTCCTTGAGGTCATGGCCGGCGCAAAATGCGCGCCCGTTCGCCGCAACGACCAGCACGCGCAACGCAGGTTCGGTGGCCAATTGGTCAAGCTCTTTTTGCAGGGCGTTCAACAGCGCTTCATTGAGGGCGTTGAAGGCCAGCGGCCGGTTCAGTGTGAGGGTGGTCACGCCCCGGGCGTCGTCGCTGCGCAGCAGCACGGGTTCGATTGGAGTGTTGGGCATGGGGATGACCTCAGGGTTTGGTTGGAGTTAAGTCAGTGGCACAGGCGTCAGTGCGGGCACGCTGGCGCAACTGGAATTTTTGAATTTTACCAGTGGATGTTTTGGGTATGCTCTCAAAGCGGATGTCTTTGGGCACTTTGTAGCCGGCCAGCCATTGGCGGCAGTGGGCCACCAGATCGGCGGCGGTGACAGTGCTGCCGGCCCGCGTCTCTACATAGGCCAGCGGCGTTTCGCCCCATTTGGCATCTGGCTTGGCCACCACGGCGCAGGCCAGCACGGCGGGGTGCCGGTACAGCGCGTCTTCGACTTCGAGCGAGCTGATGTTCTCGCCGCCCGAAATGATGATGTCCTTGCTGCGGTCTTTGATCTTGACGTAACGGTCGGCTTCCATTACCGCCAGGTCACCGGTGTGAAACCAGCCTCCGGCAAAGGCGGCGGCTGTGGCGGCGGGGTTTTTCAGGTAGCCCTTCATCACGATGTTGCCCCTGAACATGATCTCGCCCATGGTCTGGCCGTCGGCCGGACATTCGGCCATGCTGAGCGGGTCCATCACGGCCATGCCCTCCTGCAGGGGGTAGCGCACGCCCTGACGGCCGTTGAGCCGGGTTTGTTCGGCCAGGCTCTCGGCGGCCCAGGTGGGGCGCTGCACGGCCACAGACGCCGGGCCATAGACCTCGGTCAGGCCGTACACATGGGTAATGGCAAAACCGATGCCGGCCATGCCCTCGATCATGGCGGCCGGTGGCGCAGCCCCCGCCACCATGCCGCGCACGCCCGGTGGGATGCCTTCACGCAGGGCAGGCGCTGCGTTGTAAATCAGGCTGTGAACGATGGGTGCGGCGCAGTAGTGGTCTACTGCGTGGTTACGCATCGCCTCCAGGATGGACTGGGCATCGGTCTTGCGCAGGCACACATGCGTGCCTGCCAGCATGGCCACCGTCCAGGGAAAGCACCAGCCGTTGCAGTGGAACATGGGCAAGGTCCACAGGTAGCGCGGGAAATGCGGCATGGTCCAGGTGGCGGCATTGCTGACGGCGTTCAGGTAGGCGCCGCGGTGGTGTGTGACCACACCCTTGGGGTCGCCAGTGGTGCCGCTGGTGTAGCTCACGGCAATCGCATCCCACTCGTCGGTCGGCCCGTCGAGCCTGGTCAGCGGGTCGTGGCCGGCCAGCCAGGCTTCGTAGTCAAGGGCGCCTACGCGCTCGCCCGGGCCGGTGAATTCGCTGTCGCAGACGTCAATCACCAGCGGTGTTCGACCGTGCTGCTCGCGCAGCAGCTTCAGCGACTGTGCGATCACGGGTGCGAACTCGCGGTCGGTGATCAGCACTTCAGATTCGCAGTGGTTCAGCTGCCAGGCCAGCAAGGCGGCGTCCAGCCGGGTGTTCAGGGTGTTGAGCACCGCACCGATTGCCGGCACCGCGTAGTGGGCCTCGACCATTTCGGGCGTGTTGGCCAGCATGGTGCTGACTGTCTGGCCGCGCCCGATGCCGTGGGCCTTCAGCGCTGCGGCCAGGCGCGCGGAACGCTCGCGCGTTTGCGCCCAGGTGTAGCGGCGTTGGCCGTGGATCACGGCGGGCAGGTCGCCAAACACTTCAGCGGAGCGCTCGACAAAGCTGACGGGCGACAAGGCCACAAAATTGGCGGCGTTTTTGTCCAGTTGCTGGTCGTAAATGGTCATGCGGAAGTTCAGGGGGCTGCCTATGCCTCAGGAACGGTTGGCGATGGTCAGGGCCTGGTCGATGTCCCACAGAATATCGTCTAGATGTTCCAGACCCACAGAGATACGGATCATGTCGGGCCCAACGCCAGCAGCCACTTGCTGCTGCGCGTCGAGCTGGCGGTGCGTGGTGCTGGCCGGGTGGCTGATCAGGGTACGGGTGTCGCCGATGTTGACCAGATGGCTCATGAACTGCGCCGATTCGATGAACCGGATGCCCGCTTCCAGACCGCCCTTCAGGCCGAAGGCCAGCAGGCCTGAAGCGCCGCGCATCTGCCGCATCAGCAGCGCGTGCTGGGGGTGATCGGGCAGGCCGGGGTAGTTGACCCAGGCCACGCGCGGGTCGGCTTGCAGAAAACGCGCCACGCCAAGGGCGTTGCTGCAGTGCCGCTCCATGCGCAGGGGCAAGGTCTCTACGCCTTGCAATATTTGCCAGGCGCTCATGGGGCTGAGCGTTGCGCCAAAAACGCGCAGGCTTTCCATACGGCAGCGCATGGTGAAAGCAAAGTCGCCAAAGGTCTCGTAAAACTTGACGCCGTGGTAGCCCGGCGAAGGCTGTGTCATACCCGGAAATTTCCCGTTGTCCCAGGGGAAACGGCCGCTTTCAACCAGCACGCCACCCAGCGTGGTGCCGTGGCCGGCCAGGTACTTGGTGGCCGAATGCACCACCAAGTCGGCACCCAAGGACAGCGGGTTGCACAAGAAGGGGCTGGGCACGGTGTTATCGATGACCAGCGGCACACCGTGCGCATGGGCCACTTCGGCCACGCCGGCAATGTCGAGCACCTGCAAGCTGGGGTTGCCCAGGCTTTCGGCAAACACGGCGCGGGTGTTGGGCTGCATGGCGGCGGCAAAGGCTTCGGGCCGGGCGGCATCGACAAAGGTGGTCTGAATGCCGAACTTGGCCAGGCTGACCGCCAGCATGGTGACCGAGCCACCATAAAGAGTTCCTGCCCCTACCACGTGGTCACCGGTCTGCAACATCGTCATCAGCGCCATGGTCTCGGCCGCCATGCCGGATGCAGAAGCCACGGCGGCCCGTCCGCCCTCCAGCGCGGCGACCCGCTCTTCAAAGGCCGCCACCGTGGGATTGCTCAGTCTGGAGTAAACATTACCGAAGGTCTGCAGGTTAAACAGCGAAGCGGCGTGCTCGGCGCTGTCAAACACAAAGCTGGTGGTTTGGTAGATAGGCAGGGCCCGGGCGCCGGTGGCGGCATCGGGAATCTGACCGGCATGGATGGCAAGAGTTTCAGGTTTGAATTGACGTTCAGACATGGCGGCGTGCTTTGCGTTGAACTTTAAAACTAATGAGGACGCCGGGCCGAAATGACGCCGGTGTTGACCCCGACCCAGTTCAGGCCGCCAAACAGTCGCGCATGTTCGATCTTGACGCAGCGGTTGTAAACCGAGGCCAGACCGGCCTGGCGCACCAGTTGGTCGGCTTCGAAGTTTTGCACGCCCAGTTGTTGCCACAGGCACTTGACACCGATGCGGATGGCTTCATCCGCCAGAGGCAGCACGTCCTCAGTGCGGCGAAAAACATCAACCATGTCCACCGGCTGGGGTATGTCGAGCAAGCTGGCATACACCTTTTCGCCCAGAATCTGCTGATCGGTAGCGGCGTAGCGCGGATTGACCGGAATGATCTTGTAGCCGTGCGACTGCATGTACTTGGCAGCAAAAAAACTGGGCCGGTGCCACTCTGCCGACAAACCCACCACGGCGATGGTTTTACATTGCCGCAGCAAATCCCTGAGCGTGCTGTTGTCGTTATGCATGGCTGAATCTTAACGGGAAAGCGCCGAAAACCCCATTGTCGGGAACCCTGCCTGAGCGGCAGATCCGCTGGCCACAACAGCAAGCTTGACAACAGTTGTTTCCGCTCGCCCAAGGGCCATATGAAGGGACGTGTTGGTAGGGGGCAGGGTCACATCGCCAACTTGAACAAAAGAACTGAAGCCAATACAAAACCACCAATAAAAAGGGTCTCCACAACAAATAGCATCAAGGGTTTCCAGCCCATGTTCAAAAGATCCTCAATGCTTGTTTTGATGCCGGCTGCCGCAATGGCCAAAACCAGGCACAGTCGTGAAATGTCTGTCGCTGTGTCGACCCATAGCAATGGCAACAGCTGTGATGTAGCCAGCAGCATCATGACAATGAATGCGATCAAAAATGCCGGGATCAAGGGCATCGTTACGTCATCCTCGCCCAGATTTTGGCTGTTTCGGTAAAGAAAGGAAATCACCATCACAACAGGAACCAGCAACATCACTCGAAAAAGTTTGACCACTGTGGCAACTTCACCCGCTTGTGGGCCGACGATCATGCCAGCCGCGACAACCTGCGCAACGTCATGGATGGTGCCACCCAAAAATATGCCTGCAGGCGTTTGCGAAAGTTCCAGCCATTGAGTCAAAAGTGGGTACAACACCATGGCCACAGTGGATAAAACCGTGACAGACACAATAGCCAATAAGGTGAAACGTTGATTTTCTTTAGTTTGTGGCAATACAGCGGAAATAGCCAATGCTGCCGAAGCACCACATATGGCCACCGAACCACCGGATAGCAATCCCTCGTCGCGCGAACGACCTAGTCTGGATGCAGCCCACACGCCGAACAGGATAGTCAGCACAAGTCCTGAAAAAATAACAACTGCAACAGCCGGCCCTAAATTCACCACCTGTCCAACAGTGATGCGTGCCCCCAATAATGCAACTCCAATGCGAAGAACCGAACGACCGCAAAAGTCAACGCCCGGTTTCACGCTGGCGTGTTTATTCAAGAAGTGGAACGACAGGCCGAACAATAGCGCGTAAAGCAGCAATGGTCCGCCAAAATGCGCGGAGAGAAAATTTGCTGCCAGTGCAATGGCTATACAAACCAAAGTGCCTGGCGCATAGCGACGTAATGCAAGCCAAATGCGGCCAGGTAGTTTTAATAACATCAGAGATTTGGGGGAGAAATTGACAGGAACATCTGATGAAGTCAGCTAATCTTTGCAATTATTGATGAAGAGTGTCGTCCACCAATTGTTCCAAGCAGGGGCTGATCGATCTTTAGTCTGCCGGCTTGAGCCTTGGGTGCCAAGGTTGGCGGCCAGCCAGGACGCCGGATCGTTGAATAATTTCTGCGACGGCTTCTTCTTGGCGATAGGCCATCACATGGACCCCGGCAACACCCTTGATCTCCCTTATTTCCTGGACAAGGTCAACGCAAATCTTACGGCCTTCAGTCAATTGATCTGTAGCGCCACTCATTCGCTGGATGACAGTGTCGGGAATATGCACTCCGGGGAGTTTGGAGCGCATCCACTCGGCTGCACGGGCTGACCGTAAGGGTCCCACCCCAATCAAAATAAATACGCTATCTAGCAAGCCGAGGTCTTCAATGCAACTTATGTATTGCCTCAAGCGGGGTAAATCGTAGCAATACTGAGTTTGGATGAACTGGGCCCCGGCAGCGATTTTTTTTGCCAATTGCTGTGCATGCAACTCGAAAGGCAAGGCGCTGGGATTTGCCGCAGCACCGAGGAAAACCTTGGGTGCTGATGTCAATTTACGACCGCTTTGAAACATATGGTCGTCTCTCATCTTGCGTCCTGTTTGTAGCAGGGACATGCAATCCAGATCAAAAACCGGCTTGGCTTGGGGATGGTCACCGAGTTGCACGCCGTCGCCGCTCAAGCACAAAATATTGCTCACGCCCATTGCGGCTCCACCAAGAATGTCTCCTTGAATGGCAAGGCGATTCTTGTCGCGACAAGAAATTTGCATGACCGGCGAATAACCAGCGCGCGTTAACAGCGCGCACACAGCCAAGCTGGACATGTGGCAATTGGCACCACTGCCATCGGTGGCGTTGATGGCATCGACATAGCCGTCAAAAATTCGAGCGCGGCGGTACACATCTTCAGCTTGGGCAGAGTCGGGCGGGTCCAACTCTGCCGTCACAACGAATGTGCGACTGCGCAAAAGACGCTCCAAACTACCAGAGGAGGAGTGTCCCGGCGGAATTATCGGATCGGCCTCATGGGCCAAGTCGCCGTACATCATCATGGATGACTACGCCGTGCCATTTGAAGCCACGAAGACTTGCCCTTTAGTCTGCTGTCAACGGGCAACTGGACGATCTTGAACGCTTGCTTGCCTTCAGCCATGCGCTGGCTGCCTTCAAATGCTTCAATCCACACACAACGCATTTCGGGTTTAACCTCACAGTGTCCGTTAGCTCGAACACCGCCACAGGGCCCATTGCGCAAAGTTTTTGGACAGTTCATGGGGCATGACATTCCGGAAGAACTCAGCGAGCATTGGCCGCACATCTGACAGTCGAAAAGAATGCCTTTGACGAATTTTTCCACTGCAGCCATCGGCTTTTCCAGGCGCTCGTAGCCAATCGCATTCCAAAGTGGGTGTAAGGCCACAAGAACCTTCTCGAACCCCTTGTAAAAAATCTCAATGCCACGGGCATGGCGCACAGACCAGCGGCGTACCGAATACATCAGCTTTGATCTTTCGCAGTGGGTTCAGGGGAAGGGCAGTAGAACGACCTCGCCGGGGCGATCCACCCCATCTGGGCAATGCACGATGACAGCTTGTCCTGGAGCCCAGTGGCTGCGCTCGATCATGGACAAGCCGACGTTACGTTGAAGACGCGGTGACCACATGGCCGAAGTGATCTGTCCAACCTTCACATTGTCAGCCTTCACTGGCCAGGGTTTGCCGCAGACGGGACCCGGACCTCCATCAAAAAGAACGCCTCGAATCTCCCTTTGGTGCCCCTGGGCTGAGATACTCTGCAGGGCTTTGAGACCCAGGAAATCGACAGAGCCGTCCAGCGTGCAGAATTTACCCATGCCACATTCAAGAGGATTGTTTTCAAGGGTGAATTCATTGCCGTAGGACAGCAGGCCGCCTTCTACGCGCTCGATCAGGTTTGGGCAGCCGGGGCTGATGTCGTAGGCCTGCCCGGCCTCCCAGATCTGATCCCACAGCGCGCTGCCAAGGCTGCTGTCGTTCAGGTAGATCTCAAATCCGCCTTGCTTGGAGTAGCCACCACGCTGTATCAGTTGGCGCGTACCCTTGAAGTCGACAAAATCAAAATTGTAAAAACGAATATTGCGCACAGCTTGACCAAATATGCTGGCCAATAGGTCCTCGGCTTTGGGACCTTGTATCGCAAGAACAGAGACATCGGGTTCGATCACCTTGACATCGAGCCGTGCACCCAAGGCCAACCCTTTGGCCCAGAGCAACACATCGGAGTCGGCAATCGAAAGCCAGAAACGATCCTCAGCCAGCTTGAGTAGCACCGGGTCATTGACCATACCGCCTCGTTCATCAACCAGAGGCACATACATGCACTGGCCTACCCTGGCCTTGCTGATGTTGCGTGGCGTCATCCATTGCACAAGGCGTGCCGCGTCAGGGCCGGTGATCTGCACCTGCCGCTGGCATGAAACGTCCCAGAGCTGAACATGCTCGCGCAAGTGCCAGTAGTCCTCTTCAACGGTCTTTTGAAACGCCTTGGGCAAGAGCATATGGTTGACAACGGAAAAGCCGCGCACACCATGCTGCTCGACGCGATCGGTGTAGGGTGTGCGCCGTATGCGGCGAGACATGTTCAGGCCTGAGGTGGACATGGAAGTGATCCCTTGAGGTTTACGAGTTCAAATGCGAGCTGCTGATGTATCAGGCGAATCCCTGCCGGGGTCAGTCCAACTTGATGCCGGAGCTGAGAATCAGCTCGGACCAGCGTGCCGACTCCGCGCGCACATAAGCGCTAGCCTGTTCAGGGGTTGTGGGTTCGGCCAAGCCGCCGCTGGAGGAGATCCAGGTCTGCAAGTCCGGCTGCATGATGATTTGACGGACTTCATCGGCCAAACGGTTGCGCACCGCCGTTGGCAGTCCGGCCGGCCCTATCAGTGCCAGCCAGCCCTCGGTGACGAGGCCGGGAAAACCTGCTTCAACTACGCTGGGGACGTTTGGCAAAGCGGGGTGGCGCTGTGCGCTGGTGATGGCCAGCGGTCGCAACTGACCGGAGCGAACGAAGGGCATTCCGGCTGTGACGTTTTCGACCAGCATCGCGGCGTGTTTACCCAGCACCAGAGAAGCAGCTGCGGCGGTTCCCCGGTTTGGCACATGGGTCAACTTTGCGTTGGTGGTGCGGACCAATTGCTGACCCACCAAGTGCATGATAGAGCCGGTCCCGGCGGATGCGAAGTCCAATCCGTTTGGAGTGGCTTGCGATTGTTGGACCAACTCCTTCAAGCTGGTGATGGGGGAGGCAGGGTCGACCATGAACAACATGGGCCCGCGGTAGACAATAGCGATCGTGGTGAAGCCAGTTTGCGCGTCATAGGGCAACTTTGAGTAGAGCGTCGGGTTTAGAGCAAGTTGACCTATCCCGCCTATGCCTATGGTGTAACCGTCGGCCGGCGCTGCGGCGATGGCCGTCACACCGATGCTGCCGCTGGCACCTGGCTTGTTGTCGACTACAACCGCCTGGCCAAGGCTGCGGGATAGCCGCTCGCTAATCATGCGCGCGACCAGATCGGCCGAATTGCCTGGAGGCTGCGCCACTATGAGCTTGATGGGTCGGTTGGGATATGTCTGTTGTGCCCAAGCATTGCCTGCTGCGATCAATGTCAGTAAAGAAAGGGCTTGAGCCAAGATTACGATTGACGACTTGAAGTTCATTTGCTCATCCTTTTGAATAATCTAGGAATTTTGGGCATTGCCTGTATCTCATTTGGGTAAGTGACTATGCGGGTGCATTCAGCTTGACAACCACACGCTGTACCCATTGGGAGCCATCACCAGAGGCATGTGGTACGCCCCACGCGGATCTGGCATACAAAACCGTATCACTACCTCTTTTTGGATGCGCAGGCCCGGCAGCTTCAGACCCAGTTTGTCGAAGTAGGCCCCTGTCTGGAACACCAGTTCGTAGTCAGCCGCTGTGTCGACCATGGCCGGCTCGATGAGTTGCGACAGGCGGCCGCCGGCGTCGGTACGGCTGATAAAGACATCGATGCGTTCGCCGCTGGGGGCAATTTTTAGCAGCGTAATGTCGACCGCAGCCGCATGGCTGCCATCGACCGAATTCAGGGTGTGGGTGCTTAAAGTTGCCATTTCGCGCTCCTATTCGATCGACGCTTTATCGCGTTTGCTGGTGGTGGCTAACACGATGGGGCTGATGACGCCCTTGGCTTTAACGTTGACGCAGGCTGTCTTACCGCTGGCGATAGCGCGGCGAATCGCTGGCCCCAAATCCTCTCGCCGTTCGACCAATTCGCCATGGCCGCCCATGCCCTGAAACAGACTGTGGAAGGGAATGTCTCTGAAGTCGGTGGCGAAGTGTTTGCCATTAGCAAACAGGCGTTCTTGTTGCTGCGAAATGCAATCAAGACCGCCGTTGTTGTCAATCACCACGACGATGGGCAGCTCCTCCTGGAACGCTGCCTCGATCGACAGGCCGCCGGACAAAAATGCCCCATCGCCGCTGATGAGCACCACAGTAGACTCGGGATGCGTGTTCTTGGCGGCCAGGGCAAGCGAAACACCCACCCCCAGCAGGCTGAAACTGCCCGGGTGAAGGATGCCGGCCAGTTGCTGCCCGTGCCAACCGGCCAGGTTGACCGCAATCTCAGACCAGAAATGGGTGTTGCCTCCATCAAAAACCAGCCAGTCCTGGGCGCCCATCTCGGCCTGCACATCCAGTGACAATTGCAGGGGGTGGATTTTGCCGCCGTGGAGGGCAGTGGCATCGGTGTCCTCCTTCAAATCGGCCAGGGTCTTGCTCACCCAATCGCTACGCCATTGGCGGTTCATGTCAAACCAACTGCGATCGAGCGTCCAAGCACCTTTAGCCTTGAGCGACATCAGTGCGTCCAGAAAGGCACCAGGGTCACTGAGCAATACGTGGTCAGCCGAGCGGTTCATTTGGATCTCTTCGTCCGATCCGTTGACGCACACCAGTTGCAGTGAGTCCGGAAACAGAGGCGCATTGCCGAAATTCATTTGGTTGTCCAGGCGACCACCGATCATGATGACCAGATCGCAGGCTTCTAGTGCTTGACGGGAAGGTTGGTACTGATGGATATCAGCCAAGCCCATATAGGCTTCGCAGTGTTCGCCGAGCAGCTTTTGGTGATAAGGGATGTTGAAAATCGGGATATTCAATGCGCTGGCGGTAGCTTCCAACTTGGGTGCATTGCCCGACCACCAGACACCGTGTCCACCGATAAAAATCGGCCTTTTGGCGGCCGCGACCAAAGCTAGCAGGGGCTCCAGCGCAACTGGATCAGGCCAGGCACGGGGAGGGCGTGCGGCTGTTCGGAGATAGGGCCTTTCTTCCCGCCCAGCATCGACCGGAAAGGAAGAAAACATGATGTCCACAGGAAGACTAAGGTGCACCGGACCCGGGTAACCACTGGTGGCGATTTTCCAGGCTCGGTCCACGCATTCGCTGATGCGGGTGCCGTCAGTGATACCCACACTGTGCTTGGTCAGAGGCGCGGCAATTGCCACATCGTCGATCTCCTTGAAACCTCCGGCCCCCTTGCGTTTAAGCGTGCTCGAGCCGGTCACAAAAATGACAGGCGAACGTTCGCCCCAGGCCTCCATCATGGCCGGCACGGCATTGGCGAAGCCTTCTGGCCCGACCAAACACACCGCCGGCTTTCGGGTGATGCGGGTATGGGCATCGGCTAGGTGGCCGGCCACCTGTTCATGCGGGCAATTGATGACGCGCATACCGCATTCCATAAAGCCTTCCAGCGCTGGATTGCAGAACCCGCCAGAAAGTGTAAAGACGTGTTCAACTCCCTTTTCAATCAGGGCTCTGGCCAATATGGCGCCGCCACGAAGAGTATTTTTTTTTGGGTTTGACATGGTGTTTCCTAGGTTGGTTTCAACTGAGCGGCGCCGCAAGGTGGGTGGTGTTGATGTCGTTGATATCGGACAAGCTAATCTGGGCCATGGCCACCAACAGGGATTCCACGATGGCATCGAGCAAGCTGGAAAGTCCGCGGGCACCGTCTGCGCCCAAGGCATAAAGTAGCGGGCGGCCCAACATCACGAAGTCGGCGCCGCTGGCAAGTGCTTTAAGAATATCTTCGCCGGAGCGGATGCCACTGTCAAAAATGAGCGGAAAGTCCGGCCCCAAGGCCGCCCGCACCTGAGTGAGGGCATGGATGGCTGCCGGTGCGCTGTCAAGTTGGCGACCGCCGTGGTTGGATACATAGATAGCATCAGCGCCAGCCGCCCGTATGCGTTGCGCGTCATCGGGGTTAAGCACACCCTTCACGACAAGCTTACCTTTCCAGCGCCTACGAAGTTGGTCCAAAAAGTCCCAATTAGCACCTGCACGGCTGGCATAGCGGTCAAAGCTTTTACCCCCAGGGGTGGCATCGAAATTGGCCGCTGCCGGCACACCCGCAAGCAGGCTCGCCAGCGACCAATGCGGATGACGCGCAAAGTCCATGAATTGCTGGGTTCCGATGCGAAACGGCATGTTGAAACCGTTGCGCTGATCGCGTGGCCGTGGAGCGACGCGTGGTACGTCTACCGTCAGAATAAGCACCTGGTAGCCGCAAGCCTCGGCCCGGTCTACCAAAGCCCAGGCAGTCTCAAGCGAGCCCGTCACGTAAAGCTGAAACCAGGCGAGCGCTCCAGCTTGTTCGGCCATACTCTCCAAGGTCGTCGAGGCCGCGGTGGAGACGCCATGCGGCATGCCTCGCTTGACGGCCTCGGCTGCCAGCGTTCGGTCTGCCCCTGGCCAAGCCAGGTTGCACATGCCCATGGGCGCGATCCCAAAAGGCAGGTTCAGGTTCTGGCCCAGTAAAGTCTTGGTCAGCTGATACTGCTGGGTTGGTGCGAGCACGCGGGGCATCAGACGCAGATGCTCCAGTGCGGCCAAATTGTTGGCGGCAGCGGATTCATTGCCAACGGCTCCGTCGATGTAATCGAACACGATACGGGGCAGTCGCCGATGCGCCTTATGGCGTGCGTCATCACTAACGTATAGGCTGTTGCGGCTCACGGTTTGCGCAGTCTTTGGGTTAAATTAAGGGGACCTGTTCCGACGGCGAATGAGAATATTTTTAAGTCTTTTGAACCATCTGACAAACGATTAAATATGCGCTATGCATGAAAATTAGTTTATCAATACACTTTCAATGATGAAAATCCAGCTTCACAGTTTGCCGTTGACAGCACTGCGATCGTTTGAGGCTGCGGCACGTTTGCTCAGCTTCAAGGCTGCAGCCGAAGAACTTCGCGTAACTCCCACCAGCGTCAGTAACCAGATCAGGCGGCTTGAAATGCAATGGGGTTGTCTCTTGTTTGTGCGAAAGACACGCAAAGTCTTTCTCACTGATGCGGGGCGATCACTGGCGCGAGTGACCAGTCGGGCCTTTGAGGACATCCTGGCTGAGGTCCAAACCCACATCTCATCGAATCGCATTACCGTCACACTTGCTTTGGGCCCGATCTTTGGTTCCCGCTGGTTGATTCCCCGGCTCAGCAAGTTTTATCGATTCAATCCCAATATCGAACTTGTGCTGCATCACGGCTCACGCATAACCAGCGCTGAGCAATTGACGGCCACGATCGCAGTCGATTGGGGTCTGGGCGACTGGCCGGGTCTGGATGCCCACCGTTTGCTTGACATCGTTTATCGGCCCATCCTGAGCCCGAAGCTGCTGGCCGATGGCGGTGGAATCAAGAGCCCAAGTGATCTGACCCGCTACCCCATCATCCATCAGTGGGACAGGGAGGAGTGGAATGCCTGGCTCAAATTAGTCGGCCATCCCGATCTGGGATTTGCCCGTGAAACCATCATGCGCGATTCAAATTTGGCACTGCAGGCCGCCATGGACGGACAAGGCGTGGTTATGGGCACTTTCCCTTTTTTGGACAGTGAACTGTCGTCGGGGCGACTGGTCTGTCCCTTTCCTGATGAACTGAGTCCTGAGCGCGGCTATTACTTGCTCAGCCGCCCAGGCGCGCGTTCTGTTCCGGCGGTCAATGCCGTGTGCGCCTGGATTGAGGCCGAGGCCGCTTCGCCGCTTTGAGTCGCACGCGTAATTCGGTAAGCACCCGCACCAGCGCGGGCGGAGAAAGTCGACGATTGTCCATATCCATCGATCAGCAAAGCGACCCCATCATCTATGGCCACGCCATCAGGCAGTTCAGCCTGTGCGATGGCGGCGGCTAACGCCGGTTTACGCTTTGGCTCACTGTCATAGTGAGGACAACAACTGCCGGCCACCAATCCGATGCCGGATACTGGTTGCAGGCCCAGGCCAGCTGTGTCTGACAGGGCACTTTCGAACCAGACGCTGGCGCCTGCACTGACACCCGCCATTAAAACGCCCCGTCTGGCAGCGTCAATCAAAACCTGATCCAGTCCGCTTTGGCGCCAATGGTTGATCAACCGCAGGGTGTTGCCTCCGCCCACGTAAATGATATCAAGAGCCTGTGACCAGCGCGCCGTGTGCTGCGCATCACTGCCCGGGGCAAGGTGCGTGGCATGCTCTGAAAGCGTGCCGAAACGTTCATAAAAACGGCTGATTTTTATAGGGTCGTCGTCACTGGCGGTCCCAATAAAGCCCACGCGAGGCCGCTGGCAACCCGACACCGCCACAATAAAGTCTTCAAGTTCAGGGTCAGTTTTGTGGGTAAAACCGCCTCCACCAATCGCAATGAGACGTTGAATTGGCTTCATGGCTGCATTGTATTTGTCGGTCTCGTCATTTGGTGGTGCAAAAGTGCAAATGCCTTCACCAATGCCGCAAAAAGACTTGACAGACAATTTTAGAAACGAAAATTTTTAGTCCATAGCATGCATAAATGTTGCTTATGAGAACTTCATTTTCTGGACAAAATTTGATAATCTCCATTCTCTAATAAATAGAACATCTGGTTTATTTCGCGTAAATTATCAGGAGACTTGCTATGAATAAATTTGTATTTTCTTTGACTTTGGCATCATTGATGGGTGCTTCTGCTGTTTGGGCTGCTCCCTCGGGTACCCTGCGTCAAGCCCATGAGGTGCAGTTCGGGAATGCCTCTGATTTAGATCCGATTTCAAGGGGCCGGGTGTTTACGGTCACTGAAAAAATCATGAGTCGCCTCGTGAGGCCTGGTATGGACGGTAAAAACGCACCAGACCTGGCCGTGAGCTGGTCGTCCAATTCTGCAGCAACTGAATGGACATTCGTCCTCAGAGATGGCGTTACGTTTCATAACGGAAGGCCATTCACTGCGGCCGACGTGGTCTATTCCTTACAGCGCGTGCAGGACCCTAAGCTGGATTCACCCGTACGGGCTACGATTGGCATGATCAGCAAGATCGAAGCTGTCAATCCTAAAACGGTCAAGATGACGCTTAACGCGCCGTTTGCCGACCTGCCCCTGGTACTCACAGATTACAGGCTGATGATGATTCCCAATGGATCGGGTGACACCATCAAAACCACGGGTATTGGCACCGGACCTTTTAAGTTGGAGAAATTTGATCCGCAAGGCACCACCGTTCTTGTGGCCAACCCGACTTATTACGATGGTCCCCCGGGCGTAGCGAGGATGGAAATCATCGGCATACCTGACGCAAATGCACGCTTTCAAGCCCTCATGAGCAAGCAAATAGACTTGCTTCCGAGCGGTGTCTCGCCGCAGCAAAAATCTTTGCTTGAGCGGGCGGGTGGATTTGCGTTTCAAAGTGTCCCGACAGGAAACTGGCGTGGTATTGTTTTTCGCACCGACATGAAGCCTTGGGATGATGCGCGCGTGCGTCGCGCCGTCCGTCTTGCGGTGAATCGCAAGGCAATGCTTGATTTGGCAGGCGGCGGCCTCGGCAGCATCAGCTGTGACACCCCGGTCGGACCTACTGATCAATATCGCTGGAATGGAACCTGTAATCAAGACATCCCCAAGGCAAAAGCCTTGCTCGCGGAGGCTGGCTTTCCTAACGGCATAGACTTGGAATTGCCTGTCAGCACGCTTCAAGACGTTTGGCCGGCTATGGCTGAGGTATTTCAACAGCAAGTGGCCCCTGCTGGTATTCGCGTCAAAATCTCAGCGGTTCCAGCTGATGGCTACTTCGACAAGGTGTGGATGAAGGCCCCTGTGTCAATGACGCGCTGGAATCAGCGACCTGCCGACGGTATGCTCAATGAGATTTACCGTGGGGGAGCGAGATGGAACGAAAGTTTCTTCAAAGACCCGAAATTCGACGCTGTACTCGATGACGCTCGTAAAGAAGTCAACTTCGAAAGGCGTAAAGCCAAGTATCAGCAAGCGCAAGAGTACCTATGGGAAAACAGTGGTACTTTGGTGGGGTTTCATGCCACCGTTTTGGGGGCAACTACGGCTCGCGTGAAGAACCTTGACGCGGTTGAGAATTTTTCCATTCGTTGGCACCTGATCAAAGTTGATTAAGAGCCAAGTAGAAGCCGCTGCGCTTTGGTCCTAAGGGCAGCGCGACGGCTTCAAATTTAAGAGGCCTGATGGATGTTGCGCATGATTCTGCGTCGCCTTTTGCTGGGCGCTGTGACTGTTGGGCTGGTTTCATTGATTATTTTCACGGCAGTAGAAGTCTTGCCTGGCGACGCTTGTACGGCTTTGCTCAAGCAAGATGCACAGGGCCAGCGTTTAACAAATTGTCGCCAAGAGCTTGGTCTAGAGCGTTCGGCAACACTGCGCTACTTCGATTGGGCCGGTTCTGCGCTGACGGGGGATCTGGGCTTTTCTGCTCACAGCACTAAACGCATCAGCGAACTGGTAGCCGACAGGCTAAAAAATTCTTTACTGCTTGGCATTATGGCCTTGGCCGTGGGTTTACCTCTGGCTTTTCTTGCTGGGATCCTGGCTGCTTTGCAGCGAGATAAGTGGCTTGATCTGGTGCTGTCAGGATTAGCTATCGGTGCCATGACAATACCGGAGTTTGTGTCCGCCACACTGCTGATTCTTGTCTTCAGTGGTTGGCTGGGCTGGTTACCCGGCATCGTGCTGACTCCGCCGAGCGCTCCTTTGCATGAATTTTTCCCTGCGATTGTTTTGCCTGTGGCTGCGCTGGCCATGGTGATGACCGCACATATTCTGCGAACCGTTCGCTCGAGCATGATTGAGGTGCTCGACAGCGACTATGTCCGCATGGCCACCCTCAAAGGCGTGACTTATCGAACCATGGTCTGGCGTCACGTTTTGCCTAACGCCTTACTTCCGGCCATCAATGTGGTGGCCTTGACGGTGGCTTGGCTTCTGGGCGGGGTGGTCGTGATCGAGATGGTTTTCAACTACCCAGGCTTGGGGCGCTTGATGATTTCGGCCATTTCTGACCGAGATCTGGCACTGGTGCAAGCCATTGCCTTGATTGTTGCCGCGGTCTATGTGTTGGTGAATTTATTGGCTGACCTGTTGACCCTGGTGGCTAACCCACGGCTGCGCACTGCGGCCAGAAGGCAGTCATGACCAGTAGCATGGCACCTGGAAATGCGCAGACTTCAACGTGGATGCTGCGTTTAGGACAGACCCTGCGCGCAATGGCTTCGAGGCCTTCAGGAGCCATTGGTTTGGCTATTGTTTTGATCCATCTGCTTATCGCATTGAGCAGTCCTTGGCTGGTGCCCTTTGACTACAAGGCAATCAGTTCCTTATTGATTTTGAGCCCTCCAGATGCCGTCCACTGGTGGGGTACCGATCATTTGGGGCGTGATGTGTTCACGCGTACCCTGCTAGGTGGCCGGGAGGCCATCTTGGTAACGCTGATAGCCACTCCCTTGGCGGTCGTTTGGGGCGGTTTTGTCGGCATCTATCTGGGGCTTGTCGGCGGTAAGTTGGATGATGTGCTGATGCGGCTGGTGGATGCATTTCTGGCCCTGCCCTGGATTCTCAAGATGCTGCTGATGATTGCCACTTTCGGTACCGGCTTGGGAGTGCTGATTCCAACCCTGGCTTTTTTTTACGGAATCCCGGTTATTCGAATTGCGCGGGCAGCGGCCCACAACGTGGTGGCGCGCGACTTCGTGTTGGCCGCACGAGCTCGCGGCCACGGCAGACTTTCCACCATCGGCCGCGAGTTGTTGCCCAACGTGCTGGACGCGCTATTGGTTGAAGGTGCTATGCGTTGGTCGTGGATGCTCTTGGCCTTCAGTTCCCTTTCTTTTCTGGGATTTGGTGTATCCCCGCCAACGCCCGATTGGGGTCTTATGGTGGCCGATTCGCGAACCTTTTTGGCGATTGCGCCATGGTCTGGTCTGTTCCCTATTGCAGCTTTGAGCTCACTGATCATCGGCATCAACCTGACTGCCGACGCCCTCGCCAAGACCCTGGGTGTAGACAGGGCACAAAAGGCGCCAATCTGATATGGACAAGCCTACCGTTCTGTCCTTTCGAGACCTCAGTATTGGCTTTGTGAGCCGGGCGGGTCAGCTGTTACCTGTGCTGAGAAACATCGACCTCCAGATTCAGCGTGGCGAAACTGTGGGCTTGGTGGGTGAGAGCGGCTCAGGCAAGAGCACGCTAGCACTTGCCGCTATGGGCTATTTAAAAGCTGGCCTGCAGGTGACCGGCGGCAGTGTTCATTTTGGAACGCACGACATGTTTGGTTTGTCGCGTTCTGCCTTGGAGTTTGTCCGCGGTGGCAAGGTAGCGCTTGTGCCACAAAACGCTGGCCAGTCGCTCACGCCGACCCTGCGCGTTGGAAGCCAGATCTTGGAGGCGGTAGCACTGCACAGTGACTTGCCGCCAGTCGAACATGAGCACCGCGTGATGGCTTTATTGCGCCAGGTGCGAATGCCCGATCCGCAAGCCATGGCAATGCGCTACCCGCATGAACTATCAGGTGGCCAGCAGCAACGTGTCGCGATCGCCATGGCGCTGGCGGGTGAGCCCGACGTGCTCTTGCTGGATGAACCGACCACTGGGCTGGATGTCACCACCCAGGCTCACATTCTGGCCTTATTGCGTGATATCAATCGCGAGACCCAAACGGCCATGGTCTACGTCAGCCATGATCTAGGTGCCATCGCAAGGGTGTGTGACCGTGTTGTCGTACTTTATGCCGGCGAGATG
>JBILIK010000048.1:0-19992 GCA_044350025.1 Polaromonas sp. | reverse complement strand
GGGCGGCACTTTGCGCAAGGGCTCCAGGATGAGCGCCGGCTCAACCTGACGCAATAAAAAATAAGCCAGCAAAGCGCCCAAAGCGGCGCCCAGCAACCATTTCAGAAGCTGCCAGGCCCTTCGGGGACTTGGTGGCGCCGCCTTCATGGGTGCCAGCGCTTTTGCCAAGACTGCCGCAAATGCCACAAGCAGGCAAGGCCCAAGGCTGCGCCCAGCGTGCTGATGACGATGGCCGGCGTGGTGTTGTTGGGCTGCAATACAAAAGAAATTAGCAGTAAACATGCCATCAGCGGCAGTGCGTGGCGCCAGTGACTTTGGGTCAGGCTCTGCGCCCAGGGTTGGCGGCGCTCCCAGTAGGCGGCGGCTGCCACCACCCACCAGCCTAAGCCCCAGCCGACCAAGACGTCGGCCGGCCAATGCGCGCCCACGGCCACCCGCGAACAAGCCACCAGCACACTCAGGCTCAGCACGACCGGCAGCAGCCAGCGCCTGTGCGCCGGCATGAGTAGCAGCAAGATAGCGGCCGCGCTGCCTGCTGCCATCGAGTGGCCCGAAGGCATGGAGTGCCCGGACAAGGGCGGATGACCGATCAAAAAAAGCAAAGCCGGCTCGACAACCGCCGCAGGCCTGGGAATGTCAAAAACGCGTTTTAACAACTGCGATACCAAGGCCCCCAGCAGCCATGTTTTGAGCAAGAGCGACAAACCCGCGTGCTGCTTGCGCATCAAATACATCAGCAAGACCAGGACAAAGCCGGCTTCGCCCATGTGGGTCAGCGTCTCCCAGGCCCAGGGCAGTGCTGAGGCCTGGGCGTGCACCGCCAGCATCATTGCAGCATTGCCCGGGCTCAGGTGCAAGACCACGCCGCCTGCCACCGCCAGCGCACTGAGCGCCAAGCTTGCACGCCAAAGGCTTTGCAAAGGGGCAGGGGCCTGGGGCAAGTGATTCAAGATAGACATAATCGAGTGAGTTGAGCATTTTATGCGTCCCCCTTCAGAGAAAGCCTTCTGTTAAGACCATGACCACTGTTTTAATCACCGGCGCCGCAGGCTTTATCGGCTCGACCCTGGCGCTGCACCTGGCCGCACAGGGCCACACTGTGCTGGCCTGCGATTGGTCTAACGCGCAAGGCTGCACGCCCCTGGACGCTGACTTGCAGGATGTACCCGCGCGTTTGCGGCGCGACCGTCTGGCGCGGCTGGCTGCGCACCCGCAGATTCGTTACCACAGCCTGGACATCACGCAGCCCGGCGCGGTGCTGGCATTGATTGGCGACAGCCGCGCCGAAGCGGTGGTGCATTTGGCTGCGCAGGCCGGTGTGCGCCAGTCGGTCTTGGCGCCCATGGACTTTGTCGGCCCCAACCTGGTGGGCTTTGCCCAGGTGCTGGACGCTTGCCGGCTTGCCAAAGTGCAACGCTTTCTTTACGCCAGCTCCTCCAGTGTGTACGGCTTGCGCGACGATGCACCTTTTCAGGAAGACGACCGCACGGACAGGCCGCAATCTTTTTACGCAGCCACCAAACTGGCCAACGAGGCCATGGCCTGTGCCTACCACGCGCAGTACGGCTTGGCTTCTTTGGGCATGCGCTTTTTCACGGTGTACGGGCCCTGGGGCCGACCCGACATGGCGCCCTTGATGTTTGCCCGCAAGCTTTTGAAAGGTGAAACCCTGCGCCTCTTTGCCAAAGGCGAGTTGCTGCGCGACTTCACTTATGTGGGCGACACCGTGGCCGCCATTGACCGGTTGTTGCACCGTCCGCAGGGCGCTGCAGCCGCCGAAGTGGTCAATGTCGGTCACCGGCGGCCGGTGCAGGTCAAGGCCTTTGTGGAGATCCTGGCGCGCCTCACCGGCACGGTGCCGGTGATTGAGTTTGCACCTATGCAGGTGGCCGATGTGAGGCTGACCTGCGCCAGCGAAGACCGCTTGCTCAGCATGATCGGCAGCTGGCCAGACACGCCGCTCGAGCAGGGGCTCAAGTCGCTGGTGGACTGGCTGCAAGCCTGGGAGTTCGGCCGGGGGCAGCCCGGCTGACACTGCGCAAGGCTTTTACTTGGCCGTGGGCATCACAAATTCAGCGCCCTTGCCGATGCTCTCGGGCCAGCGCTGCATGATGGATTTTTGCTTGGTGTAAAAACGCACGCCTTCTTCGCCGTAGGCGTGCATGTCGCCGAACAGGCTTTTCTTCCAGCCGCCAAAGCCGTGCCAGGCCATGGGCACCGGGATCGGCACGTTGATGCCGACCATGCCGACCTGAATGCGGCGGGCGAATTCGCGGGCTACGTTGCCGTCGCGCGTGAAGCAGCTCACGCCGTTGCCGAACTCATGTGCGTTGATCAGGTTCACCGCTTCGGCAAAGTCTTTCACGCGCACGCAGCCGAGCACCGGGCCGAAGATTTCTTCTTTGTAAATGCGCATGTCGGGCGTGACATGGTCAAACAGCGTGCCGCCCATCCAGAAGCCCTGCTCGCAACCGGCACCAGCCTGAGCGCCGGTGAACTGGCGGCCGTCCACCAGCAGCGTCGCGCCTTCTTTGACGCCTTGGTCTATGTAGCCGGTGATGCGTTGGTGCGCAGCGGCGGTGACGATGGGGCCCATTTCGGCGTCCAGGTGAACGCCGTTTTTGATGATGAGTTTTTCAGCGCGTGTTTTGAGCATGGGCAAGAGGCGCTCGGCCACGTCGCCTACCAGCACCGCCACAGAGATCGCCATGCAGCGCTCACCGGCCGAGCCGTAACCGGCGCCGATCAGCGCATCAACCGCTTGTTCAAGGTCTGCGTCAGGCATCACGACCATGTGGTTTTTGGCACCGCCCAGCGCTTGCACGCGCTTGCCGTGGTGCGCGCCGGTCTCATAAATGTAGTTGGCAATCGGCGTGGAGCCGACGAAGGAAATCGCATGCACGTCCGGGTGCACCAGCAGCGCGTCCACAGCTTCCTTGTCGCCCTGGATGACGTTGAACACGCCGTCCGGCAAGCCGGCTTTTTTCAGCAGCTCGGCCATGAACAGGCTGGCGCTCGGGTCGATCGGGCTGGGCTTCAAGATGAAGCAGTTACCCGCAGCAATCGCCACCGGGAACATCCACATGGGCACCATCACCGGAAAGTTAAACGGCGTGATGCCGGCGACCACACCCAGCGGTTGGCGCAGCGTCCAGTTGTCGATGCCGGTGCTCACCTGGTCGGTGAAGTCACCCTTGAGCAGCTGCGGAATGCCGCAGGCGAACTCGACGATGTCGATGCCGCGCGAGACCTCGCCCTGCGCATCGGTGAACACCTTGCCGTGCTCGGCGGTGATCAGGTGCGCGAGCTGGTCCTTGTGCAGGTTCAACAGCTCCAGAAACTTGAACATGACGCGGGCGCGGCGTATCGGCGGTGTATCAGCCCAGGCCGGGAAGGCGGCTTTGGCCGCAGCCACGGCGGCGTCCACGTCGGCCCCATTGGCCAGCGCCACTTGGCCAGTGGCCACACCGGTGGCCGGGTTGAAGACGGCTTGCTGGCGGGCAGAGCCGCCGGCGACCACGTGGCCGTTGACGTAATGGGCGATGGTGGCGGGTTTCTGACTCATGGCGGTTCCTTCGGGTTGTGGCCGGGTTGGGGCTGTAGGGGGGCTGTGTTGGCACCAAGTCTAGGCGCGGCAGGCGGTTTTGATAAGGCCGCTTCGGTGATTACATTGTTCAATAAAATGAACAATGGCATCGTTTCTGTTAATCTGGCTGCCATGGCTTCTGACCAATTGGCCCCGTTGCTCGCCGACCTGCACCTGCTGACCGTGCTGGCCGCCACGCGCAGCTTCACCGAGACGGCACGCCGCCTGGGCGTGTCCAAGGCCTCGGCCAGCATGCGCATCAGCGAGCTCGAACGCGCTGCCGGCGTGCTGCTGGTGCGCCGCACCACGCGCTCGGTCGGTCTGACGGAAGCCGGCCAGCAGCTTGTCAACGACATGCTGCCGGCCTTTGGCCGCATCAGTGAGAGCTACACCGCCGCCCGTGACCTGGTGGGCACGCCGCGCGGCTTGGTGCGCGTGACCGCGCCGGTGGCGCTGGGACGCCAGCACCTGGCGCCCTGCGTGGCGGCCTTTCTCAAAATCTACCCGGACATTCACATCGAGCTCGAACTCACAGACCGCTTTGTCAACCTGGCCAACGAAGGCTTTGACCTGGCGGTGCGCCACACCAACACGCCACCCGAAACCCATGTGGCCTGGGTGCTGTGCGAAACCCGTTCGGTGTTGCTGGCCAGCCCGGCGTACCTGGCCGCGCGCGGCGTGCCGGCGCACCCGGCCGAGCTCGCCGCGCATGACTGCCTGCTGTACCTGGGCGGCGCCAGTGCGGCCAGTGGCAGCTGGACCTTTGCGCGCAATGCCCCCGCCAAGCTGCGCGGCCGCAAGGCGCCTAGCGATGCGCAAGAGCGCGTGGGCGTGAACGTGCGCGGCTGCCTCAAGGCCAACAACTCCGAGGTGCTGCGCGAAGCGCTGCTGGCCGGCCTGGGCATCGGACTGCTGCCCGACTTCAGCGTGCCGCCGCCGGGCGCCGACGGCCAACCCGCGCTGGTGCCGGTGCTGCCTGACTGGCAGGTGCAGGGCTTTTTTGGCGAACGTATTTACGCGCTGCGCCCCTGGTCGGCGCAGGTACCCAAGGCGGTGCAGTGTCTGGTCGAGTTTTTGCGCGTGCACTTTGCAACGGGTTTTGCGCCCGGTTTTGCCAAGGGATAATTTCGCTATGAATACACGATGGAAACCCAGCGCCACAGTCGCCGCCGTGATTGCCCGCGAAGTGGGCGGCGTCACCGAGTTTTTGCTGGTCGAGGAACACACGCCCGAAGGCCTGCGCCTGAACAACCCGGCCGGCCACCTGGACCCGGGCGAGAGCCCGGTCGAAGCCTGCGCGCGCGAGGCACTGGAAGAAACCGCCTTTCATTTCCGCCCCACGGCGCTGGTGGGTGTCTACCTGTCGCGCTTTCAGCGGGAGCTGGCTGACGGGTGCGACGACATCACTTATTTGCGCTTTGCCTTTTGCGGCGAGCTCGGTGACTTTGTGGCCGGCCAGGCGCTGGACGAGGGCATTGTGCGCACCTTGTGGCTGAGCGCAGACGCCATTCGCGCCTGCCCCGAACGCCACCGCAGCCCACTGCTGATCAAGTGCATGGACGACTACCTGGCCGGCGCGCGCTATCCGCTGTCCGTCATCACCACCGACGCCAGCGTTTACGGCTGAGGGCAGGCACAAGAGCTGTCGCCGCTAAGATCAAAGTCGAATCAACCCGCCAAGGACAGACGTGAATTTGCAAGATTGGTTAGGCCGCAGTGAGACGGTCCACGACACGGCAACCGCCACCCCGTTTGCCGCGCTGACAGCCACGCTCGACTGGCCGCCCGGCGCGCTGGCCGAGCGGCCGGCCGACGGCACGCCGCTGCCGCCGCTGTGGCACTGGCTGTATTTTTTGCCAATTTACCCGCAGTCCGAGATCGGCGCCGACGGCCATGCCAAGCGCGGTGGCTTTTTGCCGCCGGTGCCGCTGCCGCGCCGCATGTGGGCCGGCAGTGACTTTGCTTTTCATGAACCGCTGCGGGTGGGTGATGCGCTGTCGCGCACTTCGACCATCGTCGATGTGAAAGAAAAAACCGGCCGCACCGGCAACTTGCTGTTTGTGAAGGTGCGCCATGAAGTGCGCCGTCAGGGTGCAGAGGCTGTGGCGCTGACAGAGCACCACAACATCGTCTACCGCGGCGCTCCTACGCCGGACGATGTGGCGCCGCCACCCGTGGCCGCGCCGGCGCAAGCGGCCTGGTCGCGCCGCATCGTGCCCGACGACGTGCTGCTGTTTCGCTATTCGGCGCTGACCTTCAACGGCCACCGCATTCACTATGACCGCAAGTACGTCACCGAAGTCGAGGGCTACCCCGGCCTGATCGTTCACGGCCCGCTGATCGCCACGCTGCTGATGGACTTGCTGCGCCACCAGCTGCCGGGTGTGCCGGTGCTGCGCTTTGAGTTCAAGGCGGTGCGGCCGACTTTCGACATCCATCCGTTTTCTGTTCACGGCGAGCCCTCAGCCGACGGCAAGACCGTGCGCCTGTGGGCGCAAGACCACGAAGGCTGGCTGACCATGGACGCCGTCGCCACCCTGGCCTGAACGCTGCACGTAAAAGACAAAGAAAGCAGACATGCAACCCCTCAAGGGCATCACCGTTGTCACCCTGGAGCACGCGATTGCGGCGCCCTTTGCCACGCGCCAGCTCGCCGACATGGGTGCCCGCGTTATCAAGATAGAGCGTCCCGGTGTGGGCGACTTTGCACGCGGCTATGACGAGCGTGTCAAAGGCCTGGCCTCGCACTTTGTCTGGACCAACCGCTCCAAGGAAAGCCTGACGCTGGACGTCAAGCACGCTGAGGCGCAAAAAATCCTGATGCGGCTGATCCTTGAAGAAGCCGACGTGGTGGTGCAAAACCTGGCGCCTGGCGCGGCGGCGCGCTTGGGTGTGTCGTTTGAAGCGCTGTCCAAAGTCAAGCCCGGCATCATTGTTTGCGACATCTCGGGTTACGGCGATGACCCGCAAAACCCCGGTCCCTACCGCGACAAAAAAGCCTACGACCTGTTGATCCAGAGCGAAGCCGGTTTTGTGTCGATCACCGGCACGCCCGAGACCCCTGCCAAGGCCGGCAACTCAATGGCCGACATTGCCGCCGGCATGTACGCTTACACCAACATCCTGGCCGCGCTCATGCACCGCCAGCAAACCGGCGAAGGCCAGCGCATCGATGTGTCGATGCTGGAGTCGCTGACCGAGTGGATGTGTTACCCGCTGTACTACGCCTTTGACGGCGCGCCGCCGCCGCCGCGCACCGGCGCCAGCCACGCCACCATTTACCCTTATGGCCCGTTTGCAGCCGGTGACGGCAAAACCGTGATGCTGGGTCTGCAAAACGAGCGCGAATGGAAGATTTTTTGCGACAAGGTCCTGCTGCAGCCTGAGCTGGCCGACGAGGCACGCTTTGCCAGCAACGCCAAGCGCAGCGCCGCACGCGACGAGCTGTCAGTGCTGATCCTGCAAGCCTTTGCCAGCCTGACGGCCGCGCAGGTGGCTGAGCGCCTGGAGACCGCCGGTATTGCCAACGCCCAGGTCAACACCATGCAAGAAGTTTGGGCGCATCCGCAGCTCAAGGCGCGCGAACGTTGGCGGGAAGTGCAGACCTCGGCGGGTTCCATACCCGCGCTGCTGCCGCCTGGCTCCTGGCAACACGGCGAGCCGCGCATGAACGCGGTACCGGCGCTGGGCCAGCACACCGACGCCATCTTGAGCCGCTATGGCTACAGCGCCGAGGCCATTGCGGCGCTGCGTGAACAAGGTGTGGTGTGAAATACCAGAACCTGCAAATACCAGTGCCGAAACTTTTTCCCCTGAAACCTTAACCTGCAAAAAAAACCATGCCTTCAACCATCATTGACTCCAAGATCTTCGGCGACATGTTCAGCGACGCGGCCATGCGCCACGTCTGGAGCGACGAGAACCGCACCGCCAAGTACCTCGACATCGAACGCGCGCTGGCCAAGGTGCAGGGTGAGCTCGGCATCATCCCCCAAGAAGCGGCCCAAGAGATCGTCAAGAACTGCGAGCTCAGCCAGATCGACTGGGCCCAGCTCAAAGCCAAGACTGAGCAGATCGGCTACCCCATCATTGCCGTGGTCAACCAGATCAACGCCAACTGCCGTGACAAGCTGGGCGAGTACTGCCACTGGGGCGCGACCACGCAAGACATCACCGACACCGCCGCCGTGCTGCAAATCCGCGAAGGCCTGGCGCTGGTCGAAGCCGACCTGAAAGACATCTCGGACTCGCTGGCCAAGCTGGCCCTGGCGCATCGCGACACGCCCATCATCGGCCGCAGCAATTTGCAGCAAGCCACACCGATCACCTTTGGCTACAAGATGGCCAGCATCCTGGCCGGCATCGAGCGCCACCGCGAAAGGTTGGAGCAACTCAAACCGCGTGTGCTGGTGGGCGAATTCGGCGGCGCTTCGGGCACCTTGTCGTCGCTGGAAACCGGCGCCATGGAAACCCAGGCCGGCCTCATGAAAGAGCTGGGCCTGGGCCAACCCTTGATCTCTTGGCACACCGTGCGCGATAACTTTGCCGAAGTTGGCGCCTTTCTGGGCATCGTCGGCGGCTCGCTCGGCAAGATCGCCATGGACGTCAAGCTGCTCATGCAAACCGAAGTGGCCGAGGTGTTTGAGCCCTTCGCGCCCGGCCGTGGCTCGTCCAGCACCATGCCGCAAAAGCGCAACCCGATCTCCTGCCTTTACATTCACGCCAACATCTCGGTGGTGCGCCAACTGGCCGCCTCGCTGATGGACGCCATGGTGGCCGACCATGAGCGTTCGACCGGCCCGTGGGAAATTGAATGGGTCGCCATGCCCGAGATTTTTTGCCTGATGTCGGGTGCGCTCAAGCAGACCAAGTTCATTCTGGCGGGGCTGGAAGTGGACGCCGCGCAGATGCGCCGCAACATCGACATGACGCACGGCCTGGTGATGTCTGAAGCCGTGATGATGGGCCTGGGCCCCTACATCGGCCGCGAGTATGCGCACGACCTGGTCTATGACATCTGCCGCGACGCGCTCAAGCAGCAGCGCCCGCTGATCGACCTGCTGGCCGAACACCCGCAGATCAACAAGCACGTCACACGCGAGCAACTCGCCGGCTTTTGCGACCCCATGAACAACCTCGGCCAGGCCGGCGTGATGGTGGACCGCGTGCTGGCGGCGCGCAAGGGCTGAGACAAGCAGGGCGGGGATGGATCCCCGCGTTCGCGAGGATGACGGACATAAACCGTCATGCTTGTTATCCGCCGTCATTCCTGCTTCCCCCGGTCATTCCTGCGAAGGCAGGAATCCACCCCCGACTGCCGCAGATGGATCCCCGCATTCGCGAGGATGACGAGAAACGATGCCATGGCTCTGTACCCCTTCCCGCGCCGATAATCCCCATCATGCAAACGGGACACAAACAGCGCATCGTGGTGGGCTTGAGCGGCGGGGTGGACTCGGCCGTGACGGCGCACTTGCTCAAGCAGCAGGGCCATGAGGTCATCGGCATCTTCATGAAGAACTGGGAAGATGATGACGACAGCGAGTTCTGCTCATCCAACATTGACTTTGTGGACGCCGCCGCCGTGGCCGATGTGCTGGGCATCGAGATTGAGCACGTCAACTTTGCCGCCGACTACAAGGACCGCGTGTTCGCCGAGTTTTTGCGCGAATACCAGGCCGGCCGCACGCCGAACCCTGACATCCTGTGCAATGCCGAGATCAAGTTCAAGGCTTTTTTAGACCACGCCATGCGCCTGGGCGCCGAGAAAATCGCTACCGGCCATTACGCCCGTGTGCGATTGAACGCCGCCACCGGCCAGCACGAACTGCTCAAGGGTCTGGACCCGGCCAAAGACCAAAGCTACTTTTTGCACCGGCTGAACCAGGCGCAACTCGCCAAGACGCTGTTTCCGGTCGGTGAGTTGCACAAGACCGAGGTGCGCCGCATCGCCGACGAGATCGGCCTGCCCAATGCCAAAAAGAAAGATTCGACCGGCATCTGCTTTATCGGCGAGCGGCCTTTCAGAGAGTTCCTCAACCGCTACATCGCCAAGGCGCCGGGCCCGATCAAAAACGACAAAGGCCGGGTGCTGGGCGAACACGTGGGCCTGAGCTTTTACACGCTGGGTCAGCGCCAGGGCCTGGGCATAGGCGGCGTCAAGGCCAAGGGCGCCGAGCTCAAAGCCATTCAGGCCCAGGGCCAGCGCGGTGCCGGCGAGCACGAGCCCTGGTTTGTCGCGCGCAAAGACTTAGAGACGAATACGCTGTGGGTGGTGCAAGGCCACGACCATCCCTGGCTGCTGTCCACCGAGCTCAGCGCGCAAGACTGCAGCTGGGTCTCTGGCAGTTCGCCCGCCTTACAGCCCACCCCCGCGCTGGGTGCCAAGACCCGCTACCGCCAGGCCGACGCCCCCTGCACCCTGGCCGCCGTCGGCGCCACGCAGTGCGAGCTGCACTTTGAGCAAGCCCAATGGGCCGTCACGCCAGGCCAATCCGCCGTGCTGTACCAGGGCGAGGTGTGCCTGGGCGGCGGGGTGATTCACGACAGCAATGTGAGGAACGGCGCGGCCTGAGGGCGTCATTGCATTCTGGTAACCTTCGCGGTAACTTAATGGACGGGAGCCACCGAATGGGTTTTTGCAGCCGCCTTAGCTTTCTTCTTTTGACTCTTGCCGGACTTGCCGGCTGCGCTGTCACTGGCATGCCCGACGATGGGTTTAAACCCGTGAAGGGTCAGGTCGGCAAGGACGTCATGTGGTTGCCAACCCCGCAGGACATGGTCGACAAGTTGTTGACGGTGGCGGAGGTCACGCCCAAAGACATCGTCTATGACCTGGGCGCCGGCGACGGCGTGATTTCGATCACGGCGGCCAAACGCTTTGGCGCGCGGTCGGTCGGTATCGAGTACGACCAGAAGATGGCCGACTTCGCCCGCAAGAACACCCAACTCGCGGGCGTGGCAGACAAAGTGAAGATCATCCGGGGTGATATTTTTGTCGAGGACTTCAGCGAAGCCACGGTGGTAACTTTGTACCTCTTGCCCGAGCTGAACCTGCAACTGCGCCCCACCTTGATGAAGATGAAGCCCGGCACGCGCATCGTCTCGAACACTTTTGACATGCAGGAGTGGACGCCGGACCAGACTGTTTCGTCGGGGGACACACCGGGTTATTTGTGGATTATTCCTGCGCCTGTTGCGGGCGAGTGGGAGTTCACTCCACTGGATGGCAGTGCCCCGGCCAAACTCAATTTACAGCAGGTGTTTCAGCAAGTGGGCGGTACGCTGAGCATGGGCGGCGTCAGCCAGCCTGTGCTGGGTGCGCAATTGCGCGGCAACCAACTGAGCTTTCACTTTCTGGGCAGTGACAAGGTCGCCCAAAGTATCAAGGGCACCGTGACGGCAGATGGCTTTACCGGTCAGTTGACCGCCTACGGCCGGACCCGGCCAATTCAGGCCCGGCGGCGGTGAGCGTGCAGGCTTCGGTCGAGCAACCCCAGCGGCTGCTCGACCCGCTGGGCGCGGTCGCCCTGATCTTGGGCGTGGTCATTGGCGCCGGCATCTTCAAGACCCCGGCGCTGGTTGCCTCCCTGAGCGGCGATGTCGGTTGGACCCTGGGTGTGTGGTTGTTGGGCGCACTGATTTCCGTGATGGGCGCGCTTTGCTACGCCGAGCTTTGCTGCGCCTACCCGCATGCCGGCGGCGACTATCATTTTTTGCACCGCGCTTTTGGTCGCAACGTGTCCTTTCTGTATGCCTGGGCGCGTGCCACTGTCATCAATCCAGGGGCGATTGCTTTGCTGGCTTTTGTCTTTGGCGACTATTTCAGTCAGGTGCTGTCACTCGGGCCCTATTCCAGCGCGCTCTGGGCCCTGCTGATCGTGCTGCTGCTGACTGCCGTCAACATGCTGGGCATTCATGCCTCCTCGCGCATTCAGTTCTGGCTGATCTTGTTGGAGGTGCTGGGCCTGATCGCCGTGGTGGTGGCTGGCTTCACATTGGAAGCAGGTGACAGCAGCGGCGCTTTTTTTGACACTGCCCCGCCCATGGCGCAGCTCGGGTTGGCGCTGGTCTTTGTCCTGCTTACTTTTGGCGGATGGAGCGAAGCGGCCTACATCTCGGCCGAAGTACGCGGCGGCCCGCGCGTCATCGTGCGCGTGATCGTGATCAGCATGGCGCTGCTGACCGTTTTGTACCTGCTCGTCAACGCTGCCTTGTTGCACGGCCTCGGCTTGCAGGGCCTGGGAGCGAGCAAAACGGCGGCCGCCGATGTGCTGGGTCTGGCCTGGGGGCCGTGGGCGCAAAAAGCGCTGGGGCTTTTTGTGGCGATTGCGGCACTCACCAGCATCAACGCCACCATGGTGGTGGGCGCGCGCACCAAATACGCGCTGGGTCGGGACTGGGTCAGCCTGGGCCAGCTTGGCACCTGGAGCGGCCCAACGGGCAGCCCGAGCCGCGCCTATGCGTTGCAGGCCGTGATCAGCCTGGGACTGATTGTGCTGGGCATGCGTGAGGCCGATGGTTTCAGCGCCATGGTGGAGTTCACTGCGCCTATGTTTTGGAGCTTTTTAATGTTGGTGGGCTTGGCGCTGATGTGGCTGCGCCGCACGGACAGCGCGGCCATCCGCTCCTTTCGTGTTCCGCTGTACCCGTTCACGCCGCTGGTCTTTTGTGCTGCGTGCGCGTTTCTGGCTTATTCGAGTGTCATGTATGCCGCCAGTCAAAACGCGCTGCACGTCTTGTTCTGGTTGCTGGGCAGCGGCGTGCTGGCATTGGTTCTGCTGCGCTGGCGCGATGCGGCCTTGCGGCTGGCGGCCACAAAAAAGCCCGCTTGATTGAAGCGGGCTTTTGGCGGAGCGCACAAAGCGCTTTAAAACGGAATGTCGTCGTCCATGTCGTCAAAGCCGCTGGCGGCTTTGGACGGTGCGGCGCCTGCCGGGCGCTGGGCCGGGGCTGCTGCCGCAGGGCGCGAATTGCTTTGGCGCTCGCCGCCGTCTGAGCTTTCAGCGCGGTTGCCGCCCATGCCTTCGCGGCTGCCCAGCATTTGCATCTGGTCGGCGCGAATCTCGGTGGTGTATTTTTCAATGCCGTCTTTGTCGGTCCACTTGCGGGTGCGCAAGCTGCCTTCAACATAAACCTGCGAGCCTTTGCGCAGGTACTGCCCGACGATCTCGGCCAGGCGGCCGTTGAAAACCACGCGGTGCCACTCGGTGGCTTCCTTCATTTCGCCGGTTTGCTTGTCTTTCCACTTGTCGGTGGTGGCGATGGTGACGTTGGCGAGCTGGTCGCCGTTGGGGAAGGCGCGCATTTCGGGGTCACGCCCCAGGTTGCCGACGATGGTGACTTTGTTGACAGATGCCATGTTGTGTTCTCCTAATGATCTCAGTTTAACTGGCGGCTTTCGCGTCGGCTACCCCGGCCGGGGTTGCCGGCAGGTCATAGCGCCCGGGCGCCCGCATGGGCCAGGCCAGCAGCAGCCACAGCAGCATCAGGCCGGCACAAACCATGAAAAGCGCTTGTGGCCCGGCGGTTTTGGCCAGCCAGCCGCCGACGGCGCCACCGGCAAAAAAGCCCAGCGACTGCAGTGTGTTGTAAACTCCCAGCGCCGTGCCACGCGCATGCTTGGGCGCCAAACGTGAGGCCAAGCTGGGCTGGCAGGACTCCAGAATATTGAAGCCGCAGAAAAAGACAAACAACAGCCCAGCCAGCAGGCCCAGGCTCGGGGTGCCGGTGGCTGCTTGCTGCGCTGTCCACCACAGACCCAGCTGCACCAGCAAAATCACCCCGACAGAGCCCAGAAACACCGCGCGCAGATAGCCCAGCCGCTCCAGCGGGTACAGCGTGACGCGCAGCACGACAAACGAAGCCACCACCGCCGGTGTGTAAACCTGCCAGTGGGCGTCCTTGCCCAGGCCGGCCTGCACCAGCAGCGCGGGTATGGCGATCCACATGGCCAATTGCACCGCATGCAGCACAAACACGCCCATGTCCAGCCGCAGCAGCGCCGGGTCACGCAGCACCAGCGCCAGTGAGCCGCGGGGAAGGTGCGCTGGCTGCGCCGGCTCGGGCGGCACCCACCAAATCACCACCGCGATACCGGTCAGCGCAAAAAAACCGGTCAAGGTGAAGAGTCCGGTCAAGCCGATGTGCGAGACCAACAGCGGCGCAATGATGAGCGACACGGCAAACATCAGGCCGATGCTCACGCCCACCAGCGTCATGGCCTTGGTGCGCACTTCGTCACGGGTCTGGTCGGCTAAAAGGGCGCTGACGGCCGCTGAAATAGCGCCGGCCCCTTGCACCGAGCGGCCTATGGTCAGCCAGGTCAGGTCAGCCGCCGCCATGGCGATAAAGCTGCCCAGCGCGAACACCAGCAGCCCGAAAATGATGACGCGCTTGCGGCCCAGCCAGTCCGAGGCCATGCCAAAGGGGATTTGCAGCAGCCCTTGGGTCAGGCCGTAAATACCCATGGCCAGACCCACGCGGGCCGGGTCATCGCCGCCGGGGTAGCGCGAAGCCTCGAGAGCAAACACCGGCAGCACCAGAAACAGCCCCAGCATGCGCAACGCATAAATCGATGACAGCGAAAAGCTCGAACGGAGCTCAGCTGGTGTCATGGGGGTGTCTGGAGGAATGGGGCGCACGTCAGCTGTGGGGCAGTAAGGGGTTGGCGTAAAAACCAAAGGGCTATTGTTACTCATAGCGCCGCCTGGCCGCCAATACGCCGATGGATCCCCGCCTTCGCGAGGATGACGGGAGCAGAGCAGTCATTCCCGCCTCAGTCCGTCATTCCTGCCTCAGCCCCGTCATTCCTGCGAAAGCAGGAATCCATCCCCGGGCCGCGCCATGGCGGTTTGTGGCCGGGCGGTCTATGATGTTCGGTTTTGCCGGCCCTCACCCTTGAACTCATCCACTGACAGCCATTACCTGGGCCAGATTCTGGCGGCGCAGCGCATCAGCGTTCGCGGCGCGCGCACGCACAACCTCAAGAATATCGACCTCGACATTCCGCGCAACCAACTGGTGGTCATCACCGGGCTGAGCGGTTCGGGCAAATCGTCGCTGGCTTTTGACACGCTGTACGCCGAAGGCCAGCGCCGTTACGTTGAGAGTTTGTCGACGTATGCGCGGCAGTTTTTGCAGCTCATGGACAAGCCCGACGTGGACATGATCGAGGGCCTGAGCCCGGCGATCTCGATCGAGCAAAAAGCCACCTCGCACAACCCGCGCTCGACCGTGGGTACGGTGACCGAGATTCACGACTACCTGCGCCTGCTGTTTGCCCGCGCCGGCACGCCCTTTTGCCCCGAGCATGACCTGCCGCTGCAAGCGCAAAGCGTGGGCGAGATGGTGGACGCCGTGCTGGCCCTGCCCGAAGGCACGCGGCTGATGATCCTGGCGCCGGTGGCGCGCGAGCGCAAGGGCGAGTTTTTGGATGTGTTTGCCCAGATGCAGGCGCAAGGCTATGTGCGCTTTCGGGTCAATGGCCAGATTTATGAATATGACGAGCTGCCCAAGCTCAAAAAAGCCGAAAAGCACAACATCGACGTGGTGATTGACCGCGTCAAAGTGCGCCACGTGAGCGCCCCCGCACCGGGCTTGGCAGAAGGCGAGCTGGACGACGGCCGGCTGGAGCAAGACAAGCTCAAGCAGCGCATTGCCGAGAGCTTTGAAGCTGCACTGCGCTTGGCCGAAGGCAAGGCAGTGGCCCTTGAGATGGACGCGCCAGCCGCACCCGCAGGACAGGCTGCAACGGGCGAGCATTTTTTCAGTGCCAAGTTTTCCTGCCCGGCTTGCAACTACGCGCTCAGCGAGATGGAGCCGCGGCTGTTTTCTTTCAACTCACCCATAGGCGCCTGCCCGGGCTGCGACGGCCTGGGGCATACCGAGTCGTTTGACGCAACGCGCGTGGTGGCTTTTCCATCGCTCAGTCTGGCCAGTGGCGCCGTCAAGGGCTGGGACAGGCGCAACGCCTACTACTTCGCCATGCTTGAGAGTCTGGCCAAACATTACGGCTTTGACATTGAAGCCGCTTTCGAGACCCTGCCCGAACGCGTTCAGCAAGTGGTCTTGTACGGCTCTGGCGAAGAAGAGATCAAGTTCAGCTACATCATGGAGTCAGGCGCATCGGCCGGCCGCAAGGTCAGCAAGAAACATCCGTTTGAAGGCGTCATCACCAACTTTGAGCGCCGTTACCGCGAGACCGATTCCAGCGCGGTGCGTGAAGAGCTCGCCCGCTACCGCAGCGTGCAGCCCTGCACGGCCTGCATGGGCACGCGACTGCGGACCGAGGCACGCCATGTGTACCTGGTGGGCGCCCCCGGTGCTGACGGGCAAGCTGGCAGCCGCAAGGCCATTTACGAAGTCAGCTGCGTCACGCTGCGCGAGAGCCTGGCGTATTTCACCGGCCTCAAAATGCAGGGCTCTAAAGCCGAGATCGCCGACAAGGTGGTGCGCGAGATCGGCCTGCGCCTGAAGTTCCTCAACGACGTGGGCCTGAACTACCTCAGCCTGGACCGCAGCGCAGAGACGCTGTCGGGCGGCGAGTCGCAGCGCATCCGCCTGGCCAGCCAGATCGGCTCGGGCCTGACCGGCGTGATGTACGTGCTCGACGAGCCCAGCATCGGCCTGCACCAGCGCGACAACGACCGCCTGATCGGCACGCTCAAGCACTTGCGCAACATCGGCAACAGTGTGCTGGTGGTCGAGCATGACGAAGAGATGATCCGCGCCGCCGACCACGTGATCGACATGGGCCCGGGCGCCGGCATTCATGGCGGGCGCGTGATGGCGCAGGGCAGCTTTGAAGAGGTGCAAGCCAACCCGAACTCGCTGACCGGCCAGTACCTGGCGGGCACCCGCAAGATCGCCGTGCCCACGCGGCGCACACCCTGGCTGCCAACAGTGGCCAGGGGCCCGCTGGTCATCAAGAACCCGCGCTTTGCGCCCAGCGAGGCCGGCGTCAAGCGCGCCGCCCGCGAGGCTGCGCACCAGCTCACGCAAGGCGACTTGCAGTGCCTCAAGGTCATCAACGCCACAGGCCACAACCTGCAAGGCGTCACTGTGGCGTTTCCGGTCGGCCTGCTGACCTGCGTCACCGGCGTCTCGGGCTCGGGCAAATCCACCCTGGTCAATGACACGCTGTACGCCGCCGTGGCGCGCACGCTTTACCGCGCCAACGAAGAGCCCGCGCCGCACGAGGCGATGGAAGGCATTGAGCACTTCGACAAAGTCATCAACGTGGACCAGTCGCCCATTGGCCGCACACCGCGCAGCAACCCGGCCACCTACACGGGCCTGTTCACGCCGATCCGCGAACTCATGGCCGAGATGAACAGCGCGCGCGAGCGCGGCTACGGACCGGGGCGTTTCAGCTTCAACGTGGCCGGCGGCCGCTGCGAAGCCTGCCAGGGCGACGGCATGGTGAAAGTGGAGATGCACTTTTTGCCGGATGTGTACGTGCCTTGCGACATTTGCCACGGCAAGCGCTACAACCGCGAAACGCTGGAAGTGCTTTACAAAGGCAAAAACATCGCGCAGATGCTAGAGCTCACGGTCGAAGCCGCTGCCGAATTCTTCAAGGCTGTGCCCACCATTGCGCGCAAGCTGCAAACCCTGCTGGACGTGGGCCTGAGCTACATCAAGCTCGGCCAGGCGGCGACCACGCTCTCAGGCGGTGAGGCGCAGCGCATCAAGCTCGCGCTGGAGCTGAGCAAACGCGACACCGGCCGCACGCTCTACATCCTCGACGAGCCGACCACCGGCCTGCACTTTGCCGACATTGACCTGCTGCTCAAAGTGCTGCACCAACTGCGCGACGCCGGCAACACCATCGTCATCATCGAACACAACCTCGACGTCATCAAAACCGCCGACTGGCTGATCGACATCGGCCCCGAAGGCGGCGCCGGCGGCGGCACGGTGGTGGGCGTGGGCACGCCAGAGGATTTGGCGGCAAACCCGGCGAGTCACACGGGGCGGTATTTGGCGCCGTTGTTGGCGCAGCGTTGATTTGACGGGTCGGGTTGGCGGGGCGATAGATGTTGTGCTGGCAGTGCGGGGCTGTGGCGGAGCCGCCATATACAATTGCTATATACATTTCCTCAGGAGGCAGCCATGTCCATCGGCACTGTTTTTGTCAATAACCGTACCCAGGCCGTTCGTCTCCCATTGGACGTGCGATTACCCGAGGGTGTCCAGAAGGTAGATATACGCGTCAAAGGTAAGGAGCGCATCATCGCCCCCCTAGGCCAAACCTGGGACAGCTTCTTTTTGGGTGGCCCCACAGTGAGCGACGACTTCCTGCCCGAGCGCGCCAGCCAGCACCAGCCGGAGCGGGAGGCGCTTTGATGCTGCGTTACCTGCTGGACACCAACATCGTCATCCACGTGTTAAAGCGGCGCCCAGTCGAGGTGCTTTCCACCTTCAACGCCAACGCCAGCCGCATGGCTATTTCCTCGATTACCCTCGCCGAACTCTTGCACGGTGCGGAGAAAAGCAGCCGCGTGAGCGAGAACCTGGCCGCTATCGAGGACTTTTACAGTCGCCTGGAAGTTCTGCCCTATGGCCCCAAGGCCGCCCAGCATGACGGAGCCATTCGCGCCGCCTTAGAAAAACTCGGCCAGCCTATCGGCGTGAACGACATGCACATTGCAGCGCACGCCCGCAGCGAAGGCCTGGTGCTGGTGACGAACAACACGGGGGAGTTCGCACGGGTGCCTGCGCTGGAAGTAGAAAACTGGGTCCACACGGCGCCGTAATTCAGGAGTTGTCGAGCATCACTCGCTCGTAGGTGCGGCGACAGCTACGCTAAGTTTGCCGCGATCGCTGGTGCAAGGGGCTTGCAGCCGTCATTGACCGAGTCGGGCCGTAGGTCTGCATCAGGCTGGGAGCGGTCATTAGCGGATCAAGGCCTGCGAGACTGCTCCTACTTCTAGAAAAAAAGCAATGCATTGAGGGTCTGTCGATGAGTGGCAGGTGAAACTTGGGTTCATTGGTCAGCATTGTGAGGAAAGACTAGACCTCTGGCTTACCCAATCCCTGGATTGCCGCTTGTGGCCGTTGCGGACATGCCAACGGTTGGAAAAGCGTGCCCATTAAAGTGGGCTTTTCGGTTTGAGGGCCATAGCTCAAGTAGCGAATGAGCTCTCGAAAATTAGCGAAGCAACTGAACGTCGCGCAAAAAAGGTATGACGAATAAACCAAATTCAACATAGCAGCTCATAAAACAACGCATTGATTTAAGTCTATGAAAATAAGAAATTTTGTAACGGGTAACGAACCGCACGATTTGACGTCCTACCATGTTGTCCCGGAAACTTGAGGTACACATTAAAGTTAGAACTGGGCGGATTCAAGTACGAAGTGCAACGTTGACTAACCGCAATAAGGAGGCTGAGGATGTTTAGCATTCAAGGCTTCCAGACCTGCAAGTCGAAGTTGCCCGATGAATTACAAACACCTCAGCCAGATTGAAAGATATCAGATTCACAGCCTTATGAATGCCCAGCACAACATCACGCAGATTGCGCAACTGCTTGGGCGAGACAAGTCCACGATCAGTCGCGAGCTGCGCCGCAATGCCGGGTGTCGAGGCTACAGAGCCAAACAGGCTTGTGAACTTGCCTGCAAACGCTCCGAATCGAGCCGCAACGCCAACACGCTTGCACCCTGGGTGAAAGAGCAAGCCAGTGCGCTGTTGCGGCTGCAATGGAGCCCTGAGCAGATCGCCGGCAAGCTGCCAGTGAGCCATGAATCGCTGTACCTGCATGTTTATGCAGACAAGGCGCATGGCGGCACCTTGTGGAAGAACCTGCGTTGCCAAAAGCAAAAGAGAAAGCGCTACGCCAGTGGTCGAGACCGACGGGGGCAAATCCCCAACCGCAGGCCGCTGAGCGAGCGCCCATCGCACATTGACAAGCGCTTGCAAGTGGGTCATTGGGAATGTGACACCGTCATAGGTGCCAACCACAAGCAAGCCATCGTGACGGTGGTGGAGCGCAAAAGCGGGTACGCGGTCATGGCCAAGGTTTCAAACAAAACAGCTGATCTGGTTGGCGCGGCCATCATCGAAGCGCTCAACCCGTTGAAGGCTAGGGTCAAGACCCTGACCTATGACAACGGCAAAGAATTTAGCGGGCACGCCAGGATTGATGAAGCGCTGGGCAGCACGGGCTACTTTGCCCGCCCCTTTGCCAGTTGGGAGCGAGGCTCCAACGAGAACTTCAATGGCCTGCTGCGGCAATACGTGCCCAAGAAGCGCCAGATGGCAAGCATTACGGACGAGGAAATTAAGATGATCGAAAACAGATTGAATAACCGCCCCCGCAAACGATTGGGATTCAGAACGCCTGCAGAGGTGTTTCATCAATCGTTATCTCGTGTTGCACTTCGTGCTTGAATCCGCC
>JBILIK010000099.1:0-3468 GCA_044350025.1 Polaromonas sp. | reverse complement strand
CTGCCCCTCAAACTCAACATCCTGGTGGCGATTGCCGCTGCCGTGGCCGTCTGTCTGATGCTGGAAAAAATGCCGCAGGGCAGACCAGAGCACGCCGGCAACCCTGACTGACGGTACACGCTCATGAACCAAACCGATCTCTACACTGTGGCCACCATCGCCGGCATGGCCTGCGTCACGGTGCTCACGCGCTGCTTCTTTTTGTTGTCGAGCAAGCCCTGGACGCTGCCAAGCTGGGCCCAGCGCGGCCTGCACTACGCGCCGATTGCGGCGCTTTCGGCAGTGATCGTGCCCGAGATGGTCATGACACAAGGCCAGCTGATCGCCACCTGGCAGGACGCGCGCATTTTTGCCGTGCTGGCCGGTCTGGCCTGGTACTACTGGCGGCGTGATTTGCTGGGCACCATCATCGTCGGCATGGCGGTGTATTTGCCGTTGCATGTGGGCCTGGGCTGGTAAGCGCCGGCTCCTACAATCCGGCTGTTTTTTCAGCTGCTTTTTAAACAAAAACCCATGAACTTCATCCGCTTTTCTGATCTTTGCGCCAACGGCCGGGCGGCCGGCCAGCGCGTGTTCATTCGCGCCGACCTGAACGTTCCGCAAGACGACAGCGGCCGTATCACCGAAGACACGCGCATCCGCGCCTCGGTGCCCTGCCTGCAAATGGCGCTGGACGCCGGCGCAGCCGTCATGGTGAGCTCGCACCTGGGCCGCCCCACCGAAGGCGCTTTCAAGCCGGCCGATTCGCTGGCGCCTGTCGCCCAGCGCCTGGGCGAGCTGATGCAGCGCGAGATACCGCTGGTGGCCCACTGGACTGAGGGCGTGGCCGTGCAGCCCGGCCAGATCGTCATGCTGGAGAACTGCCGCGTGAACCCCGGCGAAAAGAAAAACGACGAAGCGCTGGCGCGCAAGATGGCCGCGCTCTGCAATATTTTTGTGCATGACGCTTTTGGCACCGCGCACCGCGCCGAAGCCTCGACCTACGGTATTGCGCAGTACGCCAAAGTTGCTTGCGCCGGTCCGCTGCTGGCCGCCGAGATGGACGCGATTGCCAAGGCGCTGGCCCAGCCGCGCCGGCCGCTGGTGGCCATCGTGGCCGGCAGCAAGGTCTCGACCAAGCTGACGATTTTGCAGGCGCTGGCCGGCAAGGTGGACCAGCTGATTGTGGGCGGCGGCATTGCCAACACCTTCATGCTGGCCGCCGGTTTGAACATCGGCAAGAGCCTGGCCGAACCTGGCCTGCTGGACGACGCACGCGCCGTGATTGCCGCCATGAAAGCGCGTGGCGCCGATGTGCCGATTCCGACCGACGTGGTCACCGCCAAGACCTTTGCCGCCGACGCCGTGGCCACCGTGAAAGCCGCCGCTGACGTGGCTGAAGACGACCTGATTCTGGACATCGGCCCAGCCACCACAGCGCGCCTGGCCGCCATGCTCAAGGCCGCCGGCACCATCGTGTGGAACGGCCCGGTCGGCGTGTTTGAGTTTGACGCCTTTGCCAAAGGCACCGAAGGCATTGCCCGCGCCATTGCCGAGAGCAGCGCGTTTTCGATTGCCGGCGGTGGCGACACGCTGGCCGCGATTGCCAAGTACGGTATTGAAAAACAAGTGGACTACATCTCTACCGGCGGCGGCGCTTTTCTGGAAGTGCTGGAAGGCAAAACGCTGCCGGCTTTTGAGATATTGCAAAAACGCGCGGCGGGCTGATGCAGCCCCGGGCGGGGTGAGGCCGTCAAGCCCATGTACCGGCCTGGTAACTCGCGCGTGTGAGAATGGAAACTAAATTACACGGAAGACAAACTATGCCCAGCCGCGCCACCAAGATCGTTGCCACCCTCGGCCCCTCGTCCAACCAGCCCGACATCCTTGAAAAGATGATCGCCGCCGGCGTCAACGTGGTGCGTCTGAATTTCAGCCACGGCACGGCTGAGGACCACATCAAGCTCGCTGGATTGGTGCGCGAAGCCGCCCAACGCGTCGGCCGCGAGGTGGCCATCATGGCCGATCTGCAAGGTCCGAAGATTCGCGTTGGCAAATTCGCTGAGGGCAAGGTGATGCTGGTGGGCGGCGAAAAATTTGTGCTCGACGCCTCGCGCACCGAGCCGGGCGACATCAAAGGCGTGGGCCTGGACTACAAGGAACTGCCGCGCGACGTGAAAGCCGGCGACGTGCTCTTGCTCAATGACGGCCTGATCGTGCTGACAGTGGACTCTGTGCGCGGTGAGCAGGTGCACACCACCGTCAAGCAGGGCGGTGTGCTGTCCAACAACAAGGGCATCAACAAGCAAGGCGGCGGGCTGACCGCGCCGGCGCTCACGGCCAAGGACATGGAAGACATCAAGACGGCCATGAGCTTTCAGGCCGACTATGTGGCGGTGAGCTTTCCAAAAAACGCTACCGACATGGAAATGGCACGTCAGTTGTGCAATGTGGCCGCCGCACCTTACAAACACACGCCGGGGCTGATCGCCAAGATCGAGCGCGCTGAAGCCATCCCCAAGCTGGAAGAAATTTTGCGCGTGAGCGACGGCATCATGGTGGCCCGCGGTGACCTGGCCATTGAAGTGGGTAACGCGGTGGTGCCGGCGCTGCAAAAGCGCATGATCAAAATGGCGCGCGCTGCCGACAAGCTGGTGATCACCGCCACGCAGATGATGGAAAGCATGATCAACAACCCGGTGCCCACGCGCGCCGAGGTGAGCGATGTGGCCAACGCCGTGCTCGACGGCACCGACGCCGTGATGCTGAGCGCCGAGTCGGCCGCCGGCCGTTTCCCGCTGGAGACCATTGAAGAGATGGCGAAGATTTGCGTGGAAGCCGAGAAGACCGAGTACGCTGACCTGGAAGCCGATTTCACCGGCAAGACCTTCATGCGCATCGACCAGTCGATCGCCATGGGCGCGCTGATCACGGCGCATCACCTGGGCGCCAAGGCCATCGTGGCGCTGACCGACAGTGGCTCGACGCCGCTGTGGATGAGCCGGCATGACATTCGCGTGCCGATCTATGCGTTGACGCCTCGCCTGGCGACGCAGCGCAAGATGGCGCTGTACCGCAATGTGCGCCCGCTGTTGATGGACACCAGCGCTGACCGTGACACTGCGCTGGAGCAGGCCGAAGGCCATTTGCTGCGCCGGAACATTGTGCAAAGCGGCGATGTGTACGCCATCACCTGCGGCGAGCCGATGGGTGCGCCGGGTGGCACCAACATGCTCAAGATCTGCCGGGTGGCTTGACGCTCTGAGTTCGGGTTCGGGTTCGGGGAGGCGCAGTCGGGGTGGGGCCGGCTGCCTCATGCTGGGGTACCAGAAATCGGCTGCCGGCCCCACCCCAACTGCGCCATGTTGTGGCTGACGCCGTTTTCCTTTCTGTTCCCGTCAATCCTGCCTCTTTTGTCATTCCTGCGGAGCCTGCCCTCGACCTGATCGGGGGCAGGAATCCATCCCCGTCCTCTTGTGTCATCCCCTG
>JBILIK010000051.1:0-16907 GCA_044350025.1 Polaromonas sp. | reverse complement strand
GCCGGCTGCCTCATGCTGGGGTACCAGAAATCGGCTGCCGGCCCCACCCCGACTGCGCCATGGTTTTGCTTGCGCCGTCACGCCTGACCCTTTTTTCCGTCATTCCTGCGCAGGTAGGAATCCATCCCCGCCCTCTTGTGTCATCCCCGCATCCCCCCTGCATCCTGTGAGGGTCTGCGGCGGCAGCCGATTTCTGGTACCCCAGCATGAGGCTGCCGCCGCAGACCCTCACCGGTCCCCGAACCCGGTCCCAGCACGAATAGACCCACACACCTATTGAGCTAATCAACGGCAGGTAAAATCAAAACGAGTTACCGCCCGGTTACGCATCTCACCAACACACCCCAAGGGATTACTTCATGGCTCTCGTTTCCATGCGCGAATTGCTCGACCACGCCGCCGAGAACACCTACGGCATTCCGGCTTTCAACGTCAACAACCTCGAGCAGGTCCAAGCCGTGATGGAAGCCGCCAACGAAACCGGCGCGCCGGTGATTCTGCAAGCCAGTGCCGGTGCACGCAAATACGCCGGTGAGCCGTTCATCAAACATTTGATCCAAGCCGCGGTCGAAGCCTATCCGCACATTCCACTGGTCATGCACCAGGACCACGGCCAGAACCCCGGCGTTTGCCAGGGCGCCATGAACCTGGGTTTCAGCTCCGTCATGATGGACGGCAGCCTGGAAGCCGACGGCAAGACGATTGCCAGCTACGACTACAACGTTGAGGTCACCCGCCAGGTGGTCGACATGGCGCACAAGCTGGGCGTTACGGTGGAAGGCGAGCTTGGCTGCCTGGGCTCGCTCGAAACCATGCAAGGCGACAAGGAAGACGGCCACGGCACCGATGCCGTGATGACGCGTGAACAGTTGCTGACCGACCCTGAGCAGGCCGCAGACTTCGTCAAGCGCACGCAGCTGGACGCGCTGGCCATTGCGATTGGCACCAGCCACGGCGCTTACAAGTTCACGCGCAAGCCCACGGGCGACATCCTGGCGATTGAGCGCATCATGGAAATCAACCGCCGCATTCCCAACACCCACCTGGTGATGCACGGCTCATCGAGCGTGCCGCAGGAGCTGCTGGCCATCATCCGCCAGTACGGTGGCAACATGAAAGAAACCTACGGCGTGCCTGTGGAAGAAATTCAAAAAGCCATCAAGTTCGGCGTGCGCAAGATCAACATTGACACCGACATCCGTCTGGCCATGACAGGCGCAGTGCGTAAATTTCTGGCAGAGAACCCTGAAAAATTTGACGCGCGCGAATGGCTCAAACCCGCGCGTGAAGCCGCCAAGGCGATTTGCAAGCAACGCTACATCGAGTTCGGCTGTGAAGGCCAGGCCGCCAAGATCAAGGGCGACAGCCTGCAGGTGGTGGCAGCGCGCTATGCCAAGGGCGAGTTGGCCCAGGTAGTGCGCTGAACCCCATGGCCGCAGCACTGCACACCTCGACCCTGACATCTTTGCCCCTGTTGGCCAGAGGGAAGGTGCGCGACAACTACGCCGTCGGCACCAACCGCCTGCTGATGGTCGCCAGCGACCGGCTCAGCGCTTTTGACGTGATCCTGGGCGAGCCGATACCCGGCAAGGGTGCACTGCTCACGCAGATGGCGCTGTTCTGGTTCGGCAAGCTGGGGCACATTTGCCCGAACCACCTGACCGGCGAGGCGCCTGAGAGCGTTGTCTCATCTGCCGAGCTGCCGCAGGTGGTGAGCCGTTCCATGCTGGTCAAGCGCCTCAAACCCATCCCGGTCGAGGCCGTGGTGCGCGGCTACCTGGCCGGCAGCGGCTGGCAGGAATACCAGGCCACGCAATCGGTCTGCGGCGTGCCGCTGCCGGCCGGCCTGAAAAACGCCAGCAAGTTGCCCGAGCCCGTCTTCACGCCCGCCGCCAAGGCCGAAGCCGGCGAGCATGACGAGAACATCAGCTACGCACAGGTCGAAAAAATCGTCGGTGCTGAACTCGCCGCGCAAATCAAAAAAATCAGCATCGAGATTTACCAAACCGCTGCAGCCTTTGCGCTGACCAAGGGCATCATCATTGCCGACACCAAGTTTGAGTTTGGCCTCGACGAAAACGGCACGCTGACTCTGATGGACGAGGTGCTCACGCCCGACTCTTCGCGTTACTGGCCAATTGAAGGCTACGAGCAAGCTTTCACCGAAGGCCAAAACCCGCCCAGCTACGACAAGCAGTTTGTACGCGACTGGCTCGAAGCCGTGCGCATCAACGGCAAGCCCTGGGACAAAACGCCGCCAGCACCGCAGCTGCCGCCCGACGTGGCGCTGAAAACTGCCGAGAAATACAAAGAAGCGCTGGCACGATTGTTAGGCTGAAGCAGCCCTCGGCGAGTTGTCGCCAAGGTAAATCTGCGTCGACGCCAACAACTTCGTGCTTAAAAGCTGTATTTGAGACCGACAAGGGCGCCGGACTTGCCGACATATTTTTTGCCGCCCCAGGTGTAAGCGCTAGACTTGGCGTTCGTATCAACCAGCATGGCCGAAGCGCTCAGACCCTTGCCCAGATCTTTGGCAAGGGTGATGGAGTAGTCGGTATAGTTAGAGTTGGGATTATTGTTCACCAGCTGCCTGCCCACATGGGGCGTGAGAGTCATGCCCGAACCCAAGTCGAAGGTGGCACTCAAGTCCAGGTACTGGCTGTTCTTGCTGTTGGTGGTGCCAAACAGATTGCTTAGGCTCTGCGAATACTTGGCGGTGACAACACCATAAGTCAGGGCGCCATACAACTCGGTGGTGTTGGCGTTGGCAGAACCTGAGACGGCGCCGAGCTTGTTCCTGACATATTCGTAGCGCAACACGCCCACATCGAAAGCGACATCCTTCACCAAATCGCCCTTGAAACCGCCATAAAGATCAATTTCAACATTACCGTCTGTCGCGCCCGAGTCTTCAATCCACTTGATCGTGGAACCCCAGGCGCCCAAATAAAACCCGTTCTTGTGCGCGAAATCCAGCCCGCCTTGCACCGCTGGCTTCAAACGCGACTGCGAAATGCCTCGATAGCGGTAGTCGGACATGACGCTGGCATTGAAGGACAGCGTGTAGTCAGGTTCAGGGGCCTTCGCCTGCCCAAATGTTGCGCCGGCATAAGCCAAAGCTGACAGCACCAGGGCGAGTTTAAGTTTCATGATGTTGTTCTTTCTTTTAGAGTTAATGGATTTCCCAGTACTCTCTAATTCAAGAACCATGCCAATTAAAAGAGGCTGCCGCAGACCGTCTTTTCCCTGATTCGGTGCCAAATGCATTCAATTCGTGCGCGATTCGCACGAAAAAGGTATTTGAAACGAAAACCTCCGGGTTTGCCTCGGCCTCAGTTGAGCATCATGCTGAGCTTTCGCCTGTAACTTGAGACCAAGGCGGCCTGCGGGTCTTCCTGCACGACGGCTTTGCCCAGCAGTTCGATGCCGGCGGCGGTCTTGCCGGTGGCGCCGGGTGCGTTTTTGGGGCGCGGCGGCGTCAACAACTCCAAAATGGCGACGAATGTTTTGCGCGGGGTTTCCTCGCCCCAGAGCTTGTCGCGCATGATGATCTCCAGCAGCTCGTCCATGGCCGCCGTCCACTCGCCTTCGCTCATGAGCACGCGGGCCTTGGCCAGGCGGGTGTCAAAGTCGCGCTTGTTCTGGGCAATTGAAGCGTCAAATTGCTCATAAGACCACTGACCGCGCGGGTCGGTGCTGACGAACTCGAGCGCTTTGAGCCACTGCCGCAGCGCCTCAAAACGCAGTTGCAGCGGAATCTGCACCAGCGCAGGAGCCAAGGCACTTTGGGCAGGCGCCAACTGGCCGGTGCCGATCAGCAGCTTGACATAGTCAAAGCGCACATCGTCATTGGCCGGGTCAGCGGCCAATGCCTCGGCCAGCTTGTCCTGCGCGCTTTGCACGTCACCGCTTTCCAGCAGGGCCTGCGCCTCGTTCGCCTCGGACTGGGCCAGCACTTCGTTCTCGCCGGGCAGGTGTTTGTCGAGGAACTCCTTGATCTTGCCCTCGGGCAGGGCGCCGGTAAAACCATCCACAGGCCGCCCGCCCATCATCAAGATGCAGGTCGGAATGCTTTTGATGCCAAACGCTGAGCTGAGCTGCTGCTCCTGGTCAGAGTCGATCTTGGCCAGCTTGAAGCGGCCTGCGTAGGCGACTTCCACTTTTTCAAGCAAGGGGCCCAGTGATTTGCAGGGACCGCACCAGGGCGCCCAGAAATCGATCAGCACCGGGGTGGTCATGGAAGCGGCGATCACTTCCTGTTCAAAATTCGCAATCGTGACATCAATCATGGAAAGGGCAAAAGTAAGGGTTGAACAACGCCGGCTGGCGCCAAAGGCAAAACGATAGCATGCCGGCTTAAAATCAGGCCTTTCCCCGCTGACCGGCCCCATGGCTTTCAAGGCTCACATGACCACTTCCCACACCCCTTCATCCGCACACACCCCCGCCCCCGGTGCCCGCGTTTCAGTGGGCGTGGTGATGGGCTCGAACAGCGACTGGGAAACGATGCAGCACGCGGTGCAGATCCTGCAGCACTTTGGTGTGGCCTATGAAGCGCGCGTGGTTTCGGCGCACCGCATGCCCGACGCCTTGTTTGCCTATGCCGAAGCGGCGGCCGGGCGCGGGCTGCAGGCCATCATTGCGGGTGCCGGCGGCGCGGCGCACCTGCCGGGCATGCTGGCGGCCAAAACCTGCGTGCCGGTGCTGGGCGTGCCGGTGGCCAGCAAACATCTGCAAGGGGTGGACTCTTTGCACAGCATCGTGCAAATGCCCAAGGGCATTCCGGTGGCCACCTTTGCGATTGGCAACGCCGGTGCGGCCAATGCGGCGCTGTTTGCCGTGGCCCAGCTGGCGCTGCATGACGCGGCGCTGGCCGGTAAGCTGCAAGCGTTTCGCACCGAGCAAACCGCTGCTGCCGCTGCCATGACACTGCCGCCGCTATGAGCGGACCGGCGTCACCTATTTTGCCGGGCGCCACGCTGGGCGTGATGGGTGGCGGCCAGTTGGGCCGCATGTTTGTGCATGCAGCGCAGCGCCTGGGCTACTTCACCGCCGTGCTCGATGCCGACCCGCAAAGCCCGGCCGGGCTGGTAAGCCACCACCATATTCAAACCGGCTACAGCGACTCCGCCGGCCTGGCCCAACTGGCCGCGCTGTGCGCCGCCATCACCACTGAATTTGAAAACGTGCCGGCTGACGCACTGGCGCAGTTGGCCGTCACGCGGCCGGTAGCGCCTGGCGCTGCGGCCGTGGCCATTGCGCAAGACCGGCTGCAGGAAAAAGCCCACTTCAGCGCCTGCGCCGCAGCCTCCGGCGTGGCTTGTGCGCCTTATGCAGTGCTGCAAACACCCGATCAACTGGCGGCCGTGCCGGCCACGCTGCTGCCCGGCATTTTGAAAACCGCGCGCATGGGCTACGACGGCAAGGGCCAAGTGCGCGTCAAAACCGCCGCCGAGCTGGCCGCCGCCTGGAACGAGCTGAAACAAGTGCCTTGCGTGCTCGAAAAAATGCTGCCGCTCCAAGCCGAGTTGTCGGTGCTGGTGGCGCGCGGGCAAGGCGGCCAGGTGGTGAGTTTTGCACCGCAGCGCAATGTGCATGTGGACGGCATTCTGGCCGTGACGCACGCCTACGAAGGCTGCCTGCCTCCGGCGCTGGCGGCCCGCGCGCGTGCCGCCACCGAAGCGATTGCCGCGCAGATCGGCTACGTGGGCCTGATGTGTGTGGAGTTTTTTGTGGTGACGGATGCTGACGGGCAAGACACGCTGGTCGTTAATGAAATGGCGCCACGCCCGCACAACAGCGGCCACTACACCATGGACGCTTGCGATGTGTCGCAGTTCGACCTGCAGGTGCACGCCATGGCCGGCTTGCCGCTGCCACTGCCGCGTCAGCATTCACCGGCCCTCATGCTCAACCTGCTGGGCGACATCTGGTTTGACGCCAGCGGCCACGAACGCACGCCCGACTGGTGCGCCGTGCTGGCGCTGCCCGGTGCGCATCTGCACCTGTACGGCAAAACCGAAGCGCGCCGCGGCCGCAAGATGGGCCACCTGACGCTCACCGGCTCCGACCTGGCCGGCGTGCAAGCCAGCGCGCGGGCTGCTGCCGGCCTGCTCGGCTTGCCCGACTTACCCGGCCAGGAAGGCCTTTGAATGATTCGCCCCGGCAGCGACCCTGCGGCGATCGCCGAAGCGGCCGAGCGCATTCGCGCCGGCTCCCTGGTCGGCTTTCCAACCGAGACGGTTTACGGCCTGGGCGCCGATGCGTCGAACGACGCCGCCGTGGCGCTGATCTTTGCCGCCAAGGGCCGGCCGTCTGACCATCCGCTGATCGTGCATGTGGCCAGCGCCGCGCAAGTGGCCGACTACGCCAGCGACGTGCCGGCTTTTGCCGCGCGACTGATTGAGGCCTTCTGGCCCGGGCCGCTCACGCTGATATTGCCGCGTCGCGCCGGCGTGGCGGCCGCTGCGGCCGGCGGTCAAAATTCGATCGGCCTGCGCTGCCCCGCGCACCCGGTGGCGCTGGCCCTGCTGCAAGCCTGCGGCACCGGCCTGGCCGGCCCCAGCGCCAACCGCTTTGGCCGTGTCAGCCCGACCACCGCGCAGCATGTGCAGGAAGAACTGGGCGAAGATTTGCTGGTGCTCGACGGCGGCCCGTGCGCCGTCGGCATCGAGTCCACCATCGTCGATTGCACGCGCGGCCAGCCCGTGCTGCTTCGCCCCGGCTTGCTGACCCGTGCGCAACTGGAGGCCGCGTGCGGCCAAGCCGTGTTGGACAAAGATGCACCGGCGTCAGTGGCCGCGCCACGCGCGTCGGGCACGCTCGAATCGCATTACGCTCCCAACGCACGCGTGCGGCTGATGGATGCGCCAGCGCTGCAAGCGGGGCTCGACACGTTGAACACCACCGCGAACGGCCCAGCTGCGCGCCCTGGCACAGTTGCCGTTTACGCCCGCAGCACCTTGCGCCTGAACGCCCCAAGCCTGCACCGCCAGATGCCGGAGGATGCAGCGGCGGCAGCGCAGCAGCTGTTTGCGGTGCTGCGCGAACTTGATGCTCTGGGTGTGTCACAAATTTGGGTGCAAGCCCCGCCGGATGCGCCCGAGTGGGACGGCGTGCGCGACCGCTTGAGTCGGGCCGCAGCAGATGGATCCACGCCTTCAGGCGGCCTCTAGCGCTGGGGCCTGCGCCACTTCTGCCGTTATCTCGTAAGAGCGCAGCCGTGCCGTGTGCTCAAAGATCTGGCCGGCAATCATCAACTCGTCGGCGCCTGTGCGTTCTATGAAGGCGTTCATCTCGCGCCGCACGGTGTCGGGCGAGCCAATCGCATAGCTTTGGCGCACGCTGTCCAACAGCGCATGCTCTTGCGGTCCGATGTGCTGCAAATAATCAGCACGCGGCGGCGGTAATTTGGCCGGGCGACCGCTGCGCAGGTTGATGAAAGCCTGCTGCTGCGAAGTCACCAGCACGCGGGCTTCTTCGTCGGTATCGGCAGCAAAGACATTGAAGCCGAGCATCACGTAGGACTTGGCCAGCCGCGCTGAAGGCTGAAAACGCGCGCGGTAAATCTCGATGGCCTGCATCATTTGCGCGGGTGCAAAGTGCGATGCAAACGCAAAAGGCAGGCCCAGGTGCGCGGCCAGCTGCGCGCCGAACAAGCTGGAGCCGAGTATCCACATCGGCACGTTCAGCCCCGTGCCTGGCACCGCACGAACCGGTTGGCGCGGCTCGTCAGAAAAATAATCCATCAGCTCCATCACGTCTTGCGGGAAGTCGTCCGAATCTGAGGCCAGGTTGCGGCGCAGAGCGCGGGCGGTGATCTGGTCAGAGCCGGGCGCGCGGCCCAGCCCCAGGTCAATGCGGCCGGGAAACAGCGACTCGAGCGTGCCGAACTGCTCTGCAATCACCAGCGGCGAATGGTTGGGCAGCATGATGCCGCCGGCGCCCACACGAATGCTGCGCGTGCCGCCAGCCACATGCGCCATGAGCACCGAGGTGGCTGCGCTGGAGATACCGGGCATGCCGTGGTGCTCGGCCAGCCAGTAGCGCTGGTAACCGTAGCGCTCGGCGTGTTGTGCCAGGCTCAGCGTGTTGCGATAGGACTGGGCAGCATCGCTGCCTTGGGCAATCGGGGCCAGGTCGAGTACGGAAAGTGGAATCATGGTTTAGCGTGGGGGGGTTGCGCCGGCCGGCTGTAGGCAAGCTTCATCACCAAAATAGCCAGCGCCAGCACCAGGGTGACCGCATTGGCAAGAATCAGTGGCATGGTACCCAGATTAAAACCGTACACCAGCCAGCAAACAATGCCGGTCGTCAGCACACTGTACATGCCCAGCGAAATACCGCTGACGTCTTTGCTCCGGTAGGTGTGCCAGGCTTGCGGTGCAAAGCTGAAAGTGGTCAGCACAGCGGCGGCGTAGCCGATCAGCTCGTAGGCGGCGGGTGAGAGGTTCAGCATCAGGGGCGGTCCAGTACGGTCCATTCAATGAGTCGGTCCAGCGCGGGGCGGGCCGCGCTGGCGTTGGGGTGGTTGATCATGCCGATGACCACATAGCGCTTGCCGCTTTTGCCGTCGGCGTAGCCGGCCACGGCACTGACGTCACGCAAAGTGCCTGTCTTGATTTGAGCACGTCCGGCTGCGCCCGGGGCGCGCTCGCGCAGACGGCCGTCAGCACCCACCACGGGCAGCGAGTCAGCCAGCGTTGCCGCCAAAGGGCTTTGCGCCGCGTGCTGCAGCAGCGCTGCCAGGCTGTTGGCGCTGATGCGCTCGAGCCGGCTGAGGCCGGAGCCGTTGTCCATCACGGGGGCCGTTGCTGCCGGCAAGGTTTTTCGCCACCAGGCTTGCACGGCTTCACGGCCCGCCTCCAGCGTGCCGGCCGGTGAGGCTGCGAGTTGGCCGAACAGGCCCAAACTCAAAAACAGGTGCTGGGCCATCACGTTGTTAGAAAACTGGTTGACGTCCCGCACGATGTCCAGCAGCGGCAAAGAGGGCGAGTCCAGGCGCAGCGGTGCTGTCTTGCCCGACAAGCTGCCGCGGCTGCGCAGCATGGCCAACTCCGCGCTGGTGGCTTCGCGCACGCGGCCGGTCAGCGCGCCGCCAAGCTGACGCCAAGAGCCTTCAATGGCGCGCGCCGCGTAGCTGGCCGGCTCAGGGTAGGCGCTGGGCCAGACCAGCTCGCCGCAGCTGCTGGCGTAAGTGCCGGCAAACTTGACCTGCGTCGGGTTGTCGATGCTGGCGCGCAGTTCACCGCGCCAATCACCGCAACGCGCTCCCCGCAGCAGTGGCACGCTGGCATCCACCTGCACGCCGGCCAGCGGCGGCTCTGCGCGCACCAAGGCCCGGCCCTGCGCCGGCTCGGGCGTGAAGGTCATCACCAGCGACTTGAAATTGATCAGCAGCGCATCGGGCTGCGTGTTGTAAGGCCGCAGCGGCTCGCCGTCAAAGGCGGCTGCATCGGCCTTGGCGTCGCTGAAGGCGCTGCGGTCCAAAACGATGTCGCCTTTGATGGCGCGCACGCCGCTGCTGTGAACATGGCCTATCAGCGCCTGCAGACGCTCCACCACGAGTTTGGGGTCACCACCGCCACGCACCACCATGTTGCCATCGAGCAGACCGTCGATGATGCGGCCGTCCATGATCACGCGCGTCTGCCAGCGAAAGTCCGGGCCCAGCGCGTCAAGCGCGGCGTAGGTTGTCACCAGCTTCATGGCTGAGGCAGGGTTCATGGCCTCGCCGGCGCGGTGGCTCAAGCGCGGTGCTCCCTGGCCGCTGACATCGACCACCAGCAGGGCCACAGCACTGGCCGGCACCTGCGCCTGGGCCAGCGCTTTCTCAACGGCTGCCGGCCACCGCGGCTTGGCAGCCCGGGGCGAAGGATTGGCGCCGGCGGCGCCGGCCAGCAGTGCCAGCGCTGCCACGGCCCACAGAGTCCGAAACCGCTTCGGGGGGGGAGCCCAGGGTCGGTGTGGAAGTGCAAAAAACATGGCCGGATTATCGCGGCTGTCTTGACCGGATAATCCAGCCATGCACATCGCTGTCACCTTTTCAGCCGATACAGCGCCCACCGGGGCTGGCGCAGCCACGGGCCGCTGGCTGGCGTTTGACACCAGCACCGAGCGCATGTCGATCGCAGTGTGCGATGGTGAGCGCCTGTGGCAGCACGAGTCAGCCGGTGCGGCACTGAGCTCTACCAAGCTGATCCCGGCCCTTATGCAGATGCTCGATGCCGCCGGCTTGCGCCTGAGCCAACTCGACGCCATCGCCTTCGGCCGGGGCCCCGGCTCTTTCACCGGGCTGCGCACCGCTTGCGCCGTGGCCCAGGGCCTGGCGCTGGGTGCGGGTGTGCCGGTGCTGCCGGTAGACACGTTGGCAGCGCTGGCCGAAGAAGCGCGCTTTGAGTGGCTCAAGACGCATCCGCAGACCGCGCTGCCGCCGCAACTGAGCGCCATGCTCGATGCGCGCATGAACGAAATCTATGTGCAGCACTTTCACTTGAACAGCAACGCCTACCAGCCGCTTGCAGCCTGCACACTGGTGCCGCCGCAAGGCCTTGCACAAGCCTGGCGCAGCAACGCATGCCGGCTGCTGACAGGCAATGTGTTCGAGGTCTATGCCGACCGGCTGCCCGCTTTGCCCTCCGGCAGCACAGTTCTGCCCGCCTTGCCCACGGCCGCCGCAATGCTGCGGCTGGCACCCGCGCTGATAGCCGCTGGCGCGGCACGCCCGCCCGAGCAGGCTTTGCCGCTTTATGTGCGCGACAAAGTGGCTCAAACTACCGATGAACGCGCCCAGGTTCAACGCGCGGCCCTGGCCGCAGCCAAGTAATTCGCCATGAGTGCACTGCCCCAGCTACCCTCCGTGCGACTCGAAACCATGACCGCGCCCTGGTTGGACAAAGTCGCGCGCATCGAAAAAAGTGTTTACGCCCACCCCTGGTTAGAAGGTAACTTCGCCGACTCGCTGCAAGCCGGCTACCCGGCGCAGATGCTGCTGGCCGATGTGGCGCCTGAACAGAGCGAGCTGATAGGCTACTTTGTGGCCATGAAAGGCGTTGACGAAGTGCACCTGCTCAACATCACGGTGGCCAAGGCTTACCAGGGCCAGGGCTTTGCCCGCTTGATGCTGGACGCACTGTGCCTGTGGTCACGCGGTCAAAACGCCCAATGGCTGTGGTTGGAGGTGCGCATCAGCAACACCCATGCACAGCAGGTCTACGAACACTACGGCTTTCACCAGGTCGGTACGCGCCGCAACTACTACCCGCTCAGCGCCTTCCAACGCGAAGACGCGGTGGTGATGAGCAAACCCTTGAGCCCCGCATGAAAGCCTGCGCATGAGCCTGGACCTGGACAAACGCCAGCGCGCCATGCTGCGCGAAATGGGCATACGCCTGTGGCAGCCACCCGGCGCAGCCTCGGAAGCAGCCGCCCCGCCCCAAGCGGCTGCTGTGCGAGCGGCCGCACCTCCGCCAGCACCCACACCATCAGCTGTAACGGCCCCAAGCGGGGGCACTGCGCAGGTTGCGCCCACTGCGGCCGGCAGCGCGTGGACGCTGGGCGCTGCACGCGCCATGTACGAACCCGCAGCCGGCGCTTCGGCGCGCTGGCTGCTGCTGATTGAAACGGCGACCGACAGCGCTGCGGCCGATCCTTTGGCCGGCGACACAGGCAAGCTGCTGGACAACATGCTGCGCGCCGCGGGCCTTCCGAACAGTGCCCGCGCCGCCTGGGTGCCGGTATCGCGTCAGGCCACAGCCGCCGGGCCGGACAGCGGCGAGCCGGGTCTGGCACTGCAAGGCAGCTTGAGCGCGCTGGTGCAGGCCGAAAAGCCGCACGCGCTGCTCATCATGGGCCGGCTGGCAGCGCAGGCGCTGCTGCAAACGGCTGAGCCGCTGGGCAAGCTGCGCAGCCAAAAGCATCAGCTCGCCGGCGTGTCCGCCTTCGTCACCTACGACGCCGCCTACCTGCTGCGCAGCCTGCCCGACAAGGCCAGGGCCTGGGACGATCTGTGTCTGGCGCAAACGGTCGCTGGCGCTAATTAGAGCGACTGCGCGGGCGGCGTACGCACGCTGCGGCTGGGCAGCAGCACCGAGCCAATGGCCACCACCATCAACACCACGGCCGCCCAGTCCTGCCAATTGAGGACCTCGTTCAACCACAGCGCGCCTGAGAAAACGCCCAGGATAGGGATCATCATCACGCTCAGGCTCGATGCAATCGGCGGCAGGCTGCGCGCCAGGAAGAACCAGGCCGCGTGGGCAAAGCCGAAGATGATCACGCCGTTGTAAACAATTGCCGCCCAAGAGGCGGCCGGCGGCACACGCCATTGCGGCATTTCAAACACCATGCTGAGGCTGCTCACCACCAGGGCGGTGAGCAGCGTCATCCAAAAAGAAATCGTCAGCGTTGCCACCGGCATGGTGGTTGTGCGCAGCCGCTGGGTGCCCACCGCCCAGGTGGCCGCCGCCACCAGGGCCAGCAGCACACTGAGCGGCTTGCCCGACAACTGCGTCAGCTCGTGCCACAGCAAAAAAGACACGCCCAGCGCCGCCGCCGCCACGCCCAGCCAATTGCGCGCACGCAGTTGCTGGCCAAAAAACCAGGCGCCGAACAAGGCGGAAAAAACAGGCATGGTGTAGCCCAGAATCGCAGAGCGGCCGCTGCTGAGGTTTTTCACCACCACGATCATCACCGCATGCCAGACAAACATGTTGGTGGCCGCCAGCCAGAACAGTTCCCGGTAACGCTCACGCGGTATGAAAAAAGGCACCTTGAGGTAGAGCATCGCCAGGCCGAGCACCGGCAGCCCAAACCACATGGAAATAGCTCTGAAAGTCAGCGGCGGATAGTCCGTTACACCCACTTTCATGATCGGCCAGTTCAGGCCCCAGACCAAGGTCAGCAGGACAAGCACTGTCAGTTGGCGGCGGCTCAGATCCATAGATTCGGGTTCCAAAAAAAGCCCGGCGATAAAGCACTGCGCACGCCGAGCTTCGATAGTACGCCCTGGGCCGACCGGGCTTCTTACAATCAAGCCATGACATTTCTGAACATGCTGACGGCGGCCACATAAGAAATTGATTTCATGCAAAAAAATAATTTCCCCGAATTGCGCGAAGGTGTGCGCCAGGTCGTCACCGCCTTTGACTCGCGTTACTGGCAAGAGGTTGATGAGGCCCGTGCATTCCCTGAAAAATTTGTCACTGCACTCACCGAAGCCGGCTGGCTGGCCGGACTGATCCCTGAGGCCTACGGCGGCTCGGGTTTGTCGCTGACCGAAGCCAGCGTGGTGATGGAAGAGATCAACCGCGCGGGCGGTAACTCGGGCGCCTGCCACGGCCAGATGTATGTGATGGGCTGCATCGTGCGGCACGGCTCGGACAAGCAAAAACAAGACCTGCTGCCGCGCATTGCCCGCGGTGAAATCCGCATGCAATCCATGGCTGTGACAGAGCCCAGCACCGGCAGCGACACCACCCAACTCAAAACCACGGCCGTACGCAAGGGTGACCGTTACGTGATCAACGGCCAGAAAGTCTGGACTTCACGCCTGCAGCATTCGGACTACATGCTGCTGCTGGCGCGTACCACGCCGCTGGCCGAAGTGAATAAAAAAAGCGAAGGCCTCTCGGTGTTTCTGGTGGATCTGCGCGAAGCCGTCGGCAAGTCCATCACGGTGCGGCCCATCCGCAACATGGTCAACCACGAGACCAACGAAATTTTCATCGACAACCTCGAAATGCCGGTTGAAAACCGCATCGGCGAGGAAGGCAAGGGCCTGAAATATATTTTGGACGGCCTGAACGCTGAGCGTATTTTGATTGCCGCCGAATGCATTGGTGACGGCTACTGGTTCACCGACAAGGCCAGCGCTTATGCCAAGGAGCGCATGGTGTTTGACCGCCCGATCGGCCAGAACCAGGGCATCCAGTTTCCGATTGCACGGGCTTTCGTCAACGTCGAAGCCGCCAGCCTGATGCGCTACCGGGCCTGCGAAATGTTTGACGCCGGCATCCACTGCGGCGCCGAAGCCAACATGTCCAAGCTGCTGGCCGCCGATGCCTCTTGGGAGGCGGCCAACGTCTGCCTGCAAACGCATGGCGGTTTTGGTTTTGCGGCGGAATACGACATCGAGCGCAAGTTCCGCGAAACGCGGCTCTACCAGGTCGCGCCTATCTCCACCAACATGATTCTTTCTTACGTGGGCGAGCATGTGCTGGGCATGCCCCGCTCCTACTGAAGCCGCACCATGAACGCACCCGGACAAGGCTTCAGGCCTGGGCCGGCCGGGCTTCTTACAATCAAGCCATGACATTTTTGAACATGCTGACGGCGGCCGAGAACTTGAACCAGTCCATGCTGTGCGTGGGCCTGGACCCGGACCCCGCCAAGTTCCCGGGTAAGTTCAAAGGCGACGCCAACAAGATCTATGATTTTTGCGCCGCCATCGTCGATGCCACCGCCGACCTGGTGATCGCCTTCAAGCCGCAGATTGCCTACTTTGCCGCGCGCCGCGCCGAAGGCCAGCTCGAGCGCCTGATGGAACACATGCGCCGCATGGCGCCGCAAGTACCCGTCATCCTGGACGCCAAGCGCGGCGACATCGGCAGCACCGCCGAGCAGTACGCCATCGAAGCCTTTGAGCGCTACGGCGCTGACGCGGTCACGCTCTCGCCCTTCATGGGCTGGGACTCGGTGGCGCCCTACCTCAAGTACGAAGGCAAGGGCGCTTTTCTGCTGTGCCGCACCTCCAACCCCGGCGGTGACGATTTGCAAAACCAGCGTCTGGCTTCGGTCGAAGGCCAACCGCTGCTCTATGAACACGTGGCCCGCCTGGCGCAAGGCCCTTGGAACCTCAATGGCCAGCTCGGCCTGGTGGTGGGCGCCACCTACCCGGCAGAGATCGAACGCGTGCGCCAGGTGGCGCCCACGCTGCCACTGCTGATTCCCGGCGTGGGTGCCCAAGGCGGCGACGCGGTGGCCACAGTACGCGCCGGCTACAAAGCGGGTGCGCCCATCATCGTCAACTCGTCGCGGGCGATTTTGTACGCATCGTCGGGCGAGGACTTTGCCGCGGCGGCGCGGCGCGAAGCCCTGAAGACGCGCGACGTTTTACAGGCTGCGCGGGCTTGACCTGAACTGGCGACTCGCTATGCTGGCGTCATGTCCATGAACCCGCTTGATTCAGCCCGCTTTGCCCGCCAGGTCGGCTTTGGCCTGGCGCCGGACGAAGCCACGCCCGACGACCCGCTGGCCTGGGCCCAAGAGCAGCTCGACAAAGCCCCGGCCGTGGCTTTTCTGGCAGACCGCAAGGGCACGCTGATGACCGGCCTGCCCGAAGGGGTGCGCCTGGTGGACAGCCAAAAAGACGCCACGCTGGCCATGCAAGGCCATTGGGACGCCGAAAAAAACAGCTTTGAGCAGTCGCGCAAATTGCCACGCCCCGAGTGGGAAAAACTGCGCTACGAAACAGTAGACCTGCCCTACTGGCGCATGGCGCCTTGGCAGGAAGTGCTGGCGCGCGGCGCCATGGCCGTCAACGGGCCGGCACCGGTGTTTGAGCGTTTCTGGCACTTTTGGACCAACCACTTCACCGTGGCGCCGGCCACCAACAACATCAACGCCATGGTCGGGCCTTACATGCGCATGTTGCGCGGCCACATGAGCGGCCACTTTCGCGACATGCTGTTTGAGGCAGTCACCCACCCGGCCATGGTGCTGTACCTGGACAACGCCATTTCCACCGGCCCCAAGTCCCGAAACAGCCTGCACGAGCTGCGCCAGAACGGCAAAGTCAAACACAGCATCAACGAGAACCTGGGCCGCGAGTTGCTGGAGTTGTTCACGCTCAGCCCGGCCGCCGGCTACAGCCAGGCCGATGTGATGGGCGCCACCTTCATCCTGACCGGCTGGGGCGTGCACAAGCCTGCAGACACCTGGAACAAATCCGGCGCGCCTTACGGCAGTTACTTCGACTTTGGCCGGCACGAGCCGGGCAGCCACAGCGTGATGGGCAAGTCTTACAGCGCGTTTGTGCGCAACGACGGCAAGCTCAACGACCTGATCGACGACCTGGCCGCCCACCCCGCCACAGCGCAGCATATTTGCCACAAACTGGCCACCGCTTTCATTGCCGACGAGCCCGCGCCGGAGGCCGTGGCGCGGCTGGTGAAAGTGTTCACGCAAAGCAAAGGCCATTTGCCCAGCCTGCACAAGGCCGTGGTGGCCGAAGTCGCGCTGGCAGGCGCTGCGTCGCGCAAATTCCTGCTGCCCGAAAGCTGGCTCTGGAGCATTTACCGCGTGGCGGGCGCAGAGCTGCCCGTGGTGCCGCCGCTGCGCGAGCTGCGCGGCGAGCGCCTGCACGACATCCTCACTGAGCTGGGTCAACCTGTTCATTATTGTCCGCAGCCCAACGGCTGGTCGCTGCAAAGCCGGGACTGGATTTCCAAAGAAATGTTAGACCGGCGCGTGCGCTACGCCTTTCAGTTTGTCAACCGTGTGCGCCAGCCCGGCTCGCTCACCCAGATACTGTTGCGGCAACAGGGCCAGGGCCCGCTGGCGCAACAGTTGCGTGCGGCTGCGGCCACAGCCGCCGGCCCGGAGAGGCGCGGCATCTGGGCCGCGTACCTGACTTCACCCGACATGTTGTGGAGCTGACGCACATGCAAAGAAGACATTTTTTAGGTGCCGGCGCCAGCCTCACATTGGCCGGCCACCCCTTGTTGGCGGCAGCGCAAAGCAGCAACACGTTTGCCCAGCGCCGCCTGCTGGTCTTGATGCTGCGCGGCGGTATGGACGGCCTGTGCGCCATACCGCCCACCGGCGACCCCCAGCTGCAAGCGCTGCGCGCCAACCTGGTGCCGGCACAACTGCTGCGCGGCAATGACTTTTTTGGCGTGCACCCGGCG
>JBILIK010000008.1:0-67830 GCA_044350025.1 Polaromonas sp. | reverse complement strand
GTGTTGCGCGACAGCATGTCGATCTCGCCGGACTGCAGGGCCGTAAAGCGTTGCTGCGCGTTCAGGGGAACGTACTTGACCTTGCTGGCGTCGCTCAGAACGGCGGCGGCAACGGCCTTGCACATATCGACGTCGAGGCCGGACCAGTTGCCGCTGGAGTCAGCAGCAGAAAAGCCAGCCAGGCCGGTGTTGACGCCGCAGACCACTTGGCCACGGGCCTTGACGGCGTCTAGAGTTTTGCCAGCGTGGGCAGGAAGTGCGGCGGCCAAGGCGAAGCCGGCGGCAGCCAGAGCCAGCAGGCCCTGTTTTTTAGTGAAGTTGAACAAGTTGATCTCCAGTAGATGACATGAAGCGAATAGCCAGCACGATGTGTGCCAGTGGCGGAATGCTAACCCAGTGGCAAGCCGATTGCAGGGCGAGAAATGGTGTTTGTCCTAGGACAAACCCTTGCTGCCCGAGCAACATGCTTTTTTTGCATAAAGTTATGTTGAGCCTTCCCATGGCGGCGCTGTGCGCCGTGCCAACAATGCGGGCAAATCAGGCTAAAGCGGTGCAGACGCGAACGACTTCGGCACCATAGGCGTGCAGTTTCTTGCTGCCCATGCCGCTGATGCCTTCCAGGTCGGCCAGGTCTTGCGGCGCTTTGTCGGCAATTGCGCGCAAGGTGGCGTCGTGAAAAATCACAAAAGCCGGCAGGTTGTGCTCGCGCGCGACTTCGGCGCGCCAGGCCTTGAGCCGGCCCAGGCGCTCCAGCGCGCCGGCGTTCAGGCTGGCCTCGGCCATTCCCTTGACGGAGGTCTTGGTTGGTTTGCTGCTGCGTTTCTTGCGGGCTACACCGCCAGATTGCTCGCGCAGCATCAGTGAGACCTCGCCGCGCAGCACGGCGCGGGCGTCGGGCAGCAGCTCCAGCGTGCTGAAGGCTTCGCTGTCCACGCGCACCATGTTCTTGGCGATCAGCTGGCGCAGCACGCCGCGCCATTGCGTTTCAGCCAGGTCCGCGCCAATGCCGAAGGTGCTGAGCTTGTCGTGCGCGTACTGCGCCACTTTGTCGGTGGCTTTGCCGCGCAAAATGTCCATGATGTGACCGGCGCCAAAGCTGATGCCGCTGGCTTGCTGCACGCGGTAAATGCAGCTGAGCATTTTGCGCGCCGCGTCGGTGGCGTCCCACACCGCCGGCGGCATCAAGCAGTTGTCGCAGTTCATGCAGGGCTGGCTGTCTTCGCCAAAATAGCGCAGCAGGCTGACGCGCCGGCAGTGCGTGTCTTCGGCCAGCGTCAGCAGTGCGTCAAGCTTGCCGCGCATGACCTGCTTGAACTCTTCGCTGGCGACTTCGCTGGTGTCAATCATGCGGCGCTGGTTCACCACGTCCTGCAGGCCGTAGACCATCCAGGCATTGGCCGGCAAGCCATCGCGGCCGGCGCGGCCGGTCTCCTGGTAATAGCCTTCAATGTTTTTAGGCATGTCCAGGTGCGCCACAAAGCGCACATCGGGCTTGTCAATGCCCATGCCAAACGCAATGGTGGCCACCATGATCATGCCCTCGTCGCGCAAGAAACGGTCTTGCCGCTGCTGACGCACTGAAGCGTCCAGGCCCGCGTGATAGGCCATGGCCTGAAGACCGGCGTCTTGCAGCATGTCGGCAATTTCTTCGACACGTTTACGGGACTGGCAGTACACGATGCCGGCCTCTCCGGCGTGCTCGGTCTCGATGAAGCGCAGCAGCTGGCGCGTCGGGTCGGTCTTTTCAACGATGCTGTAGCGAATGTTGGGCCGGTCAAAGCTGCTGATGAATTCGCGCGCGTCTTCGAGCTTGAGCCGCTCGACCATGTCCTGGCGCGTCAACGCGTCGGCGGTGGCAGTCAGTGCCATGCGCGGCACGTCGGGAAAGCTTTCGTGCAGCAGGCTCAAAGAGCGGTATTCAGGCCGGAAGTCGTGGCCCCACTGGCTCACGCAATGCGCCTCGTCAATCGCAAAAAGGCTGAGCAGGCCGCGCTCGTGCAGCGAAGTCAGCAAGCCCTTCATGCGCTGCGTGTTGATGCGCTCGGGCGCGGCGTACAGCAGCGTCAGCTCGTTGCGCAGCAGTTGCATTTCAAGTGCGCTGCTTTCTTCTTGTGTTTGCGTGGAATTCAGAAAAGCCGCCGACACACCGGCCTCGTGCAGCGCGCCGACCTGGTCATGCATCAGCGCGATCAGCGGCGAAATCACGATGGTCACTCCGTGGCCGGCCTGCTGGCGCGCAATCGCAGGTATCTGGTAACACAGCGACTTGCCGCCGCCTGTGGGCATCAAGACCAGCGCGTCGCCCCCGGCCACAACATGGTTGACGATGGCTTCTTGCGGGCCGCGAAAGCTGTTGTAGCCGAAGACCTCGCCCAGAATGTCCAGCGCTGAGGCTGGCGCCCCAGCACTCACATCTGTTCCCAGGGCAGGCCTTCAAAGCGCCAGCCCGACAGGGTGGAGCGGCGGAACTGCGCATCGAGCTCGCCTTCAAAGCCGTGCACCACATGCGCCACGTTGGCAAAGCCTGCGTCTTCAAGCGCCTTGCCGGCATCCAGTGTGCGTTGTCCGGAACGGCAGATCAGCAGCACCGGCTGCGTCTTGTCTTGCGCCTCACGCGCCACGGCGGCCGCAAAAGCAGCCGGGTCGGCTTGCAGCTCAGGGAATTCATACCAGGGCACATTGACCACGCCGGGCGGCCGCCCCACGTAAAGCGACTCAATTTCCATGCGCACATCCACAAACAAAACATTGGGCTGGCTTTGCACAAATTGCCAAGCTTCTTGGGGCTGCAGGTTTTTCATCGCTTAAAGGTCACCAGGGCGGTTCACACAAAGCGCCTATTGTCAGGCCAAAGAAGCCTTGTTAGCCGGCCTCTTGCAGCCAGGCCATCCTACAATTGCGCCATGCCCTCACCCATCTACACCCGCGCCCAAGCCCTGCCCGCCTTGCTGCAGCAGCGCATCGCCATACTCGACGGCGCCATGGGCACCATGATCCAGCGCTTCAAGCTTTCTGAAGCGCAGTACCGTGGTGAGCGGTTCAAGGACTTTCACAAAGACGTCAAAGGCAACAACGAGCTGCTCAGCCTCACGCGGCCCGACGTCATCGGTGACATCCACGAAGGCTACCTGGCCGCCGGCGCGGACTTGATAGAAACAAACACCTTTGGCGCCACCACCGTGGCCCAGGCCGACTACGACATGGCCAGCCTGGCTATCGAGATGAACTACGAATCCGCCCGCATCGCCCGTGCTGCTTGCGACAAGTTCTCCACGCCCGACAAACCCCGCTTCGTGGTCGGCGCCCTCGGCCCCACGCCCAAGACAGCCAGCATCAGCCCCGATGTCAACGACCCCGGCGCGCGCAACACCAGTTTTGAAGAGCTGCGCCTGGCTTATTACGAACAGACCGAAGCACTGGTCAAAGGCGGCAGCGACGTGCTGCTGGTCGAAACCGTTTTTGACACGCTCAACGCCAAGGCCGCGCTGTTTGCCATCGACGAGTACTTTGACAACTCGGGCGAGCGCCTGCCGCTCATCATCAGCGGCACCGTCACCGACGCTTCCGGCCGTATTTTGAGTGGGCAAACCGTCACGGCTTTCTGGCACAGCGTGCGCCACGCCCAGCCACTGGCCATAGGCCTGAACTGCGCGCTGGGCGCCACCTTGATGCGCCCCTACATTCAGGAGCTCGCCCGCGTGGCCGGCGACACCTTCATCAGCTGCTACCCCAACGCCGGCCTGCCCAACCCCATGAGCGACACCGGCTTTGACGAAACCCCCGACGTCACCAGCCGCCTGCTGCGTGAGTTTGCGGCCGAAGGCCTGGTCAACATCGTTGGCGGCTGCTGCGGCACCACGCCAGAGCACATAGGCGCCATCCACCAGGCCGTCGCCCCGCTGGGCCCAAGGGGCTTGAGCGCCGGGGTGTTTTACAAAGAAGCGGCTTGAGTCGCTGGCGGCCCGCCATCCCGCTGGCCGCTCTGCAGGCCCTGCTGCTTGCGGGCCTGGCGCTCACCGGCTGCGGCCAACAGCCCCCTTCGTGGGACAAGCTCCTCTACGGCAAGATCACCGGCCAGTACCCCGATTACCGCGTCAGCGTGACCGTCCCAGGCCAGCTGCGTATCGAGCGCCCCGGCATGCCGGCGCAAACCGTGGAAGTCGAGCCCATCGCCCAACACTACCTGCGCGGCCCCAGGGACTGCAGCTACGCGGTCGAGCAGATGTTGCTGGTGCTGCGCGACCCATAAGCCGGTCCGGTTAAAATGCCCAAATTCCCAAGGAGCGTTGCAGCTTCGCCCGCGTGCGAAGTCAGGCTTGGGGCTCGATGCTTTCAACCACGCTCACCTTTGTCCTAAGGTGAGTCCGTGTCTTCTTCTCTTCTTCCTGCGGTTTCCCCCATGAAGCTGTCCGGCCTGGAGCCGGTCAGCATTGGTGCGGACAATTTGTTCGTCAACATCGGCGAGCGCACCAACGTCACCGGCTCCAAGGCCTTCGCCCGCATGATCCTGAATGGGGACTACGAGCAGGCGCTGGCCGTGGCCCGGCAGCAGGTGGAAAACGGCGCGCAGATCATCGACATCAACATGGACGAGGCCATGCTCGACAGCCAGGCGGCCATGGTCCGGTTTTTGAACCTGATCGCCAGCGAGCCCGACATTGCGCGCGTACCCATCATGATCGACAGCTCCAAGTGGAGCGTCATCGAAGCTGGCCTGCGCTGCATCCAGGGCAAGGGAATCGTGAACTCGATCTCTATGAAAGAAGGGGTCGACGCTTTCAAGCAGCAAGCCAAGCTGCTCAAGCGTTACGGTGCCGCTGCTGTGGTCATGGCCTTTGACGAAAAAGGCCAGGCCGACACCTACCAGCGCAAGGTCGAGATTTGCGAGCGCGCTTACCGCGTGCTGGTCGATGAAGTGGGCTTTCCGGCCGAAGACATCATCTTTGACCCCAATATTTTTGCCATTGCCACCGGCATTGAAGAGCACAACAACTACGCGGTCGATTTCATCGAAGCCACGCGCTGGATCAAGGCCAACTTACCGGGCGCCAAGGTCAGCGGCGGCGTGTCCAATGTGTCGTTTAGCTTTCGCGGCAACGACCCGGTGCGCGAAGCGATTCACACCGTGTTCCTTTACCACGCTATCCAGGCCGGCATGGACATGGGTATCGTCAACGCCGGCATGGTGGGCGTGTACGACGAGCTTGAGCCGGTGCTGCGCGAGCGGGTGGAAGATGTTGTGCTGAACCGCCGATCGGACGCCGGCGAGCGCCTGGTCGAAGTGGCCGAAACCGCCAAGAGCGGCGCGCGCGACGACAGCCTGAAAAACGAATGGCGCGCGCTGCCGGTGCGTGAGCGGCTGTCGCACGCGCTGGTGCGCGGCATGAACGAGTTCATCACCGAAGACACCGAAGAAATGTGGCGCGCCATCGAGGCCGACGGCGGCCGCCCGCTGCACGTGATCGAAGGTCCGCTGATGGACGGCATGAACGTGGTCGGCGACCTGTTCGGCCAGGGCAAGATGTTCTTGCCGCAGGTGGTCAAAAGCGCGCGCGTCATGAAGCAGGCGGTGGCGCATTTGCTGCCTTACATCGAGGCTGAAAAGCTGTTGCTGGAAGCTGCAGGCGGCGATGTCAAAACCAAGGGCAAGATCATCATCGCCACGGTCAAGGGCGATGTGCATGACATCGGCAAGAACATCGTCACCGTGGTCTTGCAGTGCAACAACTTTGAAGTCGTCAACATGGGCGTGATGGTGCCCTGCCACGAAATTCTGGCGCGCGCCAAGGTCGAGGGTGCCGACATCGTCGGCCTGTCGGGCCTGATCACGCCCAGCCTGGAAGAGATGCAGTACGTGGCTGCCGAGATGCAAAAGGACGACCACTTCCGCATCAAAAAAATCCCGCTGATGATTGGCGGCGCCACCACCAGCCGCGTGCACACGGCGGTCAAAATTTCGCCGCACTACGAAGGGCCGGTGGTGTATGTGCCCGACGCCTCGCGCAGCGTCAGCGTGGCGCAAAGCCTGCTGTCAGACCAGGCGGCCAAATACATTGACGAGCTCAACGCCGATTACGTGAAAGTGCGCGAGCAGCACGCCAACAAAAAGCAAACGCCCATGTGGCCGATTGCCAAGGCGCGTGCCAACGCCACGCGACTCGACTGGACGCATTACACGCCGCCGGTGCCCAAGTTCATCGGCCGCCGTGTGTTTAAAAACTTTGACCTGGCCGAGCTGGCGCAGCACATCGACTGGGCGCCCTTCTTCCAGACTTGGGACCTGGCCGGGCCTTTCCCGGCGATCTTGAAAGACGAGGTGGTGGGCACCGAGGCTGTGCGCGTGTATGCCGATGCGCAGCGCATGCTCAAGCGCCTGATCGAAGGCCGCTGGCTGACGGCCAACGGCGTGATGGCCCTGTACCCCGCCAACAGCGTGGGTGACGACATCGAGATTTACACCGACGAAAGCCGCCGCGAAGTGGCCATGGTCTGGCACGGCCTGCGCCAGCAGACCGAAAAAACCGCAGTGACTGGCACCGACGGCAAGCTGCACATGCGCCCCAGCCGCTGCCTGTCTGACTTCATCGCGCCCAAGCTGCTGGACGCTGAAACCAAGGCCGTGCGCGCGGGCCATGCCGGCGCCGAGGGCCACAACAGCTTCATGCTGCCCGACTACATTGGCCTCTTTGCGGTGACAGCAGGCATAGGCGCCGAGAAAAAAGAAAAGTACTTTCAGGACGACCACGACGACTACTCGTCCATCATGCTCAAGGCCCTGGCCGACCGCTTAGCCGAAGCTTTTGCCGAGAGCCTGCACCAGCGCGTGCGTCAAGACCTGTGGGGCTATGCGCCTGATGAATCGCTCACGCCCGAAGAGCTCATCGCCGAAAAATACCGCGGCATCCGCCCGGCCCCTGGCTACCCGGCCTGCCCGGACCACAGCGTCAAGCAAGCCATGTTCGAGCTGCTCCGGGCCGACGAGATCGGCATGGCGCTGACTGAGAGCCTGGCCATGACGCCGGCGGCCAGCGTCAGCGGCTTTTACCTGAGCCACCCCGACAGCGCCTACTTCAACGTCGGCAAGATCGGCGACGACCAGGTGCATGAGCTGGCCAAACGGCGCGGCGTCAAGCTGCAAGACCTTGAGCGCTTGCTGGCGCCCAACTTGTAGACGCTGAGAAGAAAGCGCGCATGAGCCGCTTGGCCCTCACCCGCGACAAGATCTATAAAACTGTGGCTCGCCAGCTGCACGGCGTGGTGCCGTGCTGGGTCTGCGGCCAGCATGTGCTGCCGGCTGCCGCCACGCTGGAGCACATCGTGCCCTTGAGCGAGGGCGGCAACTCGCACCAGGCCAACCTGGCCATCAGCCATGAAGTCTGCAACGGCCAGCGCCACGCCACAGGGCGTGTGCCGGTGGACGAGCGCGCGCCCGGTCAGGTGGCGCGCGCTCTTTGAAGCGAACTCTTTGATGCGAGCCGAGGTCAGTCGGCCGTGATGTTGTTGTCGCGGATGGCCTTGCCATAACGCGCCAGCTGATCGCGCACCAGGCTGGTCAGCTCGGCGGGGGTGCTGCCGTCACGCTTGAGGCCCAGGCCGGCAAAGCGCTCTTTGATCGATGGGTCAGCCAGTGCTTTGACGACTTCGCGATGCAAGCGGTCCTGAATTTCTTTGGGTGTGCCTTTGGGTGCTGTCAGCGCAAACCAGGTGCTGAAATCAAAGCCCTGAATGCCCTGCTCCTTGAGTGTGGGCGAATCGGGGTATTCAGGCTGCCGGGTGTCGGTCATCACACCAATCAGGCGTAGTTTTCCGCCCTTGGCCAGCGCGGCCACGGTGGCGATGCCCTGGAAAGTCACGTCAACCTGCCCGCCCGCCACATCCAGTGCAGCCTGGCTGGCGCCCTTGTAAGGCACATGCTTGATGTCGATACCGGTGTGGGCGGCGAACAGTGCTGCACCCATGTGCTGCGGGCTGCCACTGCCACCCGATGCATAGGTGATGCGGCCTGGCGCGGCTTTGGCGGCAGCCACCAACTCGGCGACTGTCTTGTAGGGCGAGTTGGTGCCCGCCGCGATGCTGAACTCGATGGTTGCCACCTTGGAGATGTGGGTGAAATCAGTGACGGGGTTGAACGGTGTGTTCTTGTTCAGGTTCGGCACCATGGTCAGAACACTGTCGTTGAAGCCGCCTATGGTGTAGCCGTCAGGCGCAGACTTGGCCAGCCGGTCGGCACCGATGATGCCGGAGGCGCCCACGATGTTCTCGACCACGATGGACTGGCCCATGTTCTCGGCCATCTTCTGGGCCAGCAAGCGGGCCGCCACATCGACCGCGCTACCGGCCGCCAGCGGAACAATCATGCGGATCGGCTTGTTGGGGTAGCTGCCTTGGGCCTGGGCCGGTACGGTCAAAGCCAAGCCGGCCATGGCGGCCAGCGTGATCACGAGGCGTCGTTTGCCAAAGGTGGGGGCGTTAAGTTTCATGAAGTCTCCTTGGTTTTAAAAGGGTTTGGCTTTCGCCGTTAAAGCGTGAGGCCCAGGACGCGAATGGCATTTTCACCAAGAATGGCGAGCCGGTCATCGTCATTGAGTTCGGGTGTGGCCATCACATGGCCCACTGGGTCTTCTTCCCAGGGGATGGGATGGTCGGTGCCAATCATGATCTGGGCTGTGCCAACCTCGGCAGCCAGGTGGCGCAGCGCCTCACCGGTGAACACCAGCGAGTCAAAGTAGATCTGGCGCAGGTAGTCGGTCGGCTTTTTCTTGAGCACGATGTCCGGGTTGCAGTTCTGGGGCGAGACAAAGCAGCTGCGGTCCATGCGCGGCGCATACGAGCCCAGAAAGCCACCACCGTGCGCGCCCAGCACTTTGAGCTCGGGGAACTTGTCGAACACGCCCTCAAAAATCAATTTTTGCAGCGCAATTGTTGTGTCCAGCGGATTGCCGATCACATTCGACAGCCAGCCATTGCCCTTGAGCCGGGCGGCCAGCTCGGGCGTGCTTTGCGGATGAATGAACAGCATCACGCCCAGCTCCTGCGCCTTGGCCAGCACGGGGTGGTAGATCGGGTTGCTGAAGTCATCACCGCCCACGCTGCCGCCTATGGCCGCGCCTTTCAGGCCATGTTTGCGGACGGCGTCATCGAGCATCTGCACGGCCAGGTCGGGAAACTGCATCGGCAGCGAAGCAAAGGCCGACAGACGCTTCGGGTGATTGGCGCACAGCTCGGCGAAGCTTTCGTTGTGAATGCGGCAAATCGCCTCGGCGGTATCGCGGTCCTTTTTGTACCAAAAGGGATTGATGCTGAGCACCTGCAGGTCGATGCCCATGCGGTCCATGGCTTCGAAGCGGGCGTCCAGCTGCTGCGCCATTTGCAGGAAATGCTCCGGCACACCTTTGACCGGCGGCAAAATTCCCTTGGCGTCGGCGCCCATCAGGTCCAGCCCGGCCTGGAAATAGCAGTGCGCATGCGCGTCCACTGTGCGCGCGCGCTTGCCGCGGATGATCACCGGCGCACGGCCTGTGGCGGTGCTGCCGCCGCCGCCGCCCGGCACGATGGGCAGGCCCGCGCAGCTGCAAAACCAAAAGCCGTTGCAGCCTTGCGCGTGTGTGTTGGATGAAAGCCAGTTCTTGATCATGTTGGGGTTCAGGTATTTGAATTCGTTGAGGCGGCTGCCCGCTCAATGGCCCGCACCATGCGGGTGTGAGCACCGCAGCGGCACAGGTGTTTTTCCAGGCTTTGCACAATCTCGTCGCGACTGGGCTGCGGATTGCGCTCTAAAAGCGCGCAGGCCGAGGTGATGATGCCGGCCACGCAATAGCCGCACTGGGCGGCGCGCTCTTCAATAAAAGCCAGCTGCACGGGATGCGGTTTCGCTGGTGTTCCCAGGCCTTCCAGCGTGGTGACCTGCCGCCCCTGCACGGACCAGACCGGCAGGTTGCAAGCGGTCTGGGGCTGGCCGTCCACCAGCACCATGCAGGCGCCACACTCGCCCTGGCCGCAGCCGAACTTGGGGCCGCTCAGGCTCAATTCGTCACGCAGCACAGAGAGCAAATTGGTCTTGTCATCGCCGTCAAATTGCACGGGCTGCTGATTGACATGGAACATGGTTTTTGGGGGATTGCTCATACGGACTCCGCAGCATGGACTGCGCGCAACAAGGTGTCGGCAGTCAAGGGCAGCTCCCGCACGCGAACACCCAGGGCATCGTGCACGGCGTTGGCCAGAGCCGCTGCCACCGGTCCCTGTGCAGCTTCGCCAGCACCCAAAGACGGCTCATCGGGGCGGTCAATCACATGCACTGTGAGCTCTGGCACTTCACTGAATCGCATCACCGGGTAGCTGAGCCATTCGTCGCTGGTGATGGCCTCGCGGTTGAAGCTGACGCGCTCCTTGAGGCTCCAGCTGGCACTCTGGATGGCGCCCCCCTCGATCTGGTTGATGACGCCATCGAGGTCCACCACCATGCCGACATCAACCGCCAGATCCAGCTTGAGCACACGCACCTGTTCGTCCACCCGCACGCGCGCAATCACCGCGCACCAGGCGCCGGAGTTTTTATAGCGCGCCCAGGCCAGTCCGTGGCCAATACCCTCGGGCTCCTCGGCGCGGCGGTGCCACCAGCTTGAACGCTCCACCAAGGTGTTGAGTACGGCCAGTGCGCGCGGGTCGTCCAGATGGCGCCGGCGAAAAGTCAGCGCATCTTGACCGGTTTGATGAGCCAGCTCGTCCATGAAAGATTCGATAGCAAACACATTGGCATAAGCGCCCAGTGCACGGATGGCCGAGGTGCGCAGCGGCATCACCGTCAAACGGTGGCTGATCACCTTCAAGTGAGGCAATGTGTAGGCCGGCACGGCATTGCGCTCAGCCCCGCCGCCCGCCGCCAGCGGCGGGTTGATGGGCAACGGCAGCGGCGTGGCGTCGGCGCGTTCACTGGCTGCCAACAAAGCCGGCGTGAGCCCGCGGCCGGGGCGTGAGCTGTAGCCATTGGCCCATAACTCGTGATGCCAGTGGGTGATCTGGCCCGTAGCGTCGCACCTGGCCTTGAGCATGGCACGGTGTGCCGAACCCAGGGGGCTGCGCGTCAACTCGTCGGCGCGCGACCACAGCACGCGCACCGGCTGGCCGGGGCAGCGCAAGGCCATCAGCACGGCATCAAAAGCCACATCGTCAGCGCCGTTGTGGCCATAGCAGCCTGAGCCCTCGACGTGGTGAATCAGGATGTCGGCTTTGGCCACCGGCACGGCCTCTTTCGCCAGGGCTTTGACGATATCGTCGCGCAGGTTGTGAATGCCCTGGCTGTGCGTCCACACCTGCAGCTGGCGGCCGTCCCACTGCGCCAGAGCGCACGAAGGACCAATGGACGCATGCGCCAGATAAGGCTTGAGATAAACCGCCTGATGATGCAGGCCGTCAGCGGGCCAGTCGGCGTCACCCCGCTCTACCGTCACTGTGGTCTGGTGCGGGGCGGAGGTCAGGAAACTGCCCAGATCATGCATGTCGGGCAAGGGCGCGCCGGCGCGCCATTCAACCAAGCCAGCCAGGCGGTTAGCTGCCGCATCGGCATCGCGCTCCGAGCCCGCCACCACGGCAATAAAACGTCCGTCGGCCCACCAGCGCACACCCGCCGGCAGCGTGGTCACCGCCGCATCGGGCAGGCGGTGCAATGTGGCCTCTAGCGTGGCGGGTCGCAGCACGCGGCCATGCAGCATGCCGGGCAGCCGCAGATCATGAATGAAGCGGGCCTGGCCAAATACTTTGTCAGCCAGGTCCAGCCGGGGTGTGCCGGTCTGTCCCAGCAGGCGCCGCTCAGCCGCCGCCTTGGGGCGCGCTGTGCCGGCACATTCGATGTCCAGGTTGATACCCCGCAACAGCGTCGCGTAGTCACCAAGGTCCTGCCCCTGCGCCGAGCGAAAGCGCCCCTCGCTCACCGTGATGGTGTGGGCCGGCTGGCCCGCCAGCGCTGCTGCGCGGAGCAAGGCCATCGCCCGCACCTCGGCGCAAGCTTGGCGCAATGCGCTGCCGCTGTCTTGCACCGACAGGCTGCCAGAGGTCATGCCTTCATCAGGGCCGTGTCCGGTGCTGGCGCTGCACACATGCACAGCCGACAGCGGCATGTCCAGCTCTTCAGCGGCCAACAGTTGCAAAGCGGTCAGAATGCCCTGGCCGAGTTCCACCTTGCCGGTGAACACCTGCACCAGACCGGGCTCGCCAAAAGCCAGCCACTGCGACAGACGGCGGTTGGTGTGCAGACTGCCCGGCAGTTGGGCTTGGCCGTCCTGGCGATCGATGATGAAACCGCGGGGTTGAGGTGTTGAATCGTGGGTCATAGATGGCGGCCAAGAACCTGAGATTTTAAAAATCAAGTCGCATGACGTCCAATACTGAATACGGCCTCTGCCATATCAAGATGAAATAGCCATTGCTCGGGTAAACCCGCGTCGCGGGTTGGGTCCTCAAGCCCCCAGCAGCGACAAGTCCACCTGCGGCGCGTCAAAGATCTGCTGGATCATGGCCAGCATGGCTTCGGCGCGGGGCTTGGCCAGGCCGCCGTGCAGGCAGTTGGCAAAGAACTTGGTTTGCAGATCGGCGTCGCTCAGCGGGTGGTCGGCGCCGCCCTTGAAGTAGCCCTGCCGCGCTTCCATCACGCGGCCGTCCTTGAGCGTGACGCGCAGGTGGCCGGTGAACTGTTTCGGGTAGGGGTTGGCCGGGTCGACCACGTAGCGCACCTTGGCGGCCAGCGCGCGCAGGTCGGCGCGTTGCACCATGGCTTCGGTGTATTCGCCCAGGCCGGCGTTGTTCTGCAACAGGCCGGCGGCAATGGCGTAAGGAATGCTGAACTTGGCCGAATAAGCATTGGGCGGCGACTGCTTGAGTGCCAGCGGCTCCCACAGGCGGTGAACAATGCCTTCGGCGGTTTCGCACTCAATCTGCGCGATGTCGGCCGGCACCAGCCCCTGGCGCAGCAAGTCGCGGGCGCAGTCAATGTACGGGTGGGCCATGGTGCCGCAGGCATAGGGCTTGAATGCAATCGTGGTCCAGATCCACTGGCTGCCCACGCCCTTGAGCATGGCTTCGAAGTCGCCGCTCGTGGTGTTGGCAAAGCCATGAAACAAACCGTGCTCGCCTTCAAACACCGTGGCCGGCCCTTTAAAGCCGGCTTGCGCCAGGCGCACCGCGCGGTAGCCGGACTGCGCCGCCCAGCCGGGGTGCATGCGTTTGGTCCAGGCGCCGTCGGCCAGGTATTCAATGATGCCCGAGGCCATGCTGCCGGCGATGCCGAAGGCGTCCACCAGCTCGTCTTCGCTCAGGCGCAAGGCTGCGCCCAGGCCGGCCACGGCGCCCATCACGCCAAAAATGGCGGTCGGGTGAAAGCCGGCTTTGTGCACTTTGGTGGGCGCCACGGCGCACAGGCGGCACATGACTTCAGCGCCCACGGCAATGCCGCGCAGCAAGTCTGCGCCAGGCAGCTTGTGGCGCTGGGCGGCTGCCAGCAAAGCCGGCACGATGACCACGCCGGCATGCACCGGCCCGCCTTCGTAGGTGTCGTCAAAGTCTTCGCCGTGCGCGGCAATGCCGTTGACAAAAGCAGCGGCTTCCACGCCGCAGGTTTGGGCAAAGCCGATGACGCTGCAGGGGCCGTCTTGCTCTACCGAGGCCAGCGCAGCCAGCACATAGTTTTCATGGCGAGCGGCGATGCAAATGCCGGCCACGTCCATCAATAAGCGTTGGCCGATGGTCTGCGCGGCCGGCGAGCTTTCTGGGCGGGCGGTCAGAATAGCTTGCGCCAGGCGGCGCGAGACGGTTGGGCCTGGGGCGGTGGCGGCGCTCATTGGGCTGCCTTGCAGCTCTTGGATGGTGTGCGGCTGCTGTTCAGGGTGCTGGGGGCGGCAGCAAGCGGCCCGGTTTCAATAACGCTTTGTGGCATGGTGTGTGGGGGGTGTTCAGGTGGAAAGTGCGGCTTTGTGTTGGCGCGCAGCAAGGCGCGCCGCTGCACTTTACTTGATTTGTGCCTGGCGCTGCGCTCAAGCGCCTTTCAAACCCCGCCGGTACTGCACCGCCTCACCCACATGGCCGGTTTGCACTTGCGCGGCGCCGGCCAGGTCGGCCACGGTACGGGCGACTTTGAGGCAGCGGTGAATGCTGCGGCCCGACCAGCCCAGTTTGCCAGCAGCGAGGTTCAAAAACTTGGCGGCTTCGGGCGCCAGCGCGCATTGCGCGTCGATGGCCTGGCCTTGCAATGCCTGGTTGGCGCTGCCCTGGCGGCTGAAGGCGCGCTCTCGGGCGGCGACCACGCGGTCGCGGATGCTGGCGCTGCTTTCACCGGGCGGCGCGTTGACCAGTTCATGCGCGGCCAGCGCGCCCACCTCCACGTGCAGGTCAATGCGGTCCAGCAGCGGGCCGCTGAGCCGGCCCTGGTAGCGCGACACCTGCTCGGGCGAGCAGCGGCAGGCGCGCAGGCTCGAGCCCAGGTAGCCGCAGGGGCAGGGGTTCATGGCGGCAATCAGTTGAAAGCGCGCCGGATACTCGGCCCGCTGCGCCGCGCGTGAGATGGTGATGCTGCCGGACTCCAGCGGCTCGCGCAGGGCTTCAAGGGCGCCGCGTGGAAACTCGGGCAGCTCGTCTAAAAACAACACGCCCCCGTGGGCCAGCGAGATTTCACCGGGCCGTGGTGGCGAGCCGCCGCCCACCAGCGCCACGGCACTGGCCGTGTGGTGCGGTGCGCAGGTCGGGCGCACGGCCCATCGGTCGATTGAAAATCGCCCGCCCAGTGAGGCAATGGCCGCGCTTTCCAGGGCTTCTTGCGTGCTCATGGCGGGCAAGAGGCCGGCAAAGCGCTGCGCCAGCATGGATTTGCCCGAGCCTGGCGAGCCCGCCAACAGCAGCGAATGGCCGCCGGCCGCCGCAATTTCTAATGCACGCTTGGCCGCAGCCTGGCCTTTGACGTCGGCCAGGTCCGGGTAGTGCGCCTGCCCCGGCCGGTTCTCGTTGATTGCGCGGGCCCAGCCCTGGCTTTCGGGCGGGGCTTCGTCGCCGGGCAAAAACTGCTGCACCACGTCCAGCAGGTGGCGGGCGCGGTAGATGCGCACGTCGGGCACCAGCGCGGCTTCTTGTGCGCTGCCCTCGGGCAGCACCAGCTGCGACTGGGCTGCACCCGGGCTGCCCGGCAGTGCCAGGCTCATGGCCAGTGCGCCGCGTACCGGCCGCAGGTCGCCGCCCAAAGAGAGCTCGCCCGCAAACTCGAAGCCTGCCAGTTTGGCGCTGTCGATCTGGCCGCTGGCCGCCAGAATGCCCAGCGCAATCGGCAAGTCAAAACGCCCCGAGTCCTTGGGCAGGTCGGCAGGCGCTAAGTTGACGGTGATGCGTTTGTTGCCCGGAAACTCCAGCCCGCTGTTTTGAATGGCCGAGCGCACCCGCTCGCGGGCTTCCTTGACTTCGGTCTCTGCCAGCCCGACCAGGGTGAAGCTGGGCAGTCCGTTGGCCAGATGGACTTCGACCGTGACCGGTTTGGCCTGCAGACCCAGCAGCGTCCGGCTGCGCACTAAAGATAAGCTCATGGTGAAACCCGTCCCGGTTGGCGCACCATCTCGGCGCGCGTTTGTTCGCACAATTTTGGTGCGGCGCTTAAAAGAGTCATTTAGCATGCACCTTTTGTGCCGAATTTCTTATTTTTATAATCACAATAGGGCAGTGTAGTGGTGGCATGTTCTGTGCATTATGGAATCCGGAATTAACCAAACTGGCAGGCGCGGTCAACCGCTCCGACTTTCATCCTGGAGAAAAAACGAACATGAAACTCGTCACAGCCATCATCAAACCGTTCAAGCTGGACGAAGTGCGAGAAGCACTTTCCGGTATTGGCGTGCAGGGCATCACTGTCACTGAAGTCAAAGGATTCGGCCGTCAAAAGGGCCATACCGAGCTGTACCGCGGCGCCGAGTATGTGGTCGATTTTTTACCCAAAGTGAAGATCGAGGCCGCCGTTTCAGACGACCTGGTAGAGCGCGTGATTGAAGCCATCGAGGGCGCTGCCCGCACCGGCAAGATCGGTGACGGCAAGGTCTTTGTCTACAACCTCGAGCAGGTCGTGCGCATTCGCACCGGTGAAACCGGCAAAGAAGCGTTGTAAGCCTCAGCCTCCACCTTCATAGAGAACACTGACATGAAAAAACTACTTGCTAGCCTCGCCCTCGGGTTGAGTTTGTTGACTTCCGGCGCCGTCATGGCGCAGGCCCCGACCGCTGCCCCTGCGGCAGCGCCGGCCGTGGCCGCACCGGCTGAAGCCAAAGCGGCTGACGCTGCCGCGCCTGGTGCGGCCGCTGCCGCACCGGCCGCCGCCACGGCTGCTGCTGCACCGGCCGCGCCTGCCGCGCCAGTTCTGGTCCCCAACAAGGGTGACACCGGCTGGATGATGGTCTCTACCATTTTGGTCATTCTCATGACCATTCCCGGCCTGGCTCTTTTCTATGGCGGCCTGGTGCGCAGCAAAAACATGCTGTCCGTGCTGATGCAGGTCATGGTCACGTTCTCGATGATCGTGGTGCTGTGGTTCATCTACGGTTACAGCCTGGCCTTCACTGAGGGCAATGCCTTCTTCGGCGGTTTTGACCGCTTGATGATGGCCGGTGTCTGGGACAACGCTGCAGGCACTTTTGCCAATGCCGCCACTTTCAGCAAGGGCGTGGTTATTCCTGAGATCGTTTTTGCCGCCTTCCAGGCCACGTTTGCCGGTATCACTTGCGCGCTGATCGTCGGCGCTTTCGCTGAGCGCATGAAGTTCTCGGCCGTGCTGCTGTTCATGGTGATCTGGTTCACCTTCAGCTACGCACCGATCGCTCACATGGTCTGGTTCTGGATGGGCCCTGACGCCTACACCGGCAAAGAAGTGGTGGACGCCATGAACGCCAAAGCCGGCTACATCTGGCAGTCGGGCGCGCTGGACTTTGCCGGCGGCACCGTCGTGCACATCAACGCGGCTGTGGCCGGTCTGGTCGGCGCCTACATGTTGGGCAAGCGCATCGGTTACGGCAAAGAAGCCATGGCGCCTCACAGCTTGACATTGACCATGGTCGGCTCCGCCCTGCTGTGGGTGGGCTGGTTCGGTTTCAACGCCGGCTCTGCACTCGAAGCCAACGGCTTCGCCGCCCTGGCCTTCATCAACACCCTGGGTGCCACGGCGGCTGCTGTGCTGGCCTGGTGCGTCGGTGAAGCGCTGATGCGCGGCAAGGCTTCGATGCTGGGCGCAGCCTCGGGTGCAGTCGCCGGCCTGGTGGCCATCACACCGGCAGCGGGCAACGTCGGCATCGGCGGCGGTCTGATCATCGGTTTCATTGCCGGTTTCGCCTGCCTCTGGGGTGTCAATGGTCTAAAGAAAATGCTGGGTGCTGACGACTCGCTGGACGTCTTCGGCGTACACGGAATCGGCGGCATTCTGGGCGCACTGCTTACCGGCGTGTTCAATTCGCCAAGCCTGGGCGGCCCCGGCTACGTGGCCGACTGGGTCACAGCCACGGTTGTCACAGCGGCTGACTACTCGATCGCAGCTCAGGTCTGGACACAAGCCAAGGCGGTGATCATCACGGTGATCTGGTCAGGTGTGGTGTCCTTCATTGCCTACAAAATTGTGGACTTGACCATTGGTCTGCGCGTGTCTGAAGAAGACGAGCGCGAAGGCCTGGACATCACCTCCCACGGTGAGACAGCCTACAACCGTTGATTTTTTAAAACCTTTTTGACCGGTACGCTGTCGCGTTGCCGGTTGATGCAAGCGAGAGTGTCTTTTTGGATGTTCAGCCCGCCGGTGCAAACCGGCGGGCTGTTTTTTTTGCCGCTACAGTGGCGCCATGAGCTGGCAAACCGTGACCCCCGCACCGAACGCGCTCGGTGAATCCCCTTTCTGGCACCCGCGGGAGGCGCGTCTTTACTGGATTGATATTCCTGGCCGTCTCTTGATGCGCATGGACGTGAGCCGGCGGACGATTGAAAGCTGGGCCATGGCCGAAGAGCCGGGCTGCATAGCGCCGGCGCGCGGCGGCGGCTTGGTGGTGGCGCTGCGCAGCGGCATTTACCGGGCGCCCGTGTGGGGCGGCGAACTCGCTCAAATCGTTGCGGCACCTTACGACACGGCAACCATGCGATTTAACGACGGCAAGGCCGACCCGCTGGGGCGTTTTTGGAGCGGCACAATTTTCGAGCCGCGCAACGCCAAAACAGCGCAACTCTGGTCGCTGGATTGCCGCGGCCCGACTCCGCTGCTGCAGAGCCAGGCCGGTGAAGCCTCCACCGGCAACGGCCTGGCCTGGTCGCCCGATGCGCGCACACTCTACTGGACAGACACGCCCGGCCACACCATCCGCGCCTGGGACTGGGATGCTGAGGCCAACACATTAAGCCGGCCGCGTGTGTTTGCCAGCTGGCCGGGCAAGCCTGCGCACTGGCTGCCGGGCCTGCCTGACAACGGCGATTATGGCGGGCGACCTGACGGTGCGGCGGTCGATGCAGAGGGCAACTACTGGGTGGCCATGTTTGAAGGCGCTCGCGTGCTGCAACTGTCCCCCGGCGGCGAGCAGCTCGGAGCCTGGCCTTTGCCGGCCATGTGCCCGACCATGCCCTGCTTTGGCGGTGACGATTTGAAAACGCTGTACGTCACCAGCGCCAGCCATCAGCGTCCGGCTGCAGAGCTGGCGGCCTTGCCCGACTCGGGCTGCGTTTTCGCCATGCGCGTGAAGGTCCCGGGTTTACCGGTTGAGTTTTTTGACGGCGGTGATGCCCCGCACTGACAGCGCAGCCGTCTCAATCTGCGCACAAGCGCTGTTCAAAAAATTCAAAACCACCGCAGCCCCCGGCGCGTACCATCGGGGTCATGGCAACAGACAATGCTTTCGCCGCCGACCTGACGGCGCAACTGCGCGCGCAAGTGCAGCAGGCCTTGGCCACCGGCACGCGCTTGCGCTTGCGCGGCGGTGGCAGCAAAGACTTTTATGGCGAAACTTTAAGCGGTACGCTGCTGGACATGCGTGGCCACCATGGCGTGGTCAGTTACGAGCCCAGCGAGCTGGTGGTCACCGTGCGTGCCGGCACGCCCTTGACTGAACTCGAAAATTTGTTGGCCAGCCAGGGCCAGTGCCTGCCGTTTGAGCCGCCGCATTTTGGCCCCGGCGCCACGGTGGGCGGCATGGTGGCCAGCGGTCTGAGCGGGCCGGCGCGCGCCAGCGTGGGCGCGCTGCGCGACTTTATTCTGGGCGTCAAGATCATCAACGGCCGCGGCGAAGCACTGACCTTTGGCGGTCAGGTCATGAAAAATGTCGCCGGCTATGACGTCTCGCGCCTGATGGCGGGCTCCTTGGGAACGCTGGGCGTGTTGCTGGAGGTCTCGCTCAAAGTCTTGCCGGTGGCCCCCGCCGAGGCCACGCTGTGGCTGGCCGGCGTGAGTCAGCAGCAGGCTTTGGATTTGCTCAACCGCTGGGGTGGCCAAGCACTGCCCTTGAATGCCAGTTGCTGGGTGCACGACAGCACTGAGCAGCCGCCGCGCGACGCGCTGTTTGTGCGCTTGCGCGGCGCAGTGGCCGCTGTCGAAGCTGCCTGCCCGCGCTTGACGGCCGATGCCGTGGCGCTGGGTGCGCAGGTGCAGCGCATGGACGTGCCCCAAGCCGGCGCCGACTGGACAGCCTGTCGCGAACAGACCTTGCCGTTTTTTAAAGCGCCGCCGTCCGCTTTGCAAGCGCTTCACACCGACCTGTGCCTGTGGCGCCTGAGCGTGCCGCAGACCACGCCGGCGCTGGCGTTGCCGGCCGTGGTGTCTTCGCCCCTGATCGAGTGGCACGGTGGTTTACGCTGGGTCTGGGCGCCTGGCAGTGCGGCCGCACTGCTGCGTAACGCAGCGCAAAAAGCAGGCGGTCATGCAACCCTGTTTCGCGCCAGCGCATCGCGCGTCGACGCGGACAAAGCGGGCGGCGTGTTCACGCCGCTGTCGCCGGTGCAGCAAGGCATTCAGCGCGCGCTGCAAAAGCAGTTTGATCCGGCCGGCATTTTTGCCACCGGCCGGCTGGGTGCCGGCTAAGCGATATGCGCCGCTTTCGCCACCTGACCGGACAGCACCGCACGGCCAGTACCAACCGGCTGCTGGGAGCCCTGCTGGCCTTTAATGCGGGTGCTATCAACGCCGGCGGTTTTCTGGTGGTGGGCATGTACACCTCGCACATGACCGGCTTTGCCTCGATGATTTCCGACATGCTGGTGCTGGGCAGCTTCACGGTCGCCATCGGTGCGACGGGTGTCTTGCTGGCCTTTGTGGCTGGTGCGGCTTGCACGGCGGTGTTGGTCAACTGGGCTCGGCAAAACCATTTGCGCAGCGAATACGCTCTGCCCTTGCTGCTGGAGGCCGGCTTGCTGCTGGTGTTCGGTTTGCTGGGCGCCACGCTCAACCGGCAAACGCCGTTTGCCGTGCCGCTGACGGTGCTGGTACTGGCCTTCACCATGGGCTTGCAAAATGCGCTGATGAGCAAAATATCAGCCTCGCAGATTCGCACCACGCACATGACCGGCGTCATTACCGACATGGGCATTGAGCTGGGTAAGCTCTTTTATTGGAACCAGGGGGCCCGCCCGCCGGAGTTGCAGGTGCGGGCCAACCGCATCAAATTACGCCTGCATGCCATGCTGCTGGGGGCGTTCATGGCGGGGGGCGTGGTGGGCGCTGCCGGCTTCAAGTACCTGGGCTTTGTCTGGGTGCTGCCCATGGCCGGCTTGCTGCTGCTGATGTCATTGCCGCCTTTGTGGTCTGACTGCTTGCGCTACCGGCGACGCCACGGCATGGCCCTACCCTATTACCGCTGAGAGCTTTTTTCATGCAAACCCATCTCGCTCCCGAATTTCAAGGCACGGCCGACGGCCTGGCTGCCGAAGCTATTTTGCGCAAGTGCGTGCACTGCGGCTTTTGCACCGCCACCTGCCCGACTTACCAGTTGCTGGGCGACGAGCTCGACGGCCCGCGCGGGCGCATCTACCTCATCAAGCAAGTGCTCGAAGGTCAGACGCCCACGCGCAAGACGCAGCAGCATCTGGACCGCTGCCTGACCTGCCGCAACTGCGAAAGCACCTGCCCGAGCGGCGTGGATTACGGCCACCTGGTGGACATCGGCCGCAAGCTGGTGGACGAACGTGTGGCGCGCCCCGCGGCTGAAAAAGCCCTGCGCTGGGCACTCAAGGAAGGCCTGCCTTCGCCGCTGTTCGCGCCGGCCATGAAGCTCGGCCAGGCCGTGCGCGGCCTGTTGCCGGCCAAGCTCAAGAACAAGGTGCCCGCTGCACAAGACGCCGGTGTGTGGCCCACGCGCACCCATGCGCGCAAGGTGCTGATGCTGGCGGGTTGCGTGCAGCCGGCCATGCAGCCGAACATCAACAGTGCCACCGCGCGCGTGCTGGACGCTGCCGGCATCGAGGTGGTGCTGGTCGCCAAGGCCGGCTGCTGCGGTGCGGTGAAGTTCCACCTCAACGACCACGACGGCGGCAAGGCCGAGATGCGCCGTAACATCGACGCCTGGTGGCCGCTCATGCAAGACGGTACCGGGGTTGAGGCTTTGGTGATGAACGCCTCGGGCTGCGGCGTGATGGTCAAAGACTACGGCCATGCCTTGCGTGACGAGCCCCAGTACGCCGCCAAAGCGCAGCGCGTGAGCGAACTCACGCGCGACCTGAGCGAGCTGCTGCCCGAGCTGGTGCCTCTTTTGTTGCCGGCCCTGCGCAACCGACTGCAAAGCGCGCCGGCGCAGCAAATCACATTTCACCCGCCTTGCACCTTGCAGCACGGCCAGCAATTGCGCGGCGGCGTTGAAAAGCACCTGGGTGATCTGGGCTTCAAGATCAATGTGGCCAGTTGTGAAGCGCACTTGTGCTGCGGCTCAGCCGGCACCTACTCGGTGTTGCAGCCTGAGCTGTCTTACGCGCTGCGTGACCGTAAGCTGGGCAACCTGGCGCAGATGCAGCCCGACACCATCGCCTCAGCCAACATCGGTTGCATCACCCATTTGCAAAGCGGCACCGCCATGCCGGTGCGTCATTGGGTCGAGGTGCTGGACGAGGCGCTGAGCCAGGCCTGAACTAAACCGGAGCTCAGCCTGAGCTAGGCTGTATCAGAACGCCACTCGGCGCGCGTCATGCTGTAGTGCAGGCCCACGCTGTCGCAGTCGGGGTACACCGCGGTTTTGGCGCTGCGCACATCCACAGCGCGCACCCGCCCGTCCAGCGCAAAGCAGATGTCGATGACTTCCTGCATCAGCGTTTCCTGCAAGTTGAAGTGGCGCGAAGACATCAAGGCAGAGACCTGCGCGCGCAAGGCGTCATAGTCCACCGTTTCGGCGATGGCGTCATGCCGGGTGCGGTAGTCCGCATCAAGTGCTAAGCGCAGGTCCAGGCGAAAGGGTTGAGGGCCTGTTTTTTCAAAAGCGTGAATACCAATAGACACCGGCAATTGCAGCGCGGCCAGTTCAATCCATTTGTCCATCACAAGTCCTTGTTCTCAAAAGCCACGTCGCGCTGGCGCGGCACCAGGTGCTGGCCGCCGTCCACCAGCAGTGTCTGGCCGGTGACTGCAAGGGCATCGTCGAGCATCAGCACCGCCATGGCAATGTCTTGTGGCGTGCTGGACTGGCCCAGCGCGGCAATTTTTTGCGAGCGCTCAAACTCGGCAGGCGTCATGTCACCGCTGACCAGGGTCACCCCGGGGCTGATGGCGTTGACGCGCAAATGCGGTGCGCAGCATTGCGCCAGATAGCGGATGCTGGCGCCTGAACCCAGCTTGGCCAGTGTGTAGGACAGGTAGTCAATATTGAGGTTTTCCAGCTTCTGGTCCAGCAGCGTCACCACATGGCCGGACCGCGTGCCTGCTGCTTGGCTGTGTTGCTCAAGGTAGTGCCGGTGCAGCGCCATGGTCAGCTCGACCGGCGCGATGAAGTTGGTTTGCAGGTGCTGCTCAAAGCGCGCAGGCTCAAAGCTGTGGGCGCTGTCGTACTCAAACATCGAGGCGTTGTTAACCAGCAGGTGCAACTCGCCCGTCAGGCGCAACACCGCGTCCACCAAGCCCGAGCGCTGGACCGTGTCGGCCAGATCAGCCTGAATGATGAAGGCCGCCGCTGCGCCGGCGCTCAGGCAGTCGTCGCGGGTGCGAGCGGCTGCTTTGTCGCTGCCTTTGTAGTGAATCACCACGCTGTCGCCCCGGCTGGCCAGCGCCAGGCAGATCTCACGCCCCAGGCGCTGGGCGCCGCCGGTCACCAGACTGACGCGGCTCATGACAAGCGCCCCATGGCATTTGGATTCGTTAGCATCTGGCTGTCCGTGTTCAAGGTCTTGTTCGTTAGAGTGTGGCTGAGCCAGCCCCAATTACAACACCAACACCATCTGGCGAATTTGCACGGTGTCCGATGTCGGCCCGGCTGGCGTGGAAGTTGTTCGTCTTCAAAAGCAAGCACTTAAAGACTTTATGAAAGTAAGAAAAACACCACATGATTGTGTAGTTTTTTGTGGTTAAATAGAACTTTAAGTTGGTTTTCATTTAACTCAGTGTCAAAAGTAATTATGAAAAACAGATTCGTAGCATGGTGGCTGGCTGTTGTTTTTGCTGCAAGCATTCCCGGCTGGTCGGCAGCCGCAGACCCGGCCGCTGTTCTGTTGACGGTGACGGGTAATATCCAGCCGGCTAAAAATGCAGCCGGCAAAAAAGCCACCTTCAACTTTAAAGAGCTCAGCGCGCTGCCCGCCACCAGCATCCGCGCCACCACCAACTATTCGGGCAACGCCGAATACACCGGCCCGCTGATGAAAGACGTGCTCGCCAAGGCGGGCATGCCGGCCACGGCCAAGGAGGTTATTTTGGTCGGGCTTGACGGTTACCAGATCCGTGTACCTGTCAGCGACTTCATGAAGTGGGAGGTGGTGCTGGCCCACACGATGGACGGTAAACGCCTGGAGATTGAAACCAAGGGCCCCTTGCTCGTCATGTATCCGAACGATAAGTACCCTAAAGAGTTGCGCAACCACGCCACCAACATCAAGCAGGTCTGGGCGCTGGTGACCATCAAGGTTCAGTAGGTCGCCATAGATGCCAAGCGCCAAGGACAAAATCGAGCAGAAAAAATCGGGGTTTCTGCTCAAGCAGTCACGCCGTTCGATACGCTTCAAACGCTGGCTCACCGTCAGTGCGGCGAGTTCCATTCTGGTTTTGTTTGGCCTGATTGCCTACCAGTTCGCAAGCACCTGGAAGGACTACAACGAACATCTGGGAGCCAGCAGCGCGACTGAAAGCTGGCTCAACCGCAAGCTCATCAGCTACAAAAGCATAGACAGCTACGACATGCTGCTGGCCTTGCGGCGCCTGGAGGCTGCCACCTTGCGCCATGCGGTTGGCAACATGAGCCAGAAGGACCTGTCGGACCAGCGCAAACAAGTCGCTTCCATGTTTGTGCACTTTGCCCCCGGCAGCATTTTCTACAAAGACTTTCTAGTCGACCATCCATCATTCGATGCTGCTTACCAGAGCACCCTCACTTTTTTGAATACGGCGCAAAAGTTCGAAGACAGGCTGCAGACCATCGACGCGGTGCTGGAGAGTGCCGACACCGCACTGGGCGACTGGATGATGTTCACGCAAGACACGATCCGCGTGGAAATCGAATTGCGCGACGGCATGGAGAACACCATCATTTCTTTCAGGCCGCTGGCCGAGCGCACGTTCTGGATCATCAGCATCTTGCTGAGCCTGTTTGCAGCCGTCTCTCTGGCGGCCATCTACGCCGGCTGGGGCCTGATCAAGGGCGAGCAAAATCGCTTTTCGCGCTTTGAATTGCTGGTGTCGTCGGTCGGGCATGACCTGCTCAGCCCGCTGCAGGCCATCCAGGGTGCCGGCAGCCTGCTGGCCACTGAGCTGAGCCCGGAAAAGCGAAAGCGCTTTGCCGGCATCATCCGGCTGTCCTCGCAAACCCTGGCGCGACTGGTCGGGGATATTTTGCAGATCTCGCAAGACAAGCCCTTGGACATCAGCCCCCGTGCTGTCCATATCGATGACTTTTTCAGTCAGATTGCCGCCGCTTTTGAAACCAAGGCGGATGCCAGAGGCCTTGCTTTTCGGCGAAATTTTCAGTTTCAAGTTGCCGAGGTGAAAGTAGACCCGGAGCGCCTGTCGCAGTGCGTCGGCAACTTGCTTGATAACGCGCTGCGCTACACCGAGCAGGGCTCAGTCACCCTGCATTGCCGGCTGGACCTGCCCGGCGACGAGTTCAGCGCCCCGCAGCTGATTATTGAAGTCAGCGACACCGGTATCGGCATACCCATCGAAGACCAAAGCCGTGTGTTCGAGCCTTTCGAGCAAGTCAAGGGCGCCAAGAAGCAGGGTATGGGACTGGGCCTGTCTATCGTGCGCAACATCGTGACGGCCATGCATGGCCAGATACGGCTGGAGTCTGTGCATCAACGCGGCAGTAAGTTCACCATCACGGTGCCGGTTGCGCTGGTGCAAAGCAGCCCGGCCGAAGCCGTCGCCCCCGCCCCCGTACTCCAGCCAGGGGCTGAACCAGGCCGATCGGGCGGAGCCGCTATTTTGGTGGTCGATGACGATGAACTCATCCGCATCTCGGTGGTCGAAATCCTGCGGCGTGCGGGTTACAACACCGACGAAGCGCCCTCCGGCGAAGACGCGCTAGCCAAAGTGCTGGCTGGCACCTACCAGGCCGTGGTGAGCGACATTCAAATGGGCGGCATGGACGGCTTTGAACTGGCCCACAGCATCCGCCAGCAAAAGCCGACCAGGCCTTACCTGATTGCCATGACGGCGCACACCCGAAACCTGGGCAGCGGGCCCAAGGCCGCTATGTTTGATGGGTTTTTGGGCAAGCCGTTTTCTGCTGAAAGCTTGCTTGAGCAGCTGGACAAAGCCCGCGGCCGCTGCGGCGATAGCGTGGCGCTCAGCGTTTAAGACGCCGGTTTTTTAGCGGGTGCTTCAGGGCCCAAGGCCGCCAGCAGCGCTGCCAGCACGATCAGGGCGCCTCCCGTCAGCGTGCGGGCGTTGAATTCGGCAGCGCCAAGCCAGGCGGAGGAGGCGCTGGCAAACAAAATCTCAGTCAACATGATCAGCGCCGTGGTACTGGCGGCCAGTCGCGCAGCGCCGTATTGCAGCGCCATATTGCCCGCTAAAAAGGCCATGCACAGGACAAGCGCCGCCGGTATGCCGGCCAGCGAAAAAACCGGCTCCGGTACCAACTGCGCGCTCATCCCAACCCAGGCAGCAACACTGGCGATGATGGCGCCGCCGCCGAACATCGCCAGCATGCGCGACTCGCCAGGCGTTTGTCCGTGCTTGCGCAGCAGTACATTGGTGAGCGCAAAAAACAGACCGCCCAGCAGCGCCATCCAGTCGGCCAAGCTGGCCGGCACGGGCCAATCTGAGGTGGGGGACTTCAGCACAATCACCACGCCGGCCAAAGCCAGCAACAGCCGCAGCAGCGAGCCGGTGCTGGGTTTTTCGTCAAGCAGCAGCCAGGCAATCAGCACAGACCAAGCGGGCATCAGGTAAAAGAGCAGTACCACCCGGACCACATCGCCAACGGTCACAGCCCAGTTAAAGCTGACATTGGTCAGCCCCGAGGCCAGCAGCAAAAGTAGCAGGCCGGGGTGCTTGATCAAACCGCGCCAGGCCTGCGGCCGGTAGGCCAACACGCCCAGGGTTGCCAGCAGGTATATCAGCACCGTTGACCACAGCGGGTGCAGGCCATGGGCTTGCACCTCGCGCAGCGGCCACCAGGAAACTCCCCAGACCATGGCATTGAAAACCAGCGCCACAACAGCGAGCGTGGGACGTTCGCTGCCACCCTGAGGGGCCTGCATCAGTGGCCCTTGTCGCTGCGGGCGATGTTCAGCAGCTCTTCGAGCTTGTCTTTGTGGTGCACGCAGTTGTGCTTATGCCAGCGTTGGATGACCCACATGAACCCCGCCACCACAATACCAAAGGCCGTGATCGCGCCGAATGCCGAGACGCCCAAAGCGGTGGACAGGCTGTAAAAGCCGCCCAGCACCAGAATGCAGGATTGCTCATTGAAGTTTTGAACCGCGATAGAGCGACCCGCGCCCATCAGGTTGTGACCACGGTGTTGCAAAAGCGCATTCATGGGCACCACCAAAAAGCCGCCCAGACCGCCCAGCAAAATCAGGAAAGGCGCAGCAACCCAGACGTTGTCGATGAAGTTCATCAAAATCACTAGCAAGCCCATGCCAATGCCCAAAGGCATCAAGCTGGTGGCCTGGTCCAGGCGCATGCGCATAGAAGCCAGCACCGCACCGACGGCCGTGCCAATGGCCACCACGCCCACCAATGAAGAGGCTTGCGTTGTGCTGTAACCCAGGGCGGCTGCGCTCCAGGCCAGCACGATATAACGCAGGTTGCCCGACACCCCCCAAAACAGCGTGGTGGTGGACAGCGATATCTGGCCGAGCTTGTCTTGCCACAGGGCGGTGTTGCAGCGCCAGAAATCAGGCAGCAGCGCCAGCTTGTTGCCGGGCATCGGGCGCATGGCCACGCCGGTCAGAGGAATGCGCGTGTTGAACCAGGCCGCCAGTGCGTAAACAAAAATCAGGAAGCTGATGGCCGATTCGGCCGGCGTGTCAATGCCGGTGTTCAGCAGCGGCAAGTCCAGCGACAACATGTTCGATGAAATAACCGTGCCCACCAACTGGCCGCCGAGCAGCACGCCCAAAATGATAGAGGCGATGGTCAGCCCCTCAATCCAGCCATTGGCCTTGACCAGCTGCGAGGCCGGCAAAAGCTCGGTCAGGATGCCGTACTTGGCCGGCGAGTAAGCGGCTGCGCCCAGGCCAACAATCGCATAAGCAAAAAGCGGGTGAGAGCCAAACAGCATCATCAGGCAACCCGCCACCTTGATGGCGTTGCTGATGAACATCACATTGCCCTTGGGCCTGGCGTCGGCCAATGCGCCCACAAAAGGCGCCAGCACCACATAAAACAATGCAAACATCGGCACCAGCGCGGCGGGCTGCCAGCTGGGCGCACCGCTTTGCCGCAGCAACTCTACAGCCACCACAAACAGTGCGTTGTCTGCCAGCGAGCTGAAAAACTGCGCCGCCATGATGGTGTAAAAACCGCGCTTCATAAAAGATGCGCCATCACGGTCGGGGCAAGGTCAGGTAAAAGGGCGGCAGAAAAAAAATAGCAGTTCTCCGTAGCGGTCAGGGTTTATAGCATGCGCGCCGGTGCCAAAATGGCTGTCATTCACGCTTGACGGTCGCCCCGACCTGGTCTTGGTGCTTACCCTTAAGTTTTTTCACATGCCCCGTCCGATTCTTGCAACTGTTCATACCGAGGCGCTGCGCCACAACTTGCAGGCATTGCAAGTGGCCGCCGGCGATGCGCGTATTTGGGCTGTGGTCAAAGCCAACGCTTATGGCCACGGCATTGAAAGGGTATTCGAGGGCTTGCGGGCGGCAGATGGCTTTGCACTGCTCGATCTCAACGAGGCGCAGCGCCTGCGCGCAATGGACTGGCGCGGGCCGATCTTGTTGCTTGAGGGTATTTTTGAAGCGCGCGACCTCGAGTTGTGCTCGCGCCTGGGTCTGTGGCACGTCATTCATTGCAATGAACAGATCGACATGCTGGCCGCCCACAAAACGCAGCTGCCGCAGCGCGTGTTCCTCAAGATGAACAGTGGCATGAACCGGCTGGGCTTCAAGCCCGACCGATTTCGCGCCGCCTGGACAAGGCTGAACGCGCTGCCGCAGGTTGACGAGATTTCGCTCATGACGCACTTCAGCGACGCCGACGGGCCGGCCGGCGTTGCCGCGCAGTTTCAGGCCTTTGAGGCGGTCACACACGACCTGCCCGGTGAACGCAGCTTGAGCAACAGCGCGGCCTTGCTGCGCCACGGCGAGGCGCTGGCCGAACGCTCGGACTGGGTGCGCCCCGGCATCGGCGTTTACGGCAGTGCGGCGGATTACCCGCTGCACAGCGCGGCTGACTGGGGCTTGCAGCCGACTTTGAGCCTGAGCGCCAAATTGGTGGCTGTGCAGCATTTGGAAACCGGCGACACCGTTGGTTACGGCTCGACTTTTACAGCAGATCGCGCCATGCGCATCGGCGTGGTGGCCTGCGGCTACGCCGACGGCTACCCGCGCCACAGTGGCACCGGTGCGCCTGTGCTGGTGGACGGCGTGCGCACCCGGCTGGTGGGCCGCGTCAGCATGGACATGCTCACCGTCGACCTGAGCCCGGTGCCGAGTGCAGGCATTGGCAGTGAGGTCACGCTGTGGGGCGCGTGCGCCAGTGGCGCCGTGTTGCCCATTGACGAAGTGGCCGCTGCCGCCGGTACCGTGAGCTACGAGCTGATGTGCGCCCTGGCCCCGCGCGTGCCGTTTGCGGCTGCCTGAACCGTCCCGTATCCTGAAGATGGATCCCCGCCTTCGCGGGGATGACGGGAATTGGCGTCGTTCCTGCAATTAGCGTGGTTCCTGCAATTGCCCGTCATTCCTGCGCAGAGCCTGCCCTCGACCTGATCGGAGGCAGGAATCCATCCCCGCACTCAGCGCTTGCGCAGACCCAGCGCCATCACCGCGCCCACCACCAGCAGCGCGCCTGCCACCTGCACAGGCGCAATCGACTGGTCCAGCAGCAGCCAGGCCAGTGCCAGCGCAAACACCGGTTCCACGTTCATGATGGCGGAATTACCGACCACGCCAAGCTTGGGCAGCAGCGTGAACATGATGGTAAAAGCCGTGCCGTAAAGCAGGCTCAAGGCAGCTAGACCCCACCAGCCGATAGCCGCTTGCGGCAAATGGAAGTCGCCTTGCACGCCTACCAGGCACAGCGCCATCAGGCCGGCCATTGACAAGGTGGTGGCGGTGCGCACGCGGCCGTCAATGTCCGCAGCTTCATGTTGCGTGATCACCAGCGCCAAGCCGAAAGTGCAGGCCGCTGCCAGCGCAAAGCCCACACCGGCGCCAATGCGTGACCATTGAAGAGAAGCACCCAGCCCCGAGGCGGCGCCCAGTACGTCCAGCGCCAATGCCAGCCCCAGCAAAATTACCGGCATGGCCAGCAAGAGGGCGCGCTCCGGCGCCTGGCGGTAAATCAAGCTGGCCCACAGCGCCGTCCATATCGGGTAAGTGTTGAAAGCCAGCAGCGCCAGCGCCACCGGCAGGCGCGCCACCGACGAATAAAGGCACAGGCTTTGCACGCCAACCAAGATGCCGATGAGCGGCAGCATGCGCTTGTGGCGCGGCGAAAAATTCAGCGGAACGCGCTGCACCCACAGGATGACCGCCAACACCAGCACCGTCACGCCGCTGCGGAAAACCACTGCCGTGGCTACGTCCACCCCGTTGTTGAAGGCCAGACGGGCGGCCACATGGTTGGCGCCCATCATCAGCGCGATCAGTAGCAATGTGGCAAAAGCGACGCCGCTCAGGGCGCGTGGGTTGTTCATCGGGTGTGAGGCTTAGGCATGGCAACCATTATTGACTGCACCCCTGTGAGCCGGCATGACCGGTGGCCGTTATATTCAGTGCATGGCCAAAGACAAAACGATTTACACCTGCAGCGACTGCGGCGGCACCAGCCCCAAGTGGCTGGGCAAATGCCCGCACTGCAACGCCTGGAACACGCTCATCGAGGGCGTGGCTGAAAGCGCCTCACCGGTCAAAAACCGTTTTGCCTCGCTGGCCAAGGCCTCAGAGCTCACGGCGCTGGCCGACATCGAGGCCACCGACATGGCCTACACGCCCACCGGCCATGACGAGCTCGACCGCGTGCTGGGTGGCGGCATTGTGGAAGGCGGCGTGGTGCTGATTGGCGGCGACCCCGGCATCGGCAAATCAACCCTGTTGCTGCAAGCGCTGGACGCACTGCAGCGTGCCGGCCAGAAGACGCTCTACGTGACCGGCGAGGAAAGCGGCGCACAAGTGGCGCTGCGCGCGCGAAGGCTGGGGCTGGATGGCTCGCAGGTTCAGGTGCTGGCTGAAATCCAGCTCGAAAAAATCCTTGCCACCCTGCATGCGCATGCGCCGACGATTGCCGTCATCGACTCGATCCAAACCGTGTATTCCGACCAGCTGACCTCGGCGCCCGGCTCGGTGGCGCAGGTGCGCGAATGCTCTGCGCACCTCACACGCGCCGCCAAGGCCAGCGGCGTGTGCATCGTGCTGGTCGGCCATGTGACCAAAGAAGGCGCGCTGGCCGGCCCGCGCGTGCTCGAGCACATGGTCGACACCGTGCTGTACTTTGAGGGCGACACGCATTCGAGCTTTCGCCTGGTGCGCGCCATCAAGAACCGCTTCGGCGCGGTCAACGAGATCGGCGTTTTTGCCATGACCGAAAAAGGCCTGAAAGGTGTGAGCAACCCCAGCGCCATCTTTTTGAGTCAGCACAGCGAGCCGGTGCCCGGCAGCTGCGTGATGGTCACGCTAGAGGGCACGCGCCCGCTGCTGGTCGAGATTCAGGCGCTGGTGGACAGCGGCGGCCCCAGCCCGCGACGGCTGTCGGTGGGCCTGGACCGCGACCGGCTGGCCATGCTGCTGGCCGTGCTGCACCGCCACGCGGGTGTGGCTTGCATGGACCAGGACGTGTTTGTCAACGCGGTGGGCGGCGTGCGCATCAGCGAGCCGGCGGCCGACCTCGCTGTCATGCTGGCCATCACCAGCAGTCTGCGCGGCCGTCCCTTGCCCAAGGGATTTTTTGCCTTTGGCGAAGTGGGACTTGCCGGTGAGGTGCGGCCGGCACCGCGCGGCCAGGAGCGCCTGAAAGAAGCTGCCAAACTGGGTTTCAGTGTGGCCGTCGTGCCCAAAGCCAACGCGCCTAAAAAAGCCATCGAAGGCCTGACGATCCACGCTGTCGAGCGTGTCGAAGAGGCCATGGAAGTCGTGCGCAGCCTGGCTTGAGCCGGCAAACTGCGAAAATAAGTACTATGAACTTTCAAAAAATCTGGGTCCCTGTGGCCGGCGCCGCCACCGTGGTGCTGGGGTATGTGTACAGCGGCTGGCCCGGCGTGGCCTTGATCGTCGGGGCGCTTGTCATGTGGCTGCTGCTGCATTTCAACCGCATGATGCAAGTGCTCAAACGCGCCGCCAACCGCCCGATTGGCTATATTGAGAGCGCCGTCATGCTCAACGCCAAGCTCAAGCCGCGTGCCACCTTGATGCACGTGGTGGCCATGACGCGCTCGCTCGGCGAACTGCGCAGCCCCAAAGACGAGCAACCCGAGGTGTATCGCTGGACCGACACCGGCGGCTCCTATGTAGACTGCACTTTTGCCGGCGGCAAGCTGGTCGGGCACCAACTCACACGGCCCGCAGAAGAAACTCAAGCCCCCGCACACCAGACGCCGCCAGCCCCTTAAAATCCCATTTCCAAGATTGGCAGCAAGGTGCGGCTGGTCAATTCATGACTTCAACAGAGACAACAAGGATCAGACCATGTCCACAGTAGCCCCCTCCATGGAAGACCGCGACGGCAAAATCTGGATGGATGGCCAGATGGTCGAATGGCGTGACGCCAAGATCCATGTGCTGACCCACACCCTGCATTACGGCTGCGGTGCTTTTGAAGGCGTGCGCGCGTACAAGACACCCCAGGGCACGGCGATCTTTCGCCTGGAAGAGCACACCGAGCGCCTGTTCAACAGCGCCAAGATTTTGCGCATGAAGATTCCCTTCACGCAGCAAGAAGTGATGGACGCGCAGCGCGCCGTGGTGCGCGAGAACAAACTCGAAAGCGGCTACATCCGCCCGCTCACCTGGATCGGCTCTGAAAAGCTGGGCGTCAGCCCCAAGGGCAACAAGATTCACCTGATGGTCGCCGCCTGGACCTGGGGCGCCTACCTGGGCGAGGACGGCATGAAGCGCGGCATCCGCGTCAAGACCTCGAGTTTTACGCGCCACCATGTCAACATCACCATGATTCACGCCAAGGCGGTGAGCAACTACACCAACTCGATTTTGGCCAACATGGAAGCTCTCGACGAGGGATATGACGAGGCCCTGCTGCTCGACCCGCAAGGCTTTGCCTCTGAAGGCGCCGGCGAGAACCTGTTCATCGTGCGCAAGGGTGTGGTTTACACGCCCGACTCCAGCGCCGGCGCACTCAACGGCATCACGCGCAACACGATTTTTTCAATTTGCAAAGACCTCGGCATTGAGTTGAAAGAAAAAGCCATCACACGCGACGAGATCTACATTGCTGACGAAGCCTTTTTCTCAGGCACGGCGGCTGAAGTCACGCCGATTCGCGAACTCGACCGCATCGAGATCGGCGGCGGCTCGCGCGGCCCGATCACTGAAAAAATTCAGGCGGCCTTCTTTGATATCGTCAATGGCCGCAACCCGAAATATGCCAGCTGGCTGACCCGGGTTTGAGCATGAGCAAGCCACCCAAAACCAGCGCCGTGGTTGAACTTCGCGCCAGCGAACTCAACAGCCAGGGCGGCGTTTTTTGCCCCAACCCCAATATGAACCTGCAAAGCAGCCATCCCAAGGTGTATATGGGGCTGGCCGAAACCGGCCAGGCGCGCTGCCCTTACTGCAGCACGCTGTACAAGCTCAAGGACGGCGAGCACTTCAGCGCGCACCACTGAAAGTGCGCATCGCGGGGCTGAGTCACTCGACAAACAGTACGATCAATCGTATGATTCATCGCATTACTTGTCCAGCATTAGGAGCCCGGCATGTCCCACATCAGCGCCAACGACCTGAAAACCAAAGGCATCGCTGCCATTGAATTGGCTTTGAGCACCGCACCGGAGGCCATTGTCTCTGTGCGCGGCACGGACAAGTTTGTGGTGATGGGCATGGCTCACTACCACTACCTGCGTGAATGCGAGCTGGATGCCGCTCTGGCCCAAACCCGTGCTGACCTGGCCGCAGGCCGTTCGGTTCAAGAATCACCCGAGGCCCACATGGCACGGCTGGATGCCATGTGATGCCTCCCGCGCGAGCCTTTGCGCTGGTCTTCACCGAGCAATACAACCGTCGGGCAGCGCGGTTCCTCAAGCGCCACCCGGACCTGCGCCAGCAATACCTCAAGACCCTGCAAGTGCTAGAAGCCAACCCGGCTCATCCATCACTGCGTTTGCACCCGCTGCGCGGCAAACTGGACGCCCTGCATTCGGTGTCGATCAACCTGTCGTACCGCATCACTTTAGAGTTGCTGATTCAAGACGGAAAAATTATTCCGGTGAATGTCGGCGACCACGATGCGGTGTACTGATGAGCCTCAAAGCACGCATGAGCTTTTGCGCAGAAGGGCGCGGCTGTTAAGCCTGCTACTTCAGCGCCCAGCCGGCGGGGCGGCATGGCGCGAAGCCAGCCACACCAGCAACAGCACCGGCACGCCCAGCAGGGCGGTGCCAATAAAGAAAGTCGGGTAATCGTACGCGTCGACAAAAGCGCCCGAGTAGCCGGCCAGGAACTTGGGCAGCAGCAGCATCATGGAGCTGAACAGTGCGTACTGGGTGGCCGAGTAGTTCACATTGGTCAGGCCCGACAGGTAGGCGATGAAGGCCGCCGAGGCAATGCCGCTGGCCAGGTTGTCGGCCGAGATCACCCACACCAGCGCTGTCAGGTCGTGGCCGCGCGTGCCCAGCCAGGCAAACAGCAGGTTGCTGGCAGCGCTGAGCACGGCGCCCAACATCAGCACGCGCATCACGCCCAGGCGCATGGCCAGCGCACCGCCCACAAAAGCGCCCACCAGCGTCATGATCACGCCATAGAGTTTGGTGACAGCCGCCACCTCGTCTTTGGTGAAACCCATGTCCACGTAAAACGGATTGGCCATGATGCCCATCACCACGTCGCTGATGCGGTAGACCGCGATCAGCATCAGAATCAACACGGCCTGGCGGCCGTAGCGCCGCAGAAAATCAGCAAAGGGCTCGATCAGCGCGCTCTGTAGCCATTCGGCCGCGTTGCGCGCCCGCGGCATCTGCACGGCCTGCGGCTCGGGTGAAAACAGCACTGTCACCATGCCCAGCAGCATCGACGCTGCCATGACAAGGTAAGCGGTTTGCCAGGCGCCGTGCTGGTAGCCGGCCGCCCCCAGCGCGGGCATGACTTCGGCGCGTGCCGCAATCCACAGCACGCCGGCACCGGCCCAGATCATGGCGATGCGGTAGCCCGTCTGGTAAGACGCGGCCAGCGCGGCCTGGCGCTGCGTGTCGGCCGACTCGATGCGAAAAGCGTCCAGCGCAATGTCTTGCGTGGCCGAGCCAATGGCCACCGCCAGCGCGCACCAGACCATGGGCAGCAGCGCCTGCTGCGGGTCACTCAAGGCCATGCCGATCAGCGCCGCCATGATGACGCACTGCGACAGCAGCAGCCAGCTGCGGCGTCGGCCCAGCCAGCGCGTGAGCAGCGGAATCGGCAGGCCGTCCACCAGCGGCGCCCAAACCCACTTAAAGCCGTAGGCCAGGCCGATCCAGCTCAGGTAGCCGATGGTGGTGCGGTTGATGCCGGCTTCACGCAGCCAAAAACTCAGCGTGCCAAACACCAGCAGCAGCGGCAAGCCGGCTGAAAAGCCCAGCAGCAGCATGCGCAGCGTGGCCGCTTCAAGGTAGACGCGAAGGGTTTGGCCCCAGCTCGGGGGCGCGGGCTCTGCCGGTGTGCTGCGGGGCATGGCGACGGGTTGGCTGACAGGTGGGTCCATAAGGGGAATAATACGCGCTGGCTTATCTCCAGCCTACATGAAGACGCACCCGATGACTGCCCTTGAACGCTATGCCACTGCCCTGTTGACCGCTGCCTTGCTGCTGCCTGGCGCAGCGCTGGCGCAGCGTGAGGGTGTGGATGTGGGAGCCAACTCCGGCTTTGCTTCTTTGGTGCCGGCCAAGGAGATTGAGCTCTCTGCGGCCAAGCAATACAAAACCCTGCTGGCCGAAGCCGCCAGCAAAAACGCATTGGCGCCGCCCGAGCACCCCCAGCTGCAGCGCTTGCGGCGCATTGCAGACCAGCTGATTCCCTTTGCCAACGAGTGGAACCCGCGCGCCAAATCCTGGCAATGGGAGGTCAACTTGATTGGCAGCAAACAGATCAATGCCTTTTGCATGCCGGGCGGCAAGATTATTTTCTACACCGGCATCATCGAGCAGCTCAAGCTGACCGACGACGAGGTGGCGCAAATCATGGGCCACGAAATTGCGCATGCCCTGCGCGAGCATGCGCGCGAACGCATGGGCAAAAGCACCGCCACCAGCATTGGCGCGGGCGTGGTGTCGCAACTGCTCGGGCTGGGCGATCTGGGGCGCACCGTTACCAACTACGGCGTGCAGCTGCTGAACCTGACCTTCAGCCGGTCAGACGAGTCCGAGGCTGATCTGGTCGGGCTGGAACTGGCAGCGCGCGCCGGCTACGACCCGCAGGCCGGCGTCACCTTGTGGCAAAAAATGTCGGCCAGCAGCAAAGGCGCACCGCCGCAATGGCTGAGCACGCACCCGGCGGGCAACACGCGAATCACCGACATCGAGCGCAATCTGCCGCGCGTCATGCCGCTCTACGAGCGGGCGCGCAAAGGCTGACACTGGACCCGGGCGCGGCCTAGACCGGCGCAAGTATCAAAGCAAAAAATCTGATCTCGGCTTCACATAGTGATGTGACTGCATAGTTTTTTCTATGCCGACACTCAAAGCGCGAACTCATAGCCCACCGTGATGGGAGCATGGCGAGGTTGTGGCCATGCCCACGGTTGAAAAACCGTGCTCATTACAAATTGGTTTTTCCAGTTTGAAGGATATAGCGCAAGTAGCAAATGCGCTCGTGAAATTGGTCAAGCAACCAAACTGCGCGAAAACTTGAGCAATGAATTTGCCAGATTCAATGTGTTCGCACACAAAACAATACATTGATTTAAATCTCTGAAAACAAGAGATTTTTTAACGAGTAACGCATCGTGTGATTTGACGGTCTACCTTGTTATCCCGCAAACTCGCCAGCCATAACAAAGTTAGGCCCGCCACGCCACCCTTATCGAGAATCCGCCATGAAAACCTTGCACTCGCTTTTTGCACAGAAGTCGTGGGCGAATAATGAACTGTTCAATGTGCTGGCGACAGTCACAGCCGTCGAGCACGCCGACACAGCGCACGCCGCAGTACGAATGCTCAACCACATCTACGTTGTAGATCGCATCTTTCGAGCCCACTTGCTGGATGAGCCGCACGGATATCTGGCAACAAACACAGACGCGACTCCGGACCTTGGTGAGCTTCAGTTTTCAGTCGCGGAATCAGACGCTTGGTATGAAAGCTACGCGCAGAAAGCCACCACTGAACAATTGGCTGAGTCAGTTGCATTCCGCTTCACGGACGGCGACGCAGGAACCATGACCAGAGAGGAGATGCTGCTGCACGTCATCACGCACGGCGCATACCATAGGGGCAACGTCGGCCAGATGCTCAAGCTCATTTCAGTGGCACCACCTCGAGACCTATACACAAAGTTTCTACATGTCAGCGAACCAGCGCGCAGGCGGGCCTAACCCCTCGCTCAAGCAGAGCGACAAAGTCGTATCACGCTGGCTATCAGGCGCTGGGTCTTCGCCCCATTTTGCGCCTGCTGTCCAGCGCGCCACGCCTTTGTCGCCAGCTTAGCTCGAACGCTAGGCTTCAGAAACAAAAAACCATCATCCTTCACCATGGCCGAAACCCAAACTATCGAAATTCGAAGCGCCACTCGAAGCGACGTAGACGCGGTCACACAGTTGGTGGCTGGATTCCGAGACTTCCTGCAACGATCAGAACCTGCTAACGACGAGCTACGCGCCAGCGTCATCAAATGGCTTGGAAGTGAAGACACTGAAGTCTCGATTGCTCTGTTGAACGGTGTAGCTGTTGGGTATGCAAGCACGCTTTATCAGTACTCGCTTTGGGCAAACGGAATCAATGCAACCATCTCAGACCTCTTCGTCATGGAAAGCGTTCGCAAGTCAGGAGCCGGCCGACGCTTGATTGAGCACGCCCTCGAGGTTGCCGCACGCCGCGGAGCTCGAGCAGCAAATCTGAGCACGAACGAGAGGAACACCGCATCAACCCGAATTTATGAGAGCCTTGGTTTCAACTCTTTTTCTAATCTATGGCAAGGCAGGCAGGTCGCGTACCGCAAATCCATCCCTTAAAACTGAGGCCTAACCCCGGGGTCGGGTCAGAAGCTCATCCAGCGCGTCGGCGATGATTTGTCCCTCTTTTGCCAGTGAACCGACCCTCTCACCCAATTCATTGACGGCCACCGAAACCGTGTCCAAAGGATGCAGGACAACACGCACGCCCTCTACAACAAAGGCGGGGTTCATCCTGGCGCCTATCGTCGGCGTGTTACGGGGCAGCAACGTGTCTCGCACCAGGGGGACCACCACGCGTCTGCGATAGCCGTCAAACAGGATCGAATACGCTCGTTCCTATCAAGGACATCGCACTCAATACAAAGAACCCCCCAACTGTCTTTCGCTTAGCTGGATTTATCAGCCCGCAGAAAGAGCAATGGCGCGCTTCGGGAACGCGCGTAGAAGCTTCTTGTCCATGGTGACCAATTTCGTGTCGAGCTTCATCGCAAGGGCAATGAACTCGCAGTCGTATGCGGAGCAGTCACTGTCGCGCACAAGTTCAAGCACGGCAAGAGATTCAAGCTCAAACTCCGCCCCCTCTAGCAAGCTCTCCGCTTCTCGTTGGAGACTGATCGCCTGTTCAAATGTGATGGTTTTGCGCCGTAGGTATCCGGCCAAAATGTTGCGGAACTCGCTGCGCCAGAGAATCGGCGCAGCCCAGTCCGAATCCTGCTCAAGTAGCGCTTCGGCGGCGGTTGAGTACTCACCAGGTAAATACAAATATGCCAACACGTTGGAATCGACCACGATCATGGGCGGTCCTCACGCTTTGAGGCATCAATGTCACGCGCGCGGAATTTGCCAGTGGCTAAGGCTGCCCGTAATTCCCGAGCACGGGCAATCCGTTCGCTGGGCATCATCTTTGTCGGCATCAGTACCGACTCCAGGCACACGATAGCCTCACTGTTCAGGCTCCGGCGGTGCATTCCTGCTGCAAGCTTGAGCCGGTCATACACGGCGTCAGGAATGTTCTTTAGGGTCAAAGTTGTGGGCACGAAAATCTCCATCCATAATGAAACCATTATGGTTCCATTTGGTGGCCGCGGTCAAGGTGTTGCCGGCTCGCCTGGCGCACAACTGGCGTGATCGCCAGGCGCATTGGCCAGATACCTTCGTTGCACCGATCGCATGTTTGAATGGATCTAACGCAGGCTCAGGTGGCAGAAAAGATCGGCACGTCGCAGTCTGCGGTTGCGCGGATGGAGTCAGGTAGCGGCAAGCATTCGCCGTCGCTGGCAACACTGTCCAAGTACGCGGATGCATTGGGCTGCAAGCTGGAGGTTCGGCTGGTTCGCAGGATTCGATCAGCTAAAAATTTAACGGCTCGACCAAGCGCATTGCGACTTGATTCGAACCTTAGGCCTTAGAAATCCGGCCCGCAGCGGGTCAAGCGCTAAATTAGTTTCCCTGGAGCTGTTATGGACACTGCAATCGTCACACGAGACCCTGAAATCATGAGTGGAGCGCTGTGCTTCGCGGGCACGCGCGTCCCCGTGAAGAACTTGTTCGACTACTTGGAAGGCTCCTATTCGCTAGAGGAGTTCCTTGAGGACTTTCCTTCTGTGTCCCGCGAATGCGCAGTTGCTGTACTAGAAGCTGCGCGTGAGAGCTTGACTGCAGATGCGTCTGCTGCTTGACGAGTGCGTGCCCGCACGCTTGCGCAAGGCACTTCCATCGCACAAGGTATCCACGGTTTCGCAGGAGGGCTGGTCCGGCTTCAAGAATGGGCAGCTGTTGGCGCTCGCAGCCGCAAGATTGGGTCCCAATTCACTGCTATAACCCCTGAATCTCAATGCCAATACCTATACTGTTCGCGTTCTATTCGCTTGCAAGCCTCATCCATTTTGGTCACAACGCTGAATACATTGCCTTCTATCCCGGGCTGCCGGCATGGATGACGCGTGAGTCTGTCTACCTTGCTTGGTTGGCGGTGGCGGGCGTTGGGTTGCTGGCCATTGCAGCCAATTGGAGCGGCTGCAAACGCATCGCCGCCGTCCTGGTGTTCATCTACGGTCTGCTTGGAACTGACGGGCTGCTCCACTACACCTTGGCGCTTTGTTCCGAGCACACCCTGGCCACGAATATCACTATTTGGGCGGAGGTGTTACTCGGGGTGGTCCTTGCATGTGCTGCAGCCATCAGGCTTAAACGTCTCGTCCAGTCCAATGTTGCAACAGAGGCCTAAGCGCTTGCTCAACCGGGCCTAGCGATCAAGCTTGCCCCATGACTAACCCCGGGACCGGGTTAGAAGCTCATCCAGTGCGTCGGCGATGGTTTGTCCCTCTTGTGCCAGTGAACCGACCTTCTCACCCAATTCATTGACGGCCACCGAAACCGTGTCCAGAGGATGCAGGACAACACGCACACCTTCAACGACAAAGGCGGGGTTCATCCTGGCGCCTATCGTCGGGGTGTTCCGGGGAAGCAGCGTGTCACGCACCAGGGGGACCACCACGCGTCTGCGATAGCCGTCAAACTGCGCAGACTGAACAATCACGACGAAAGGAATAGAGTCGCGCAAGGCCCCCTTGTTGCGATGAACATCGAATTGCGCCATTACAAGGTAGAGTGGTCGTCTGCAAAAGAGCCGACAGCGTCGTGCACCGCATTCCAGTCGGCCACACAGACATCAGCTTCTTGTTGGCGTTTGCGTTGCGCGCTTTGCTGAGTGGCGACAAACTCAGACAGCAGAGACTCCATGGTGGCCGACAAGTTGTCGGTGTACGACTTGGCCTGCGTAACGAGAGCCTCGTTCATGGTGAGATTGACGGCCCGCTTGCGGGTAGTTGCGGGACGGGTTTCCATTTACAGACTCCAAAAAGGGCAATGCGCACATTATGCGCATAAAGCCTTTTAAGTGCACCATGTGCTTGTGGGCACGAGCGGCAATTCAAAGCGCAAACTCATAGCCCACCGTGATAGGCGCATGGTCTGAAAACCGCTCGTCCTTGTAAATCGCCTCGCTGCGCGCCAGCGCGGCAAAGGCCGGGGTGGCCAGGTGGTAGTCGAGCCGCCAGCCCACGTTCTTGGCGTAGGCCTGGCCCCGGTTGCTCCACCAGGTGTAGCAGGCGTCGGTGGTGTCGGGCTGCAAGTGCCGGTACACATCGACCAGGCCGCCGCCGGTTTCGTCGTGGCGCAGCAGGGTGCTCATCCAGTCGCGCTCTTCAGGCAAAAAGCCGCTGTTCTTTTTGTTGCCCTTGAAGTTTTTCAAGTCAATTTCTTGGTGCGCGATGTTGATGTCGCCGCACATCACCACTTCGCGGCCGCTGCTTTTGAGCGCCAGCAGGTGCGGGCGCAGCTCGGCCAGAAAGCGGAACTTGGCGGCCTGGCGGTCCTCACCTGACGAGCCGCTGGGAAAGTAGCAGCTGATGATGGACAGCTTGGGCGCCACGCTGCGGCCGGGGCGGTCAAAGCGCAGCTCTACGTAGCGGCCTTCGGGGTCAAATTCGCTGGAGCCGTAACCGATGACCACGTCGCTCGGTTCGTGCCGGGTGTACACGCCCACGCCCGAGTAACCTTTTTTCTCGGCGAACTGAAAGTGGCCCTGGAGGCCGGCCAGTGACTCGAAGCGCCCGGCCATGTCGGGGGCCTGGGCCTTGATCTCTTGCACGCAAATACAATCGGGCCTGGCTTTTTCAAGCCAGGCTTCGACGCCCTTGCTGGTGGCGGAGCGGATGCCGTTGAGGTTGAGGCTGGTGAGTGTGAACAAGGAATTTCCCATGACAACAATAAATGCGGCCAACGACATGCTGGCCCAGGAGTTTGTGCAATTCTCGCTGGATTGCGGGGTGCTCAAGTTCGGGGAGTTCAAAACCAAGGCCGGCCGCATGAGCCCCTACTTTTTCAACGCCGGTTTGTTTGACGACGGCGCCAAACTCGGGCGCCTGGCCGGCTTTTACGCGCAGCGCCTCGTAGGCAGCGGTATCGAGTTCGACATGATCTTTGGCCCGGCCTACAAGGGCATTCCGCTCGGTGCTGCGGTGGCCATTGAGCTGGCGCGTCTGGGGCGCAACGTGGCTTTTGCCTACAACCGCAAAGAGGCCAAAGACCACGGTGAGGGCGGCAGCCTGGTGGGAGCGCCGCTCAAAGGGCGTGTGCTGATCATCGACGACGTGATGAGCGCTGGCACCGCTGCGCGCGAGTCAATTGCGCTGATCAAGGCGGCCGGGGCCACGCCGCACGCGGTGGCTATTGCGCTGGATCGCCAGGAAATGGCGACTGAAACCCAGGCCGACGGCAGCACCCGCGATGTGCCCTACAGCGCGGTGCAGTACGTGCGCGAGCAGGTCGGCTTGCAGGTGTGCGCGATTGCAGAGCTGAGCGACTTGCTGGCCTACCTGAGCGCGCAACCCGGCAACGCCATGGGCGAGCACCTGGTGCGGGTGCAGGCTTACCGCGACCGCTACGGCGTGCGGTGAAGCCCCGGCGGGCGTGAGTCTTAGCTGCCCGCGCCCATCAAAAACTCAGTTTTGCCGATGGCCACGCCGTTGTGGCGCAAGATGGCATAAGCCGTGGTGATGTGGAAAAACATATTAGGCAGCGCCCAGTTTTTCAGGTAGTCCTCGCCGCTCATGGTGCGCGTGGCGTTCTTGCCGGACGGGAAGGTGACTTGCTTGTCTTCCAGGCCGTCGAGTGCGGCAGGCGGCACGGTCTGCAGCCAGGCCAGCGTTTTGTCGATGCGGCCCACCAACGCTTCAAGCGTTTCTTCGGTGTTTTCATATACCGGCGCTTCAAGCCCAGAGACGCGCGCCGTCCACAGCTTGCCGGCATCGCAGGCAATAGAAATCTGCCTTTTGAAGGGCAGCATGTCCGGCGCCAGCCGGAACTGCACCAGCGCCTGTTCGTCATAGCCGCGCGCCTGCACATCAGCCTGTGCCTTAGTAAGCAGGTGGCGCAGATTGCCCAGAAACTTCGCAAAAACAGGAAGGCTGGCGGAAGAAAGCGAGATGGTCATGAAGCGGGTCTTTCTGAACAGTTAAGCAACAAGGCTCACGAGTATGTACTGGCCTTGACTTTAGGGCGTCATCCCTGCGCAGGCAGGGATCCATTCCCGGTCATTAGGCCTGTAACGAGGCTGGCTATACTTGTATAGCAATATACAAGGAGCCCCCATGCTGGCTATCCGTTTACCCGAGAGCATTGAGACCCGGCTGGGCCATCTGGCCCAGGAAACCGGCTTGACCAAGACCGCCTTGGTGCGCGAGGCGATCCTCGAACACATTGACGATCTGGAGGATTATTTCTTGGCTGAAGCCCGAGCCAGAAAAAACCGCAAGGCCATTTCGTTGGACGATGTGGAGAGCGAGCTTGGTCTGGGCGATTGAGTTTGACCCGGACGCTCTGAAGGACCTGCGAAAACTCGATAAACCCGTTCAGATCCGCTTGATCGGATTTTTACGCAACCGCATCAGCACGCTGAACAATCCACGTGAACTGGGTGAAGCGCTGTCAGGCCAACGCCTGGGTGCATATTGGAAGTACCGGGTCGGAGACTGGCGCATCATCTGCGACATTCAGGACCACCGGATTGTGGTGCGCGTGCTGCGTGTGGGTAACCGGCGCGAAATCTACCGCTAGCCTGCTTTCAAGACAGTTTATTTTTGAGCAGTTCGTTGACCTGCGCAGGGTTGGCCTTGCCTTTGCTGGCTTTCATGGCCTGGCCGACTAAGGCGTTGAAGGCCTTGGCATTGCCGGCCTTGTACTCTTCAACGTTCTTGGCGTTGGCGGCCAGCACTTCGTCGACGATGGCTTCGAGCGCGCTGCTGTCGTTCATTTGCTTGAGGCCTTTGGCTTCGATGATGGCATCCACATCGCCGCCATCGGACCACAGGGCGTCAAAGACTTGTTTGGCCGCGTTATTGGAAATCGTGCCGTCGGCAATCCGGCCAATCAAAGCGGCTAGTTGTGAGCTGTTCACAGGCAGTTGTTCAAACGCCAATTCGCTGCTGTTCAAGCGCCGTGATAGCTCTCCCATGACCCAGTTGCTGGCTAATTTGGGTTGGCCGCAGGCCTTGGCCGTTTCTTCAAAATAAGCTGCCATAGCCATGCTTTGCGTCAGCGTGGCCGCGTCGTACTCCGGCAGGCCATAGTCGCGTACAAACCGCACCGCCATCACCCAAGGCAGCTCCACCATCTCGGAGCGCACGCGCGCCACCCAGTCGCGGCCGATCACCAGCGGGGGCAGGTCGGGGTCGGGGAAGTAGCGGTAGTCGGCGGCGTCTTCTTTGGTGCGCATGGCGCGGGTCTCACCCGTGTCGGGGTTGAAAAGCACCGTGGCTTGCTGGATCTCGCGGCCCTCTTCAATCTCTTCAATCTGCCAGCGCACTTCATAGTCAATGGCTTGCTGCATGAACTTGAAGCTGTTCAGGTTTTTGATCTCGCGCCGCGTGCCCAGCGCAGCGCCGGGCTTGCGCACCGACACATTCGCGTCGCAGCGAAAGCTTCCCTCTTGCATATTGCCGTCGCAAATACCGATCCAGGTGACGATCTCGTGCAGCTTTTTGGCATAGGCCACGGCCTCGTCGCTTGAGCGCATGTCGGGCTCGGTCACGATTTCCAGCAGCGGCGTGCCGGCGCGGTTCAGGTCAATACCGGACTGCCCAATGAAGTCTTCGTGCAGTGACTTGCCGGCGTCTTCTTCCAGGTGCGCGCGCACCAGCCGCACAGTTTTTTTCTCGTCGCCCAGCATGAAGCTGACCTCGCCGCCCTGCACCACCGGAATCTCAAACTGACTGATCTGGTAGCCCTTGGGCAGGTCGGGGTAAAAGTAGTTTTTGCGCGCAAAAATGCTGCGCTCGGCAATGTGCGAGCCCAGTGCCAGACCAAGCTCAATGGCACGCTCGACCGCGCCCAGGTTCATCACCGGCAGCGTGCCGGGCAGCGCCAGGTCCACCGCGCAGGCCTGGGTGTTGGGCTCGGCGCCAAAGGCGGTGGGCGCGCGGCTGAAAATTTTGCTTTGCGTGGAGAGTTGGGCGTGGGTTTCAAAGCCGATCACCACTTCGTAGCCCTGAACCAGTTTGGCGGCGCTCATGCTGCGGCTCCGGGTTGTTGTTGGTGGTGACCGGTGGCCAATTGGAACTGGTGCGCCACGTTCAGCAGCTTGGCTTCTTGCAAGTAGTTGCCAATCAGCTGCAGGCCCACCGGCATGCCGCCTTCGCCCAGGCCCACGGGCAGGCTCATGCAGGGCAGACCGGCGAGGGATGCGGGCAAGGTGAAGATGTCAGCCAGGTAGCTGGCCACCGGGTCGTCGGCTTTGTCGCCCAGCTTCCAGGCGGTGGTGGGTGCCACCGGGCCGGCAATCACGTCGCATTGGGCAAATGCGCTTTGAAAATCATCGGCAATCATGCGGCGGATTTTTTGCGCTTGCAGGTAGTAGGCGTCGTAGTAACCGTGCGAGAGCACATAGGCGCCGGTCATGATGCGGCGCTTGACCTCCTGGCCAAAGCCCTCGGCGCGGGACTTTTTGTACATGTCGGTCAGGTCGGCAAAGTCAGCGGCGCGGTGGCCGAACTTGACGCCGTCAAAGCGGCTCAGGTTAGAGCTGGCCTCAGCCGGGGCGATGATGTAGTAGACCGGAATCGACAGCTCGGTGCGCGGCAAGGCAATGGGCACCAGTGTGGCGCCTTGCGCTTGCAATTGCGCAAGTGCTGCGTCAATGCCGCGGCGTACATCGGCAGCCAGGCCCTCACCAAAAAACTCTTGGGGCACGCCCACGCGAAGGCCATTGAGGCTGTGGCCCAGGCCGGCAGAAAAATCTTCTGCCGCCACATCCAGCGAAGTCGAATCCCGGTCCAGATCAGGCCCGCACATGGCTGTGAGCAGCAGCGCGCAATCTTCGGCGCTGCGCGCCATGGGCCCGGCCTGGTCCAGGCTGGAGGCATAGGCCACCATGCCGTAGCGGCTGGCGCGGCCATAGGTGGGTTTGATGCCGGTGATCCCGCAAAAAGCTGCGGGTTGGCGGATGGAGCCGCCGGTGTCGGTGCCGGTGGCTGCAGGCGTCAGGCGCGCGGCCACGGCAGCGGCGCTGCCGCCGGACGAGCCGCCGGGCACATGCGCGGTGTTCCAGGGGTTGCTGACCGCCCCATAGGCCGAGTTTTCGTTGGCAGAACCCATGGCGAACTCGTCGCAATTGAGCTTACCCAAAGTCACCATGCCGGCCTGGCGCAGGCGGGCCACCACGGTGGCGTCAAAGGGTGAGCGGTAGCCGCTGAGCATGCGTGAGCCAGCGGTGGTGGCCAGGTCTTTGGTGACAAACACGTCTTTGTGCGCAATCGGCACGCCTTCGAGCGGGCCGGCGGTGCCAGCGGCCAGTTTGGCGTCGGATTCACGGGCCTGGGCCAGGGTGACTTCGCTGTTGATGTCTAAAAACGCGTTGTGCGGGTTGCCGCCCAAACGGGCTAAAAAACGGGTGGCGACTTCGACCGCGCTCACTTTTTTGCTTTTGAGCAGGGCCGCGAGCTCGGCCACGCTCTGTTTGTGCAGTTCATCCATGGCTTATTCAATCACTTTCGGAACCAGAAACAGGCCGCGTTCCACGGCCGGTGCGCTGCGCTGGTTGGCCTGGCGGTCGTTGGGTTCGCTGGCCTCGTCGGGGCGCAGGCGCAAATGGATGGGAGGCATGGTGGGCATGGCGTCCAGCGGGTGGGCCATGGGCAGCACGCCGTCGGTGTTGACCTGGCTGATTTGCGTGACGATGTCAAAGAAGGCGTTGATCTGGCCGAGCATTCGCTCGCCCTCTTCGGGCGCAAGCTCCAGGCGGGCCAGGTTGGCGATGCGGGCGATGTCTTGGGGTGTCAGTGCCATGGCTTTGAAAAAAAGGGCTGAAACGGGGTGTAAGTCAGAAGGCTGCAGGTGCGCCACAGCCCTTGTCCTGCGGGCGATGCGTTATTATCCCGCCTTTGGAGTTGTCGCTTGCGCCAGCCAGATAATGGTGCGCTTTCACCCCGGTTTAGGCGCCGGCAGCAGGCGCTTAAACCTGAAAAAAATTTGATACCTGGTGATCTGGCCTCGAAGTTCGCCAAGACACCCAACTGGACCCAACTATGTTTGAATCTTTCCGCCGGTACTTTTCAACGGATCTGGCGATTGACCTTGGCACTGCCAACACCCTGATTTTTGTTCGTGACCGCGGCATTGTGCTGGACGAGCCTTCGGTGGTCGCCATCCGCCACGAAGGCGGCCCGCAAGGCAAGAAAAGCATCCAGGCCGTGGGCCACGAAGCCAAGGCTATGCTGGGCAAAGTGCCCGGCAACATTGAAGCCATCCGGCCGATGAAAGACGGCGTGATCGCCGACTTCACCGTCACCGAGCAGATGCTCAAGCAGTTCATCAAGATGGTGCATCCGCGCAGCATTTTCCGCCCCAGCCCGCGCATCATCATTTGCGTGCCTTGCGGCTCAACGCAGGTTGAGCGCCGCGCCATCCGTGAAAGCGCCCTGGGCGCCGGCGCCAGCGACGTTTACCTGATCGAAGAGCCCATGGCTGCTGCCATCGGCGCCGGCCTGCCCGTGTCTGAGGCCAGCGGCTCCATGGTGGTGGACATCGGCGGCGGCACCACCGAAGTCGGCGTGATCTCGTTGGGCGGCATGGTCTACAAAGGCAGTGTGCGCGTGGGCGGCGACCGCTTTGACGACGCCATCATCAACTACATCCGCCGTAACTACGGCATGCTGATCGGTGAGCCGACGGCTGAAGCCATTAAGAAAAACATCGGTTCGGCTTTCCCCGGCTCTGAAGTGCGCGAGATGGAAGTCAAGGGCCGCAACCTGTCCGAGGGCGTGCCCCGCAGCTTCACTATCTCCAGCAACGAGATACTTGAAGCGCTGACCGACCCGCTCAACAACATCGTCTCGGCCGTCAAGACTGCCCTCGAGCACACTCCGCCCGAGCTGGGTGCCGATATCGCCGACCGCGGCATGATGCTGACCGGCGGCGGCGCCTTGCTGCGCGATCTGGACCGCCTGCTGGCCGAAGAAACCGGCCTGCCTGTGCTGGTGGCCGAAGACCCGCTGACCTGCGTGGTGCGCGGTTGCGGCATTGCGCTGGAGCGCATGGAGCGGCTGGGCTCCATCTTCACTTCGGAGTAAGCGCCGCTCGCTGACAACTTTTTTGTAGTGAGCGTATCCAGCCATGCCTTTAGGAACGCTTGACCGCACCCCGCCGCCCTTCTTCAAGCAGGGTGCATCGGCTTTTTCTAAACTGCTTTTGTTCAGCGCCATGGCCCTGTTTTTGATGGTGGCCGATTCCCGTTTTCAAATGACCCAACCGCTGCGGGCGGTGCTGGCGACTGCGCTTTACCCCGTGCAGTGGCTGGCCATGCAGCCGGTACATGCCCTGCGAGCCATGGGCGACTACTTCATCAGCCTGGAGTCAGCGAAAACCCAGTCCCAGGAAGCGTCCACCAAACTTTTGTCGCAGGCGCTTCGCGCCACTCAGGTTGAGCAGCTCACGCTGGAGAACAAGCGCTTGCGCACTTTGCTGGACTTGCGCGAGCAACTCAAGGTGGAGGGCAAGGCGGCAGAGGTTTTGTACGACGCGGCCGACCCCTACACGCGCAAAGTGATCATCAGCAAAGGCATGACCTCGGGCATTGCGCTCGGCTCACCTGTGATTGACGAATCGGGCGTGCTTGGGCAGGTCACGCTGGTCCATCCTTTGGTCAGTGAAGTCACCCTGATCATTGACCGTGACCTGGCGATTCCGGTGCTCAATGTGCGCACCGGCGTTCGCAGCCTTGCTTTCGGCGATGCCGCAGGAGGCGGTGGACTGGAGCTGCGTTTCATGGGCAGCAACACAGATGTTTTGCAAGGCGACCTGCTCACCACCAGCGGCGTTGACGGCGTCTACCCGCCGGGTTTGCCGGTGGCCCGCATCGATCGGATAGAGCGCCGCGCCGAAACGGCCTTCGCCCGCATTCATTGCATACCCTTGGCGCTGGTTTCCGGCGTGCGGCATGTGGTGGTGCTCACGCCGCAGTCTTCGCAAATCGCGCCCCGGCCACCTGAAGCTGCGCCTGTCGCCCCTGTCAAGAAAGGCGGCCGCTCATGATCATGCGCGGAGGGCAGCAGCTTTTGTTGCCGGCCAGCCCCACCTTCATCTGGGCCAGTCTGTTGACGGCGCTTTTGTTGGACATGCTGCCTTTCGGTCGCAACCCCTGGATGCCCGACTTCATGGCCTTGGTGCTGGTGTTCTGGAATGTGCATCAGCCGCTGCGCATCGGCATTGCGCTGGCCTTTATGTTTGGTTTGGCTGTGGATGTTCACCAGACCGCGCTGCTAGGGCAGCACGCGTTGTCTTACACCACGCTGAGCTTTTTTGCGACCATGATCCACCGGCGGCTGCTGTGGTTTCCGATGTCATCGCAGGCCATACAGGTTTTGCCCTTGTTTTTTGTATCGCACATGGTGGACCTGTGTATTCGCCTGGTCAATGGCGATGCCTTTCCGGGCTGGAGTTTGTTGCTGGCACCTTTGATCGAGGCCTTGTTATGGCCTGTGGTCAGCGTACTTTTGCTGGCACCGCAGCGCCGGGCGCCGGACCCGGATGAGAACCGGCCTCTGTGAAGATATGGCCCCCACGCTTGTCGCTTCGCGTACTGCGCTGCCCCCCGAGGGGGCTGGCCTTGCTCGGGGCGGCCCTTCGCTGCGGCCTATGGCCCCCACGCTTGTCGCTTCGCGTGCTGCGCTGCCCCCCGAGGGGGCTGGCCTTGCTCGGGGCGGCCCTTCGCAACGGCCTATGGCCCCCACGCTTGTCGCTTCGCGTACTGCATCATGATTGAGCTGCGAAATATTGAAACGGATCTGAATCGTTTCCGCGACCGTGTGATGGTGGCGAGCTTGGTGATGTTGCTGGCTTTTTTTCTGTTGGCGCTGCGGCTGGTGTATTTGCAGGTTATTCGCTATGACGACTTGAACGAGCAGGCTGAAAGTAATCGCACTGCGATCGTGCCTATCGTGCCCAACCGCGGCTTGATCCTGGACCGCAATGGCGTGGTTCTGGCCACCAATTATTCGGCCTATACCTTGGAGATCATGCCGTCGAAGGTGGCCAATATCGATGCCACCATTGAGGCGCTTGGGCAGTTCATTGACATTCAACCGCGAGATAAGCGGCGCTTTAAAAAAATGCGCGAAGACACCAAGAGCTTTGAGTCTTTGCCGATTCGCACGCGCCTGACAGACGAAGAAGTCGCGCGCTTTGCAGCGCAGCGCTTTCGCTTTCCCGGGGTGGACATCAAGGCTCGGCTGTTTCGCAGCTACCCGTATGGTGAGTTGGGCAGCCACGTGGTGGGCTATATAGGCCGTATCAACCAGCGCGAGAAAGAGCGCATCGAAGAAAGCGACGAAGAGGGCAATTACCGCGGCACCGATTACATCGGCAAGCTGGGCGTCGAGCAAAGTTACGAGACGCAGTTGCACGGCATCACCGGCGTCGAGCAGGTGGAAACCTCGGCCGGCGGGCGCGCCATCCGCAAGCTGGCCAGCAGCCCGTCTACGCCCGGCAACACGGTCATGCTGAGCATTGACATCAAGTTACAAAAGCTGGTGGAAGACATGTTCGGTGACCGGCGCGGCGCGCTGGTGGCCATAGACCCTCGCTCGGGTGAAGTGCTGGCCTTTGTCAGCAAGCCGACCTTTGACCCGAACCTGTTTGTGGACGGCATTGACAACGAAAGCTGGCAGGCGCTGAACGAATCGATCGAGAAACCGCTGCTCAACCGGGCTTTGCGCGGCACCTACCCGCCCGGGTCGACCTATAAACCGTTCATGGCCATGGCCGCGCTGGAGGCCGGCAAGCGAACGGCCGGCACCGTTATCAATGACACCGGCTCCTGGACTTTCGGCGGGCACCAGTTTCGCAGCCACGGGCTGCCGCTGGGGCCTGTGGACATGCACCAGAGCATCGTTAAATCCAGCAATGTGTATTACTACTCCCTGGCCAATGAGTTGGGCGTAGAAGCCATCTATGACTTCATGATGCCGCTGGGCTTCGGCCAGATCACCGGCATCGACATCAATGGAGAAGTGCGCGGGGTGTTGCCCAACCAGCAATGGAAGCGCAACAACTACAAAAAGCCGGAGCAACAAAAATGGTACGCCGGCGAGACGATTTCGCTTGGCATCGGCCAGGGTTACAACGCATTCACCATGCTGCAGCTGGCGCAGGCGACTGCTGTGCTGGCTGCCAACGGTATCAAGCACAAGCCCCGGCTGATTCTTGGCACCCAGGACAGCGTTACGCGCGCACTGGTGCCGGCTGTGATTGAGCCGCCCGAAGACCTCAATTTCAAGCCTGACAATGTGGAGGTCATACGGCGTGCCATGGTGAGTGTCACCCAGGATGGCACCTCTGCCCGTGTCTTTGCCGGCGCCAGCTACCTCAGCGGGGGCAAGACCGGAACAGCCCAGGCTGTGTCAGTCGGCCAAAAAGAAAAGTACAACGCCGCCAAGCTCGAAGAGCATTTGCGCGACCACGCGCTCTACACCGCTTTTGCGCCGGCGGACAACCCGCAAATCGCTTTGGCGCTGGTGGTTGAAAACGCAGGCTTCGGTGCTGCGCAGGCCGCGCCCATTGCGCGGCGTGTGTTTGACTATGTTTTGCTTGGGCACTACCCCAATGAAGAGGATCTGCAAGCGGTGAAGGCCGGTCAGGCCGCAGCGCCTATGGGCAAGCCGCGTGAAGTGGCCAATGTGAATGTGCTGGGCGTGACAGAACTGCGCCCCGGTGTCCCGGGTGTGGCGCCAGCCAGCTTGTTCACGCCGTCCGGCGCGCCGCAAGCCCGCCCTAAGGCGCCAGGTGTACCGCTTGCCTCACCGGCAACTCCTGCCTCACCTGCTGTTAGCCCGACGCGGTAATCGCGCTTATGCCGTCAGCGCAAGAAGGCGTCGTAGCCGGTCTTCAGTATCAGCGCGCTGACCACCAGGATGAAAACCACGCGTACAAATCGCGCGCCATGTTTGAGCGCCATGTGCGTTCCCAGCAAGCTGCCCAGCACGTTGGCCACGGCCAGCGTCAGCGCAATGTGCCACCAGACGTGGCCTTTGTAGGCGAACAAAAGCAAGGCCGACAAGTTGGTGGCGGTGTTGATCAGCTTGGCCGAGGCCGAGGCATTTAAAAAGTCATAGCCCAACCAGCGCACAAACAAAAAAACCAAAAAACTGCCGGTGCCCGGGCCGAAGAAGCCATCGTAAAACCCGATCACCAGCCCGATGCAACAGGCCGCCAGTGTTTCAGCGCGGCCGGTAAAGCGCGGCGCGTGGTGGTGGCCGAGTTCTTTTTTGGCCAAGGTATAGATCAACACGCCCAGCAAAACCATGGGCAGCAAGCGGCGCAAAAACTGCGGCGAAATCTCGGTGACCAGCCAGGCCCCGGCCATCGATCCGGCAAAGCCTGTGACAGCGGCCGGCAGCAAGGCAGCCCAGCGCAGCTCAACCCGACGGGCATATTGCACAGAGGCCACGGCGGTGCCGCAAATGGAGGCCCCTTTGTTGACACCAAAGAGTGTGGCCGGGTGGGTGCTTGGAAAGGCTGCGAACAGGGCAGGTACCAGCACCAGGCCACCGCCGCCGACGATGGCGTCTACAAAACCGGCCAGCAGGGAGGCGGCGGTGACAAAAAAGATTTCCATGCGGACGATTGTCTCAGGCCGCTTGCTGCAGCCGGGCATAAAAAAAGCGCCGGGGTTGCCAGCGCTTTTTTCGGGTTCATCGTGTGGACGGCCCGATCATTCAGTTTTTTAGTTGACTTCTGAGTCTCCCCCGCTCCTCGCAAGACAAGAGCTAGTCTCGTTTGCAGTGGATTCACTATAGGCGGCTGAACCAATGAATGCATTGGTGCTTTCCCGAGGGATCACTCCCCCGCGGTGATCCAGGCCGCTGCTTTTTCAGCAATCATCAGGGTCGGCGAGTTGGTGTTGCCGCTGGTGATGAGTGGCATCACGCCGGCATCGACCACGCGCAGTCCGCTGATGCCGCGCACCCGCAGGTGCGAGTCCACCACGGCCATCGGGTCGTCTAATTTGCCCATTTTGGTGGTGCCCACCGGGTGAAAAATGGTGGTGGCAATGTCGCCGGCCAGCCGGGCCAGTTCATCGTCGCTCTGGTGCTGCGCGCCGGGGCGGAACTCCTCGGGCTGGTAGCCGGCCAGCGCACTCTGCCCGACGATGCGCCGCGTCAGACGCAAAGACTCGACGGCCACCTGCCGGTCTTCGGCCGTGCTCAGGTAGTTGGGGGCAATCGCCGGCGCCTCTTCAAAGCGGGCGCTCTGGATGTTGACGCTGCCGCGGCTGGTCGGGTTGAGGTTGCAGACGCTGGCGGTGAAAGCGTTGAAGTCGTGCAGCGGCTCGCCAAAGGCGTCCAGCGAGAGCGGTTGCACGTGGTATTGAATATTCGGGTGAGCCCGGTCGGGGTTGGAGCGCGTGAAAGCGCCCAGCTGCGAAGGCGCCATGCTCATCGGGCCGGTGCGGGCCCAAGCGTATTCCAAACCTATTTTGGCCTTGCCCCAAAGCGAATTGGCCATGGTGTTGAGCGTCACATTGCGTTTGCCGCCGGTGCCGATTTTGTAGACCGAGCGGATTTGCAGATGGTCTTGCAAATTGGCGCCCACGCCGGGCAGGTCTTGCTTGACCTCAATGCCGTGCTGCTGCAACAGCGCCGCCGGTCCGATGCCCGAGAGTTGCAGGATCTGCGGCGAGCCGATGCTGCCGGCGCACAGCAGCACCTCGCCGCGCAGCCCGCCCGAGTCGCGCGTGGCCAGCGCTTTGACGCGCTCGCTGCCGCTCCACACTTCCACACCGGTGCAGCGCTGGCTGCCATCGGGCTGTTTTTCAATGATCAACTGGCACACCTGCGCGCTGGTCCACATTTCAAAGTTGGGCCGGCCAAAGCAGGTCGGGCGCAGAAAGGCCTTGGCCGTGTTCCAGCGAAAGCCGCTTTTCTGGTTGACCTCAAAATAGCCTACGCCTTCGTTGTTACCGGTGTTGAAGTCGTCGGTGGCCGGAATGCCGGCTTGCTGCGCCGCCAGCGAAAAAGCATCCAGAATGTCCCAGTGCAGGCGCTGCTTTTCCACGCGCCATTCGCCGCCGATTTTTTGAGCCAGGCCCCGGCTGCCGGCATGCTGGCTTTTGTGGCCGTGCAAACGGCGGAAGTTCTCGTTGACCTGGCCCTGTGATGCGTCGAGCTTGTAATGGTCTTCGTGCATGCGAAAGCTGGCCAGCGCGCTGTCCCAGCGCCAGGCGTCGTCGCCGGTGAGTTCAGCCCAAGCCTCGTAGTCGCGCGCCTGGCCGCGCATGTAGATCATGCCGTTGATGCTGGACGAGCCGCCCAGCGTCTTGCCGCGCGGGTAGCGCAGCGAGCGGCCGTTCAGGCCGGGCTCGGCCTCGGTTTGGTAGAGCCAGTCGGTGCGCGGGTTGCCGATGCAATGCAGGTAGCCCACCGGAATGTGAATCCAGTGGTAGTCGTCGCGCCGGCCGGCCTCGATCATCAGCACGCGCTTGCTGGCGTTGGCGCTCAGCCGGTTGGCCAGCAGGCAACCGGCGGTGCCGCCGCCGATGATGATGTAGTCGAAAGTGGTGTCGCTCATGGTGTTTCGATGCTTTCGAAAGTGAAGTCCAGCGCGAGCGATCAGGCGTTGCCGCGTAAAACCGGAAACAGTTTGCTCAGGCCGTCAGCCATCAGCTCCACGGCCAGTGCGGCCAGGACCAGGCCCATCAGCCGGGTCATCACATTGATGCCGGTCTTGCCGAGTGCGCGTGCGATCGGGCCGGCCAGCGAAAAGCATAACGCTGTGGCCAGCGCCACCACCACGCCGTAACCGATCAGTGTGGCCATTTGCCAGAAGGTCTTGGCCTTGTCGGCATAAATCACCACCGTGGACATGGTGGCCGGGCCGGTCAGCAGCGGAATGGTCAGCGGCACCACCGCGATGCTGGCGCCCTGGGCCGCGCGTTCTTCGGCGTCATGTAATTCGTCGGAGTTGGTTTTGGTTTGCGGTGTTTCGGCGTTCAGCATGCTCAATGAGGCAGTCAGCAGCAGCATGCCGCCGCCGACTTGAAAGCTGGCCAGGGAAACGCCGAAAAACTCCAGAATCTGCACGCCCAGCAATGCGCTTGCGGCAATCACCGCAAATGCGCTGCAAGAAGAAATCAGGATCGTTTGGCGGCGCTGCTCCGGCGAGAAGCTTTGTGTGTAATGAATGAAAAATGCCACGCAGGCCAGCGGGTTGACGATGGCCAGCAGCGTCACCAGGGGCTTGAAATCCATCAGCGGCCGCCTGTCACGTCCAGCACGGTGCCGGTGGTGTAGCTGGACTCGGGGCTCATCAGCCAGAGGATGCTGCGGGCCACTTCTTCGGCGCTGCCGGCGCGCTGCATGGGCACCTGCGGCGCCATATCGCGGGCCCGGTCGGGCAGGCCGCCCGAAGCATGAATGTCGGTGTCGATGATGCCGGGCCGCACGGCGTTAACGCGTATACCCTCGGCGGCCACTTCCTTGGCCAGACCGACGGTGAAGCTGTCAACGGCGCCCTTGGCCGCTGCATAGTCCACGTACTGGCCGGGCGCGCCCAGGCGGGCCGCCACGCTGGACAGGTTGACGATGGTGCCGCCTGCGCCGCCGTGCCGCGTGCTCATGCGCCGCACGGCCTCGCGCGCGCAAACAAAGCTGCCATAGACATTGATCTCAAACATGCGCCTAAAGCGCGCCATGCTCATGGCGTCCACGCGCGAGGTCTGGTCCACCACGCCGGCGTTGTTGACCAGTGCTGTCAGGCGGCCTAGCTTGGCATCGACTTTTTCAAACATCGTCAGCACTTGCGCTTCGTCTGCAACGTCAGCTTGAACCGCCATGGCGGTACCGCCGGCTTGACGGATTTGCCGCACGACTTCGTCGGCGGCCAATGAATTGGCGCTGTAATTGACGGCAACGGCATAACCTTGGCGCGCTGCCAGCAGCGCCGTGGCAGCGCCAATACCGCGCGAAGCGCCAGTGATCAAAACAACAGCTGACATGGGTTTCTCCGGCAACAATGGTGATGCCGGATATAAATGCCGGCAAGGATTCAATGTAACTCACTGCAACACTCCGGAGAGCCCCTTGAGCGCCACCATCGACTACTACTTCAGCCCGCAAAGCCCCTGGACTTACCTGGGCCATGCGCGTTTTGCCGACATGGCCCGCCGGGCCGGCGCCAGCATTCGCTTGCTGCCCACGGATTTCGGCAAGGTTTTTGCCGTCTCCGGTGGCCTGCCGCTGGGCCAGCGTGCGCCGCAGCGCCAGGCTTACCGCCTGCTTGAGCTGGCGCGTTTCAGCGGGCACTTGCAAGTGCCCATGAATTTGAAGCCGCGCTTTTTCCCTGTGGCCGGCGACGACGCGGCTTGCCTGATCATTGCGGTGGACCTGTATGACGGTGTGGAGGCTGCGATGCGCTTGAGCGGCGCTGTCTTTGAAGCCGTCTGGCGCGACGAGCGCAATATTGCCGATGCCGCTGTACTGGCCCAATCGCTCAGCGAGCAAGGCTTGAGCGCGCAGCGCCTGCAACAAGCCGGCGGTGCTGAAGTTACCCAGCGCTATGCAGCCAACACAGAGCAGGCCATAAACAAGTCCGTTTTCGGGGCGCCGACCTATGTGGTCGATGGCGACATGTTCTGGGGTCAGGACCGGCTTGACTTTGTCGAGCGAAAACTGCTGGCCCACTAAATTCTTTTTCTTTTTTTCAGGAGTGACTCAACATGGGCTCTTTCATTGAACTTACCGCTGCCGATGGTTTCAAGCTGCCGGCCTACTTGGCCGCGCCGGCCGGCCAACCCAAGGGCGCGGTGGTGGTGCTGCAGGAAATTTTCGGCGTCAACTCGCACATCCGATCGGTCGCAGACGGCTACGCAGCGGCGGGCTACCTGGCGATTGCGCCGGCCACTTTTCACCGCGTTCAGGCGGGTGTCGAGCTGGGCTATGCCGAACCCGACTTTGGCCAGGGCGTTGGCCTGAAGGCCGCTGTCGAGGCGCTGCCTGCGCCCGGCGTCTTGCAGGACATTCAGGCGGCGATTGACCACGCCCGCCAGGCCAGTGGCGGCAAGGTCGGCATCGTCGGCTACTGCTGGGGCGGCTTGCTGAGCTGGCGTGCAGCCTGCTTGCTCAAGGGTCTGAGCGCAGCGGTTTGCTACTACGGTGGCGGTATGACAGGTCCCGCAGAGTCAGCGCGTCAGCCGGCCTGCCCGGTGCTGGCCCACTTCGGCAAGAAAGACCATTGGATTGCCATGGACACGGTCAATGCATTCGCCGCCGCGCACCCGGAGGTGACGGTGCAGGCCTATGAGGCCGACCATGGTTTCAACTGTGACCAGCGCGGCTCTTACGATGAGCCCGCAGCAACGCTGGCACGCACGCGCACGCTGGAATTCTTTGGCAGGCACTTGGCCTGACTTGCCGCCTAAAATTATCGCGCGGTTCTGGCCAGGTACTGCTTGCGCCAGAACACCATCACCACGACGATCACCAGCAGGATCATGGCGCCGAACACCCACCAGAAGCCGTCGGCTGAGTGAATCAGCGGCATGAATTCGAAGTTCATGCCGAAAAAGCCGGTGATCAGGTTCAGCGGCAAAAAGATGGCGGTGAGCGCGGTGAGCGTGCGCATGATGCTGTTGGTGCGGTTGCTCTGAGCGCTGAAGTGGATTTGCACCACTGTTTCAGCGGATTGCTCAAGCCGGCGAGCGTGGTGCACCACGCGTTGGATGTGTTCAATCACATCGCGCGCCCGCGCCACCAGCTGGTCGCGCCGGGTGTGCGCCAGCTGCGTATCGGCGGCAAACGAGGACATCGGCTGCTCGCGCAATGAATCGAGCCACTCCTGCATGGCGTCATGCTGTTCGTCACACAGGTCTTCCAGAACATGCAGCTGGCTGCGCGCACTCATCAGCGAGCCCCAGTTGATAAAGCCCGAATTGGGTTTGAGCAACTCAGCCTGCCAGTGCTCTAGCTGTTGGGTGAGTTCCTTGCGCACGTCGATGTAGCTGTCGACCATGGTGTTGACCATGCGCAGCACCAGGTCGGCGGGGCTGGAGGGCATGCGGTTGCGCGCCGACACACTGTCCACACTGAACTTGGCATCGCTCAGAGCGCGCTCGATGAAGTTCGTGGCGGTGTAGCAGCCGCGCGGGTGCACGCTGATCAGCAGCCGGTCAAACACCACAAACCCCACCGCCTTGGAGTTGATGCAATTGAAGGCGGGCAGGCCGCCGCGAGGTTTGATGTACGGCTCGCCACCCTGCCCGTGGTAGAGCTCGACGGCGGCTTCCTGCTCGCGGTCTAGCCGTGTTTCGAGCGGCGTGGCCAGTCGCCGGAAAATAATCAGGTCGTAAATGGAGGTGTAGTCGTAATGGGAGCAATGGCCCGCGTTGCCCAGGTCCTGGCTGTGCAGGTCCAGCAGCACGGAGCCGCCCAGTTGCTGGGCTGCCAGCTGCAGCAAGGGCTCCTGGGTCTCGACTTCGGGGCGGTCCAGAAACACCCAGACAAAACCGTCAGACGGCGCCTGCGCAGGCAGGGTGTCTGAAAAGCGCAAGCTGTCGGCGGTGAATTCAACTATTTGCACATGGCTGGCCGACTAGATGGTGATCAGGCTTTTTGCAGCAAACGCGCTGCGTCAATGGCGAAGTAGGTCAGCACCCCGTCGGCACCGGCACGCTTGAAGGCCAGCAGGCTTTCGAGCATCACCGCGTCATGGTCCAGCCAGCCGTTTTGGGCGGCAGCTTTGAGCATGGCGTACTCGCCGCTGACCTGGTAGGCGAAGGTCGGCACCTTGAACTCGTCCTTCACGCGGCGCACCACGTCCAGGTAGGGCATGCCGGGCTTGACCATCACCATGTCGGCGCCTTCGGCGATGTCCAGCGCCACTTCGCGCAGCGCTTCGTCGGTGTTGCCCGGGTCCATCTGGTAGACCTTTTTGTCGGCCTTGCCCAGGTTGCCGGCCGAGCCGACCGCGTCACGGAAGGGGCCGTAAAAGGCACTGGCGTATTTGGCGCTGTAAGCCATGATGCGGGTGTGAATTAATCGCCGTCCTTCCAGCGCGGTGCGGATCGCACCAATGCGTCCGTCCATCATGTCGCTGGGCGCGACGATGTCCACGCCGGCTTCGGCCTGCGTTAGCGCCTGCTCGGTCAACACGGCCACGGTCTCGTCGTTCAAGATGTAGCCGGTGTCGTCGAGCAGGCCGTCCTGACCGTGGCTGGTGAAGGGGTCGAGCGCGACGTCGGTCATGACGCCGAGTTGAGGAAAGCGTTTTTTGAGTTCGCGCACAACGCGCGGCACTAAGCCTTCGGGGTTCATGGCCTCGCGGCCGTCGGGCGTTTTGAGGGCGGTGTCGATCACCGGAAACAAGGCCATCACCGGGATGCCGAGTTTGACGCATTCTTCGGCCACCGGCAGCAGCAGGTCCAGGCTCAGGCGCTCGACGCCGGGCATGGAGGCAATCGGCACCCGCTGGCGATGACCGTCGGTGACGAACACCGGGTAAATCAGGTCGTGTGCGCTCAGGCTGTTTTCACGCACCAGATTGCGTGTGAAGATGTCGCGACGCAGGCGGCGGGGCCGGCCAAGTGGGAAGGGTGCAAAGAAGGTCATGGGCAAATTGTGCCAAAACTCGGGGCCGGGGCCCAGCGCTACACTGCCGGCATGCTCTGGGTCAAATCGTTTCACATCATCTTTGTTGCCAGCTGGTTCGCCGGGCTGTTTTATTTGCCGCGGATTTTTGTGAATCTGGCCATGGTGCCCGAGGGCAGCGTGGCCGAGCGCGAGCGCCTGCTGCTGATGGCCCGCAAACTGCTGCGATTCACCACCTTGCTGGCGGTGCCGGCGCTGGTGCTGGGGCTCTGGCTTTGGCTGGGTTACGGCATCGGCCGCGGTCCGGGCAATGGCTGGATGCACGCCAAATTGCTGGTGGTGTTGCTGGCGCTGGCGTATCACCACTTTTGCGGGCGCGTGCTCAAGGATTTTGTGGCTCAGCGCAACACGCGCAGCCATGTCTGGTGGCGCTGGTTCAACGAGTTGCCGGTGCTGATGATGGTGGCGGCTGTGGTGCTGGTGGTGGTCAAGCCCTGGCAGGGCTGATCGACACGCGCCACCCGGAGTTAAACATGGTGGCGCCTGCATGAGCTACGCCCTGCACCGGACCACGGCTTGGCCATTGGCCCTGGCCACTGCGTGCCTGATTGTTTATGCCAGCCTGTACCCTTTTACCGGCTGGCGCGACCAGGGCTTGTCGCCTTTCGTTTTTTTGACTGCAGCCTGGCCGCGCTACTGGACCGGCTTTGATGTCAGCACCAATTTCCTGGGTTACGCCCCTTTGGGTTTCTTGCTTGCGCTGGCAGCGCTGCGCAGCGGCCGGGGGGCCTGGGCCATCAGTCTGGCGAGTCTGTCGGCAGCTGTACTGTCCCTGAGTTTGGAAACATTGCAGGCGCATTTGCCGTCCAGGGTTCCCTCTAATGTTGACTTTGCGCTCAACGCCTCAGGCGCCTGGGCCGGCGCGGTGAGCGCTTCGCTGCTGGAAAAAATGGGCGTGTTGCACCGTTGGAGCGATTTCCGGGCGCGCTGGTTTGAAACCGAGGCGCGAGGCGCTTTGGTTTTGCTGGCTTTGTGGCCACTGGCTTTGCTGTTCCCGGTGTCGGTGCCGCTGGGCCTGGGGCAGATTCTCGAGCGCTTGGAGCCGGCGCTGGCCGCGCTGCTGTTGAATTCGCCTTTTCTCGAGTGGCTGCCTGTGCGCGATGTTGAACTCCAGCCCATGGTGCCCGCCACGCAGGTGATTGTGGTGGCGCTGGGCGGACTTATTCCCTGCCTGATCGCTTTTGGCGTGATGCGCGGCTGGGCTCATCGCAGCGCCGCCGTTTTGTGGCTGTTGGCCGGCGGCCTGTATTTCACGGTGCTGTCTGCGGCTCTGAGTTACGGCCCAACACATGCCTGGGCCTGGTTTGACCTGCCCGTGCGCGTTGGTTTCCTGGCTGCTTGGATGCTGGCGATGCTCTCCTTGTGGACGTCCCCGCGCACAGCCACCGTGCTGGCCTTGCTGGCCTTGAGTGTGCAACTGGTCATGCTCAACCAGGCTTCAGCCAGCCCCTATCTGGCGCAGAACCTGCAAGTCTGGGAGCAGGGCCGGTTTATCCGCTTTCACGGACTGGCCCAATGGCTGGGTTGGTTGTGGCCGTTTGCGGCCTTGACCTACGTGATCATGCGCTTGTGCCGGCCTGAAGATGTGCCGGACGACTCGCGCCCGTAAAATCAAGGCATGACTCTTGTGACAACTTCGCCTTCAGATGGCAGCGCAGCGCCGGCATCCTATTACCAGCGCCATGTTTTCTTTTGTTTGAATGAGCGCATTAACGGCCAAAACGCCTGCGCGCATCACGGGGCGCAAGCCGCGTTTGACCATTGCAAGTCTCGCGTCAAAGACGCCGGCTTGAGCGGCCCCGGGCAGGTGCGCGTTAACAAGGCCGGTTGCTTGGACCGTTGTGCTGCAGGCCCTGTGCTGGTGGTGTACCCGGAGGCGGTCTGGTACAGCTACGTTGATGTGCATGACATTGACGAAATTGTTCAATCGCACCTTCAAAACGGTCAGGTGGTGGAGCGCTTGCTGACGCCGCCGCATCTGGGTCGCTGAAGCCTCGCCTGCACGAACGCCTGGTTTTGAACGCACAAACACAAAAACTCACGATCCAAGGCCAGTCGGGCCGGATCGAAATGGCCCTGGACGAGCCCGCCGTCGCCTCCAAAGGTGTGGCCGTGATTGCCCATCCGCATCCTTTGTTTGGCGGCACCATGGACAACAAGGTGGTGCAAACATTGGCCCGCGCCTTCACCCAGTGTGGCTGGACGGCGGTCCGCTTTAACTTTCGGGGTGTGGGCGGCAGCGAGGGCAGCCATGACGAAGGCCGCGGCGAACTGTTGGACATGCTGTCCGTGGTCCGGTATGCCGCACCGGCCGGGCGATTAGCGCTGGCGGGTTTTTCTTTCGGCGCCTTTGTCACCACACACGCTTTGGCCGCGTTGGAGCAAGAGCGTGAGATCGACAGCCTTGTGCTGGTCGGTACCGCCGCCAGCCGGTTTGCGGTCGCGCCTGTTCCGAGCCAGGCGCATGCCAAGACCTTGGTGATCCACGGCGAGAGCGATGACACGGTGCCCTTGGCCAATGTGCTCGATTGGGCCCGCCCCCAATTACTTCCGGTCATGGTGGTGCCGGGAGTGGGTCATTTCTTTCATGGACAATTGCCTTTGTTAAAGAGCCTGGTGATCCGTCATCTGAGTTAAAGCCGTGCCGGCTAGCCGCCCTTTTTTTGAACAGTTACGGCGCGCCTTCTTATTGAAGAAAAAAACACCCATGCCCCGATTCACACGCGTGCTGGCCGCCCTTGCCAGTTTTTTTGTTTTTTGTGCAACGCTGTTGCAGGGTGCCCCGGTGCTGGCCCAGCAAGTACAGCCGCCAGAGGTGGCGGCGCGTGCTTATCTGGTGCTGGACATCACGGCCAACCAGATTCTGGCGGCCAAAGACATTGACACGCCCATTGAGCCGGCTTCGCTGACAAAGCTGATGACAGCCTATCTGGTCTTTGATGCACTCAGAGCCAAAAAAATAGACCTCAAGCAAGCCTTGGGGGTGAGCGAGCGCGCCTGGAAAATGCCGGGCTCTCGCATGTTCATCGATCCCAAGATGAAAGTGCCGGTTGAGGATCTGATCAAAGGCATGATCGTGCAGTCAGGCAATGACGCTACGGTGGCCCTGGCAGAGGGCGTGGGCGGCACTGTCGAGCGCTTTGTGCAGATGATGAACGAGCGCGCCAAGATTTTGGACATGAAGTCCACCAGCTTCACCAACCCCGAAGGCTTGACCGAGCCAGGCCACAGCACAACCGCCCGCGATTTGAGCTTGCTGGCAACCCGGCTGCTGCAGGATTTCCCCGACTACACGGGCTACTATGCCCTGAAAAAATACCGCTACCCGGGCACACCTGCAGCCAACGACAGCAACCGTAACTTGTTGCTGTTTCGCGACCCTTCAGTCGACGGCCTCAAAACCGGCCACACAGCTGCAGCGGGTTTTTGCATGATCGCCACCGCCAAGCGTGAGGTTCCCGGCCTGGGCGCTCAGGGGGCACAGGGAAATCGCCGCCTTATGGCCATTGTGCTGGGCGCCGCCAGCGAAAACGCCCGGGCCACCGAGGCGCAAAAACTGCTTAACTGGGGCTATACCGCGTTTGAAGTGGTCAAGCTGTTTGACGCAGCGCAACCGGTGGTGTCCCCCCCGGTCTGGAAGGGTAAGTCCAATGTAGTCAATCTGGGCCGTCCTGAAGCCATCGTGGTGGCGGTACCGGCGGGCAGCGGCGCCAAGCTCAAAACGCAGGTGGTCCGGCCCAACCCCTTGGTCGCCCCGTTCCGGCGCGGCCAGGCGATCGGCACGCTCAGGGTCACCGCGGCCAATGATGCCGTGCTGGCCGAAGTGCCTTTGCTGGCGCTGGAGGCTGTCGACGAGGCTGGCGTCCTGGGGCGGGCCTGGGACTCGATCCGGCTTTGGATCAAGTAAAGGCCGCTTGATTAGGCGGCGGCAAGCCCTGGATTTGCGCGCCTCATTCCGGCCTGCTACACTCATAGGCTTTTCCGGAAATTCCGGAGGGATTTACGTTTTTCCGGTTTTTCACGTGCCAGGCACGGCCTGACCGGGTCAGTTAGATATCAGACGTTGAGGGACGTTTTTAAATGCCAACCATTAACCAGCTAGTGCGTCAGGGGCGCGAAGTCGAGAAAGTCAACTCGAAAAGCCCCGCGATGCAAAACTCTCCGCAGCGCCGCGGCGTGTGCACCCGTGTGTACACCACGACGCCAAAGAAACCAAACTCTGCCTTGCGTAAAGTCGCCAAAGTGCGCCTGACCAACGGTTTTGAGATCATCTCCTACATCGGCGGCGAAGGCCACAACCTGCAGGAACACAGCGTGGTGCTGGTTCGTGGCGGTCGTGTCAAGGACTTGCCTGGTGTTCGTTACCACATCGTGCGCGGTTCGCTCGACTTGCAAGGCGTGAAAGACCGCAAGCAGTCGCGCTCTAAATACGGCGCGAAAAAGCCAAAGGCCAAATAAATCCGGCCGGCTCGGTCTGCGAAAGCAGTGTCCGCGCCAGAAGCGCTTGCAAATGGTTTGCAAACGACTTCAAAACAAGGTGCTCCCTTCGTCCCGGCAGGGCGTTGAGAGCGAAGTGACCCAAGCGCAAATAGTTGTGCCGGTCGAGTAAGTGAGAGTTTTTTAACTCTCGCGGCGTTTCCCCAGGTCTGCCTGGTGTGATGCCAACTGAAGCAAAGAGGTGAAAAAATGCCACGTCGTCGCGAAGTCCCTAAACGTGAAATTCTTCCTGATCCAAAATTTGGCGATGTCGATCTCGCCAAGTTCATGAATGTGATCATGCAAGGCGGTAAAAAGGCCGTCGCCGAGCGCATCATTTATGGCGCGCTCGACTTTATCGAGAAAAAGAACCCCGGCAAAGACCCGCTGGAGGCTTTCCACATGGCCATCGGCAACATCAAGCCCATGGTTGAAGTGAAGTCCCGTCGTGTCGGCGGTGCCAACTACCAGGTGCCGGTTGAAGTTCGCCCTGTGCGCCGTATGGCTTTGGCCATGCGCTGGCTCAAAGAAGCCGCCAAAAAGCGTGGTGAAAAATCCATGTCTTTGCGTCTGGCCAATGAGCTGATGGAAGCAACCGAAGGCCGTGGCGGCGCCATGAAAAAGCGTGACGAAGTTCACCGCATGGCCGAAGCCAACAAGGCCTTCAGCCACTTCCGCTTCTAAAGTCGATGTGCGTGTTGGCTGCAGCAATTTGAGGCGTTGACAGCTGGCCCCCGGCGCACTGTGTGCCGGGCCCGCAAAGCTTTAGCCCCAATGCCTGCCGGCTGTCACTGCAAAGTGCCGACGGCACTCGCGCAGTGAAAACATGCGCCATGTTTTTAGTTATCTCTTGTTCGTTTGGCGAACTGAAAGAAATTTATGTCCCGCGCTACACCCATTAAAAACTACCGCAACATCGGTATTTCCGCGCACATTGACGCCGGCAAAACCACCACGACCGAGCGCATTTTGTTTTACACCGGCGTGAGCCATAAGATTGGTGAAGTTCATGATGGTGCTGCCACCATGGACTGGATGGAGCAAGAGCAAGAGCGTGGCATCACGATCACCTCGGCGGCCACCACTTGCTTTTGGAAGGGCATGGACTCGTCCTACCCTGAGCACCGCATCAATATCATTGACACCCCGGGCCACGTTGACTTCACCATCGAAGTCGAACGCTCAATGCGCGTGCTCGATGGCGCTTGCATGGTTTACTGCGCAGTGGGTGGCGTGCAGCCGCAGTCCGAGACCGTCTGGCGCCAGGCCAACAAGTACAAAGTGCCCCGTCTGGCCTTTGTGAACAAGATGGACCGCACGGGTGCCAACTTCTTCAAGGTTGTCGAAGGCATGAAGCTGCGCCTCAAAGCCAGCCCCGTGCCCATGGTGATCCCCATCGGCGCTGAAGAAAGCTTTACCGGCGTGGTCGATCTGATCATGATGAAAGCCATCATCTGGGACGAGGCTTCGCAGGGTATGAAGTTCGAATACCGAGAAATCCCTCCGGAATTGCTGGCGTCTGCCAAAGAGTGGCGCGAAAAAATGGTCGAGGCCGCTGCCGAAGCCAATGAAGAGCTGATGAACAAATACCTCGAAGAAGGTGACCTGTCTGAGGCGGAAATTAAATTCGGCATCCGTACCCGTACCATCGCCAGCGAAATCCAGCCCATGTACTGCGGCTCGGCTTTCAAAAACAAGGGTGTTCAGCGCATGCTGGACGCCGTGATCGACTTCATGCCGGCCCCTATCGACATCCCGCCTGTTTCTGGCACGGATGATGACGAAGCGCCGGTGAGCCGCAATGCGGACGACGGCGAGAAATTCTCGGCTCTGGCATTCAAGTTGATGACCGACCCGTTTGTCGGTCAGCTCACTTTCGTGCGCGTTTACTCGGGCGTTCTGAAAAAGGGCGACACCGTTTACAACCCGATCAAGGGCAAGAAAGAGCGTATCGGCCGTATCGTTCAGATGCACGCCAATGAGCGCCAGGAAGTCAGCGAAATTGTGGCCGGCGACATTGCAGCCTGCGTGGGCCTGAAAGACGTGACCACGGGCGAAACATTGTGCGATCCGGACGCCATCATCATGCTCGAGCGCATGGTGTTCCCTGAGCCTGTGATTGCGCAGGCTGTCGAGCCCAAAACCAAAGCTGACCAGGAAAAAATGGGTATCGCCTTGCAGCGTCTGGCTGCAGAAGACCCGTCTTTCCGCGTCAAGACCGACGAAGAATCGGGTCAGACCATCATTGCCGGCATGGGCGAGTTGCACCTTGAGATCATCGTTGACCGCATGAAGCGCGAGTTCGGCGTTGAGGCCAACGTCGGCAAACCGCAAGTGGCTTACCGCGAGACCATCCGCAAGACCGTGGAAGATGCCGAAGGCAAGTTCGTGCGTCAGTCCGGCGGTAAGGGTCAGTACGGCCACGTGGTGCTGAAGATCGAACCCAACGAGCCGGGCAAGGGCATTGAATTCATTGACGCCATCAAGGGCGGTGTGGTGCCGCGCGAATACATTCCTGCGGTTGAAAAAGGCATTCATGAAGCCGTCACCACAGGCGTTTTGGCCGGCTACCCTGTGGTGGACGTCAAAGTCACACTGCACTTCGGTTCGTACCACGACGTGGACTCGAACGAGTTGGCCTTCAAGATGGCTGCGATCTTCGGCTTCAAAGAAGGCTGCCGCAAGGCCGGCCCGGTGATTCTGGAGCCGATGATGGCCGTCGAAGTCGAAACACCTGAAGACTACGCAGGTAACGTGATGGGCGATTTGTCTTCACGCCGCGGCATGGTCCAAGGTATGGAAGACATGATCGGCGGCGGCAAGGCCATTAAGGCTGAGGTGCCACTGTCCGAGATGTTCGGCTACTCGACCACGCTGCGCTCTGCAACGCAAGGCCGTGCCACGTACTCCATGGAGTTCAAGCACTACGCTGAAGCACCGCGCAATGTGTCTGAAGCCATCATGGCTGCCCGCGCCAAGTAAATTTTCCTTGTCTGCGATTGTGTGCCCCCCGCTGCCCGTGGCGGGGGAATCAGCAACACAGTGCAGACGTTAAACCTGTCACGTGGCACGTTCTTTATCTGGAGTAAATCATGGCAAAAGAAAAATTCACACGAACCAAGCCCCACGTCAACGTTGGCACGATCGGCCACGTCGACCACGGCAAGACCACATTGACAGCGGCCATCACGACTGTGTTGGCAGCCAAGTTTGGCGGTACCGCCAAGGGCTACGACCAAATTGACGCGGCGCCTGAAGAAAAAGCCCGCGGCATCACCATCAACACCGCCCACGTCGAGTACGAAACGGCCAACCGCCACTACGCGCACGTTGACTGCCCGGGCCACGCTGACTATGTCAAAAACATGATCACGGGCGCCGCTCAAATGGACGGCGCTATTTTGGTGTGTTCTGCCGCTGACGGCCCGATGCCCCAGACACGCGAGCACATCCTGCTGGCGCGCCAGGTGGGTGTTCCTTACATCATCGTGTTCCTGAACAAATGCGACATGGTGGACGACGCTGAACTGCTCGAATTGGTCGAGATGGAAGTTCGCGAATTGCTCGACAAGTACG
>JBILIK010000088.1:0-5698 GCA_044350025.1 Polaromonas sp. | reverse complement strand
GTTCCTTGTTCAGGTGCACAGTGCAACCACCGGCACTGCGCTCGGCCGAAGCGTCGCTCAGCTCGAATGCCTGCTCGACCTTCAGGTCTGGCAAGCCTTCGATTTCCAGGATACGACCCGAGAACACGTTCACCTTGCCCTGCTTGGCCACGGTCAGCAAACCGGCCTTGATGGCGTAGAGCGGAATGGCGTTGACAAGGTCACGCAGGGTGACGCCGGGCTGCATCTTGCCCTTAAAGCGCACCAGCACGCTCTCAGGCATGTCCAGCGGCATCACGCCGGTGGCGGCACCGAAAGCGACCAGACCGGAGCCGGCCGGGAAGCTGATGCCGATCGGGAAACGCGTGTGGCTGTCGCCGCCGGTACCGACGGTGTCAGGCAGCAGCATGCGGTTGAGCCAGCTGTGAATGATGCCGTCACCAGGGCGCAGTGAAATACCGCCACGCGTGGTGATGAACTCGGGCAACTCGTGGTGCATCTTCACATCGACAGGCTTGGGGTAAGCGGCGGTATGGCAAAACGATTGCATGACGAGGTCAGAGCTGAAACCCAGGCAAGCCAGGTCTTTGAGCTCATCGCGGGTCATCGGGCCGGTGGTGTCTTGCGTGCCGACCGAAGTCATCTTCGGCTCGCAATACGTGCCGGGGCGAACGCCCTTGCCTTCCGGCAAACCAACCGCACGGCCGACCATTTTTTGCGCCAGCGTGTAACCGCGGCCGCTGTCCACAGGTGCTTGCGGCAAGCGGAAAACCGTCGAAGCAGGCAGGCCCAGCGCAGCCCGCGCCTTGGCCGTCAATCCACGCCCGACAATCAATGGAATGCGGCCGCCGGCGCGCACTTCGTCAAACAGAACCTCACTTTTGAGTGTGAACTCGGCGATCACTTTGCCGCCCTTGAGGGCTTTGCCTTCGTAAGGACGCAGCTCAAGCTCGTCGCCCATGGCCATCTGGCTCACGTCCAGCTCGATCGGCAGCGCGCCCGAGTCTTCCATGGTGTTGTAGAAAATCGGGGCGATCTTGCCGCCCAGGCAGACGCCGCCAAAACGCTTGTTAGGCACATAGGGAATGTCTTCACCGGTCCACCACAAAACAGAGTTGGTGGCAGATTTGCGTGAAGAGCCGGTGCCGACTACGTCACCAACATAAGCCACCAGGTTGCCCTTGGCTTTGAGTTCTTCGATGAACTTGACCGGGCCGCGTTTGCCGTCCTCTTCGGGGGTGATACCAGGGCGGGCATTTTTGTGCATGGCAATGGCATGCAACGGAATGTCGGGGCGGCTCCAGGCATCAGGCGCCGGGGACAGGTCGTCGGTGTTGATCTCGCCGGCGCACTTGAACACCGTCAATTGAATCGACTTGGGCACTTCAGGACGGGAGGTGAACCACTCCGCGTCAGCCCAACTTTGCAACACAGACTTGGCGTGCGCATTGCCCTGTTCGGCCTTTTCCTGCACGTCATGAAACTGATCAAACATCAGCAAGGTGAACTTCAGACCTTTGGCAGCCTCTTGGGCCACGGCGGCGTCGGCGTCGGCAAGCAAATCAATCAGGGGGCTGATGTTGTAGCCGCCCAGCATGGTGCCCAGCAGGTGCGTAGCTTGCTGGCGGGTGATGAGCGCGCACTTTTCAGTGCCGTGCGCTACAGCCGCCAGGTAACTGGCCTTGACCTTGGCCGCATCATCCACACCCGCCGGCACGCGGTAGGTGATGAGATCGACCAGCGTTTTTTCTTCGCCCTTGGGTGGATTTTTCAGCAGGTCAATGACCTCAGCAGTTTGCTGGGCAGACAAAGGCACTGGCGGTATGCCCTGTGCGGAACGTTCGGCAACATGGGCGCGGTAAGCAGTCAAGAACTCAGACACTATTTTTCTCCTGATGTACAAAAAGAGGGGTTGGAAACTTTGTTAAAAAAATATTCAGGGGCGGGACACCGGCACCATTGCAGGCGGGCCCAGCAAGTCCGGCGGCGGCGCGTCTTTCATCTCCTGGGCCACCACAAGCTGAGACTGGCTCATGCAACCGTCGGCCATGCGCTGGCCGATTTTCTGATTCATCAGCATCGACTTGTTGGGCAGTTGCAGCCACACCGCACCGGCTTGGCGGTCTTCCAGACGGATCGCACCGGTGACCGTAATCACAGGAACCATGCGAAAACGGAAATTTTTACCGTGCATATTAAAGTAGCCGGGCGCCGCCGGGTCGCTGGCCAAGGTGACTGAAGTCCCCATCTCGCAAGGCATGACGCCCGTGTGCACGCTCTCGGCAATCGCCAGCGCAGCCGGCTCGAGTGCTGCTTCAGCTGCCGCAATACCGGCCGCCATCTGAATGGCGGTGCTGCGGATTTCGGTACGGCTGACGCTGCTCGCAGGCGCTGCTTGGCGCTGTTTGGCTGGCTTGGCGGCGGGCTTAGAGGTTTTTGCCCCGGCGTTCTGGGCAGAAGCGTCAACAGCCAAGCCCCAGCAAGCCAGTAACAGGGGGGTGATGTAAAAAATCTTCATGCAGCCAGCTTGCCCTCAGCCCGCCACAGCGCGTCTGAGGAAATACCCTTGCACCGCCTCAGGCAGGATGGCGCCCGTTTGGTGGCCACGCTCCAACAACTGCCAAAAATAACGGTAACTGGCACGGTCATGCAGCTTGCCCTGAAAACTGATGGGGGCCCATTGCGCGCGGTCGGCCGCAACCATCAACTCTGCGGCAAACGCCAGCTCATCGGCTTGGGGCGCCAAGGCCGCCAGAATCGGGCGGATCTGGCTGGGGTGAATGCTCCACATGCGGGTGTAGCCGAACTCCCGGCTGGCGCGCAGCGCGGCACTTTGCATGGCGGCAGCGTCGCTGAATTCGGTCACCACGCAATGCGAAGGCACTTTGCCATGCGCATGGCAGGCCGAGGCAATGTCAAGCTTAGCGCGCAGCACCAGCGGGTGGCTGAACTGTCCGCTGCTGCCCATGGCCTCAGCCGGTATAGCGCCGTTGTGGCTGGAAACAAAATCCATCAAGCCGAAACTCAGGGACTGAACGCGCGGCTGGCCGGCAATCTCAAAGGCGTTGTGAACCGCCAGCGGCGACTCGATCAACACGTGCAGCGGCAAAGCAGCCGCAGCCGCCGAACCCACATCCGCCAGGGCTTTGACAACGCGCTGAACATCCGCAGCAGACTCAACCTTGGGAATCATCAGGTGGCTCAGCCGGTGACCCGCCTGGCCGACGATGGTGGCAATGTCCGCCTCAAAGGCCGGGTGATCAATCGGATGAACACGCGCTGCCACGCGGGCACCAGGGGCTGCGGACAGCAGCAAAGAGACCACCAGCGCGGCGTGATCAGCCTCGCCACCCACAGGCGCGCCGTCTTCGCAGTCCAGTGTGACGTCAAAGACGCAGGCGCCGAACTCCTGGCTCATCTCGGCCTGCAGCTGCAGGCTTTTGCGCATGCGCGGCTCAACGCCGCTGTAGTGGTCGCACACCGGCAATACGCCGGCCGCAGCCTGGGCGCCTAAAAGAACGTCGCGCGGGTGTTGCATGGTGTGCGGTGTCAGCCGCGGCAGGCGGCTTGCAGCCCTTAAAGCAGGTGAGCGACGCCGGCTTGCTCGTCTTGCAGTTCTTTGAGCGTCTTGTTGATGCATTCCTGGCTGAAAGCGTCGATCTCCAGGCCTTCGACCAGTTTGTACTCGCCGCCTTCGGTGGTGACGGGAAAGCCGAACATGGTGTCTTTGGGAATGCCGTACTGGCCGTCCGAAGGAATGCCCATGGTGACCCATTTGCCCTTGGAGCCCAGGGCCCAGTCGCGCATGTGGTCGATGGCGGCATTGGCCGCCGATGCGGCAGAAGACAAGCCACGCGCTTCAATGATGGCCGCGCCGCGCTTGCCGACGGTGGGCAGGAACACGGTGGCATTCCAGACCTGGTCGTTGATCAGGTCTTTGACATTTTTGCCGCCGACGGTGGCAAAGCGGTAGTCAGCGTACATGGTGGGCGAGTGGTTACCCCAGACGGTGAGTTTTTCAATGTCGGCGACCTGGGTGCCGGTCTTGGCCGCAATTTGCGACAAAGCACGGTTGTGGTCCAGGCGCAGCATGGCGGTGAAGTTCTTGCGTGGGAGGTCGGGCGCGCTTTTCATAGCGATGTAGGCGTTGGTGTTGGCCGGGTTACCGACCACGAGCACCTTGACGTTGCGGCTGGCGACAGCGTTCAGGGCCTTGCCCTGGGTGGTGAAGATCTGACCGTTGATGGCCAGCAGCTCAGCGCGCTCCATGCCGGCTTTGCGCGGCATCGAACCCACCAGCAAGGCGTAGTCGGTATCTTTGAAGGCGATCATCGGGTCGCTGTGGGCTTCCATGCCGGCCAGCAGCGGGAAAGCACAGTCTTCGAGTTCCATCATCACGCCCTTGAGCGCCTTTTGCGGGCCTTCAGCAGGCACTTCGAGCAATTGCAAAATAACCGGCTGGTCCTTGCCCAGCATTTCGCCGGAGGCGATGCGGAACAACAGGGCGTAACCAATTTGACCGGCGGCACCTGTGACGGCAACACGGACGGGTTTTTTGCTCATGACGAAACTCCAGGAAGGTTGTTGATCAGTTGACGCGCAGATGCGAACTTGCGCTTGGGATTCTGCCAATTATTTTACGCGGGAAAACCCCCAATGGTCAATTTGTCTTATGTCTTATATAAGATAACATTCGCACTACTTTTCATCCATGTGCAGACCTGATTGACCCCACAGCCCGACAACATGACTTCCATTCAAGAAGCCGGCCCAGGCGGCACCCCGGCCTTCAGTCCGCTTTACCAACAAATCAAAGTACTGATCCTGCAAAGCCTGCAGGATGGCGAGTGGAAGCCGGGGGACGTGATTCCCAGCGAGATGGAACTGGCCGCGCGCTTTCGCGTCAGCCAGGGCACGGTGCGCAAAGCCATTGACGAGCTGGCCGCCGAAAACCTGGTGGTGCGCCGGCAGGGCAAAGGCACTTTTGTCGCTACCCACGCCGAGCAGCAAGTGCAATACCGTTTTTTACGTTTACTGCCGGACTCCGGCGATTCCAGCAAGGAAGGCCCTGCACAGCGGCGCATCATTGAGTGCAAACGCCTGCGAGCGCCGGCCGACATTGCGCGCGCACTGGGCTTGCGCAGCGGCGATGCGGTGCTGCATGTGCGGCGGGTCTTGTCCTTCCAGCAGGTCCCCACCATTCTGGAAGACCTTTGGCTGCCGGCCGCCCCCTTCAAGGGCTTGACGGCCGAACGCTTGGACAGCTACCGCGGCCCGATGTACGCCCTGTTTGAAACCGAATTCGGTGTGCGCATGGTGCGCGCTGAAGAAAGAATCCGGGCACTGGCGGCCAGCGAGCCCGCCTGCGAACTGCTCAAGGTCAAAGCAGGCGAGCCGCTGCTCAGCGTAGAGCGTACTGCCTTCACTTACAACGACCTGCCCATGGAATTGCGGCGCGGCCTCTACCGCACCGACACCCATCACTACCGCAACAGCCTGAGCTAAGACATGGCGACGTCAAACGGATTCAAAGGCAACAAGGCCGCGCTGCCCAGCAAGCCCTGCCTGGTTTGCGGCCGCGACATGGTCTGGCGCAAAAGCTGGGCCAAAAACTGGGCCGATGTGAAATACTGCTCTGACGCCTGCCGCGCCCGCAAAAGCGGCATCGACAACAAGCCGGCTGCCACCCGGACCCCACCATGAAACCGCCCTGCCGCCA
>JBILIK010000047.1:0-21134 GCA_044350025.1 Polaromonas sp. | reverse complement strand
CAGCTTGCCACGGGCTTGAGCAATGTGCTGTATGGCTGGCCGCTGCTGGCGGCTGTGTCGCACACCGGCGGCGCCGCCGGGCTGGTGGTGGTGCTGACCGGCGCTTTGTTTAACTGCCGTCCGGCCAAGGCACTGCAGTTTGGGTCAAAATCGAAGGCTTCTAGATTGTCCGCATGAACCCTTCTGACCCGTCCTCTGCACCTCCTTTGAGCTTGCCCTTTCTGGTTTCCCGTTGGGCGCAGTTCTATGCGCTGACCAAGCCGCGGGTGATCCAGCTGATTGTTTTTTGTGCACTGATCGGCATGGTGCTCGCCGTGCCCGGCGTGCCGGGTCTGGCCGATCTGCGCCTGGCTCTGATTGCCAGCTTCGGCATCTGGCTGGTTTCGGGAGCCGCAGCTGCTTTCAATTGCCTGGTCGAGCAGGGCATTGACGCCAAGATGCGCCGCACCTCCTGGCGACCGACGGCCCAGGGCCAGCTCGATGACCGCTTGACCCTGGCCTTTTCATTGGCATTGTGCGGTCTGGGTTCCTGGATTTTGTACGTCTGGGTGAATCCGCTGACCATGTGGCTGACCTTTGCCACCTTTGTCGGCTATGCGGTGATCTACACCGTCATCCTCAAGCCGCGCACGCCGCAAAACATCGTCATCGGCGGCGCCTCCGGCGCCATGCCGCCGGTGCTGGGCTGGGCCGCCATGACCGGCGAGGTCGGGCCTGAAGCCTTGATTTTGTTTCTCATCATTTTCTTGTGGACGCCGCCGCATTTCTGGGCGCTGGCGCTCTACCGGGTGGAGGACTACCGCAAGTCCGGCCTGCCCATGCTGCCCGTGACGCACGGCAATGAGTTCACGCGCTTGCAGATTTTTCTCTACACCCTGGTGCTGTTTGCGGCTTGTTTGCTGCCCTTTGTCTTCAAGATGAGCGGCTGGCTGTACCTGGTGGCAGCGGTGATCTTGAGCATCGGTTTCAGCTGGTACGGCTGGAAGCTCTGGCGTGTCTACTCCGACGCGCTGGCGCGCAAGACCTTTCGCTTTTCGCTGATTCACCTGTCGCTGCTGTTTGCGGCCTTGCTGGTGGACCATTACCTCGTTTGAGAGTCCCCTCCCACCCCATGCATTCGCCCAACACCGCCCGCCGTCTGGCCCTGAAAACCTTCGCTCTCACGCTGGCCCTGGGCGCGCTGGCCGCTTGCAGCCCGGACACGCTGAAGTTCAAAAGCATAGACATCACAGGCGCCGACTACGCCAAAGGCTTTACGCTGGCCGACCACAACGGCGCTCAGCGCACTTTGGCCGACTTCAAAGGCAAGGTGGTGGTGGTTTTCTTCGGTTTCACGCAGTGTCCCGACGTTTGCCCCACCGCGCTGACCGACCTGGCCGAGGTCAAGCGCCTGCTGGGCCCGCAGGGGGACAAGCTGCAGGGCATTTTTGTGTCGGTCGACCCGGAGCGCGACACGCCCGAAGTGCTCAAGGCCTACATGACGAATTTTGACCCCGGCTTTCTGGCCCTGCGGCCTACTGCAGAGCAGTTGCCCGAAGTCGCCAAAGCCTTCAAGATCTTTTACAAAAAAGTAGAAGGCCCGACGCCTACGAGCTACACCATGGAGCACTCAGCTGGCAGTTATGTGTTTGACCCGCAAGGCCGTGTGCGCCTGTACACCCGCCAGGCAGTGGGTGCGCAGGGTCTGGCGGAGGACCTTGCTCTGCTGTTGAAGTAAGCCGCCTCAGGCGTAAACCGCCAGGACCTTTTTCATCTTCTTCATAGCGGCCACTTCGATCTGGCGTATCCGCTCGGCGCTGACCGAGTATTCGGCGGCCAGGTCATGCAGCGTCATGCCACCTGAACCGTCGTCGTTCACCTTGAGCCAGCGCTCCTCAACAATGCGGCGCGAGCGCGGGTCGAGCTCTTGCAGAGCGGCAGAAATCCCGTCGGTCGCCATCATGTCGCGCTGGTACGACTCGATCAACGCCGTCGGCTCATGGCTGGCGTCTGACAAATAGGCGATAGGGCCGAAGGCGTCGTCGCCATCATCACCCGGGCTGGGGTCCAGCAGCACATCGCCGCCCGACATGCGCTGCTCCATTTCGATGACTTCTTCCCGCTTGACGTTCAGCGTTTTGGCCATCGAATCGATCTGGTCGGCGCTCAAGGTGTCGCGGTGCGTGGCCACGTCTGCGTCGTCCTTGAAGCCCTGCTTCATGGACCGCAGGTTAAAGAACAACTTGCGCTGCGCCTTGGTTGTGGCCATCTTGACCATGCGCCAGTTTTTCAGAATGTATTCGTGAATTTCAGCCTTGATCCAGTGCAGCGCGTAACTCACCAGGCGCACGTTCTGGTCCGGGTCAAAGCGTTTGACGGCTTTCATCAGGCCGATATTGCCTTCTTGGATCAGGTCGCCGTGGGGCAGGCCGTAACCCAGGTATTTGCGTGAGACCGACACCACCAGGCGCAAGTGAGATAGCACTAACTTACTGGCAGACTCAAGGTCATTCTCATCCCGCAGCTTGCGGGCGAACTCCTGCTCCTCTGCCAAGGTGAGCATGGGCAGGCGGTTCACCGCCGAAATATAAGCATCCAGATTGCCGAGCGGTGGCAGCAGCGTTGAGGCACTGGCCCAAGGCGAAGACAGCGCAACAGCACCCGTACTGGTTTCAATGTGATCTTTGGTGAGTGTCATCAAAGACTCCTTTCGTCAGGCCTAAATATTAGCACTCTCCTTTTGAGAGTGCCAAGAGTTGGCCCTAATGGCCCGGTTCAGAACGAGGAATACCGCGTTAACCCTAGGTTTTAAGCAGTTTCCCCTGAGAGAAGCTTAAAGCGCCGTTGGAACAGCCGCCATGGCATCAAACTTGTAAAAATACTTTTTAGCCAAGGCCAGCAACTGGGCATCGCTGGGGTGGTCGCTGGACACGCTGTCGGTGATGAGCCGTGCAATCGCCGGCTGATGTTGCTCGCACCATGCGCGTAAATGGTCCCGCGCCAACCCGGGGCCGGTCAGCAGGATCTCATGCACACCGTGCAGGGCGGTGGCCACAGCGGCAAACATTTCTGCTGCGTCCGTCGACTTGCCCTGGTGCTTGTGGTGGCTGCGGGACTTGATGCGTTGGGCCTGGACATGTTCGCGGTCAAACATCAGGACATGGGCTTCCTGGTGGTCTAACCAGACAACAGCGTGAAAAGTAGTCATGGGTGTGCTTCTTTCTTAATTCAGTAGCAGTTGAGCTTTGTTTTGGCAGGGCATGCAGCGGGGAGCCTCCGGCATGGCGCTGAGACGGTCTAGGGGAATGAGCTTGTCGCAGTCGGTGCAAAGTCCGTAGCTGCCGATGTCCAGCCTGTGCAGGGCGTCATCCAGCGCTTGCAGCTCGACTATTTCATGTTCGCTGATCGCAAATTCAAGTTCGCGAGCGCTGGCCATTTGAGCCGAAGAGTCTTCAGCAAGCTGAAATTTCTCAGCAGCCACATCGGCACGGCCACGGGTGCCGCCCCGCTGGTAGGCGATCTGCGCCAGCAATGCTGTGCGCAGGGTCAGTAATTTTGTTTTGTACGTGGCCTGGTCTGACAATTGAGTCAATGGAAATCCTTCGGTAGTGAAGTTCCATCCTAGGCGGCTGCACGCGCGGCGCTTAGACCTAGATCAATGATCAGGCGAATAGTCACCGCAATGCGCTGCGGTGACGCTTTTTGATGCTGGACGGCTGAAACTCAGGCCCGGGTGGTCGCCAGCGCAATCACGCTGGCCAGACTCGCTGCCTGGCCGACAGACCAGCAAGCCTTGAGCAGCGCACTGGTTTTGTCGGCGCCCAGTACCGGGTCAGACAAGCCGTGGAACTTGGCTTCCAGCAGCGCATCGGTCATGGGGTTTTTCAGTGAGCCGATGGCGTTCTCGACAAACACATGCACGCGGCGACCGTCATGCAAAACGGCGGTCACGTCAACGCTGGCCTCGTCAATGGAGTCATCGACCGTGGCGATCACTTTGCGGCGCAGCGCCACCATGTCGGCGCGGTTGACGATCTCGTCTGAGAACTCATCCTCCGCCGCATAGCCAAAGGTCAGGCCGGCAGCGCAGCCGTGGTACACGCTGAACTTGGCTTGCAGGCCGTCAGCCGGCTCTTTTTTGCCGGTGAGCTCGAGTACCAGCGAATGCACTTTGAGCTCGATGCTTTGCACCTGCTCCGGCGTGACGCCCTGCGCACGCAACTGAGCGCAGGCGTCAATGCTGGGGTGAATCACGATGCCGCAGGCAAAGGGCTTGAAGGTGTTGAAGGAGATCTCGAAGCGCTGGCCCAGTTCGTCGGTGATCTCGTTCCAGTCGTTCTTGGTGGACACGGTTTGCATCATGCCGCGCGGTGCTTCCAGCGCCTTGGGGCTGGCAGTGAAACCTTTGCTGGCCAGCAGCGCGGACATCATGCCGGCGCGGGCTGCACCACCCGGGTGAAAGGGCTTGGTCATGGTGCCGAATTGTTCGCGCATGCCGACCGGTTGCGAGGCGGCGATGCCCAAGGCCATGGCGGTTTGCTCTGTGTCCAGCTTGAGCAGGCGGGCGCAGGCGGCCGCCGCACCCAGCGTACCGGTAGAGCCGGTGATGTGCCAGCCGCGGTCATAGTGCTCCGGGTACATGGCGTTGCCGACGCGGCAGGCCACGTCGATGCCCAGCACCAGCGCGTCAATGCACTCACGCCCGCTGGAGCCGATGTGCTCAGCCAGCGCCACGATGGCCGAAGCCACCGGGCCGGCCGGGTGAATGATGGTTTTGAGGTGGGTGTCGTCAAAGTCAAAGGTATGCGAAGTGATGCCATTGAGCAGCGCAGCGCTGCCCATGTCGACTTTTTCGCTGCGACCGAGTACGCTGGCCTGCGGCGCGGGCTGCAGCATTTGTGCGGCGGCCAAGGCTGCGTCAGCCGCTTCATGGTGGGCAGCGCCCACGGCGCAACCAAGCCAGTTGGTAAAAGTGCGGTGCGCGTCATGGTCCACCGCATCGCTCCAGCCTTTGGAGGGGTGCGTGGCGACAAATTTCGCCAGAATTTGCGTGACGGGCGGAGCATTGTGGTCGGCTGTGACCTTGGTATTGCGGGCCATGAAAAAAGTCTTTCGGCAGAAGTTGCCAGAGTTATAAAAAATTGAATGAAGAGCGGGCTGAGTCCAGTGCGATCAAAGCTGCGCCTGGCACCCTGGCGGATGCTCAGGCGCGAGCCTGACGCGCTTTTTAGCTGTCAAGTTGAATACCCCGGTCCTGGGCCAGTTTGGTCCAGCGGGCGATATCAGCGCGGATGAAGTCGCCGAACTTTTCAGGTGACATGACGGTGGGCTCGATGGCTTCGACCGAGAGCTTTTCGCGCATGTCCGGCGCGCGCAGCACCGTCGCCAGAGACTCGTTAAGCGTCTTGACAACGGCGGCCGGCATGCCGGCCGGGCCGACCACGCCGTACCACTGCTGTGCGTCAAAGCCCTTGAAGCCCGATTCATCGAGCGTGGGCACATCCTTGAACAGCGGGTGACGCTGCATGCCGGTGACAGCCAGCGGGCGCACGCGGCCGGAGCGGATGTGCGGCACAGCAGCGGCCAGGCCTGGGAACATGGTCTGGGTCTGCCCGCCTATCAGGTCGGTGAAAGCCGGCGCAATGCCGCGGTAAGGAATGTGCACCATGAAAGAGTTGACCTGTTGCTTGAACAACTCCATGGTCAGGTGCGTCAGCGAGCCGGCGCCGGCCGAGCCGTAACTGAGCTTGCCCGGGTTTTTCTTGATGTAATCAATGAACTCCTTGATGTTTTTGACGGGCAGTGCGGCGTTGACCACCAGCACATTGGGCGTGCCGCCAATCATGCCGATGGGCGTGAAGTCCTTGATGGCGTCATACGGCACCTTGCGGGTGGCCGGGCTGGTGCCGTGCGTGGCCACATAGCCTTGCAGCAGGGTGTAGCCGTCAGGCGCGGCGCGGGCCGTGGCTTGGCAGGCGATCACGCCGCCGCCGCCGGCCTGGTTGTCCACCAGAAAACTCTGCTTGAGCAAGGCGCCCCAGCGCTCGGTCACGGTGCGCCCGACCATGTCGCTGCCGCCGCCGGCTGACACCGGCACGATGTAGCGTATCGGTTTGGACGGGTAAGCGGCTTGCGCCCAGCTCAAGGCGGGTGCGGCCAGCAGGGCGGGGCTTGCGAGTACAAGTGAGCGGCGTTTCATGGGTGTCTCCAGTTTAAATAGTGTGGGTTCTGCGTGAGCGGTGATGGGGCTCGGGGCTTTGGGCATCCGCGCATCGGATATCAGCATCCCCGCAGTTACCAGCCCAGAACATCATCACCCGCTGGTTGGACCAGCGAAGTGGCGCGAACATCGTTGAATCAATTAACAGGTGTGGCGGTCAGCCAAGGGCGCATCGCCGTTGGAATCAAAGATATATCGTAAACGAAATGCCCAGGCGCACTTTTGCGCTCAGGGCGCTCCTTATCCTGGGCCATTGCGTGCGCCCGCTCAGGCCAAGCCGGCGCTCAAGCCGATTTTGTGAAATTGATATCGATGCGCTCGGGCATAGTCAAAAACGAATGCACGGCGTGGTAAAGCCGGTGGCGGTTCACCCCTAGCAAGGCGGCGTGCGCCAGGCCGGCGATCTTGAGAATGGACTTGTCAGGGTGCGGCAGCCTGGCGTAAAAAGCCAGCAGATCTTCTTCGCTGGCAATACCGTCGTGTTCGGCCCGCACCATCAAAACCGGGCAAGTGACTTTGTCCGGATCGACCACCGGTAACTTGCTGACCATGTCCAGGTAGGTACCGTTGGGCACTGTGTCACCGTATTGCAGCTCAGCACGGGTGACGATGTCTGAGATGCCCGGCTCAGACGCCCCGGCGTGGTCTCGTGTGAAAACGGACTGGTAAAAAGCCGCGTCCACCTTGCGGACATTGCTGGCCAGCAGCTGCGGCAAGAGCTTGGCGCGTTTGATCAAGGTGGGTGCATCCTTGCCGGTCCAGACGAAGGCGTCAACGATCAAGCGACTGACATGCTCTGGATAAAAATTGGCAAAGCGTGCGGCCCGCAGCGCCCCGGACGACTGGCCGAAGAAACTGGCTTGGGTCTGGCCGGTTTCACGTGTGACCAGGTCCATTGCGAGTTTCAAATCGACCACGCCGCTGTGAATATCTGAGTAACCGGCCGTACGGTCGGAGTGGCCGTAGCCTTCGTGGTCCATGGTCCAGACTTCGTAGCCCAGGCGCACGAAGTGGTCCATCATGGAGTAGTCCTTGCGACCTTCGATCTGCAGGTCAAACATGGTTTTAGCCGAATAAGACGAGCCGTGAACCAGAAATAAAACCGGCCGCTGTCCGGATGTGCCGGCCATGTATTTGCGGTTAACCCACAGGCGTATGCCATCTTTGTCGGCCCAGAAGTCTTGCGCCAGAATTTGAATTTCAGAACCGTTCATTGCATTTCCAACTTGATCGATAGAAGAAAGGGCCGCCGTACAGCCACGCGTTTCAGTCCTGCTCGGGCTTGACTTGTTTGAGCCTGGGGATCAGGAAGGGCAGCGCCAGCGAGACGGCCGACATGAAGACCAGGGTGGCAGAAATACCGCTGCTGACAAACACCACAGGGTTGCCGTCCGACAGCGTCAAAGCCTGGCGAAACGATTGCTCCATGATGCCGGCCAGCACCAGGGAGAGCACCAGCGGGGGAATCGGGATCTCGACCTTGTCGAAGATATAACCCAGCACCCCGAAAAACAGCACCAGGTACAACTCGACCATGCTGCCATTGATGGCAAAAGTGCCCAGCACGGAAATGGCAATGATCAGCGGGTACAAAATGCCGCTGTGAATGTAGAGCAAGCGCACAAAAATGCCGATCAGCGGCAGATTCAAAATCAGCAGCATCACGTTGCCGATGTACATGCTGTTAATCAGACCCCAGACCAGGTCAGGACGGTTCTGGAACAACAGTGGGCCGGGCTGAACGCCGTGCATGATGAAAGCGCCCATCATCACTGCGGTGGCGCCACCGCCGGGCACGCCCAGTGTGAGCAGCGGCACCATGGCGCCGGCCGTATCGGAGTTGTTGGCAGCCTCGGGGCCGGCCACACCTTCAATCGCGCCCTTGCCAAATTCTTCGGGGTTTTTGGACAGCCGCTTTTCGGTCGAGTAAGACAGCAAAGAGGCGATGGTACCGCCGGCGCCCGGCAGGATGCCGATCAAAAAACCCATGATGGAACCGCGCCAGATCGGCCCCTTGGACCGGCGCCATTCTTCGCGGGTGATCCACAGCTTGCCGGTGATGCGCATCGCCGGGTCGCTGGTGCCGGAGTGGATTTTTTCCAGGCCGCGAAACACTTCGGCCAAGGCAAACATGCCCACCACCACCACGATGAAGCCAATGCCGTCCTGAAATTCGGGAATGCCGGCGGTAAACCGCTGCTGCCCGCTTTGCAGGTCAATGCCGATGGTGGCGATCATCAGGCCCAAAATGGTGGACAGCAGGCCCTTGGCCGGGGATTTTCCGGAGAGTGATGCCACCGCCGTCAAGGCAAACAGCATCAGGGTGAAGTATTCGGCGGGGCCGAACTTCAAAGCGGTTGAAGCCAGCGGCACAGCAAACAGCGTCAGAGCCACCACGCCCAGGGTGCCGGCAATGAAGGAGCCGATGGCCGAGATCGCCAGGGCCGCACCGGCGCGGCCTTTGCGGGCCATCTCATAGCCGTCGATGGAGGTCATCACCGAGGCCGCCTCTCCCGGGGTGCGGATCAGGATCGCTGTGGTCGAGCCGCCATATTTGGTGCCGTAGTAAACGCCGGCCATCATGATCAAGCCAGAGGCCGGGTCCATGCCATAAGTGACCGGTATCAACAGCGCAATGCTGGCCGACGGGCCGATGCCCGGCAAGATGCCGACGATGGTGCCTATCAGCACGCCGACAAAGGTGTACCAGAGGTTGATGGGCATCAGCGCCACACCCAAGCCATTGACGATGTGGTTGAGGGTTTCCATGCAGCGACTAAAGATTAAAAGGGCAGCAGGCCGGCAGGGATTTGCGCGCCGAACAAGCGGGTGAAGGCCAGGTAGCTGCCAAAGCTAAAACCTATCGCAGTCAGTGCATTCGCCCAGGTTTTACCCGGATTGAAAATGGCCATCAGGGCGTACAAATAAAGCGCCGTGGCGATGGCGTAGCCCAGCCAGCTGAAAAGGAAAAAATAAACCAGCGTGCCGCCCAACAGGGCCAGGATGAAAAAGGGCCTGCGCACCGGTTGCGGGTTGTCAGCGGCCATGGCTGGTGCACGGGTTTTACGGCTGGCCAGTGTTTCCAGCCAGAGCAACGCTGCAGCTATCACCAAACCGATGATGAGCAGCCTGGGGATGGCTTTGGGGCCGATCGGGTCACCGATCAAGGGTTCATTGATCTGCTCGGTGGCAAACCAGTAGAGTGCAGCCAGCACAAGGGTCGCCAGAACAATCAGCTTGTCAGATTTCATGGGAGAAAAAGAGCCCGGCTCAGCCCGGGGCAGGGTAACAGCTGCGAAGGCTCATTCACTTGGCAAGACCAATCTCCACCAGGACTGCCTTCATGGCCGCATAGTCCTTGTCCAGGTCTTTTCTAAAGGCTTCGCCGACTGTGAAGTCATTGGTCCAGAAATTTTTCTCGAGGTCGGTTTGCCAGTCGGGGCTTTGCACCACCTGACGCAACACGCCTTCCCAGCGGGTCAACTGAGCTGGCGTCATGCCTTTGGGGCCCATGACCGCTCGCCAGTTGCCCCACACCACATCGACGCCTTGCTCTTTCCAGGTTGGAACTTTGGAAAAGTCGCCCGACAGGCGCTGGCTGGACGCAACCCCCACGGCGCGCAATTTGCCGGCGGCCATGTGCGAGCTGACGTTACCTGCGGCGGTGACCACCATGTCGATATGTCCGCCCATGAGCGCGGTCAAGGCTTCGGAGGAACCTTTGAAAGCAATCACTTTGAGTGCTTTGGCTTCGCCGCCAATGCCCTTCATCAGCAAGCCCGCAGCCACATGGTTGTGGCCACCCAGCGCGCCGGCAAAGCCGATCGATAAGGACCTCGGGTTGGCCTTGAGTTTGTCGATCACATCTTTGCCGGTCTTCAGGGCCGAATCGGCGTTTACGGCAAAGACCGAGAAGTCGTTGACCATGGAGGCGATCGGTGAGAAATCCTTGTGATTTTGTGTGCTGCTGCCGGTGATGTGGTTGGCCAGCAAGGTCGGCGTGGTGATCATCAGGTAATGCGCATCACCGGCATGCTGAGTCATGTAGTTCAGCTGAATGTTGCCGCCACCACCGGTTTTGTTGACCACTGTCATGGTCGAGCTGATCAGCTTTTTGCTGCTCACTGCTTTTTCAATGGCACGGGCGGTTTTGTCGTTGCTGCCCCCGGGTGCTGCGTAAACCACAATTTCTACGTTTTTGTTGGGCTCCCAAGTCTGAGCATGGCCTGAGGGCACACACGACAGGAATGCCAACAAGGTCAGTGAAGTTATTTTGAGATGGTTCAAAGTCAACATGGTCAGTTAAAGAGTTGAAGTTTTGAAAAAGCCATGCCTTAAGGCGTGGCTGCGTTTTTACCCCAGAAAAGGGCTGCGTTGAATGCGGGTTTCCCGTAGCCTGCTGAAGGCCGGGCTTGCTTCATGTGATGCGTGCAGCCGCGCCTTAGCGCGGCATGGACTCAGCGCGGCGGGCGCTCGGTTGGAATCTCGCGTACTTCGACATCCACCACCTCGTCGCTGCCAAGGCGGCTGCGGGGGGAGGGCACAGCTTGTTGGGCCCGGGCGTTTGCGCTTGTGGGCGCAGAGTTTTCGGGCGCGTCGCTGCGCCAGCGGCCGGACATTTGCTGGTTTGAAAACTGCCTGAACCGGCTGAAAGCGGTGACCGCGGCCGGTTTTTGTCCGGTCACCAAAGCGCGCAGCAGTGCCAGCAACAACATCACCAGCCCCAGGGCCAGCAGGCTGAGCAGCGCAACAGCGGCAAATATGCCCAGCGCCAGGCGCATGAGCACTTGAATGAGGCGGTTAAAAAAAGGCAATGTAAATTCCTAAAAAGAACTTGTACTCAAGCATGTAGATAAGGCGCATGAATCCTATTGCAAGGCGCGCTGCACTCAGTCAAAGGCTTTGCAGCCCCAAACCACTCGGCTTAGGGTCGTGAGGACACACAGGCCCGCAAAAACCCAGGCCAAAAGCGCAAACTGAGCCGGCCACAAGCACATGGCGACGAAAAACCCCAGCGTTTCTGTGCCTTCTGTCAGCCCACCCAAAAAGTAAAATGACTTGCTGCCGGTCATCGGCTTGCTCACCTGGCGTTTGGCGGCCATCACAGCAAATGCTAAAAAACTGCTGCCCGTGCCCATGAACCCGGCCAGCAAGGCCGCTGCCGCCAGTGCGTTCGCGGCAGGGTCTGCAAACGCAAAGGCCAGCACCACGGCCGCGTAAAAAATGAAGTCCAGGGTGATGTCCAAAAACCCACCGCGGTCAGTCGGCTGCGTCTGCCGGGCGACTGCACCGTCCAGGCCATCACAAAGCCGTGACAACAGCAGTAAAAGCAAGCCTGCCTTGTAGGCGCCTTGCGCTATCAAAGCGGCGGCCAGCAAACCTATAGCAAAGCCGGCCAGCGTCAGCTGATTGGCTGTGACTTTCAAGGCGACGAGTCGCCGCGCTAAGCGGCTGAGTACGGGCTCGATCAGGCGCTGGGCAAAGCTGTCGAGCATGGGGTGCGCGCCGGTCGGTTTAACTCAGCAGCGCCTGGGCAAATTCGCGCGCGTTAAAGGTTTCCAGATCTTGGACCTGCTCTCCAACGCCGATAAAGTAAACCGGCACCGCCCGCCAATCCGGGTGGGCTTTACTGCGCTCGCTGGCCCACAGTGCAATGGCGGCCAGCACACCGCCTTTGGCCGTGCCATCGAGCTTGGTGACGATCAAACCCGTGAGCTGCAAGGCTTCGTCGAAGGCTTTGACCTGCGCCAGTGCATTTTGGCCGGTGTTGCCGTCGATGACCAACAGGATCTCATGCGGGGGTGTTCCGATGCCCTGACCGCCGGCCTTGGCGATGGTGCGTTTGATTTTTTTGAGCTCTTCCATCAAGTGCAGTTGGGTGGGTAAACGGCCGGCGGTGTCCACCAGCACCACGTCCTTGCCGCGCGCTTTGCCGGCGCTGACCGCGTCGAAGCTCACGGAGGCCGGGTCACCGCCGGCCTGGCTGACGATCTCAACCGTATTGCGGTCGGCCCAGACAGTGAGTTGCTCGCGCGCCGCTGCCCGGAAAGTGTCGCCCGCAGCCAGCAGCACCGTGGCGCCCGCGTCGCTCAAGTGGCGTGTGAGCTTGCCGATCGAGGTGGTCTTGCCGGCACCATTGACGCCCGTCACCATGATCACAGTGGGCACAAACTCGCCAATGCGCAAGGGCTGCTCAAGCGGCTTGAGCAAGCCGCTGAGCACGTCGATCAGCAGGTTGCGCACAGCCACCGGGTGCGTTACGCCGCTGTCTTTGACGCGGCGGCGAACTTCGCCCAGCACATAGTTGCTGGCGGCTACGCCGGCGTCGGCCATCAGCAGCGCGGTCTCCAGGTCTTCGTAAAGCGCTTCGTCGATTTGCGTGCCCGTGAAAACGCTGGAAATGCTGCTGCCGGTCTTGCGCAAGCCGGCCTTGAGCTTGTTCAACCAGGGTTCGCGTCCGGCCAGCAAGCCCTGGGCCGGCGCCGGGCTCTGGGCCGTAATCGGCGTGACCAGAGCGCTGCCGATCAGCCCCGCTGTTGAACCACCCAGCGCCGCATCACCGCGAGCGTTCAGGGTTTCGGATGCGGCTACGGGCTGGGGCGTTTTTTTCTTGAAGAAACTGAACATGTGAGGGTCTTTGTACTGCAGCTATTCTATGAAACGCCCCGTGCAAGTTACATTTGCCCAACACATGACCCCAACCCAGCTCACGATGAACATGTTTCCACTTTCTCTTTGTCCCCGTCTGGCCGGTGCGCGCCTGGTGAAAAAAGCCGCCTCGCTCTTGGCTGCCTGGTGTCTGGCTACAGGCGGCGCCAGTGCCCAAAGCCCCGCCCCGGGTGTGCAGGTGCAGCAGTTCACACTGGCCAATGGCATGACGCTGATCGTTAAACCCGACCGCCGGGCCCCCACGGTGGCGCACATGCTGTGGGTGCGGGTGGGCTCAATGGACGAGGTGGACGGCAGCTCGGGTGTGGCCCATGCGCTTGAACACATGATGTTCAAAGGCACGCCCACCCTGAAGCCCGGTGAGTTTTCGCGCCGCATTGCGGCCTTGGGCGGACGCGACAACGCCTTTACCAGCCGCGACGCCACCGCCTACCACCAGCAAATTCCCGCCGCCCGCCTTGAGGAGGTGATGCAGCTGGAAGCCGACCGTTTTGCCAACACCCAGTGGGATGACGAAGAGTTCAAGCGTGAAATCGAAGTCGTCAAGGAAGAGCGCCGGCTGCGCACCGAAGACGCGCCACGCTCACAACTTTACGAATATGCCTACGCTGTGGCTTTCACGGCATCACCTTACCGGCGGCCCATTGTGGGTTGGATGAGTGATCTGGATGCCATGACCTCGGACGATCTGCGCCGCTTTTACCGCCAGTGGTATGTACCCGGCAATGCCGCCGTGGTCATTGCCGGTGATGTGGATGTGGCCCAGGTGCGTGCCTGGGCTGAAAAATACTATGGCCGCATTCCCGCCGGCCTCACCCCGGCACGCAAACCGCGCACTGAACCGGCCCAGAACGGTATGCGACAGATAGAGCACAAAGCCAGTGCCAGCCAGGCCTATGTCAGCCTCATGTTCAAAGTGCCGCAACTTGACGCCAGCGCTTTGAAAGATGTGCCGGCCCAAGCCTCAGCTTCCAGCCGTGACGCGCTGGCGCTGACAGTCTTGGCCGCGGTGCTCGACGGCTACAGTGGCGCCCGCCTGGACCGGGCGCTGACGCAAGGCGCAGAACGGGTGGCGGACAGTGCTGGCGCCTACAACGGCCTGTTTGGACGCGGGCCGCAGGTTTTTTTCCTGGATGGTGTGCCGGCTGAAGGTAAAACGCCAGGCCAGGTATTGGCTGCGCTGCGCAAGCAAATTGACAGGATCGCCCGCGAAGGCGTCAGCCAGGGCGAACTGCAGCGTGTCAAAACCCAATGGGTTGCTACAGAAACCTACAAGCTCGATGCTATTTTCAGCCAGGCCAGAGAGCTTGGCAGCAATTGGCTTAACGGTTTCCCGCTGGACGCTAACGCGCGCGTGGTGGCGCAGTTGCGCACCGTCACGGCGCAAGAAGTGCAGTCTGTGGCAGCGCGCTATTTCGGCGACGAGCAGTTGACGCAGGCCACACTGCTGCCGCTGCCCCCGGACCCGAACCGCAAGCCCCGCCTGCCGGCCGCAGCTTCGCGCCACTGAAACTGAAAGTGCAGCCATGTTGACCCCTTTATTTTCCCGTCGCGTTCTCCCCTGCCTGTGTTTAGGCCTGGCTATGCTTTCGCACAGTCTGATAGCACGGGCTGCTTTGCCGATACAGCACTGGACTCAGGCCAGCGGTGCCAAGGTCTACCTGGTCGAGAGCCACGGCATTGCCATGCTGGACGTTCAGATTGACTTTGACGCCGGCGGCCGTCGCGACCCGGCTGACAAAGCTGGCCTGGCCAGTGCCATGTCGCGCATGAGCGGCAAGGGCCTGGCTGGACGCCCAGGCGCTGTGGCGCTGGATGAAAACCAGCTCAGCGAAGCCTGGGCTGATCTGGGGGCGGTCTTTACCGTCAGCGCCGGCAGTGACCGCCTGACTTTTTCAATGCGCAGCCTGAGCTATCCGGACCTGTTGGCGCAGTCGGTGGTACTGGCCGCCCGCCAGATCGGTGAGCCGGCCTGGCCCGATGCGATCTGGCAGCAGGAGCGCGAACGCATCAGCGCTTCCATTCGTGAGTCTGACACCCGACCTGCGACTGTGGCCGCCAAGGCTTTTCGCGCAGCCGTCTACGGTCCCCACCCTTATGGCCTGGAGACCACGCCAGCCTCTCTGGCGCGCATCACGACAGCAGACATGCAGCAGTTTTATGCCCTGCATGTCCAGCCCTGCAGAGCCAAGGTCAGCGTGGTCGGCGACGTGACGCGGGCTCAAACCGATGCTTTGGTCACTGCGCTGCTGGCCCGACTGCCCCAGCGTGATGCGGCGCGCTGCCAGGCTTTGCCGGCTGTGGCTGAAGTCCAACCCCTGGGCGCGCCGGTGAACAGGTCTCTTGCTTTTGAATCGGCCCAGGCCCATGTCTTGATCGGCCAGCCCGGCTACAAACGCTCTGACCCGGATTTTTTTGCGCTCACTGTCGGTAACTACACCTTGGGCGGCGGCGGTTTTGTGTCGCGTCTGACCACCGAGGTACGTGAAAAGCGTGGCCTGACCTACAGCGTGTACAGCTTTTTTTCCCCTGGCCTTCATGCGGGTGCTTTCACCATCGGTTTGCAGACGCGGCCTGACCAGGCGGCACAGGCTGTCGAGGTGGCGCGCTCAGTGCTCGCCAAATTCGTGGCCGAAGGCCCCACCGACGCCGAGCTCAAGGCCGCCAAGGACAACCTGGTAGGCGGCTTTGCGCTGCGCATCGACAGCAATGCCAAACTGCTTGACAACGTCGCCAACATTGCCTGGAACAACTTGCCTTTGGACTACTTGGACACCTGGACTGCGCAGGTAGAAAAAATCACTGCGGCCGATATCAAAGCTGCTTTTTCCCGCAAACTTCAACCCGAACGCATGGTCACTGTGGTGCTGGGCGCAGGCCCATGAATGCGCGTTCAGACGCCCGCTCAGACGCCCGATCAACGCCCGCGCCCAAAGCAAAGGCCAAGCCCGGCCCGCGCCAGAACAAGTCGCTGCCAGGAGAGGTGCGCATCATTGGCGGCATTTACAAGCGTACCAAGCTGCCGGTGGCCGACAAGCCGGGCTTGCGTCCGACGCCTGACCGCGTGCGCGAAACCTTGTTTAACTGGCTTGGCCAGGATCTCACAGGATGGCGTTGCATTGACATCTTTGCCGGCACCGGGGCGCTGGGCTTTGAAGCTGCATCGCGTGGTGCGGCCGAGGTCCTGCTGTGTGAGCAAGACCCGCAATTGGCGCTCAAACTCAAGGCTTTACAAGAACGCTTGCAGGCCGGCAGTGTGCGGGTCGAGCGCGGCGACGGTGTGGGCCTGTTGCGCCGGCAAAGCCCGGGCTCGATGCAACTTGTTTTCATTGACCCGCCCTTTGAGTCCACGCTTTTTGAGCCTGCCCTGAAAGCGGCGGCCGACGCGATTGCACCGCAGGGGCTGGTCTACCTGGAAGCCCCGCGCAGCTGGACTGCTGAAGAGCTGGCCCCCCTGGGCCTGATGATCTACCGCAGCAGCAAGGCCGGGGCGGTGCATTTTCATTTGCTGGCGCGTCAGGCTGCCTTCGCAGCCTGAGCAGGGCGCCAAGCGGCATAATCCGCCCATGGCTCAGACTAACGCCCGAACTGCTGTTTACTGCGGCACTTTTGATCCCTTTACGCTGGGTCATGAAGACGTGGTGCGACGTGCTGCCGGCTTGTTTGACCAACTCGTGATGGCTGTGGCCGTTGCGCATCACAAAAAAACCTTGTTTAGCTTGCAAGAGCGAGTGCGTTTGGTTGAGCAGGCGGTGCAGGGTATTGCGCCTGCGGGACGCATCCGGGTCCTGCCCTTTGAAGGCTTGATCATGGATTTTTGCGCTCAGCAGCAAGCCAGCGCTGTGGTACGCGGTGTGCGCAATCTGACTGACTTTGATTATGAAGTTCAGATGGCCGCCATGAACCGCAAGTTACGGCCCGGCGTGGAGACTATTTTTTTGCTGCCCGACGCATCCTTGCAATGCATCAGCAGCACGCTGGTGCGTGAAATCAGCAAGCTGGGCGGCGACGTGGGTCAGATGGTCAGCCCCGCCGTGGCAGCCGCCTTACAAGGCGTTCACGCAGCGCCGCCGGGGCGCTGACATGGCGCTGCTGATCACCGACGAGTGCATCAACTGTGACGTGTGTGAGCCTGAGTGCCCGAACCAGGCCATCTACATGGGCAAAGACATCTACGAGATAGATCCCCACAAGTGCACCGAATGCGTCGGACATTTTGACGAGCCCCAGTGCGTGCAGGTCTGCCCCGTGGCCTGTATTCCTGTTCATCCCCAGCACATCGAAAGCCGGGAAACCTTGATGCAAAAATACCTGCGCCTTCAAGCCACTTTGGAGACGAGCGCAGGACCCAAGCCTTAGCGCTGGGCTGAGCCTTTGGGCGCTCGGTTGCTCAGGGCTTGCCGGCTGGCCCGGCCTGGCCAGGCTCTGCCACAGGCGCGATATCGGGCTTGCGTGGCGGCTTGGCTCGCACCGGCGCATGCGTGTGAATCAGCATGGTGGCTTTTTCCATTTCTCCGTCTATCAACATGGGCAGCGCCTTCAGGCTGCGGGGCAGGGCATCTTCAATGGCCGCACGGTGCTCTTGAGAGGGCTTTTGCAGCACCCAGTTGACCACTTCGGCTTTGTCGCCCGGGTGGCCCACACCGATGCGCAGGCGCCAATAGTCGGCGCTGCCCAGCTGGGCGTGAATGTCGCGCAGGCCGTTGTGGCCGGCGTGGCTGCCACCAAATTTAAGCTTGAGTTGGCCGGGCACGATATCGAGCTCGTCATGTGCCACCAGAATTTCTTCGGGCTTGATTTTGAAAAAACGGGCCAGTGCAGCAACGGATTTGCCTGACAAGTTCATGAAAGTGCGCGGCTCAAGCAGCCACAGCGTTTGTCCTTTGACGGTGGTACGCGCCACCACGCCGTGGTAGCTCTTGTCGAGCACCAGGCTTATCTTGAGTTCTCGGGCCAATGCATCGATCCACCAGAAACCGGCGTTGTGGCGGGTGGCTTCGTATTCAGTACCCGGATTGCCCAGGCCGACAAAAAGTTTGATCATGAAGCGATGAATTCCGTGTGCGCGTTTTGTCCAATAGTCTTTGCAGGACTGTAACGCCTGCCGGCCTCAACAAAACGGCCCATATCCTCTGGTGAGGATACGGGCCGATGAGGCAAAAAGCTGGACTCGCTGTCCGCGGCTTATTTTTTGGCTGCAGGTGCCTTGGCTGGCGCCTTGGCCGGCGCTTTGGCGTCTTTAGCATCCTTGCCATCTTTGGCATCGGCTGCAGGTGCTGCCTCAGCAGGAGCTTCCTCGACGATCACCGAAACGGAGGCCAGCACAGGGTTTTCCTGGCCTTTGACGACAAACTTCACGCCCTTTGGCAGGGTGATGTCGTTGACGTGCAGAGACGAGCCTTTTTTCATACCGCTCAGGTCGACGGCGATGAACTCAGGAATGTCCGCCGGGAAGCAGGAGATAGTCAGTTCAGTCAACACGTGGTTGACCAGGCAACCTTCGGCTTTGACGGCGGGTGAATTTTCTTCTCCGCTGAAGTGAACCGGCACTTTGACAGTCATGCGGGTCGTGGCTTCGACGCGCTGGAAGTCAATGTGCAGGATCTGCTGTTTGAAGGGATGCATTTGCAGATCACGCAACAAGACTTTGTGGCTCTTGCCGGCGAGTTCCATGTCGAGGATGGACGCGTGGAAAGATTCTTTCTTGATGGCGTGGAACAGTGCGTTGTGATCGAGCTCGATCAGCAAAGGCTGCTCAGTGCCACCGTAAACGATACCGGGCGTGCGTCCGGTGATGCGGAGACGGCGGCTCGCACCCGTGCCCTGCATGGCGCGCTCAAAAGCGACGAATTTCATATCAATACTCCTAAAGAGGCATGCCGCGACCAGCTAGCCTCGTGACGTAAAAAGGCGGTGCCCGAAGGTGCCGCCAGCTTTTTGCCTCAGATCAAAACAGGTTGTCTTGTTCTGAGAACAAACTCATCACCGACTCACCCTTGGCAATGCGTTGTATCGTTTCGGCGATCAACGGAGCCACGGAGAGTTGGCGGATTTTTTTGCAGCTCAAGGCGTTGTCTGTCAGGGGGATGGTGTTGGTCACCACCACTTCGTCGAGTACGTCACCTTTGGCAATACGGTCAATGGCAGGGCCCGAAAAAATCGGGTGTGTGCAATAGGCGTAAACCTTTTTGGCCCCGCGTTCCTTCAGAACCTCGGCGGCCTTGACCAGCGTGCCGGCCGTGTCGATCATGTCGTCCATGATGACGCAATTGCGCCCTTCGATGTCGCCGATCACGTGCATGACTTCAGACACATTGGCTTTAGGCCGGCGTTTGTCGATGATGGCCATGTCGCAACCCAGTTGCTTGGCCAGCGCCCGGGCCCGCACCACACCACCCACGTCTGGAGAGACGACCATCAAGTCGGTGTAATTTTTCTGAAGCAGGTCGCCCAGCAAAACGGGGGAGGCATAAATATTGTCAACCGGTATGTCAAAGAAACCCTGGATCTGGTCGGCATGCAAGTCCATGGTCAGCACGCGCGACACGCCCACGGTTTGCAGCATGTTGGCCACCACCTTGGCGGTGATGGGTACGCGGGCCGAACGCGGACGGCGGTCCTGGCGGGCATAGCCGAAATAAGGAATCACGGCGGAAATGCGCTCGGCCGATGCACGTTTGAGCGCATCAACCATGATCAGCAGTTCCATCAGGTTGTCATTGGTCGGGGCGCAGGTGGACTGCACCACAAAGACTTCACGGGCACGCACGTTCTGGTGAATTTCGACAGTAACTTCGCCGTCCGAAAAGCGCCCGACATGGGCGGCGCCTAAAGAAATGTCCAGGTGATGGGCAATTTCCTGGGCCATGCTCGGATTGGCATTGCCGGTGAAAACCATGAAGTCGGGATTGTGCGCAAGCATGAGGGGTCCAGCGGTGTTTGGCAGTGAAGCGATGAAAAAGCGAAAAACACACTAAAAACACATGGCGCTCAATGCCCTGGCAACTTGCTTTGAGATGCGGCGCATGAGCCTGAAGGCCATGCCGGCAATCTCAAAACCGCTCAACAAAGACACCGAACAAAAGGCCCAGGCCCGTACCCGTTGTGGGAGTCCGTCGCAAGGGCCAAAAAATTTGGCAGGGGTGGAAGGATTCGAACCTGCGAATGCCGGAATCAAAATCCGGTGCCTTAACCAACTTGGCGACACCCCTACACAGGACTGTTGCTGTTGACCGGCAACCTTGGGTTCCCGTGAGTTCAGCAACACACCTATCAATCGTCGCAAGGAAGCATTTTCACGAGCCGGGATTTTACCAACCGGCCAGAGGATGCACTTCCAGGTTGCCGCACTGCCTGATCTGCCAGTCGCCCGGGGCGTCTGAAATCATCATTTCGTTTGGCATTTGCGCAAAAACAGCACTTCCAGAGCCGGTCATTCGGCCTTGCAAGCCGTGTGCCCTAAGCCAGTCTAGGGACTGAACCATGGGCGGGCAGAGCTTTTCGGCGACCGGCTGCAAGTCGTTCCGGCCGAATCCGTAAACTCGGCCGTTGTCATTTGCAGCAAAGCCTAGCATTGTAGCAGTTTTGGTGTCACATTTTAGCTCTGGCGAGCTGAAAATGGCCTGTGTTGACAGCCCGGCCGCCGGTTTGATCACCAGAAAGCGGGCGGGCGGCAAAGTGATGGGAGTGATCAGCTCACCGATGCCTTCTACCCAGGCATGGCTGCCGCACAGGAAAAAGGGCACATCGGCCCCCAGCAAAAGCGCCAGCGCCATCAGCTTGGCGGGCGGCAGCCGCAGGCCCCAAAGGCGTTGCAAAGCCAGCAGGCAGCTGGCGGCGTCGGACGAGCCGCCTCCCATACCGGCTTGCGACGGAATCCGCTTTTCAAGGCTGATATGCACCCCCAGGGTGGTGCCGGTAGCCGCTTGCAAGGCGCGCGCAGCGCGTACGCTGAGGTCTTCAGCTGGCAAGTCCTGATGAACGGCCGTCCCCAGGTCGGCACGGGAAATCAAGCCGTCGCGTCGTAGTTCAAAGTGCAGCGTGTCACACCAGTCGATCAGCATAAACACCGACTGCAGCAGGTGGTAATCGTCAGCGCGCCGGCCCGTGATGTGTAAAAACAAGTTGAGTTTGGCCGGTGCCGGCACATCGTAGAGTGCCTTGAGCGGGGTGCCTACGCTTAAATCTGACATGGGTTTCAGGGCGCTGGTCTGTCGAGCACGATGCGCAGATCTGCGCGCGGCAAAGGTTTGCTGCGCTGGGCGCT
>JBILIK010000046.1:0-21286 GCA_044350025.1 Polaromonas sp. | reverse complement strand
CCCTTGCCCAGATCGCATTTTTCAAGGGAGGCGTTTTTCGGGCCGCGGGCTTTTTTCCAGAGGTCTTCACCTTTGGCTTCAAACAACTCAGCGGGGTTGCCGTCGGCCAGCATGGCGCGGTACTCGTCAATGCCCTGACTGGCGGTTTTTTGGGCCATGGCCGGCGCCAGGGCCAGCGCCATGGCGGCAGCGATAGAAAGTGGAAAAACGGTTTTCATGTTCACCTTAGCGTTGTTGTTGACGTGTGCGCGGTAAAGACCGGGCTTTACCGGGTACGCGAAAGCGGTTTTTCAGGAAACGGTTGCTTCGTCGGTGCGCGTGTCGCCCTTGTTGTCTTTCCAGGTCACAGCCACTTTGTCGCCGGCTTTGGCGCTCTTGATGCTAAATTGCATGAACGGGTTTTTGGCCACAGCGGGGCCCCACTCGGCCGACAGCACTTGCTTGCCGTTGAGGGTGGCTGTGACTTCCTGAATGAACCAGGCGGGTACGGTTTTGCCGGCGGCGTCTTTGCGCTGACCGGATTCCATTTCGTGGCTCATGAGCACGCGAACGGTTGCTTTGCCACCAGCGGCCTGGGCGCGAATGCGCATTGGATCTGCCATGTTTTTCTCCTGAATGTGTTGGTGATTGTTGAGACGGATGTGACTGCCCGGCTTAACCGCCGCAACCACCTAAAGTGACTTTCACCTCTTTTTTGGCCCACAGTGCTTTGCCGTCAGCCATGATGGCCACGGCGTACACGTCGGACGACTGGCCCATTTTGGCGCGCGTTGAGAAGTTGGCGTCTACCGCGTCGTTGACGTTGAAAGCGGCAACCAGAGGGGACGGGTTCTTTTCAACCAGGATCAGCAGCTGCTTGACGCCTGCCAAAGCGGTGCTGGCGCCCATGGGTACCACTGCGCCGTTTTCTGCAATGTCCGGCGCTGTGATGGTGACATCCTTGCTTTCGGCCAGGCTGCCTGCGCCAAAAGCCTTGGTGGCGTCTTGCACCGTTTTGGCATCGAAGCCGGCTTTGTTGAAAGCGGCCATGGCGAAGCCGGGATAGCCGGCCGTAGCCAGCAAGCCAGCCAGCACCGCGCTTTGTTTGAGTGTCTCGCGTCGAGTTTGCATGAAATCTCTCCTATTGAATAAACGATCGTAATGTTTCGGGGCAACCGGGGCATCGGGACTATCCCCTGCTACTTACCGGCTCCCTTGGAAATCCATTCGGCTATTTTGCGGGCCTCTGACTCCGGTAAACCCTGGGCCGGCATGGGGATCTGGCCCCAGACACCCACCCCGCCAAGCTTTATTTTGCCAGCCAGATAGTCCACCTTGCCGGCGTGTTTTTTGGCAATCTCCGTGAAACCCGGGCCGACAATTTTCTTGTCCATGCCGTGGCAAGCGGTGCAGTTGTACTTGCCCAGCGAGGCTACGACGGCTTTGGCCTCGTTATTGTCTGGTTTGGCGACTGTAGCAGGCGCTGCAGTCGCCACGGCTGGCAGCGTGCCGGCTTTGGTTTCGGGCCGGCTGGTGTCAGCCCCGCGTTGCGGGCCGACGATTCGGGTTTGCTCGGCCAGGTTACCGTGTGCGTTGCGGGCAAAGTCGGGCAGCAAGGACGCCACCTTGGGCTCGGGACTGCAGTTCTGCATGCAGATTTTGTTGGCCGTGTCCGGCTTGGACAAGCCGCCAAACTCCTTGCCCGGCCACATGGCGTGCTGCGTGCTCATGCCATTGCGGTTGGGCATGCGGGCCTGCACCTCGGCCATGTTCTTGTCGGACAACACAAAGTTTTCCGGCACGATATCAGCCAGGTTCAGCATGAATGCCGTCACGGCGTAGACCTCTTCGGTGCTCAGTGTCTTGGGGTTGGTCCAGGGCATGGCCCGGTTGATGTAGTCCCACAAGGTAGAGACCGTGGGCAACTTCATCAGGGTGGTGCGACCGGGGTAGTCGCTGCGCGAGAGGTTGGCAACGCGGCCGGTCTGGATATCTTTTGCGGTGGTGCCGCCTACCAAGGGGCTGAACACTTCGTTGGACTCGCCAAACACGCCGTGGCATTGCGCGCATTTGGACTCCCAGACATCCTGGCCCTTGGCCACCGAACCCGAGCCTGCGGGCAGGCCTTTGAAGTCGGGGCGCACGTCGATGTCCCATTTGGCGACTTCCTTGGGTGTGGCGTCGCGGCCCACGCCGGGGTATTTGCTGCCTTGTGCTGTACCCAGGCCGGCTACTGCAAACAAGGCCACGGTCATCAGTGCATTACGACAGCTGGACATTTTTCACCTCGCCGTTTTCCTGAACCAGCCACGATTGGATGGCGTTGTTGTGATAGATGGAACGGGTGCCGCGCACGGCGCGCAACTGCTGGTAAGTGGGCTGTACATGGCCTGTCTCGTCTTGCGCGCGGCTTTGCAAAATAGCGGCTTTGCCGTCCCACACCCAGTCCAGGTTAAAGCGCGACAAGGCCTTGGACATGACCGGGGTTTCCAGCCGCGCCTGGCGCCAGTTGCGCCCGCCATCGGTGGACACGTCCACCCGCTTGATCTTGCCTTTGCCCGACCAGGCCAGACCGGTGATGTTGTAAAAACCTTTGTCCAGCAGCACCTGGCCGCCGGAGGGCGTGGTGACCACGCTCTTGACCTCCTGCAAGTTGCTGTACTGGCGGTGCTGGCCGTTGGGTTGCAAGTCCATGTAGTGAATGGCTTCGTCTTTGGCTGCATAAGGCTTGTCACCCACCTCAACGCGGCGCAGGTACTTGATCCAGCTCACGCCCTGGACACCGGGCACCACCAAGCGCAAGGGGTAGCCGTTTTCTGGGCGCAGCATTTCGCCGTTCTGACCATAGGCCACGATCACTTCACCTGAGGTGATCAGGCTCATGGGAATGGTGCGCGTCATCGACGAGCCCTCACCCCCTTCGGCCAGCACGAACTTGCCGTTTTTCAAATCGGCACCGGCCAGCTCCAGCAGGGTGATCAGCGGTACGCCCGTGAACTCGCTGCAAGACAGCATGCCGTGGGTGTACTGCACCGTGGGCACCGCCACATTGCCCCATTCGACCGCCGTGTTGGCGCCGCACTCGATGAAGTGAAAACGCGACACCGAAGGCAGGCGCATGATCTCGTCCACGGTGAACACCATGTTCTTTTTGACCATGCCGTTGACCATGAAGCGGTGCTTGGACGGATCGATGTCCCACCAGCCCTGGTGATGCCGCTCAAAGTGCAGGCCGCTGGGCGTGACGATACCGAACAGCGATTGCAAAGGCGCAAAAGACACCGAGCTTTGCGTGGTCTGCGTCAGACCCGGGCTTTGACGGCGTTGCAGGTTGGCTTCAAATTTGGAGGGCTTGCCGTAGCCTTCGGTGGCCACGCCCTGGCCCAGGCCGGTGGCGTGTTCGGGCAGGTTCAGGATGTTGGTGTCGCCGCCTTCGCTGGGCACCGGGTTGCCTTGGGCCATGGCCACGGGCGCAGCCACGCCGGCAGCGGCTGCTGCAAAAGCGTTGCGGATGAAATCGCGGCGGCCTTTTTTGCCCTCAGCAAAAACTTCCTTGATACCGGTTCGGCTCAAAAAATTCTCAGGCGCTTTTTGCACGCGCCCTGAAAGGATGCTGTCTTGGCTCACACAAATCTCCTGGGCGGGCTTAAGTTGTTATATGCGTATGTACTTATGCATACGATAATCGATAACGCCGACCCCGTGATGATGTCGTGCACCTCATTTACTCAGGAAAAACCCTGAGCAGTCACTTGAACTTGTAGTGATCCCGGGCGAGCACCGCCGCCACCGAGTGAACTTCTTCCGGGAACAAGCCCAGATTGAGCTCGGTGTTGCACTGCTCGACCATGCCGCGCAACACGGGCGGGCTGTTGATGCGCCCCAGCGGCTTGTACATAGCGCTGCCATCGCCACCCACTTTGCTGACATGGCACGCCACGCACTTGCTTTGAGCGATGAGTTTTTCGCCAAGCCCGAGATCTGCATCCTTGAAGAAGCCGGTTTGGGCGTGGGCGCTGGCAGCCCAGAGCACCGTGCAGACGAGCAAAGCAGAAAGTGCGGGTGATTGCATAGCAGGAGGTGAATTAAAGGACAGTTCGAAAAGTGCCAAAGCCCCTGGCGGCCTGCTCACAGGAGCTTGCGCCCCTTGGCCAGTCGATCTTCAAGATAAGGGCCATAAAAGTCAGGCTGGTAGGCGCCTTCCATGCGCTCGGCCACTTCTTTGCCGCCGGGCCCGAAAAACAGCAGGGTGGGCGTGATCGAGATTTTCCACAAACGCGCCAGCTGGTCGTGCGTGGTGCTTTGGCCGGCAAAGTTCAGGACGGGCTGCGGGCTGCGCAGGTCTATTTGCACGATGCTGCTACCGGCTTTGTGCATGGGAGACAGGTGGCTTTCGCGGGCCTGGCGGCAAAACACACAGCCGGCCAGGCTGGCCATGACGATCAGGGGCTGGCCTTTTTGCAGTGCATTAGCCAATTCATCCGGCAAAGACCGGGACACAGGCAAGACGGCCACGGCGGCCGACTGGGCCCGACCAGGGACCTGACAGCCGGCCAGGCCAGCCGCGACAAGCCACTGGCGACGGCCCCAGAGACCGGTGCGAAACGCGCTGGGCGACTGAAACAAATCCATCAAGCCAGGCTATCGGCCCAAATGTTTTGCGCCCAAGCCATGGCATAGACGGCTTCCAGTGCATTGGCCGCCTGCGATAAACCGCCTGAGCCTGGCACGGTCAACATGGTTTTCTTTTCAGCGTCATAGCGGTGCACGCTGGCCACGTGGACCACCTCATCAGAGCTGACAAAGCTGTAGCAGGTGTTGTTGTAGATCGGCATGTTGTTGACTTGCGAGCCGGTCAACAGCGCCACCACGGCGGCCGCACAGGTTTTGCCATGCTGGTTGGCCATGTGACCCGATTTGGGCATGCCCGGGGCGATCTGGATCGAGTCACCCAGCACGTGCACGTTTTTGGCCGCTTTGGACTCGAAGGTCAGGAAATCCACCTCACACCAGCGCTTGTTGGCAGTGGCCAGCCCGGCATTGACCGCAATGTCACCGGCCCGCATGGCCGGAATGACGTTGAGCACGCTGGCCTTGAGGTCGTCGTTGAACTCGAACTTCAGGGTCTTGGTGGCGACATCCACGTCCGTGACATTGTGTTTGTTGCGGTACTCGATGATGCCTTTGTAGCGATCGGTCCAGGCCTTCTTGAACAGCGCACCTTTGGAGGTCACGTCCTCGTTGGCATCCAGAATCAGCACCTTGCTCTTGGGCTTGGCTTTGCTGAAGTACTCGGCCACCTGGCAGGCCCGCTCGTAAGGGCCGGGCGGGCAGCGGTAAGGCGCCAGCGGGATGGTCATGGCGAATACGCCGCCGTCAGGCATGGCCATGAGTTGCTGGCGCAGCCTCAGAGTTTGCGCACCGGCCTTCCAGGCATGCATGACCTGGTCTTTGGCGTCAGCTTTGTTCATGCCCGGCAGCGTTTCCCACATGAAGTCAACGCCGGGCGAGACGATCAGGCGGTCGTAGCTGAGCTCAGTGCCGCCCGCCAGCTTGACGACGCGCTTGTCGGCATCGATGCTGTTGACGCGGTCCTTGACCACCTGCACGCCATGGCGCTTGGTCAGGTTGTCATAAGGCGTGGTGATGTCGGCCATGGTTTTGCTGCCGCCGATCACCAGATTGGAAATAGGGCAAGACATGAAGTAGTCGTTGGGCTCGACCAGTGTGACCTGGATTTTCTTGTCCGACCACATGCGGATGTACTTGGCCGCTGTGGCACCCGAAAAACCGCCGCCAATGACCACCACTTTGGGGCCGCTGCCACCGCCCACGGTGGCACACGCTGAAACAAGGCCCGCAGCGCCGAGGACGGTGCCGGTCTGCAAAAAATGACGACGTTGCATGGCTGTAGCTCCTTATTTCTTTTGAGCGGCAAAGTAGCCGGCGATGGCAGTGATTTCGGCGTCCGAGTAGCCCTTGGCCAATTGGTGCATCAAGGTGGCGGGCCTGCGGCCGGACTTGAAGTCCAGCATGGTTTTGACCATGCTATCTTTGTCGTAGCCGGCCATAGAAACCATGCCGGGCAGTGCGCGACCTTCGGTGCCGTGGCAACCCGAGCAAGACGCCGCCCAGCTGCGTACCTGCACAGGGTCCGCCTGGGCTTGGGCCAGCGGTGACAAAGCGGCCAGCGTGAGCGCTGCCAAAGTGTGTTTCAAGTTCATGGGGGCTCCTGAAAAAAAGCGGGGAGGGGTTGCTGGGCACAAATCAAACAGTCGTCAATGCTCTCAGAACGGCCTGTTTGGCTAAAGGTGACCCCATGTTAGCCTGAAGCGCTAAAAAGGTATGCCCGTAAAAACCCGATTTTCTGTCGCCCTTAAAATCAAGGCATGCACCAAGTCAAACAAGAATTGCTCGCAGCGCTGGCTGCCGAGCTGGAAAAGCTCAGCCCCGGTGCCGGCGACAAGGCCGCCTTCGAGTCACCCAAGGTCGCCGCCCATGGCGACTTCGCCTCCACGGCCGCCATGCAACTGGCCAAGCCGCTCAAGCTCAACCCGCGCCAGCTCGCTGAAAGTCTGCAAGCCGCGCTGATGGCCCTGCCGGCGTACCAGCGCTGGGTTGATGCGATCGAGATCGCCGGCCCCGGCTTCATCAACTTCCGGCTCAAGCCCGAAGCCAAGCAGCAAACCGTGCGCGAGGTGCTGGCCGCCGGGGAGAACTATGGCTTGAAGCCGGTCGCGCAAAACCAGAAGATGCTGGTCGAATTTGTCTCGGCCAACCCGACCGGCCCGCTGCACGTGGGCCACGGCCGGCAGGCGGCGCTGGGCGACGCAATTTGCAAGCTCTACGCCAGCCAGGGCTGGAACGTGTACCGTGAGTTTTATTACAACGATGCCGGCGTGCAGATCCACACGCTGGCGACCAGCACGCAGGCGCGCGCCAAAGGCCTCAAGCCGGGCGACGCAGCCTGGCCTGAGCCGGCTTACAACGGCGACTACATTGCCGACATCGCGCGTGACTTTATCGCCGGCAAGAGCGTCAAAGCCGACGACCGCGAAGTCACCGCCACCGGTGACATCGAGGACCTGGACGCCATCCGCCAGTTTGCGGTGGCCTATCTGCGCCGCGAGCAAGACCTGGACTTGCAAGCTTTCTCTGTGCGCTTTGACAACTACTACCTCGAGTCCAGCCTGTATTCGTCGGGCCGTGTAGCCTCAACAGTCGAACGCCTTCAAGCCGCCGGCAAGACCTATGAGCAAGACGGCGCCCTGTGGCTCAAATCGACCGACTACGGCGACGACAAAGACCGCGTCATGAAAAAGAGTGACGGCAGCTACACCTACTTTGTGCCCGACGTGGCCTACCACCTGGCCAAGTGGGAGCGTGGTTATGCCAAGGCGATCAACATCCAGGGCATGGACCACCACGGCACCATCGCCCGCGTGCGCGCCGGCCTTCAGGCCGCTGGTGCCGGCGTGCCAGCCGGTTACCCCGACTACGTGCTGCACACCATGGTGCGCGTGATGCGCCACGGTGAAGAAGTGAAAATCTCCAAGCGCGCCGGCAGCTACGTCACGCTGCGCGACCTGATCGAGTGGACCAGCGCCGATGCGGTGCGTTTCTTTTTGCTCAGCCGCAAGCCCGACACCGAATACGTCTTTGACATCGACCTGGCGCTGGCCAAAAACAACGAGAACCCTGTCTATTACGTGCAGTACGCGCATGCGCGCATTTGCTCTGTGCTGCTGCGCCACGCCGGGCAGGAAGACGAAGAGCAGCAACGCACCGAGCGTGTGCTGGCGATTGCCGCCGAGTTGCAGGGCGTTGACCTCTCTCCGCTGCAAAGCCCGCAAGCCCAGGCGCTGATGCTCTTGCTGGCCAAATACCCCGACATGGTGGCCAATGCCGCGCAGGGTATGGCCCCGCACGATGTGGCGTTTTACCTGCGCGAACTGGCCGCCAGCTACCACAGCTATTACGATGCAGAGCGCATCCTGGTGGACGAGGAAGATGTGCGCTTGGCCCGCCTGGCGCTGGTGGCCGCGACACGTCAGGTGTTGCACAATGGGCTGCAGATGCTGGGTGTGAGCGCACCGGCAAAAATGTGAACAAGCAAGGCATGGCCGCACAGGACAGACCAGGTATGAAAAAGCAACGCGGTGGAACCCTCTTAGGCTTCATTTTGGGCGCACTGGCCGGACTGGGCGTGGCTTTGGCTTTGGCGGTGTACATCACCAAGGTGCCCATGCCCTTCATGACAAAGGCGCCGAGTCGCACCGCCGATGACCCTGCTGCCGAGGCCAAAAAAAACCGCGACTGGGACCCTAACGCTGCCTTGTCCGGCAAGCCGGCCGTCAAAGAAGCTGGTGCTGTGGTAGACCCCGCTGCGGCACCCGCAGCGCCAGTTGCTGCAGGCGCGCCGGCTACTTCGGCCGACCCTGTGGGTGATCTGGTCAAAGCCAAAGCCGACGCGTCAGCCAAAGCTGCTGCACCGCCCCCCCCGGCCGCAGCCCCGGCTGCGCCTGCTGCCGCTTCTACTAATACTTCTGGTACTGCTACTTCTGCACCTGCTGCTACGGCCGCCTCGCCATCAACTGCAGCCACCGGCGACCCCTTCAATTACTTTGTGCAAGCCGGCGCTTTTCGCACGCCTGAAGATGCGGAGCAACAACGCATCAAGCTCTCATTGATGGGTTTGCCGGCCCGCGTCAGCGAGCGCGAGCAATCCGGACGCATTGTTTACCGTGTTCGACTTGGCCCTTTCGATAAAAAAGACGATGCCGACAAGGTCAAAGTCCGGCTCGATACCGGCGGCCTGGAGGCGACCCTTGTCCGGGTCCAGAAATAAATCCCGCCCCACTTACAGGAACTGACTTTTATGCAAAGACGCGAATTTTCACAAGCCGCACTGGCGGCCGCTTCTGCCGGTACGCTGGCCGCCTTGCCCCTGGGTGCGCAAGCCCAGGGCAAACCGCCGGCAGAAGGCAAGGACTACCTGCTGCTGAGCAAGCCTGCGCCCAGCGAGGCGCCCGCCGGACAAATTGAGGTGGTTGAGTTCTTTTGGTACAGCTGCCCGCATTGCAACGAGTTTGAGCCGCAGCTCGAAGCCTGGGCTGCCAAAGCGCCCAAAGACGTCAGCCTGCGCCGCGTGCCGGTGTCTTTCAGGCCCGATTTCGAGCCCCAGCAGCGCCTTTATTACGTGCTGGAAGCGCTGGGCAAAATGGCGGCGCTGCATAAAAAAGTTTTTTATGCCATCCATGTCGAAAAACAGACCCTCAACACCGCCGATCTGGTCACCGCCTGGGCGCAAAAGCAGGGCATCGACAAGGCCAAATTCACCGAGCTTTACAACTCCTTCCCGGTCAACATGAAGGCCCGCAAGGCCACGCAGCTGCAAGAAGCTTTCATTGTCGATGGTGTGCCCGCTCTGGGGGTGGACGGGCGTTACTACACCTCGGGCTCTTTGGCCGGCAACATGGCGCGTGCGCTGACAGTCACCGATCATTTGCTGACACTGGCGCGCTCAAGCAAAGCAGCGCCGGCCAAGGCCAGGTAAGAAGACTTTTCTGTGCATGCCAGGCCTGGCCTGTCTCCTGCCTTCAACCCGCCTCCAACAAGGCGGGTTTTTTTATGCGACAAAAGTTTTCGCGGTGTGTGTGCTGGCTACAATCGCCAAAACACTTCACAGCAAGATTCGTGCCCTTATGAACTACTCACCCTCACTGCTTATCAGCCTGGCGCTGCTCGTGGCGATGCCTGCGGTCGCCGAAAAAGCTGATCGCGACAAGCCCATGAATGCTGAGGCCGATGCGCTGCGTTATGACGACCTCAAACAAACCAGCGTGTTCACCGGCAATGTGATCATCACCAAAGGCACGACCTTGATACGGGGTGCGCGCGTTGATGTGGTTCAGGATGCCCAGGGTTACCAGCAGGCCGTCGCCATCGCCGAGCCCGGCAAGCTGGCCTATTACCGCACCAAGCGAGACGGGGTCGACGAGACCATCGAGGGCGAGGGCGAGCGCATCGAATACGACGGGCGCGCTGACAACGTCAAATTCATACGCCAGGCTGTGATGCGTCGCTACGTGGCCGGCAAGTTGGCGGATGAAAGCCATGGCGAACTCATCCGCTATGAAAACACCACGGACGTGTTCACCGTCGACGGCAGCGTGCAGCCCCGGCCCACGGCCAACAACCCAAGCGGCCGCGTACGTGCTTTGCTGTCCCCGCGCAGCCAGGCGCCCGTTGTTTCTGCTGGCTCTGCTTCGGCCCCTGAAGCGGGTGCTGCTGCACCGGCCGGCGCCCGGCCGCAGCCGGCCACGACTGCTCCGCCCTTGCCCGGTTTGCGCTCCAGCAGCACGCTGAGCAGCGACAAAAAATAAGACCCAAGGAATGAACCAGGCTGCCACACTCAATTCGAACCCCAGCCGCCTGGTGGCGCAGGGCCTGCAAAAATCTTACGCCAGCCGCAAAGTCGTTCAAAACGTTTCTCTGGCCGTCCAGAGCGGTGAAGTCGTTGGCCTGCTAGGGCCCAACGGCGCCGGCAAAACCACTTCGTTTTACATGATCGTCGGCCTGGTGCGCGCCGACGCCGGGCAGATCAGCATCGACGGCCAGCCTGTCGAGCGCATGCCAATTCACCGCCGCGCCCGGCTCGGCCTGAGCTACCTGCCGCAAGAGTCCTCGATATTTCGCAAACTCACGGTTGAAGAAAACGTGCGTGCCGTGCTCGAGTTGCAGCGCGATTCCGCAGGCAAGCCGCTCAGCAAGGCGGACATCAAGCAGCGCACCGACAGCTTGCTGCATGAATTGCGCGTCGAGCATTTGCGTGACTCGCCGGCGCCGGCATTGTCCGGCGGCGAGCGCCGCCGCGTCGAGATCGCCCGCGCCCTGGCCACCCAGCCCCGCTTTATTTTGTTGGACGAACCCTTTGCCGGCATCGACCCGATCGCCGTGATTGAGATCCAGCGCATCATCGGTTTTCTGAAGTCACGCGGCATTGGCGTCTTGATCACCGACCACAACGTACGCGAGACACTGGGCATTTGTGACCACGCTTACATCATCAGCGAGGGTCAAGTGCTGGCCACCGGTACCCCGGCTGAAATCGTCAGCAACGCTGACGTGCGTCGCGTCTATCTCGGTGAACACTTCAAGATGTGATGTGGCTCCCCCCGTTGTCGCTCAATAAATGTGGTTCACCCCCGTTGACGCTCACTGCGTGTAGCGTCCTCCCCCCGCAGGGGGCTGCGCCTGCGGCCCGGCGAAGCCGGTTCCGTGGCCCATGCTTGTTTGGGTCCTTTAATGTGGTCCGGCTGACTTCATGAAGCAGGGTTTATCACTGCGCGTCTCGCAGCATCTGGCGCTGACGCCGCAGTTGCAGCAGTCGATTCGTTTGCTGCAGCTCTCTACGCTGGAGCTGAGCCAGGAAGTCGAGCAGATGCTGGACGAGAACCCTTTTCTGGAGTTGTCGGAAGAGGCTGCTTCGCGGGAGGAGTTTGGTCTGGCCACGGCGGATGTGCCGGTCAGTCAGGACATCAAGGATTTTGAGTATTCGGCCGGAGAAAGTTCGGCAGCGAGTAGCGCCGATGAACGGGTGTCCAGCCCCGCTGAGACGGCCGGTGAAGGCGAAGGCAGTGAGCCCAAGCTCGAAGAAAGCTGGGAGGGCGACGGCACGGTCGAGAGTGCGCCTGATGACAGCGAATGGGGCAGCGATGCGCCTGCCCGCAAAAACAACAATGACGACGGTGAAGATGTGGACGCCGCCGAGCTGGCGCGCAACCAGGAATCGCTGCAAGATCATTTGCACCGGCAGGCGCTCGGCTTGCGCCTGTCTGAAGAAGACCGCGCTGCGCTGCACTTTTTAATCGAGTCACTCAACGACGACGGCTACCTCGAAGACACCTTGGCAGCGCTGGCTGCAGGACTTGCAGGCGAAGATCTGGAGCAGGCCGAAGAGCTCGAGCATCATTTTTCGGTCGCGCTCAAGCTGTTGCATCACATGGAGCCGGCTGGCGTGGGCGCTCGAAACCTGGCCGAGTGTCTGATCCTGCAACTGCTGGACTGCAAGAACACTGAAGAAACGCGCGCCGCCATCGCCATTTGCCAGCAGCCCATGGAGCTGCTGGCCAAACGCGACGTCAAGCGCCTGACACACCTCTGCGGTTTTTCTGAGGGCGCCATCAAGCTGGCCATTGGCCTCATCGGCCGGCTCGACCCGAAGCCGGGCCGGCGCTTTGTCAATGTCGAGCGCAACGTGGTGGTGCCCGACGTGCTGGTGATCAAAGCCGGGCGCGGCTTCAAGGTCTCGCTCAATGGCGAGGTCATGCCCAAGCTGCGTGTGCACGACATTTATGCCAATGCGCTCAAGCAGCACAAAGGCCAGGGCGGTGCGGCCTTGCAGCAGCGGCTGCAAGAGGCGCGCTGGTTCATCAAGAACATTCAACAGCGTTTTGACACCATCTTGCGCGTGTCCACCGCCATCGTCGAGCGCCAAAAAGCTTTCTTTGCGCATGGCGAGCTGGCCATGCGCCCGCTGGTGCTGCGCGAAATTGCCGACGAGCTGGGCCTGCACGAGTCCACCATCTCGCGCGTGACCACCGCCAAGTACATGAGCACGCCTTACGGCACTTTCGAGCTGAAGTATTTCTTCGGCTCGGCGCTGGGCACTGAGGCCGGCGGCAACGCGTCGAGCACCGCGGTGCGCGCGCTCATCAAGCAGTTTGTCGCCTCTGAAAGCGCGGCCAAACCGCTGAGTGACAACCAGATTTCCGAAATGCTCAAAGAGCAGGGCATTGAATGCGCACGTCGCACCGTGGCCAAGTACCGCGAAGCGCTGCGCATAGCCCCTGCCAACCTGCGAAAAACGCTTTAGATGAATCAACTCCAACTCTTCCTTCCCTGCGCTGCGGGAGTCGAAGAACTGCTCGCCGCCGAGGTGCACCACATCACCGGCATTGCCGGCACCTCCTGGCGCGCCGGTGTCCAATTGCAGGGCTCGTGGCGCGATGCGCAGCAGCTCAATTTGCACAGCCGCCTGGCGCAGCGCGTGCTGATCGAGTTGCAGCACGCCGACTACCGCAACGAACAAGACCTGTACCGTGCCGCCAGCAACGTGGCCTGGGAAATCTGGTTCACGCCCAAGCAGACCTTCAAGGTCGAGATCACGGCACAGCACAGTCCGCTGAACAGTCTGAACTTTGCCGCGCTCAAGATCAAGGACGCAGTAGCGGACCGCTTTCGGGACAAATTCGACTTGCGGCCCGACGTCGACACGCGCTGGCCCGACGTGCGCATCTATGCGCACCTGACCACCGACACCGTCACCATTTACATCGACACCTCGGGCGAGCCGCTGTTCAAGCGCGGCTGGCGTGAAGACAAGGGCGATGCACCGCTCAAAGAAACCCTGGCCGCCGCCATGCTGGCCGCCAGTGGCTGGAGCGGCGAAGGCGGTTTGTGCGAACAAGGCGTGCCGCTGTACGACCCCTGCTGCGGCTCGGGCACCATCGTCATAGAAGCGGCGCAGATCGCCTGCCACATCGCGCCCGGCCTGAACCGGCGCTTTGCCTTCCAAAAGTATTTGCCCTTTCAACCGCACGTGTGGGACGGACTGCTCAGCCAGGCCGAGGCCGCTGTTACCGCCCCTATGGCGCCGGTGTTCGGCAGCGATGTGGCTTTCCGGATGGTCGACTTTGCCGAGCGCAATGCTGAGCGGGCCGGTGTGGCGCATGCCGTGCAGTTGCGCGGCGGCGACGCGCTGCAGCGCATGCCGCCTGCGCCTTCGGGCGTGATGCTGGTCAACCCGCCTTACGGCGAGCGCATTGACGTGGCCGGTGTGGCCGGCATCAGCGGTACGCAAGCGCGTGATGACCGCCGCCAGGGCATGGACGACTTCGGCCGGCCACTGCCCAGCGCGCGCGAGACGCAGGCTCAGGAGCGCTCGCAGTTTGCGCCATCACGTGACCGCTCGGCCAACCCGGGCCGCGAGCAGGCGCAAAACGCCAGTGGTGACGAAGCGCCGGAATTTTTTGCGCAGCTCGCCGCGCACTGGAAGAAAAACTACGCCGGCTGGACCGCGCACATCCTCACGCCCGACTTCAAGCTGCCCGGCAAGATGCGCTTGAAAGAGTCGCGCCGCGTGCCCATGTGGAACGGGCCTATCGAATGCCGCTTGTTTCGATTTGACATGGTGGCAGGCTCAGCTCGTGGCAAACCGGTGGCCCCTGATCCGTCTCACCCCGCAGGTCCTGCCGCGCAGTGAGCGCAAGCCCCTTGCTCCCGGTGCCGCCTCTGTTACCGTCCCTGGTGCTGGACACCAACATCGTGCTCGACGTCTTTGTGTTCAACGACGCTGCCGCGCAGCCGGTGCGCGACGGTCTGGCCGCGGGTCACTGGGGCTGGATCGCTACGCAGCCCATGCGCGTCGAACTCGAACGCGTGCTGGGCTATCCGCAGATCGTGCCGCGCCTGGTTTTTTACCAGCTCAGTGCGGCTGATGTGCTGGCGCACTTTGATGCGCACGCCCGCTTGCTGCCGGTGCCGGCCAAAGCGCCTGTGACTTGCAGCGACGCCGATGACCAGATGTTCGTTGACCTGGCGGTTGCGCAGCGCAGCACCTTGCTCTCTAAAGACAAAGCGGTCACGTCCATGCAAAAAAGACTGCTGGCCCTGGGCGTGCGCGTGCAAAAGACGCTTTAACGCGGCCCTTCAATTTGCGCCGGATTTTCAGGCGGGGTTAAAGCTGTCTGCGCTGGCTGCCGGCCAATGCGTTTTGAACACATCCGGTAGCGCGTCCAGGTCGTCTTGCAGCAAGGCGCCGGGCGCCACATGCATCAGCAATTGCGACAGCATGCGCACCTCGGTGTCGCTGACGCGCCGCATGATGTGCCGCGCCGTCAGCTCGTTCGGATGCTGCAAACCGGCCGCCTGCACCAGCTCCATGAGCGCATGCAGTGTGCTTTTGTGAAACAGCCAGACCCGCTCGGCTTTGTTACTGACCACCAGGGCCTTCTGGCGCAAGGGGTCTTGCGTGGTCACGCCGGTCGGACAGTTGCCGGTGTGGCAGCTTTGCGCCTGAATACATCCCAGTGCAAACATAAATCCGCGCGCGGCGTTCACCCAGTCGGCGCCCAGGGCCATCATGCGGGCAATGTCAAAAGCGCTGATCACCTTGCCGGCGCAGCCGAGTTTGATGCGGTCGCGCAAGCCCACGCCAATCAGGGTGTTGTGCACCAGCGCCAGGCCTTCCTGCATGGGCGCGCCCATGTGGTCGCTGAACTCCACCGGGGCGGCCCCGGTGCCGCCTTCGGCGCCATCGACCACGATGAAGTCCGGCGTAATGCCGGTTTGCAGCATCGCCTTGACAATGGCAAACCACTCCCAGGCATGGCCCAGGCAAAACTTGAAGCCCACCGGCTTGCCTCCGCTGAGCTTGCGCAACTCAGCGATGAATTCCAGCATCTGGACCGGGCTTGAGAAAGCGCTGTGCCGCGCCGGCGAGACGCAGTCCTGGCCCATGGGCACGCCACGGGCCGCCGCGATTTCCGGGGTCACTTTAGAGGCCGGCAAAATACCGCCGTGGCCGGGCTTAGCGCCCTGGCTGAGCTTGATCTCGATCATCTTGACCTGCTCATCGCGCGCATTGACTTCAAAGAAGTCGGCATTGAAGCTGCCGTCCGGATTGCGGCAGCCGAAATAGCCAGAGCCTATCTCCCAGATCAGGTCGCCACCGTGCGTGCGGTGATGCTCCGAGATCGAGCCCTCACCCGTGTCATGCGCAAAACCGCCGCGCTTGGCGCCGGCGTTCAAGGCCAAAATCGCATTGGCAGACAAAGCGCCAAAACTCATGGCCGAGATGTTGAAGATGCTGGCCGCATAAGGCTGTGTGCAAGGCGAGCGCGAGTCAGAGGGCGCGTCTGGCGTGCCGCCTATCCAAACGCGAAAGTCAGACGATGCCAGCGTGCTCGGCTGCATGGAGTGGTTGATCCACTCATAGCCCTGGCGCCCGACATCCAGGTGCGTGCCAAAGGGGTGGTTGTCCGGCTGGGTTTTGGAGCGCTGGTAAACCAGCGAGCGCTGCGCCCGGGAAAAAGGCGCCGCCTCGCTGTCGCTTTCAATGAAGTACTGGCGAATTTCAGGGCGTATGTATTCCAGCAAAAACCGCATGTGCCCGATCACCGGGTAGTTGCGCAATATCGCGTGCCGGGTTTGTCGAACATCACTCACGCCCAAGGCCACCAGGCTCAGAAAAACCAGCAAAGCCAGCAGACCCACGCCAAAGCCGACCAGCGTGAACAAGGCCAGCAGCACACCGAACATGCAGGCCACCCAAAAGCCGTAGCGGGAGGGCAAGCGGGCGCTGAGCCACTGCATGGCCAGGCCAATTCGACCCAACTGCGTACGGATTTCAGCCCAGGGCAGCTTTTTGGCAAAAGTCAAAATGCGTTGCATTCGCAGCTTTCATTGTGGAAAACAAGGGCCTGGGCCGGGTGACAGATACGCTTTCTACCATAAGATGCTCAGAAACAGCCTTGTTTCACACACTTTGAAGCGCCGCAGCCCATGCCTGAACAAGCCCCTGCCACCGACCTGAACGCCGCCGACTTTCTGCCGCCCGAGGTGTTTGACGAGCTCGACGCCATCCTTGATGAGCTGCGCACGCGCTACGACGAAACCCCGCAGTGGGAGTTTTGTGAAGGATTCATGGCCGCCCTGATCTGCGGCCGCCGTCCCATCCCCGCCAGCGAATACCTGCCCGTTCTGCTGGGCCTGGGCGACGCTGAAAGCCCGGGCGGCGATGGCGAAGTCGAAGGCTCTTTTGCCGGCGCTGCGCAACGCGAGCGCTTCATGGCCCTGTGGAACGCCCGCTGGGCCGAGGTGTCCACCGCGCTGGACGCCGAGTGCAAAACCCTGGAAGACGAGGACTGCTACCACCCCGAGGTGATGGACGTGCGTGCTGCCGTGGCCGAGCTGCCGCCCGAAGAACAAGCCAACTTCAAAACCGAGGAACTGCCGGCCTTTGCGCAGGTGTGGGCGCTGGGTTTCATGTTTGCAGTTGAAAGTTGGCCTGAGGACTGGGTCGCCCCGCGCGACAAAGACGCCGCCAAATGGCTGGATGACGCGCTCCAGGCGGTGGTCGCCATCACCGAAGACGACACCGGCACGCCCGAAGTGTCACCGCTGATGGAAGACGGCCCGCCCAGCACCAGCGTGGCCCGCCTGAACGCCTTTGGCGACGCCATTTGGGCGGTGTATGACCTGCGCGAACTCTGGCGCACCCTGGGCCCGCGCGTGGACACGGTGCGCAAAGAGCCCGCCCCCGGCCGCAACGACGAATGCCCTTGCGGCAGCGGCAAAAAATACAAAAAGTGCCACGGCGCAGGCTGAGCTGCCGGAAGTCATGGATCCCCGCATCCGCGAGGTTGACAGAAGCTGGTGTCATTCCCACCGCATCCGTCATTCCCACAGCATCCGTCGTTCCGGCCAGCATCCGTCGTTCCTACCGCACCCGTCATTCCTGCGTAGGCAGGAATCCATCCCCGCGGCCTCAGCCGAAAAACGCCCGTAATTCCGCCGCCGTCTCCTCGGGCAGCTCCTCCGGTATGAAGTGACCCGCCGGCATCGTCTGGCCAGAGACAGCGCCGCTGCACTGAGCACGCCACAGGGCCAGCGGGTCGAACATGCGGTGCACCACGCCGCGCTCGCCCCACAGCACCCGCAGGTCGCAGAGGATCTTTTCATCGCGTGATCGGCTGTCGCGGTCGTGCTCGAGGTCAATGCCGGCGCTGGCACGGTAGTCTTCGCAGGCGGCGTGAATCGCCTCGGGCGTGCAAAAGCAGCGTTCGTAGTCGGCCAATGCCTGCGGCTCGATGTAGCCCAAGCCCTGGCTGCCCCAGCCGCCGAGCTTGGCATGCAAATAGGCCTTGGCGCTTTCGGGGTGCTGGGCGCCCATCATGATTTCGGGCACCGGCGACGGCTGCAGCATGTGAAACCAGTGGTAATAAGCGCGGGCAAACTCCATGTAGGGCACGCGCAGGCTGCGGCCTTCGTACATGTCCAGCGTGGGCGCGATGTCGATCACGCTCAGGCGAGTCACACGCGGCGCATGGTCCAGCGCCAGCCGGTGCGCCACGCGCCCGCCTCTGTCATGGCCGCAAACGCCAAACACGGGCACGCCCAGCGCATCCATCACCGCCACCGCGTCTTGCGCCAGCGCACGCTTGCTGTAATTGCTGTGGTCGCTCAGGCCGGCTTGTTTGGACGAATCACCATAGCCCCGCAAATCGGGCATGACCAAAAAGAAATGCGGCGCCAGCAGGCGCGCTACGCGTTGCCACATCACATGACTTTGCGGAAAACCGTGCAATAGCAGCAGCGCCGGCTTAGGCGGCTCGCCCGTCACACGCTGCGAAAACCGTGCATGAATGCGGGCGCCATGGACTTCAAACGTGCGCTGCTCAAATCCTTCAAACCAGGCCATCTTGGTCTCCTCAGGGTGCGATGATTTGCTGCATCCATTGCAAAATTTGGGCGGTGGCCACTTCGGGCGTGTCTCTGTGCCCGGCGGTTACTACCAGGTAGCTGCTGCGCGGGTGAGGGGGCGCTTTGGCGTAGGCGAAATTTTCACCCGCTGCAAACAGCGGGTCGGTGTTGCCAATGACCCAAAGAAAAGGCACGGCTTGCTTGAAGCGCGCCGCCGTGGCGGGCATGTGACCCCAGCCGTCCGGCTCAAAATAGCTCAGCAAAATCTGGGCGGGCAAGTTGAAGTCGCGTCGCTGGCCCTGGTTCATGTCATTGAGTTTGATTTTTTCGTCTGCCCGGCCGCCGGCCAGGGCAGAGCGGGCTTCGTTCACTGAGCTACGGACCATGCCGGAGTCGTACATGTAACGGGGCGAATGACCCGGCGCCATGGCGATGATGCCGTCGGCGTCACCCATTTCAGCCATGTAGGCCAGGGCGGCGTTGGCGCCAAAGCTGTGGCCGGCCAGCAAAACCCGGCGGTAACCCTGGGCACGAAAAACCTTGCTTTGCGCGCTGATCTCCTGCAATGCCGCCGGATAGCCGGCGTCATAAGCGCGCCTGCCTGACCAGGGCATCTCTATCGATTTGGCCTCACAGGCGGGCGCCATCGCGCGGGCAAAACCATCGAGAAAGCGCGGCCCGCCCCATTTGCCGTGCATCACGATCATGGCGCAGGCCTTGCCGTCGGCGGGTGTCTGCGCCAGAGCGGGCGACAGGCCGCCCATGAGTAGGCCGGACAGCAGGGTCAAAAGGGCCAATGGGTAATTTTTCATGATGTTGGTGTTCTTTCCTTCGGGGCTTTTATCATCGGGCATCGGCAGTGCAGGCTGCGCCGTGCTGCATCAATTTTTACCCAAGGATAACCATGCCCACCTACCACATTGAAATGTTTGAAGGCCGCACCCCGGAGCAAAAGAAAAAACTGGTGGCCGAAGTCACCCGCGTCACGGTGGAAGTGCTGGGTGGTTCGGCCGAGGCTGTGGACATCATCATTCACGAAGTCAAGCGTGACAACTGGGCCACCGGCGGCAAGCTGTGGTCTGAGCCGCGCAGCTAGCCAGGCCGGGCACCCGGCGCAATCAATGCTGCCTCCAGCGCGTCGACAAACATAGCCGCCACACCCGCACCTGCCAACAACACGGCTGTACCGGCAATCGTTAAATTAGGATGTTCTTGACTAAATATATCGCGCGCACATAATATGTGCACACCATTCAATGGAGCAATGTCATGAACATAACCCTTTCAATCGATGAACAAGTAGCCCATCGTGCCCGTGAGGCTGCGCAAAAAATGGGTAAAAGCCTCAACCAGGTAGTGCGTGACTACTTGGAGCAATTGGCGGGCAGTACGCGGCGTGGTCAGCAGTGGGCTGAGTTTGAGGCGCGTTGCCTTCAGTCTTCGGCTCAACTGGGCGGTTGGCGTTTTAACCGCGATGAAGCCAACGAACGCTGATTTATGGCGACCCGCAGCTTCATAGACACCAACATCCTCGTTTACGCCGAGGCAAGCGACGAACCCGCAAAACAGCAAATTGCACTTGCCTTGCTCAAGCAGCTTTATGAAACCGCCACAGGTGTGCTGTCTACTCAGGTTTTGCAAGAATATTGCAATGTTGCGCTTAAAAAATTAAAGCTTCCGGCTGGGTACATCCGCGCGCAGCTTGATCTGTATGAGCAGTTTGAAATCGTTCAAGTCACGCCCGCCATCATTCGCGCTGGCCTGGACTTGCATCAAACCCGCAGTTTGTCGTTTTACGATGCGCTCATCATGGCAAGTGCAGAGATGGCAGGTTGCAGCATGCTCCTGAGCGAAGACATGAATTCAGGTCAAGTCATTAGTGGTGTGCGCGTACACAACCCGTTTGTTGAAAAATAAACAGTCCGAACGGTTTTAATAAACGACTCATCGAAACAGCTCTCTGCCCCCGGGCAGCGGACAAGAAGCTATCAATAGCGTGGCAAGTTAAATTGCCGGAGATGGATTCCGGGTCAAGCCAGCAATGACAGACCAGGGACTTAGGCGGTGGCTAGAACAGCTTCCAGCGCATCCACAAACATCGCCGCCACATCAAAGCCCGTCTGGTCAAAAATTTCCTGAAAGCAGGTCGGGCTGGTGACGTTGATCTCGGTGATGCAGTCACCGATCACGTCGATGCCAGCCAGCAAGAGCCCGCGCGCGGCCAGCACCGGGCCGACGGCCTCGGCGATCTCACGGTCGCGTGCAGACAGCGGCTGCGCCACGCCCAAGCCGCCGGCGGCTAGGTTGCCACGCACTTCATTGCCCTGCGGAATGCGCGCCAGGCAAAAGGGCACGGGCTTGCCGCCAATCACCAGCACGCGTTTGTCGCCCTGGGCGATCTCTGGCAAAAACTTTTGCACCATCACGCTTTGCGCGCCGTCTTTGTTCAGCGTCTCGATGATGCTGCCCAGGTTTAGGCCATCGGCCTTGACGCGAAAAATACCCATACCGCCCATACCGTCGAGCGGCTTCAAGATGATGTCTTGGTGCTCGGCATGAAAGCGCTTGATGTCCTGCGCATCACGCGTGACCAGCGTCGGGCCGATGAATTGCGCGAACTCCATGATGGCGAGCTTTTCGGGATGGTCGCGCAGCGCGCGCGGCTTGTTGAAAACGCGCGCGCCTTCGCGCTCCGCTTGTTCCAGCAAATGCGTGCTGTAAAAGTACTCGCTGTCAAAAGGCGGGTCTTTGCGCATGATGACTGCGCCAAAGTCTTTGAGTGCTTGCGGCCGCTCATCAGGCTTTTGCTGCTTGGCTGTGA